>OMIN01000026.1 GCA_900299145.1 Betaproteobacteria bacterium | reverse complement strand
CGTGGTGCAGTCGTTCAATGGCATGGCGTGGCGTCCGAACAATGAAAAGCCCGCCTTCCTGCCCGGCTCGCCGCATGACTACATCGCCGGGTATGTGCTGGCTTTCGCCACCATGGTGGCGCTGCACCGGCGGGCGACCGTCGGCGGCAGTTGGCTGGTGCGTACTTCGTTGGCAGGATCGGGGGAATGGTTCCGCAAACTTCCGCGATTCACCCCTGCTCAGTATCAAAACCTGCCGGCGGAGTTTCCGCCAGAGGTATTGAAGCCGCTGCTGATGGAAACTGATTCACCGTGGGGCCGCGTCACCCACTTGGCGCCGGCGGTAAAGTTGTCCGAAACACCGGGACGCTGGGTACGGCCGCCCGCACCACGCGGGTCGCACGCGGCGGCTTGGCCGACACGGGGATAATCGCCCTTACAATGATCGATTGCTGATCGTTCTCCAAAGAGGTCGCCATGACGTTCAAACTCCGCAAACTCTCCCACGGTCTCGGCGCTGAAGTCTGCGACATCGACGTCACGGCGCCGATGAGCGAATCCGCCTTTGGCGAAATTCATCGCGCATTTCTCGATTATGGTGTGCTGCTGTTCCGCAATCAGAACATCACGCGCGAACAACATCTGGCATTCAGCCGCCGCTTTGGCGAACTCGACCGGCACGATGCCTTCCCCAGCGACCGCCATCCGACGATTCCGGAACTGATGCTGGTGACCAACGAGCCGCAGCCCGACGGGACACCGTCGGTGTCGCGGTACACGGGCCGGCGCTGGCACACGGATATGTCGCATACGCTGGAACCATCGCTGGGCTCGCTGCTGCGTTGCTGGAAAATCCCCGGTGTCGGCGGCGACACCCTGTTCGCCAACACGGCCATGGCTTACGACGCGTTGTCGCCCGGCATGCAAAAGCTCATCGCCCATCTGCACGGCATCCATTTTTCGGGCGGGCGCAAACTCGACAGCACCGCCGCCGATCAGGCGCACGTGGCAGAACAAAAGAAAATCAGCCCGCCGGTCGCGCACCCGGTCGTACGCGTGCATCCGGAAACGGGGCGCAAGGCAATCTATCTCGGCGAAAAAGTGAAACGCTTTGACGGCATGACCGAGGATGAAAGTAAACCGTTGATCGAATATCTCAACTGCCATTCAACCAAACCGGAGTTCGTTTACCGCCATCAGTGGCGCGAGAACGACATCGTGATGTGGGACAACCGCTGCACCCTGCACATGGCGCTTGGGGATTTTGATCAGAACGAACGCCGTCACATGGAGCGCACCACGGTGGTCGGCACGCCATCGGGGTATGTGGTTGCAAGCGCCTGAACGTTAAAACGCCTGAACGTCAAAACCCAGGACGCAAATTTACGCAGAAGAACGCGGATTAACCGCAAAGAATCTGCGAAAATCTGCGTTCATCTGCGTCAAATTTACTAAATATCTGATTTAATTCATATTTTTATGATTATCGACTGCCACGGCCACTACACCACCGCGCCCAAAGCTTTGCGCGACTACCGCGATCAACAGATCGCCGCGCTCGACGCGAAAAAACCCGCCGCCGCACCCAACCTCAAAGTCAGCGACGACGAAGTACGCGAAACCATTGAGAAAAACCAGTTGCGCATCCAGCGCGAACGCGGCGTCGATCTGACGATTTTTTCGCCGCAGGCGGGCGGCATGGCGCATCACATCGGTGACGAAACCACCAGCAAACACTGGACGCAGGCGTGCAACGACATGATTCACCGCGTATGCACGCTCTACCCGAAAAATTTTGTTGGCGTGTGTCAGTTGCCGCAATCCCCCGGCGTGACGCCGGCCAACTGCGTGTCGGAACTGAAACGCTGTGTGAACGAGTTGGGCTTTATCGGCTGCAACATCAACCCCGATCCAACGGACGGCTACTGGACAGGCAAGCCGATCACCGACAAAAGCTGGTATCCGCTCTACGAAGCAATGGTCGAACTCGACGTGCCGGGCATGGTGCATGTGAGCATGTCGTGCAATCCGAATTTTCAGGGTACGGGCGCGCACTACATCAACGGCGACACCACGGCCTTCATGCAATTCATCCTGGCGGATCTATTCAAGGATTTCCCCACGTTGCGGCTGATCATTCCACACGGCGGCGGCGCGGTGCCGTATCACTGGGGCCGTTACCGCGGCCTCGCGCAGGACATGGGCCGCCCGCCGGCAACTGACCTGCTCAAAAACGTTTACTTCGACACCTGCGTTTATCACCAGCCGGGCATCGATTTGCTGCTGAACGTGATTCCGCACGACAACGTGTTGTTCGCCTCCGAGATCGTCGGCGCAGTCAAGGGCATCGACCCGACCACCGGCTACCATTTTGACGACACCAAGCGCTATATCGAAGCGGCCGGCATCGCCGCCGACTCGCGCGCTAAAATCTTTAGCGGCAACGCCCTCAAAGTGTTTCCGCGTCTGAAGCAGCGGCTATCTCAATAACCCTACGCAAGACCCACCATCATGCCCCCCAACGACCCGCGCGAACTGTCCCTCAACGCCCACTGGATGCCCTTCACACCCAATCGCGCCTTCAAGGCGGCGCCACGGCTGTTCGTCGGCGCGAAGGACATGCACTACGTCACCGACGATGGCCGTCAGGTGCTCGACGGCACCTCCGGCCTGTGGTGCGCCAACGCCGGCCACTGCCGTGCGAAAATCGTTGAGGCCGTCAAGAAGCAGGCCGAGACCATGGACTACGCGCCCGGTTTCCAGATGGGACATCCCGGCTCGTTTCGCGTGGCCACACGCGTAGCGGCCATGCTGCCGGGCGACATCGACCATGTGTTCTTTTGCAACTCCGGATCCGAGGCGGTTGACACGGCGCTTAAAATTGCGCTCGCTTATCACCGCGCGCGCGGCGAAGGCCACCGCAATGTGTTCATTGGGCGCGAACGCGGCTATCACGGCGTGGGGTTCGGCGGCATTTCCGTCGGTGGCATGCCTGCCAACCGCAAAATGTACGGCAGCCTGCTACCGCGCGTCGATCATCTGCCGCACACCCACAACCTTAAGGAAAACGCCTTCTCGCGCGGCGAGCCGGAATGGGGCGCGCATCTGGCGGATGAGCTGGAAACACGTATCATCGCGCTGCACGATGCCAGCAACATCGCCGCCGTGATCGTCGAGCCGATGGCCGGTTCCGCCGGCGTGCTGGTGCCGCCCAAGGGCTATCTGAAGCGCCTGCGCGAAATCTGCGACAAATACAATCTGCTGTTGATTTTTGATGAAGTCATCACCGGCTTCGGCCGCACCGGCAACGCCTTCGGCACACACACCTTTGGCGTAACGCCCGACATGGTAACCATGGCCAAGGGCATCACCAACGCCATGGTGCCGATGGGCGCAGTGGCGGTACGCAAGGGCATTTACGACGCCGTGGTAAACAACGCGCCGCCCGACACCATTGAGCTTTTTCACGGCTACACCTACTCCGGCCACCCGCTCGCCACGGCAGCCGCCGAGGCCACGCTGGATGTTTACGAAGAAGAAGGCCTCTTCGTCCGCGCGAAGGAACTCGCGCCCTACTTCGAGCAGGCCGTGCATTCCTTACGCGAAATGCCCAACGTCATCGACATTCGCAACATCGGCATGGTGGCCGGCATCGAACTCGAACCCAAGCCCGGCAAACCCACCGAGCGTGCCTTCAAGGCATTTTTGAAATGCTATGAAAAAGGCGTGCTGATTCGCACCACCGGGGACATCATTGCGTTGTCGCCACCACTGATCATCAGCAAGGCACAGATTGATGAGTTGGTTGGCACGCTGGCAGCGGCGTTACGCGAAACAGCGGCAGAATAGAACTCTTTAAAAACAAGTAGTTATCGACGCGCAACGCTATCGAAGCCGATAGGCTCACCCCGGCGCGTCGTCGCCTTTTAAACAACGAAGTTCCATAGCGGCTCCGCACGCCGTCTTACTTGTCGCCGGAAGGAGGCTTGAGCAGCGCCACGTCAGCAAGGTCCTTGGCGCGACCCGCAGCCAGTTTGTTGCGTATCAAATGATCCACGGCAATCACCGGCAGCATAACCCCCAGAACATCGACCTCGATCCGCCCCGTGTAGCACTCTTCAAATGTAACGCCATCAATAGTTGTAAGCAGATCAATGCGGGAGGGCGGATACCCGAGTTGCACCATCGCGCCGGGCACGAGGAAGTCATTCTCATTAATGCCAAGCGACGCAAAACCAAATGCATCCAGCGTACGAATCAGTCGCGTGATGTTCTCACCGTCGGGCTCAATCCAGACATCCAATTCACCGGTGTAGCGCGGGCGGCCGTGCGCCGCGAGCGCATGCGCCCCACCACGAGGAACTTAACCCCGTTTGAGCGTAGTAACGCGATAAACTCTTTGAAGTCTTTGTTGAGCAAGGGGCAGCGCCTCTACAACGGGAAGACGCAATGCTTCGACCGCGGCGATGCGCTCCGCCATGGGCCGCGACAACCAATACGCCAAATCGCGCGCATCATCATTCGCCGCATGCAGCGTAGTCTTGCGGACAACTATTACGATGGCCATGGAGCGTACTCGCACGATCTTGAACAGGGTTCAAGGCGCGCTCATTTTCCCTTCATAGAGCGTAATCGGCGGATAAGCCTTGGGATCGATCATCACATCGATCAAAGTCGTTTGCGATGAACGCATCGCCCGCCCCAGCGCCACCTTGAAATCCGCCGGCTTTTCAATCCGCACACCCTCGCAGCCACAAGCCCGTGCAATCGCCGCATGATCCACCGGCGCAAACTGGCAGGCATCGGTGTGGCCGCCGTACATCACTTCCTCGGCGTGCCACTGATAACCAAGTATCTGATTATTAAGGAGAATTAATATCACCTTGGTTTTCATGCGTACGGCGGTTTCGAGTTCCGACCACATGTGGGCAAAGGCGCCGTCGCCGGTGATGCAAATCACTTCGCGCTCCGGGTACGCGATTTTTGCACCAATGGCCGCCGGAAATCCCCAACCCAAACCGGCCAGCCCGCGCCCGGTCAAGAAACGCTGGCCGAGATATTCCGCCGTCAGGTAATTCATCGCCCAGATCGATGAGTAGCTGGCATCCGTGACGATTTGCACGCCATGCGCATTGCTCGTCATCACGCCGCGCAAATCGTTCATCAACCGCTCCGGACGCACCGGCACAGCGTCCGACTCCAGCATTGCATCGGCTTCGGCCTGAAATGCTTTTTTGCCCGCCGCGATTTTCTGTTCGACTTCCGCACGCGCGGCTTTGCGCACGCTTAAATCCATGCACGCCATCGCATCGCTCAAGGCGTTCAACGTAATCTTCGCATCTCCCACCAGCCGCAGCGCTTCGTAATTGCGGCCCACTTCGAGGCTGTCGACATCGATGTGAATATACTTTGCGGCTTTTGGAAACAGCGTCCACGAATCCGTGCCGTTCTGGTTGGTGCGGTCGCCGACGAACAGCACGCAATCCGCGCGATCAACCAGCTCGCGCATGTGCCGTGCCATGCCACGCGTGCCCATGAAATAGCCAATCACGCCCAGCGAGAGCGCGTGCGTTTCCGCGACCGCCCCTTTGCCCATGCTGGTGGTCGCCACCGGCAGGCTCGCAGCTTCCTGCAACTCCGCCAATACCTCGTGTGCGCCCGACAAATGCACGCCGCCGCCTGCGACGATAAGCGGATACTTCGCCGCGGCCAGCAGCTTGGCCGCTTCAACCACACGCGCCGGATCAGCCATACTGCGATCCAGTGGATACGTGCCGAGCGATACCGCACGTTGTTCCTGCAGCCCAGGCGGTGCGGCTTCCAATAACAAATCCTGAGGGAACAGCAGCACCACTGGCCCCGGCCTGCCACTCGCGGCGGCGGTAAACGCCATATCGACGTAGTCCTCAATGCGCGACATCTCGGCGACGCGCTTCACCCATTTCGCGCAGCCGCGAAAAATGTCGAAGTGATCAAGCTCCTGAAACGCGTTTTTGTCGGTCTGATTGCGGCCCACGTCCTGCACGATGGCGAGTATCGGTATTGAAGCCTTGTACGCTTCGGCCAGCGCCGGCGCGAGCAACGCCGCCGCCGGGCCGTTTTGCGCGGTGACCACTGCTACTTTTTGCGACACACGCGCGTAGCCATCGGCCATCGCACCACCTGCGTTTTCAGTGCGATAGGCAATCTGCCGCATGCCGAATTCGGCAATCACCAACAGCAGTGCTGACGGCAGGCTCTGCCCGAACAGGACCTCGACGCCATGGCGTTTCAACGCGCGCGCCAGCACGTGCGCACCACAGGGGTTGGGCAAACGGAGCTTCACCACGGTGGCTTTCTGATTAGCGGTATCCATACGTTACCTTCTGTTTTATTTGACTTTTTTAATCCAGCTTCTGCAAGCCAATCGCTTTGATCAGCGCCGCAAAGCGGGTAATTTCAGATTTCACGTGTGCGAGCAACTGCGCCTGCGTGCCCGGCTCCGGATCGATGCCCTGCTTCTTCAGCCGATCCTTCACTTCGGGCAAATTCATCACCACGTTCACTTCGGCATTGAGCCGCGTGGCTATAGCCGCCGGTGTGCCACGCGGCGCCACCAGCGAATTCCAGGTGTTCGTGCTGTAACCCGGCAGGCCGCCTTCCGCCACTGTGGGAATTTCCGGCGCAGACGCCGAACGCTTCGCCGACGACACGCCGAGGATACGCACCTTACCCGTCTGCGCGTGCGGCGCAAGGCCGGAAATGCCGCCGAACATATAGGCCACCTGCCCGGCCAGCAAATCATTCAAAGCCGGCCCGCCGCCTTTGTACGGCACATGCACCACGTTTACGCCCGCCATCTGTTTGAACATCTCCCCGGCCAGGTGCGCACTGGTGCCAACCCCAGCAGAAGCAAAGCTCAGTTTGCCCGGATTGGCCTTGGCATGCGCCACCAGTTGCGGGATGGTGGTCGCGGGCACGGATGGATGCAGCGCCAGTGCATACGGCTGCGCGGCCAGCATCGAAATCGCCACGAATTCCTCGGGCTTGTACGGCAGCCGCGCGGATAACGCCGGCGCCACCGCAAGCGTCGTCACCGTGGCCAGCAACAGTGTGTAGCCATCCGGCGCGGCATTGGCGGCGATTTCGGCGCCGATCACCGTCGCCGCGCCGCCGCGATTGTCGATCACCACCGATTGGCCGAGGCGCTTGCCGAGCGGATCGTTGAACGACCGTGCCAGCATGTCGTTCGGCCCCGCGGCGGGATACGGCACGATCAGGCGTATCGGGCGCACGGGGTAGGTTTGTGCACCGGGCATACCTGCCGTACCCGCGAATGCGGCCCCGGCACCCAGCACAGCCATCCACCGCCTGGAACACACCATGGTTCCCTCCCAACATGCAAAGGACGAGTATAGCAATCCCGGCCAGGCGGCAACCGGGCTGCTGCAAACGCACGTGCCGAGACTATAATTCCGCTCATCGTCCATTGCCCCCCGAAGGAAGCAATCCATGTCCGCCAATGACCAGCCCCATTTGCCACTCTCTGGAGTCATCGTCCTCGATCTGACCTTAGCGCGCGCCGGCCCCACCTGCGTACGCCATCTTGCCGACTGGGGCGCGGATGTCATTCGTGTCGAGCCGCCATCCACCGGCGGCGAAGACGTCGTGGGCCGCCGCAATGGCAGCGACTTTCAGAACCTGCACCGCAACAAGCGTGCGATCACGTTGAACCTGAAAACGGAGGAAGGCTACAAAGTTTTCATGAAGCTCGTCGAAAAAGCCGACGTGCTGATCGAAAACATGCGCGCACCGGTGAAAGGCCGCCTGAAGATCGCCTACGACGATCTGAAAAAAGTGAACCCGCGTCTGGTCTACGGCAGCATCAGCGGCTTTGGCCAGACCGGCCCCTACAGCCAGCGCGGCGGTGTCGATCAAATCGCGCAAGGCATGGGCGGTCTGCAGTCGGTGACAGGCGAGCCAGGGCACGGGCCCATGCGCGTGGGCATACCGATTTCGGATTTATGCTCCGGCAGTTTTCTGGCAATGGGCGTGGCAATGGCGCTGTTCGACCGTTCGCGCACCGGCGAAGGCCGCTGGGTGCACACGAGTCTGCTGGAATCACAAATCTTCCTGATGGATTTTCAGGCGTCACGTTACCTGGTGCGCGGTGAAGTGCCAGGCCAAACCGGCAACGATCACCCCACGTTTACGCCCACCGGCGTGTTCAAAACCAGCGACGGCTATATGAACATCGCCGCCAGTTCTGGCCGGCTGTGGGACCGCTTTTGCGACGCCATCGGCAAGCCCGACTGGAAGGCGCACGAAAAATGGAAAACCGCTGTCGGCCGCACGCAGGACCGGCCAGCACTCAATGCCGCGATTTCCGAAGTTACGCAACACCAAACCGCCGCGCACTGGACAGAAGTGTTCGAGGCTGCAGGCATCCCCGCCGGCCCGATCAACACCATGGACAAGGTGTTTGCCGACCCCCAAGTGCAACATATCGGCATGGCCGCGCCGCTGAAAACCAAACTTTTCGGCGACACAAAATTCGTCGCCTCGCCGGTTAACTTTCATGGCATGCCGCGCAAGCTGCGCTGCGAAACGCCCGAACCGGGGCAGCACACGGAAGAGATTTTGAACTGGGTGGGCGTGTCGAAAGACGAACAGGCAAAGCTCAAGGCTGCGGGAGCGATTTAGTCAATCCAGCATCGAAGTACCGTTCCCCATTGGGGGATGGCGGGACACCGAAAGCGAAGCGGACAATCAGGGAAAGGGGCAAACCATATGCTCGACTCCGTACTCACTACCAACAACCTGTCGCAACTCATAGAACCGGGCCGCGTGCACCGCCGGGTCTATACCGACCCGGCCATTTTCGACTTGGAAATGGAACGGCTGTTCGGCCGTGCGTGGCTGTTTGTCGGGCACGAAAGCCAGATTAAAAAGCCGGGAGACTTCATCACCACGGAACTCGGCAAGTATCCGGTGATCCTCACCCGCCACACCGACAACAGCGTGCGCGTGCTGATTAACCGTTGCACGCATCGCGGACCCAAAGTGGTCAACGAAAAATGCGGCAATCGCCGGCAGTTCACCTGCCTTTACCATGGCTGGGCCTTCGGCACCGACGGCAAGCTGCTGCGCGTGCCGGTGCCCGAGGGCTGCTCGCCGGCATTTCATACGGACAAGTTCGACCTCGCTGGCGCACCGCGCGTGGGCATTTACCGCGGCTTCGTGTTCGCCAGCATGGCGCAAAGCGGCGCGAGCTTCGAAGAACACATCGCGCCGATGAAGGGCAACATTGACGATCTGGTCGACCGTGCACCCGAGGGCGAAATCGCTTTCGACGCCGGCATGCACCGCTACATCTATCGCGGCAACTGGAAGCTGCAGGTCGAAAACGTGCTCGACTCGTATCACGTACCGTTCAGCCACGCCTCCACCGTCAGCCGCGACGGCGTACAGTTCGCGCGGCGCGAAGGCGACGAGAAAGGCACAAAAGTCGTGGCGGAAGGCGGCCGCACTGCCGACGAATGGAAAAAACGCCGCAGTTTCACCGTGGGCCGCGGCCACGGTTGGACCAGCAATACCGCGCTTGATGACGGCAAGCGCGCGAGCCCCGCGTTTAACCGTTACAAGGAAGCGCTTGCCGCGAAAGTCGGCGCCGAACGCGCGCAGCAAATCCTCACGCCGCGCCTGCACAACACGCTGATCTACCCCAATGTGTCGATCATGGGGCTTAACATTCACGTGCGCGTGATCAAGCCGCTGGCGGTCGATCTCACCGAGGTCAACATTTACCCGGTGCGTTTGGTCGGCGCCCCCGACAAAATGAATTTTGGCAACATCCGTTTGCTGAATGTCACGCACGCGGCGGCGTCCTTCGTGCAGACCGATGATCTGGAATCGTTCACCCGAGCGCAAATCGGCCTGCAAAGCGATTTGACCGATTGGGTGGACATTTCTCGCGGGCTCGGCGCCGAAAAAACCGCCGATGGCGTCAGCAGCGAATTCGCCACCCACGAAATGGTGGTGCGCGCGCAGTATCAGGCGTGGCGCGACTATATGTGTGCCGTGTAATCATGGATACGCCAACCACAAACAACGCCGCCATGTCATTCTCGCGCGAAACCTTCGAGCTGTTTCTGATACACGAAGCGCGGCTGCTTGATGAGCGCCGCTTTCGCGAATGGATGAATCTTTTCACCGAAGACGGCTCCTACTGGGTGCCCGCAGTGCCCAATCAGCAAAGCCCGTTTAATCAGGCCTCGCTCTTTTACGACGACCGCCAACTGATGAAAACGCGCATTGAGCGGCTGGAACACCCGTTGATTCACGTGCAATCGCCGCCGTCGAACACCGTGCATCTTGTCGGCAACGTCACCATCGAATCGCGCGACGACGCTAGGGGCGAAGTGGTGATCGCCTCCAGCGTCATCATGACCGAATACCGGCAGGACACGCAGCGCATCTTCGCCGGGCGGCAAGCACACCGGCTGCGGCGCGAGGGCGATGCATGGCGCATCGTGCAAAAACGCGTGGATCTGGCGAACTGCCAATCGGCGTTCGAGGCGATTGCGGTGCCGATTTAATCAAACAAAGTAAGTATCTGTTTTAATTCACTTTTTTGTCTCACGCTCAATCTGCATCCGCGCCAGAAACGGCACCAGCGGATGCACGCCCAGCGCGGTAATGGCCTTGAAATCCCCTACCGCCAGTAACGCCGCCTGCGTACCCACGAGGCCCTTCTCCCGGGAAAACGCTGCGGCATCACGCGCGTAAGTTGCCCGCGCGGCGGCATCGTTCGCCAGCGCGTGCAATGCCGTGGTCAACATCACCAGATCAGGCCGCGTCGCAGGATAGTGCGGCATTGACGCAGTAACAGGGGGCGACCAGAAACCCAGCGACGCGTAGTTGTGATGCCAACTCGGGTTTAGCTCCACCACATCGGGTTTGCGCTCACCAAGCAGGCCAGCCGCCACTGCCCAACAGCGCAATTCAATATTGCCGGTGTCGTCAAGCTGCTGTTCGTTCAACCCAATCAGCGATTTCAGATTGCCGCGCGCGAGCGGCTCCAGTACCGCCTTGTCGAACGCGAGATCGGGGTTGGCGTAGCGATCCGTGCCGGGAAAATGCGACATGCCGCCGCTCGCCATCACCACTGCGCGTATCTGCAACGCGCTTAGCGCGGCGGCCATCGCCTGCCCGAAGGCGTAACAGCGCTCCATCGACGGCTGCGGCGGCAGATACGCGTTCACAAACAGCGGCACCAGCGGTACATCCGCGCTCACGCCCATATGTGTGAGCGGAATCCCCAGCGCGTAATCCACCGCTGCCGTGCTGCTGAACGCCGGATCAAACCCCAGCCGGTACAGCTCGCGGATCAGCGCAAACGACACTTCGCTGGCAATTGCATAGCGAAAATCCTTTCCCGCAAAATGCCCGCGCGCCTCGCCGCCGACATGCAACGCAAACGGCGGCGCGCAATCCAGAAAAAACTGCTGCGCGTGATCGTTGGAAATCGTGATCCACACATCGGGCTTCAATGCCGAAAGCTGTTCACCAATGGTAGCAGCCACCTTTTCCACCCGCGCAATGTTGGCAGCGTCTTCGGTATCGGGACGGGTGAAGAATTGCGGGGCGTGGGGCAGCAGCGCGCCGCCGAGGATGGGGTGAAATGTATACGGATTCAAGTTCATTCTTTTTTAAGATTCCATACAAATAGTTAGAACCAACTAAGTAGGTAGATACGCTGTTCGTAAGTGGATACAACGCACAATGAATCGTTACTTGCCTTCCATAAGTCGCACAACTCTCGCGCCCAAATTGCGGGGCTTACTTCCCATGGTGTAGTCGATGCGAAAGGACGACGTACTACTACCCGCCGTACTAAGGAAGGAACCTCCTCGAACCGTGAATGTTGCACAGCCTTCCTTAGTGTATGGTCGTCCATCAGACGGAAGTTGATTAAGATTTGAGGTATAGCAATCAGCCATCCACTGAAACACATTTCCATTCGTACTGAAAAGTCCCCATTTGTTAGCCATAAACCGCTTTGGAGAAACTGGCTCGTCTCTGAGTCCATTACTCTGACAATCGCCATCAAATCGACAATGAACCTTGGAAGGGTCAAAGTCGTCCCCCCACGAGAAAATTGTTTGAGAACCGGCCCTAGTCGAATACTCATATTCAACCTCGGATGGAAGTCGATAAACTGCCCCCGTAGCTTTTGACATCCATTCCGCATACTGGTCTGCTTGTGCCTTCGAGAGACCTCGCATTGGCCTCGTTGGATCTAGACTCGGCGCGCCTATGTCTCCTGGCTCAGATCTACAAATTCCGGAGCGTATACATGTGAACCATTGACTTTCGCTAACTGGCGTACGGGCAATTGCAAATGCATGAATAATCCTCATGTCTGTTGCCC
Source organism: Betaproteobacteria bacterium (assembly GCA_900299145.1). Lineage (GTDB taxonomy): Bacteria > Pseudomonadota > Gammaproteobacteria > Burkholderiales > SG8-41 > UBA5216. The sequence continues at coordinate 67,543 of OMIN01000026.1, read as the reverse complement.
GCTTCTCCTGATCAGACCGAAAATATTTTCTGTCAACACCCAGATACCCGATCGAAAAACCACCTGTCGGCGCTGGCATCACAACCATTTCAGGGCATAAGTCATCGTTATCGCATTCCCGAAATTGCGTGAATGGACGTGCAGCGTGTGACGAAACTAACCGAAATGGTAAGAAATGTTGTCGCACCATTGGCAAGCCGTGCCACAACCATCTTACAAATGCGTCGACATCATCACGGTAAGCACCATAGACTGCACCAAATGATGCTAAAAGCAATGCAACGGCAGTGCCTGTCAGCGCGAATACCCAATTTCGCTGACGTGATCTCGCAAGGCGTCTCCCCTCTGCAAGAAACAACCGTTGCAAATCTGTAATGCCAGGAGCATCGTCTGGACGAGAAATCATCCAACGACCGGCCTGCTCTAGTGCCGGACCACGGAGTAAGTCAGATTGCCTCCTTCCGTTTTGATCCCAACTGGTAGCCAATTCAGCGAGACGTGTATGCTCACGTAGCCACGGCAAGTCGACACGGATTGCCCTGTCAAGGGTAATTGCCGATGAATCTATAGCCTCAGCATTGTCAAAGAAAATGAAATTAAGTCGCGCAAGCTCACGTGGGGCTTCCAAATGAGAAAATCGTTGAGGCACGACCGGCAATATACGCTTCTTAAGTCTAACCGCTTCTTCTACTTCCCAGCGACATACCGAAGAAGCTGCTGAATCTTTGGTCAGTACAAAAACCACCACCGTGGAACCAAGAATTAGCTTACTTAATCTATCCTGCCAAGGTTCTCCCGGTTCGATATCTTTCTCGTCTATATACGCATCATGGCCTAGTCTTAACAAAATAGAAATCAAAAGCTGAGCAAAATCCCGATCAATACGCGAATAGGAAATAAATATGCGTCCGCTAGTGCCATTGGTATCGTCGCACTTTAAGTCGGTCTCGATAGGATTGCCAGATTGCAGCATATCTCGCACTATTTCGTTCAAGACTAACCAGTTGAGACTTGTTCGACTCGCATCGATTACTGAACCCGAAAACTAAACTACCTCCGCCACCCGATCCGCCGCGTCAAACCCCTCGCGCACCGCGTAAAAAATATTACGCGGCGCGACGCAATCACCGCCTGCCGCGAACTTTACCTTACCACCTAATTCCAGCGCGGCGATGAGTTCGCTGTCGGCGCCGCGCTGCACGGTTTGCACCACAAAATCAAAGGTGCCTTCCAGCTTAACTTCCCCCGCACCGCGCGTGGCGAGAGTGGCGTTTCCAGCCTTGTCGACACCCAGCAACGTGCTGTGAAAATGCCAATGAAGCGGCAACGCCAGCAGCCGATCCATCAGCGTACGTCGATTAGTGTAGGGCAGTGCGCCACCAGCTTCCGCGCCGGCCAGCACCACGTGCACTTCGACACCGCGTTTAGCCAGCAACTCTGCCGCGCCCGGCCCCGACGTCAGTCCGTCGTCGATGACGAGTAGTGCGCGTTGGCCCTTCGCCATGGCCGGGTCTTGCAGCAGCGCTTCCGCCGAATGGCGCGGGATGGCGATTTTCGCACTGGCCTCAAGGGGCGCAGGCGACGCACCGGTCGCGATAATGACGCCATCGTACTGCGCGAGCTCTGCCGCACCCACAGCAATGCGTGTGTTCAGCTTTACCGCCACGCGTGATCGCGCTATCGCCGTGCGCAGATACTCGCCAATGCGCTGGAAGCCTTCGCGCCCGGGGATGGCAGCTGAAAGTGCGATTTGCCCGCCCAGCCTGTCGCCGGCCTCGGCGAGCGTCACCTGAAATCCGAGTTCTTCCGCCCGCAGCGCGGCCTGCATACCCGCGGCACCTCCGCCCACCACCAGCACGCGCTTGCCTGTAGCCACTGATGCGGGCCGCGCGGCGACTTCGCCCTCGCGACCGGTTCTGGGGTTATAAATGCAGCCGATGGGGCCACCTGATTCGGCGCGATCGACGCAGGTGTTGCAGGCAATGCACGGACGGATTTCCGCCGCCGCCTGGCGCTTGACCTTGACCGCCCAATCCGGGTCGCAAATCAGCCCGCGCGCAAGGCCGACCAGATCAATGCTGCCACTCTCGATCACGCTCGCCGCCAACGCGGGATCGTTCAGCCTTCCGGCAGCGATCACCGGGCGCGTGGTCATGCGCTTCACCTGCTGCGCGAGTTCAAGCATGTAGGCCGGCGGCGAATAAAAATCGGCCATATTCAGATGCTTGGTGGCCTGCGTGCCGCCGGTGACAGAGATGTAATCGACGTACGGTTCGATGGCGTGAATAATGGTGGCAAGGTCACCTGCATCGGGGCCCGCATTCCAGGCCGCAGCGCCAAAACGAATGCCAAGGATGCCCAGCGGCAACGTGCGCAAGCCCTCTAGCACTTCCACTACCAGCCGCAGGCGGTTTTCCACTGAACCGCCATAGGCATCACTGCGCCAATTCAGGCGCGGATTCAAAAAGCTGTTGAGCAAATGCCCATGCGTGCAGTGAATTTCCACGCCGTCGTAGCCGCCTTCCATGAAATTTTTCGCGGTCTGCACGAAACCAGCGACGATTTCACGGATCTCGGCGAGCGTGACCGCGTGCGCCATCTCGCCGGTGTGCGGCGAACGTGACGGACTGGGCGCCCACACCGGCATGCGTGAAAACACCGGCAATGCTGCAAGGCCGCGATGGCTGATCTGGCACAGCATCATCGCGCCATGTTTGTGCACGGCATCGGAAATCCTGCGCGCGGGGCCAATGATGCGCGGGTCGTAACCCTGCACGTGCGTGGGGCGGCTCAAGCTGGCCTGATGCACGGGCGTCGCTTCCTGAATAATCATGCCGACACCGCCCTCGGCGCGACGCGCAAAGTAATCGCGGTGGCCCTCCGAGGGCAAGCCCTGCGCGCCCTGCCCCGTGGCGTGCGGCAAAAACACGATACGATTGCGCAGCGTGCGCTTGCCGAGGGTGATCGGCGCAAACAACCCAGGGCGGCTGGCGGTTATCGATTCGCTCGCTGTTTTGCTCATTTTTTGCTTTCGGGTTTGCTGTTGATGCGAGACATCAGTTTGGCAATTTTCGCAAACTCGTTTTTGCGAAATGCCGCGAATTGCTCCGGCGTGCCGCCCAGTGCGTCTGCGCCAAGCGCGAGCAGGCGGGCTTGCGCATCAGGCGTACGCAGGATGGCACTCACCTCACCACTCAATTTGTTGACAACGGCAGACGGCGCGCCTGTGGGCGCCAACAGGCCCAGCCAGCCGGTCAGTTCGTAACCCGGCACAAATTCCGCGATGGCGGGCAGCTCCGGCAGCAATTGTGAGCGCTTTGCGCTGGTGATCGCCAACGCGTGCAAGCGACCAGACTTGACCAGCGCCATGCCGGTCTGGAACACCGAGAACGACAGTTGCACCCGGCCGGTTTGCAGATCAGCCGCCGCCAGTCCGCCGCCCTTGAAGTTGACGGCGACAATATTCACACCGGTCATCGCCTTGAACAACTCGCCCGCCAGATGCAACGACGTGCCCACCGACGAAGCGTAATTCAACTGGCCCGGTTTGCTTTTGGCGAGCGTAATCAGCTCAGGCACCGATTTCACCGGCACCGAGTTGTGCACCACCAGCACATTGGGCACTGACACCAGCAGCGAAACGGGCGCGAGATCCCTCATCGGGTCATAACTCATGCCCGCTTGCAGATACGGATTTACTACATGGGAAATTGACACCAGCAGCAGCGTGTGACCGTCCGGCGCGGATCGCGCGGCCAATTCCTCGCCGATCATGCCACCCGCGCCGCCGCGATTGTCGATCACGAACGGCTGTTGCAACGCATCGGCCAGCCTCTGCCCGATAACACGGGCTATCAAATCAGCGCTGCCGCCGGGCGGATAGGCCACGACAAAGCGCACCGGTTTATCCGGATAAGCACCCGCCGCCACTGCACCGTATAACAGCCCGATGGCCGTAATCGCAACCGCGGCCATCGATGTCCGTCCCGCCCTCGCAGCCAAGCCACGCATCACGTGCTCACTTGACCTGCACACTCACCGCCGCCTTCACCACCGGCCCCCAGCGCGAAATTTCCGTGCGCATGAAATTCGTAAATTGCTGCGGATCGAGATCGTTTGCTTCAATCGCTTCGTCACCCAGCCGCCGGCTTAATTCCGGCGTGCGCAGGGCTTTACGCGTTTCCTGATTGATGCGCGCGGCCAGCGCGCCAGGCATTTTGGGCGGCCCCGACAGGGAAAACCACGTCGTGGCTACCAGCGTGGGGAAGCCGCTTTCCACGAAAGTGGGCACGTCGGGAAAGCCGCGCACACGCTTTTCTGAGGTGATGCCCACGGCACGCAACGCACCAGCCTTCATCTGCGGCGCGGCGGCCACCAGTGTCGCCACCGCCACGGGGATGTGCCCGGCGCGCAAGTCGATCACCGCCGGACCCGCGCCCTTATACGGCACGTGCTGCATGTTGACCTTGGCAAGCTGCTTGAAAAATTCGATGGCCAGATGCCCGCTGCTGCCGGTGCCGGCCGAGCCGAACACCAGTGGCTGCGCTTTCGCCTGCGCGATCAAGCCCGGCACGTCTCGCACGCTGGAGCTGCTGTTGACCAGCAGCACGCCCGGCGGCCCGCCGAGCAAGGCGATGTGCGTGAAGTCTTCAAGACCGTCGTAGGCGAGCTTGGTCATCGCGGGTGCATACACATGCGACCCCACGCCAGAGATCAGCAGCGTGTGGCCATCGGGCGTTCCCCTCGCCACCAGTTCGGAGCCGATGGCGCCCGTGGCGCCAGGGCGATTGTCGGAAATGAAATTCTGCTTCAACGTGTCGCCAAGTTTTTGCGCAAGCAGACGCCCAAGCAAATCCGAACTGCCACCCGGCGCGTAAGGAATCACCACGCGAACGGGGCGCGTCGGCCATTCAACCAAGTTCGCGGCCTGCGCCGAAGCTGCCAACCCACCGCTGCTGAGAACAACTGTAACTATTTGTTTTATATGCATTTTTAAATTACCTCGAATTACCCAACAAGACATTGGAAAACGCCGTTGCCTGCTGGTGAAAGCGCTGCTGCTGAACCTTGCAACAGCAGCCGCATGCTTGTCAAACAAAAACCGGCGTAAGGCTTGCCGATGCGCACGCATAAGGCCAGCCAGCCGTCGTCGCAGGCAAGTGCCGACAAGTTGGCGTGTCCCGGTGCAATAGGAAAGGCGCGACACGAGTGCACGAGTGCAGCCTTATGCCATACGCCTGCTTGTGTGAGCGCAATGAAATTGACATTTGGTTGCGCCACCGGCAAACTCACCGCGTTCGTTACGGGGAACCCGCAGACTCCCCGTCTTCAGACACTTCCAGCATGGTGTGGCTTGTAGTCACGCGCTACCGTGCCAGGTGTCCAAGATCTGCCTGGGCATGCACACGTACTCGTTGCTCGTAACTGCCAGGAGATGCTATGGACACTGCTATTACCACGATACAACTCAAATCCGCGTTGCAATCCGCCGAGCCGCCGCTCGTCATCGACGTGCGCCGCGAGCCGCCGTTTCTGGAATCGAACCAGGTTATCACGGGCGCGCTTTATCGTGACCCCGCGCAAATCGGGCAATGGGCGGCATCGCTACCCAAGGCCTCCAGCGTAGTGGTGTATTGCGTGCACGGCCATCAGGTTAGCCAGGGCGCGGCCAAGGCCTTGAATGAGTATGGCATCCGCGCGCAATTTCTCGAAGGCGGCATCGCGCACTGGGCGGAAGACGGCGGCGCCATCGGCGCGAAGCCCGTCAATGCGCACACGCGCTGGGTGACGCGCGAGCGGCCCAAGATCGACCGCATCGCGTGCCCGTGGTTGATCGCGCGCTTTATCGACCGAGGCACGGAATTCCTGTATGTGCCCACGACCGACGTGCGGCGCGTGGCCGCCGAGCGCGAGGCCGTGGCCTACGATGTTCCGGATGTGGCCTTCACCCACGTCGGCGAACAATGCAGTTTCGATGCCTTTATCAAGACCTATCGTCTGGGCGCTGATCCGGCGCTCACGCGGCTGGCCGCCATCGTGCGCGGCGCCGATACGGGTGAGCTGGACCTTGCGCCCGAGGCGCCGGGCCTGCTGGCGATGTCGCTGGGCCTGTCACGCCTTTATGCCGACGACCATGAAATGCTCAGGCACGGCATGGTGATGTACGATGCCTTGTACCTGTGGTGCAGGGACGGGCAGGATGAAACGCACACGTGGAATCCGGATGCGTATCGTTAACGTCCTTGTCCTGACGCTCATCATGTCCATCAATCCCTCACAAGCCGCCACGCTAAACTTTGATCAGGATGCCACGGGCGCGTTACCCAAAGGTTGCATGGCGGGTGCAACCGGAGGCGGCACGCCCAAGTGGAGCGTCGAGGCCGACGCCAGTGCACCGAGCAAACCCAATGTGCTCAAGCAGTCGGGCGATGCGCCGTTTCCGTGGTGCGTGGTGAAAGACACGGCGATTACCGACGGCGTGCTGGAGGTCAAATTCAAACCTGTTGCCGGGCGGGAAGATCAGGCTGGCGGGCTGGTGTGGCGTTTCAAGGACGGCAACAACTACTACGTGGCGCGCGCCAACGCACTGGAGAACAATGTTTCGCTCTACTACACGCAAAACGGCAGCCGCCGCACGCTGAAATACGTGGATGCGCCGGTGCCGCGCAACACTTGGCATACGTTGCGCGTGGAATTCGCCGGCAAGCACATCCGCGTGTCGCTCAACGGCAAGCAATACATAGACCTCGAAGACTCCCGCATCACCGGCGCCGGCATGGTGGGCATGTGGACCAAGGCGGACAGCGTGACGCTGTTTGACGACTTTACCTATGCGGCAAGCGTGGCCGCTGGTGCGGCACGGTAACAACACCTTTTTGAACGATTCAATATCATGAGCGACAATACCCAAAGCACCCCAAACACCGTTCCCCCCGCCGAAACGGCACCCAACATCGCCTTCGCCGAAGCCTTCTGGTTCTGGCTAAAGCTCGGCTTTATCAGCTTCGGTGGCCCGGCCGGGCAGATCGCCATCATGCATCAGGAGCTGGTGGAAAAACGCCGTTGGATTTCCGAGAAACGCTATCTGCATGCGCTCAACTACTGCATGGTGCTGCCGGGGCCGGAAGCGCAACAGCTCGCCACGTACATCGGCTGGCTGATGCATCGCACGTGGGGTGGCATTGTCGCGGGCGGCCTGTTTGTATTGCCCTCGCTGTTCATACTGATCGGTCTGACGTGGATTTACATGGCTTACGGCAACGCGCCAGCGGTGGCGGGTGTTTTGTATGGCATCAAGCCGGCGGTGACGGCTATTGTGGTGTTTGCCGCGTATCGCATCGGCTCGCGCGCGCTGAACAACAGCGTGCTGTGGGCCATCGCTGCGGCAGCGTTCGTGGCGATATTTGCCTTCTCCGTGCCATTCCCGCTGATCGTTCTGGCGGCGGGCCTGATTGGCTATATCGGCAGCCGCATCGCGCCGGATAAATTCCGCAGTGGTGGCGGGCATGGCGCGGCGAAGAAGCACTTCGGCCCGGCCATGATCGATGACGACACGCCCACGCCGGCGCACGCGCGCTTTTCATGGGCGCGCATCGGCACGCTCACCGTAATCGGTCTCGTCATCTGGGGCGTGGCAATGGGACTACTGGCCGCGCGCTACGGCTGGGATGGCGCGCTGACGCAGATGGGCTGGTTCTTCACCAAGGCGGCACTGCTGACCTTCGGTGGCGCATACGCGGTGCTGCCCTATGTGTATCAGGGCGCTGTCGATCACTATCAATGGCTCACCGGCACGCAAATGATCGACGGTCTGGCGCTGGGCGAAACCACACCGGGGCCGCTCATCATGGTGGTGGCGTTCGTGGGTTTTGTCGGCGGCTGGACCAAGGCGTTGTTCGGCCCGGATGCGCTGCTGCTGGCGGGCGCGGCTGCAGCAACCGTGGCAACGTTCTTTACGTTCCTGCCGTCGTTTCTGTTCATCCTGATCGGTGGCCCGGTGGTGGAATCCACCCACGGCGAACTCAAATTCACCGCCCCCTTGACCGGCATCACCGCCGCCGTGGTGGGCGTGATCCTCAGCCTCGCGGTGTTCTTCGCCTATCACGTGCTTTGGGTAAAAGGCTTGAGCGGTCCTTTCGACTGGATGTCGGCGGTAATCGGCATCGCGGCGGGAATCGCGTTGTTCAAGTTCAAGGTGGGCATCATTCAACTGATTGCCGTGTGCGCGGGACTGGGTTTGGCGATTTCGTTTGCGCGGCCGATACTTGGTTAAAATACCTTTAAAAACAAATAGTTAAATTACCATCCGTAGCGCGCGGCCTGCCAACACAGTCAGCACGAATACCGCCGCACCCAATAAAAAACGCCGCACGAAGCGGCGTTTCTTATTGCAACGGCTAACTACCCCATCAAACCAACCGCATCCCGTTGTTAAACGGAATGTGGCGCACCGGCTTGCCGGTGGCGGCATGAATGGCATTCAACACTGCCGGCACCACCACGCAGATCGTCGGCTCGCCCACACCACCCCAGAAGTCGAAAGTCGGCGCAATCACCGTTTCGACCTTGGGCATATGCTGCACTTTGGGCAACGCCAGCTTGTCGAGATTGATCTCATAGATACGGCCATCGCGCACCGAGCATTCGCTCATCAGCGTGCTGATGCCCATGCCCACGCCGCCCTGTACCTGCGCGGCGATTTGCTCAAGGCTGACCGCGTGGCCGCAGTTGGTGGCGAGCACCATGCGATGAATCTTGACGTCGTTGCCGTTGACCGAGACTTCCGCCACCGCCGCCGAATAGCTGCCATAGCCCATGAACTGCGCAATGCCGCGATGACGCCCGGCGGGCAGGGGTTTACCCCAATCGCCCTTGGCGGCCGCCGCATTGAGCACGCCGAGGTGATACTTGTGCTTGCCGAGCAGGGCGCGCCGAAACTCCAGCGAATCCTTGCCCGCCGCGCGCGCGCATTCCTCGATAAAACACTCCGCGAAAATACCGTTGTGGTTGGTATTGACGCCGCGCCACGCGCCCACCGGCACATGCGTATTGCGCATGGCGTATTCGATGCGCAGGTTGGGCAGCGTGTAGCCGAACTGTGCGTCGTTCGGGAACATGTTGGCTTCTTTCCACAAGCCTTGAAGCTGACGGATATCGCGGCCATTCTTGATGGCAGCGGGTGCGGCAAAGGCATTGATCGACTGCCCCGACACGCGGATGTGCAAGCCGACGAGGTTGCCATTCGCATCCAGCCCCGCCGAGCAGCGCGCGTGCTGTATCGGGCGGAAGAAATCGTGGCCGAGATCTTCCTCGCGCGTCCACAACATTTTCACCGGCGTGCCCGCCGGCAACTGCATGGCAATTTGCGTCGCCTGGCGCACGAAATCCTGATTGCCGCCGCGCCGCCCGAAACCGCCGCCCAGATCCATCTTGTACACTTCGCACTGATTGAGCGGCACGCCCGAGGTTTGCGACAGCGTGGCCATTGAGGCCTCGGCATTCTGCGTCGCCACCCAGCATTCGGCCTTGCCCGGCGACAGCCGCACAGTGGCGTTCATCGGCTCCATGCACACATGCGGGATGAACGGCACTTCGTAAACAGCCTCCAGCTTTTTGGCCGCGCCGGCGATGGCTTTCAGCGCGTCACCGTCGTTGGTGTCGGCGAAGACGTTTTCGTTGCCCGTCAACCCCGTCGCCAGATGCTTCATGATGTCGCTCTGCTGCACCTTGGCATTGGGGCCTTCGTCCCACACTTTCGGCAGCGCTTCGAGGGCCTTCTTGGCACGCCACCACGTGTCGGCCACGACCGCTACGGTAGTTTCGTTCACGCGCAGCGCACGCGGATTGCCGGGCATGCTGGCGATTTGCGATTGATCGAAACTCACCAGTTTGCCGCCGAACACGGGGCAATCCATGATCGCCGCGTGCACCATGCCGGGCAGCGTGACGTCCACCGCGTATTTCTTGCTGCCGTCGAGCTTGTCATCGGTGTCCAGGCGCTTCACCGGCTTGCCGGCGATCTTCCATTGGCGCGGATCGCGCAGCTTGATCGTTTTCAGTTCCGGCGGCGTGATTTTCGCCGCGGCGTCGGCCACCTTGCCATACGTGGTGCTGCGGCCCGAGGCCTTGTGCGTGATGACGCCCTTGTCGACGGTCAGTTCACCGGCCGGCACCTTCCATTCATTGGCCGCCGCCTGCACCAGCATGATTTTTGCCGCCGCGCCGGCGCGCCGCACGTAATCATGCGAGGTGCGGATGCCGCGGCTGCCGCCGGTGGACATATCGCCCCAAACGCGCTTGTTGGCGAGGTTTTGCCCCGGCAACACGTGCTCGGTACGCACCTTGCTCCAGTCAGCGTCGAGTTCTTCAGCCACCAGCTGCGCGAGACCCGTCAGCGTGCCTTGCCCCATTTCCGAGCGGGCGATGCGGATCACCACGTCGTCGTTCGGGCGCACCAGCACCCAGGAATTGATTTCCGTAACCGGCCCGGTGTACGGTGCGTTGCCCTCGGTGCCCGTGGCACAGCCCGCCAGGCCCAGCGCGAGACCGCCACCCGCCACCGCAGATTTGACAATAAAATCGCGGCGCGAAGGATTTTCCAACTGCGAGTTTTCCAGATGCATCGCTTTGGTGATATCGGTGATGTCGTTCATGTTGTGCTCTCCTCTGGCTCTCTCGGCTTAAACCACGGTGACTTCGTTTTTCATGATCTCGGCGGCGCGCGCGGTGTCGCCGGCGGCCGTGTGAATGGCCGCGCGGATACGCTGGTACGTACCGCAACGGCAGACGTTGGTCATCGCAGCATCGATCTGTGCGTCGGTCGGGCGCGGGTTGTTGGCGAGCAGAGAAGCCGCCGCCATGATTTGCCCCGACTGGCAGTAACCGCACTGCGGCACATCGATTTCTTTCCACGCTTTTTGCACCGGGTGCGAGGCATTGGACGACAGGCCCTCAATGGTGGTGATCTTGTCGTTGGGCCCCACCGCCGCCAGTGGCAATACACACGAACGGGTCACCGCGCCGTTCAGGTGAATCGAACACGCACCGCACTGCGCGATGCCGCAGCCGAACTTGGTGCCGGTCAGCCCGACCTGTTCGCGGATTACCCACAACAGCGGCGTATCCGGTTCCGCGTTGACTTCGTACGACTTGCCATTGATATTCAGTGTTGCCATGACCTTCCTCCAGCGGTTGATGTTTCGAATATGGTTTGGATCGCTACAAATCGGCGCGTAGCATAGCGCATTGCGTGAAGCGGCGAAACTGCGGCTGGCCACTGCAATACCTGCGGGCGAGCGAAGGCCCACAATCACTAACTATCTGTTTTATATCGTTATTTTCTATTTCACCGCCAGACCACCTTCGGCAGCGACAAACGCAGCGTCGCGATTGCGGCAAACGCGCGCCCTGTGCTACGTTTCGCTGTCTCTTTTTGCTGCTTATCGTTCCTTACGCATTCGCCACGCCTTCTTACACCCACTCAACAAACCACGAGGTTCAGCATGAATCATCCCGCAGAAGCCCCCGCCGCGCAGACCACCGGCCTGCCGCTCTCCCGTATCACCGTACTGGATCTGACGCTCGCGCGCGCGGGCCCCACCTGCGTGCGCCACCTTGCCGACTGGGGCGCGAACATCATCCGCATCGAGCCGCCCGACACCGGCGGCGAGGATGTCTCCGGCCGCCGCGACGGGTTTGACTTTCAGAACCTGCATCGCAACAAAAAATACGTGAAGCTCAATCTCAAATCGCCCGAAGGCCACGCCGCGTTCATGAAGCTCGCGGAAAAAGCCGATGTGGTGATCGAAAACATGCGCTCCGAGGTAAAACATCGCCTCAAGGTGTCGTACGACGACGTGAAAAAGGTCAATCCGCGCATCGTCTACGGCAGCATCAGCGGCTTCGGCCAGACCGGCCCTTATGGCAAGCGCGCCGGCGTGGATCAGATCGTACAGGGCATGGGCGGCCTGATGAGCATTACCGGCCTGCCGGGGCAAGGCCCCGTGCGCGTGGGCGTTGCTATCGCCGATCTCACCGCCGGCAACCTGCTGGCACTGGGCGTCATGATGGCCCTTTTCGATCGTGAAGTCACCGGCGTCGGCCGTTGGGTGCATACCAGCCTGCTCGAATCGATTATTTTCATGCTCGATTTTCAGGCCACGCGTTACCTCGTCGCCGGTGAAGTGGCAGGTCAAGCCGGCAACGATCACCCCACCAGTGTGCCCACCGGCGTGTTTCCGGCAAGCGATGGCCTCTTCAATATCGCGGCATCGTCGGCTCGCGTGTTTCACCGCTGTTGCGATGCACTTGGCAAGCCCGAGTGGAAAACCAAAGCGGAATGGGACACCCAGCAAAAGCGCAGCAAGGTTCGCGCCGACATCAATGCCGCCATTTCCGAAATCACCAAACACAAACCGACCGCGCATTGGGTGGAAGTAATGGAAGCCGCCGGTGTACCGTGCGGCCCGATCAACACCATCGACAAAGTGTTCGCCGACCCGCAAGTGCAGCACGTGGGCATCGCACAGGAACTCATCAGCGAAAAACTCGGCAAGCTCAACCTGCTCGGTTCGGCCATCAACATGGTCGGCACCAGCAAAAAGCTGCGCCGCGCCACGCAGGACTTGGGCCATGACAGCGAAGAAGTGCTGGCGTCGGTGGGTTACACCAAGGAGCAGCTGGCGGATTTGCGGGCGAAGGGCGTTATCTAAAAGTCAAAGGCATTTTGGCGCAGATGAACGGAGATTTACACAGATTTTTTCGCGGTTAATCCGCGTTCATCTGCGTAAATCTGCGTCAAAGGTTTTAACGTATCCCTCACTACAAGGCATCTCATGGACTCCACTCCAACCGACAAAATTCTTGGCACCAAGAAAGGCGCCATCGGCACTCTCACCTTCAACTACCCCGAAAAGCACAACGCGATGTCGCCTGAAATGGCGATGGCCGCGGCTGCCGTCATCAAGGATTTCGAGGCTGACCCCGCGGTACGCGTGATCGTTCTCAAAGGCGCGGGCAGCAAGGCGTTTGTGTCGGGCGGCGATATTTCGCAGTATGAAAAAAATCGCGCCACGCCGGAACAGGTCGCCGCGTATAACGCGATGTCGTCGGGCTTTCGCGATGCACTGAACCAGGCGACAAAGCCCACCATCGCAATGATTCGCGGCTACTGCATGGGCGGCGGCCTTGCCATCGCGCTGCGCTGTGACATGCGCATCTGCTCGGAGGATTCGCAGTTCAGCATTCCGGCGGCGCGGCTTTCCATCGGCTACGGCGCGGATTCACTGGCGCAACTGGTGGATCTGGTTGGCCCCTCGGTCGCCAAGGAAATCATGTTCACCGCACGCCGCTATACGGCGTGGGAAGCGCACCGCATTGGCCTCGTTAATCACGTGCTGCAAGTCGGCATGCTCGAACCCTTTGTGCAGCAATACGCCGACACCATCGCCGATAACGCGCCGCTGGCGATCATCGCCGCCAAAACGGTAATCAACGAATACGTCAAAGATCCGGCCAACCGCGATCAGGCACGCGCCGATAAAGCCGTCGCCGCCTGCTTCACCAGCCAGGATTACATCGAAGGCCGCCGCGCGTTCATGGAAAAGCGCAAGCCCGTGTGGCAAGGTAAGTAACTCTCAATATTAATCGTAACTATCTGTTTTAATTGATTATTTATGAAGGCCACGCGAAGGTAGCGTGGCCTTCTTTTTTGGCCGAAAGAGTCCATCACGCTTGCCATGACCACGCCCCACTACACCGCCCTGTGCAAGACCTGGCAACGCCTCTATCACTACAGCCACGCCGCCTCCATCCTCGGCTGGGATCGCAATGCCATGATGCCTGCCAACGGCAACGACGCGCGCGCCGCCGCTGAAGCGGAGCTGCAGGCGCTGATGCACCGCGAGCGCATCGATCCCCAGCTGAAGGAATTGCTGCGCGCGGCGGAAGACGAAACGCTCACCGACATCGAGCGCGCCAACCTGCGCGAAATGCACCGCGATTGGCGCGAGGCCAATGCATTGCCCGAATCACTGGTGCAGGCGAAATCGCTGGCGGGCGCCCGGTGCGAGCACGCATGGCGCACGCAACGCGCGGGCAACGACTGGCCCGGCTTTCTCGAAAACTTTCGCGAGGTAGTAAAGCTCTCACGCGAGGAGGCGCGGCTGCTCGCCGCCGACAGCGGCCTTTCACGCTACGACGCGCTGATGGATCGCTATGAACCCGGCGTGCGCGCAGCCGATATCGACCGCATCTTCAGCGAGGTAAAACAGTGGTTGCCGGGGCTGATTTCTAGAATACAAACAAAGCAGCGCGATGAAAAAGTGATCGCACCCGCCGGCCCATTTCCGGTGGAAAAACAACGTGCGCTCAATCACGCCGTGATGACGCTGCTCGGTTTTGATTTCGACGGCGGGCGTCTCGACGAAAGCGCGCACCCGTTCACCGGCGGCGTGCCAGAAGACATCCGCCTGACCACGCGCTACCGTGAGGACGATTTCGTACAAAGCCTGATGGGCACCATTCACGAAACCGGCCACGCGCGATTCGAGCAAAACTTGCCGCGCGTGTGGCTAGGCCAGCCCGTCGGCCACGCGCGCTCCTATGGCATCCACGAAAGCCAGAGCCTGTCGTTCGAGATGCAGCTCGCACGCAGCCGCGCCTTCAGCGGCGTGCTGGCGCCGCTGCTGCGCGAACACTTCGGCACTCAACCTGCTTTCGAGCCAGACAATTTTTGCCAGCTGCTCACGCGCGTAAAGCCGGGTTTCATCCGTGTCAACGCCGATGAAGTGACCTACCCCGCGCACATCATCCTGCGCCATGAGATTGAGCGTGCGTTAATTGAAGGCGATATCGAAGCAGCCGATATCCCCAAGTTGTGGGATGAAAAAATGCAATCCTTGCTCGGCATCGACACGCGCGGCAATTTCAAAGACGGCTGCCTGCAGGACGTGCACTGGAGCGATGGTTCGTTCGGCTATTTTCCGAGTTACACGCTGGGCGCGATGTACGCCGCGCAATGGTTTGCAGCCATGCGGCGCTCATCGCCCGATCTCGATACGCGCATCGCCATGGGGGATTTCACGCCGGTGTTCGAGTGGCTCAACGCGAATGTATGGTCACAAGCCAGCCGCTGGGACACGCCGGAACTGGTACGGCGCGCCAGCGGCGAGGCGCTGAACCCCGCGCACTTTCGCGCGCATCTCGAAGCGCGCTACGCCTGAACCGGCGCAAGGCTATAGCGGCACGGGAAATCCTAAGTATTTGTTTTTATTGTATTTTTTAAAAAACCCAGCGCTGTGAACCAATGCTGCTATTTCTTCGCCAAGATATCCTTCAACCCGCGCATCGCCAGCGAATAACCAAATATCCCAAAGCCGACGATCACGCCGCGCGCCACCTTGGCCACTTCCGACTGATTGCCGCGCCGCATCGGGTTGGAAATATGCAGCTCGATGCAGGGAAATTTCACCTGCGACATTGCCGCATACAGTGCGCGATAGCCGCTGCTGTAGCCCGCCGGGTTGATGATGCAGGCGTCAAAGCCGGCATCGTTCGCTGCGTAAAACTTGTTGATGACTTCGCCTTCGATATTCGAGTGAAAAATCTCCACGTCGAAGCCATGTTCAGCGGCGTATTTGCGAATGTGCTCGTCGTATTCCGGCAACAGCATCGGGCCAAACACATCCAGTTGCACCTTGCCGCGCATGTTCATACCGGCGCCGTGGATAACCAATAATTTGGGCATGCGAATCTCCTAGATATTGAAAAAAATCCCGCTCATGCGATCGCTTTGCGCTGCCGTTCACTGCACGCATGCAATCCCGCTATGATACGTTAAATTGGAATTCCGACTGGAGATAGGCCATGTCCCAATCCGAAAGTACCACGTTCGCCTGCTGCAGGCCGTACCTGCTGTTCATCCTGACGATTGCCCCTGCAATCAGTTGGGCACAGGTCTACCCTTCGAAAACGGTGCGCGTGATTTGCGCGGCGCCGACGGGCGGGCTGGTCGACGTCGTGGGACGTATCGTTTTTCAGAAACTCGCCGAGAACACCGGGCAACAGTTCGTAGTGGACAACCGGCCTGGCGCCATCGGCGTGATCGGTGCAGAGATGGTGGCGCGCGCGCCCGCTGACGGCTACACCCTGTTGCTGCATTCGGCGAGCCACATCGCCAGCCCCCATATCGTCAAGAAACTGCCGTACGATGCCCTCAAGGATTTCACACCGATCGGCCTGCTGGCCGCGCAAACCGGCTTGATCAGCGCCCACCCATCACTGCCGGTCAAGAGCATCAAGGATGTCGTGGCGCTCGCCAAGGCGCGGCCGGGGCAGTTGACCTATGCCACCTCCGGCACCGGCTCGTTCTCGCACTTGGCGATGGTGCTGATCGACTTCATGACAGGTACCAAAATGGTCAACGTGAATTACAAGGGCGGCAGCCCGGCAACCACGGCCATTGTCTCTGGCGAAACGCAGTTGATCGCGGGCACGCCCGCTGCGCTGCTGACGCACCTGAACAGCAACCGGCTACGCCTGATGGCAGTGACATCAGACACGCGCCTCGCGCAATTTCCTCAAACCCCGACGGTGGCGGAATCCGGCATCCCCGGCTATGAATTTCGCGGCTGGGTTGCGGTGTGGGCGCCGGCGAATTTGCCGCGGCCCGTGGTTGAGCGTCTCAGTGCGGAAATCATCAAGTCCATTGAAAGCGCCGACACCAAAAAGCGCATGGAAGCACTCGAGCCCTGGACCATGACACCCGAACAAACAGCCGCGCGCATGCGCGCCGACCACGAGAAGTACGGCAAAATCATCAAACTGGCGGGCGTCACGGCTGAATAAATTTCCCCGCTCCGGGGCGAATCAGACGGTCGACTACTGCGCTTCTCTGGCAACCCAAGTTTCCGTGGCGCCAAGTGACCCATTACTCATGGTCAACGGCATACGGAACGCAACGCTAAAACCCATTCACCAAAGGAACTTCAACTCATGCAAACCAACCGCGTCAAAAAAATCATCCGCGAAGGCGGTCTCGCACTCGGCACCTACGTTGGCGGCATTGCCGATCCGCAGATTGTCGAGATCATCGGCCACGCCGGTTTCGACGCCGCCTTTATCGACATGGAGCACACCAGCTTCGATTTGCGCGACGTGCAGCTGATGGTGATGGCCGCCGAGCGCGTGGGCATTTCGCCTATCGTTCGCCCGCCCGGTTTTGACCCGGCATTTTTGCTGCGTCTGCTCGATATGGGCGTGCAGGGTGTGCAGATTCCCCATATCAGCAACGTTGAAGCCGCGCGCGCCGCCGTGCAGGCCGTGCGCTACCCGCCGCTGGGAGACCGCGGCATGGCGGGCGCTTCGCGCGCCACCAACTATGGCAAGGTGCCAATGATGCAGCACATCGAACAGTCCAACCGCGAAATCACGCTGGCACTGATGATCGAAGATCAGCAGGCGCTAGACCAGATGGATGAAATCGCCAAAGTCGAAGGTGTTGATTTGATCGTTGTCGGCCCCGCCGACATGTCGCGCACGCTGGGCGTCACCGGCACACCGAATCACCCGAAACTGCTGGCAGTGATCGAGCGGCTGCAAAAGGCACTCGCCAACGGCGCCGGCGCGAAACTCGCGCTGCCGATCAACCACCCCGCGCTGCCGCGCAACGCCGCAGAACTCAAGGCCATGGGCTGTGCCTACGCCAATTGCGCGCCCGCGCCCGAAGTGCGGCTGATGAAATCGCTCCAGGCGCAAGCCGACGAAATGCGTAAGCAGCTGGGGTAACGCGGCGTTACGTCAGCACATACTGGGCGCCGCAGCGCCCGCAAATATCCCGAATGTGTTTGTCGAGCCTTTCCGGAATCGGAATGCCCGATTTCAGGCGGCGCTCGCGCTCGGCCGCCTCGGGGTCGCCCGCCACCAGCACCGGCCGCGAAGGGTCAAGCGGTGACGTGGCGTGCAGAATGTCGATCACGTCATCGAGATCATTCTCGAATTCACCCGCGCCGCGAAACGCCTTCGGGTCAATGGCGAGAAAAAAGTGGCCGATGTTGTCCGGTTCTTTATCACCCTGCGTCTTTTCGCGGATCGGTGAAAAGCTGCCGCCATTTAACGTGCCACCGAGGATGTGCGCCATCATCGCTAGGCCGTAGCCCTTATAGCTCGCGGTGGATTCGGCGCTACCCACCGGCGTCAGGCCGCCGGATTTCTTGCCATCCTGCATCACTTCCATGCCACGTCGCGCGTCAGTGATGGGGTTGCCTTCGCCGTCCATCATCCAGCCGGAAGGCAGCGTCTTGTCGTTCAGATCATAAACCTTGACCTTGTTGGCAGCCGAGGTGGTGGTTGCCATGTCGAGCGTGAATGGGCGGTTGCGCTTGGCCGGCGCGGAAAACGCAATCGGATTGGTGCCGAGCACAGGAATCTTGCCGCGCGTGGGTACCATGGTGATGCCACGCGTGGCGCTCGTCACCATGCCGATTACGCCGCGTTTGCTGGCTATGCGCGCATACACACCCGTCGCGCCAAAGTGATGCGAGTTGCGCACCCCCACGCCGCCGATGCCGATTTTCAATGCCTTGTCCACCGCGAGGTTCATTGCAAAAACCGACACCGGATGCCCCAAGCCAGCCTGCCCGTCAACCACAGCCATCGCCGGCGTTTCATGCAGAATGGTGGGCTTGGCTTTCAAATTCAGCTTGCCTTCGATCTTGCGCTGCTCGTAAGCCATTAGCATCGAAATGCCGTGCGAATCGACACCCAGCAAATCGGTTTCCACCATCGCCTCGGCGGTGGTTTTGGCGAGGTCATCCCCCATGCCCCAAGCGTAGAGGATGTTGAGAATTTGCTGATGGACACGTTCGTGCTGGATGTTCATGCGTGCTCCGCGAAGTGGCTATGAGCTAGGTGCGCTGGTCGCAACCGTGTTTCTAAAGAATAAAAATATCAATTAAAACATATACTTAAATTCACTCGTGTTCACAAACGCTACTCCGCCGGCCCGTCGATATTCAGCATTTGCTTCGAACGCAACACCACCTTCTCGGCTTTCAGTGCGTCGATGTCCGCCTGCGCGTAGCCGAGGGAAGCGAGGATGTCATCTGTGTGCTCTCCCAGAAACGCCGGCTGTTTCGCCGCCTCGAAATCCTGCGTGCCGCTCATGGCGAACGGCATTTTCGGGACGTTGAATGCCTTGTCGCCCACCTTCAACTGCATCCAGCGTCCGGCTTCATTCATGTGTTTGTCGGCGAGAATGCCCAGCGGCGTGCCGACCGGCGAATACGGCACCAGTGCCTTATAAAGCCGTGAGGTGATTTCATCGTATGTAAGCTGCTTGACCGCTTCAGTGATGCGTTCGGCGATACGCCACTTTTCGGCAGTACGCTTGCGGTTGTTGTTGAATTCCGGCGCGTTCTTCCAGTCATCGAACCCGAGCACGTCGCACAGGCCAGCCCAATGCCGGTTGCCGGTGACCGCAATGAACACCTGCGTGCCGTCCTTGGTCGGGAACAACTGATACACGCCCCAGCCCATCGCCTTGCCCATGCCGCTGGTTTGCTCGCCACGCGGCGGCGGGTTTTTGCCGCTCAACTGTGCGCCGGTGATGTACTGGCTGATCCAGAAAACCACGGTTTCATAAAGGCCCGCTTCGATGCAATCGCCCACGCCCGTTTGTTCGCGCCGGTAGAGCGCCGCGAGGATACCCATCACGCCGTAGGTCGCCGCGCCGATGTCCGTAATCGACGCGCCCGCGCGCATCGGCTTGCCTTCGTAGCCGGTGAGATAGGCAATGCCCCCGGCCATTTGGGCGAGTTCATCGAGGAAGGGGCGGTCGCCGTACGGCCCTGGCAAAAAGCCTTTCACCGAGCAATAAATAATGCGCGGGTTTACCTTGCTGCCCCAGGAATAATCCAGTCCCAGCCGCTTCATTGCGCCGGGTGCAAAGTTGTCGAGCACAATGTCCGAGCGTGCAACAAGCTTCTCGAAGATCGCCTTGCCCTTGGCCTGACGCAGATCCAGCGCCAGAAACTGCTTATTGCGGTTATAGGTGTAGAACGTATTGCCCTGATTGGCCTGACTGCGCGCGGTGTCGCCGGTGGACGGATGCTCGATCTTGATCACGTCGGCGCCCATGTCACCGAGCATCATGCCACCGCTCGGCCCCGCCACGATGTGGCTTAACTCCAGAACGCGCACGCCCTTTAGCGGCAGTGCCTGTTTGCTGTTTGTGCTGCTTGCTGCATTCGCCATGTCTGCTTCCCGATGTCTGTTTGCGGTTAAGTGCTGATTTCTGGCGCAAGAGCATAGTCCGGCGGCGGGCGTGGATGCAAGCCGAAACACCGCGTGCTTCGCGACTTCCACAAAGTGAGTAGTGCCGGTGCGCAGTTGACGCTGGCCCATGGCAGGTCTACATTGCCACCGTGAAACTTCACTCCGGGAGGTTCTAATGACGGCCAGACCCCAAATTGCCTTTGATGTGCGTCCGCTTACCGGCGGCCTTGGCGCGGAAATTTTCGGTATCGATCTCGCACAACCACTGGATGCCGAAGGCTTTCGCGCCATCAATCAAGTCTTGCTGGATCACGGCGCCATTTTTTTCCGCGACCAGAAAATCACACCCCAGCAGCAAATGGCTTTCGCCAGGCATTGGGGCAGCGTGCATCTGCATCCGCACATGGCCTGCCTGCCGGAACAACCGGGCGTGATCGAAATCCTGAAAAAGGAAACCGACACCACGGTTTTCGGCCAGAATTGGCACACCGATCAGATGTTCACGCCCACGCCCGCGCGCGTCACCCTGCTCTACGCGAAGGAAATCCCGCCGGTCGGTGGCGACACGATGTATGCGAATCTTTACATGGCCTACGACACGTTGTCCGACGGCATGAAAGCCATGATCGCCAACTTGCGCACGGTCAATCTTTACAACAAAAAGAAAAAGCGCCCCGCCGCCATGACCCCCACCGCGCCGGAGCAAGACCCTGAACCCGCCGAACACCCGCTGGTACGCACGCACCCGGAAACCGGCAAGAAGGCCCTTTATCTGTGCAACCCCGGCATCACGCGCCACATCGTTGGCATGAGCGAGGAAGAAAG
Source organism: Betaproteobacteria bacterium (assembly GCA_900299145.1). Taxonomy (GTDB): domain Bacteria; phylum Pseudomonadota; class Gammaproteobacteria; order Burkholderiales; family SG8-41; genus UBA5216. Next base: position 46,447 of record OMIN01000026.1, on the reverse strand, counting down.
CGCCCCGCTGCTGAAATACCTGCTCGATCACGCCACGCGGCCCGAATTTACCTGCCGCTTCCGCTGGCAGGTAGGTTCGCTTGCCGTGTGGGACAACCGCCGCACGCTGCATTATCCGGTGAATGATTATTACGGCTATCGCCGGGTAATGCATCGCATAACCATTGAAGGCGAACAGACCTACTGATTGCCAACGCACCAGCGAAAACATTATGGATACCATAGAACAAGTCACCGCCAACACCGTGCAAAAAGGCATGCGCGTACAAAAATCCTTTGTTAGCGTGACGCCCTACGCCCCCGGTCGCCGCTCGTTTTTCAAATACCGCGATCTGGGCCTCGAGGCCGCCACTGGCGGGCGCATGCGCGCTTATCAAAACAGTTCCATTGTCGGCATGACGGAACCCACCGGCTGGCACTATCACATCTGCGAAATGCAGTTCGTGTACGTGTTGAAGGGCGAACTCACCATCGAGTTTGAAGACGGCACCGTCGGCACGTTCAAGGCGGGTGACGCGTTTTTCGTGCCCGGCGGCGTGCGCCACAACGAGATTTACGTGTCTGAAGACAAGGAAGCCCTTGAAGTCTCGGTGCCAGGCAAGATTGAAACTGTCAACTGCGAACGGCCGGCGCATCTGCCGGAAAAACTGCGCGCGGTTAGCAACGAAAATCCTTAATCGAGTGCCTGCGCTGTATTTGCCTTCGTGGATGATGCCGCGTTTGCCGGCCGCCACGGCTGCCGTGCTGCTGGTCGCGACAACCAGCCTGCACGCCCAAACCTTTCCCACCCGCCCGGTGCGACTGATCGTGCCGTTTGCCGCCGGCGGGCCCGGTGACGCAGTTGGCCGGCTGATCGCGCCGGGCCTTGGCGAAATTTGGGGGCAGCAGGTTGTCATCGACAATCGTGCCGGCGCCAACAGCATTGTCGGTAGCGAAATCGCCGCGCGCGCCGCGCCCGATGGTTACACACTGGTGCTGCCTTCGGCCGGCATCACCATCAACACCACGTTGTACGCCAAACTGCCTTTCGACCTCATACGCGATTTCACGCCGGTGACCTCCGTCACCTTCGGCCCCAGCATGCTGGTCACCCACCCTTCTCTGCAGGTGAAAAACCTCAAGGACCTGGTGTCGCTGGCCAAGGCCAAACCACGCTCGCTGTCGTACGGCTCTTCCGGTTCCGGCGCGCCGAGCAGTCATCTGGGCATGGAGCTGCTGAAGGTCACCACGGGTGTCGACATCATTCACATCCCCTACAAAAGCATGGCGCCCGCGCTGGTCGACGTACTCGGCGGGCAAATCCAGATGGCCATGCCCACCATCAATGTCACCCTGCAGCACACCCGCGCGGGCCGTTTACGCGCCATCGGCGTCACCTCGCTGCAACGCTCACCCGTTGCGCCCGACGTTCCGCCGCTCGCTGAACAAGGCATGCCGGGTTACGAAGCCAGCAACTGGTACGGCCTGTTCGCGCCCGCCGGTTTGCCCGCGCCCATCGCGGAAAAAATCCACGGCGACTTGAGCAAACTGCTGCAATCGCCGGAACTGCGCGACCGCTTCGCCGCCGCCGGCATGGAAGCCCGCAGCATGCCGCCAGCGGAATTCGCGGCGTTTGTAAAACGCGAGATCGCCAAGTGGGGGAAAGTGGTTAAGGCTTCGGGGGCTAAGGCGGAATAGCAAAGCGACAGAACAAAAGGCATGCTTTCTTTCCGCACTTGAAATTGTTTTATAACTATCTGATTTTATTGTTCTTTTAGCATTCTGATGTCAGAGCTTTCAAAAGCTGCAATTGCAACGATCCTAGGTTGCCTTTTCATTACGCCTGTTCCTTCGTTAGCCGAAGGTTTGTCGTGTCGGTCAGAAATCGGCGAGAAAGAGGCTGCTCGTCTGTTGCAGCAATGCATTCGAGTGTCACCCGCGACACGCCCACCGTGCAATGCCGCAAATTCATGCAGGCTTATTCGAGACGAAATTCAAAGAGGCTGTGGATTTTTGCAAAAAACAGTCGATGTTCCTCAATTCTGTAAATCGCAATGACAAAAGGCTCTAATGATGTCCACGATCTGCAATTCCTTGGCGGCTTTTGAGCAAGTGAGAGAGTGCGCATCACCGCGCGCCGTGTGATAATTCTTTGTATTGAATGCAGCGTGAGCTGGTCTCATGCTGTGTAGCCCAACGTAACGGAGCCCCCACCATGAACTTCGCCTACACCCCCGAACAGGAAGCGCTGCGCCAGGAAGTGCGCAACTTCATCGCCAAGGAATTCACGCCGGAAGTTTACGCGGAGATGGAGGAGCACAACGAGGGCCGGCCCTATCACCGCACGGCGATCAACACGCCGCACTTCAGTGCGTTTTTTCAGAAAATTGCGGATCGCGGCTGGGTAGGCATCAGCTATCCGAAGGAATATGGCGGGCAAGGCGGCGACCGCATTTCGCAGTACATCGTCGAGGAAGAGTTTTACCGCATCAATATTTCGATTTCGCTCGGCGGCAGCGGCGCGCCCGCGATCATGGCGGCGGGCACGGAGGAGCAAAAGCGCTACTTCATTCCCAAGCTCATTACCGGCGAGATCATGTTCGCGCAGGGCTTTACCGAACCGCGCGGTGGCGCTGATCTGGCGTCGCTGCAATGCCGCGCCATCCGGGAAGGTGACGAATATGTCATCAACGGGCAGAAGATTTACACCTCGAACGCCGAATCGGCCACGCACATTTATCTGATGGCGCGCACCAACAAGGAAGCGCCCAAGCACGAAGGAATTTCGATTTTCCTGATCCCGATGAACACGCCGGGCATCACCATCCGGCCGTTGTGGACGATTCAGAACAATCCGCGGCCGCCACAAACGACCACCTATGGCCACTCGCGCACCAACGAAACGTTTTACGACAACGTGCGCGTGCACAAATCCACGCTGCTCGGCGAAGAAAACAAGGGCTGGCGCGTGGGCTCGATGGGCCTGAACCTCGATCGCGTGGGCGCGGCGCGATATCTGATTTCCGTGCGGCGTGACGAAGATATCGTCAATTACGTGAAAAGCACGCGTGACATGGGCGACTATTGCCCCGCCAATGACGAAGCCATGCGCGACAAAATTGCGGAGCTTTGGACGGAAGCGCAGGTGTGCCGCCTGATGACCATGCGCAGCATGTCGATTGTCGAACGCGGCGGCAAGTTCACTTACGAAGGCTCCGCTGAAAAAGTGTGGGCGCCCGAGCACGGCGTTCGCACCACCGAGGCCATTACGCAAATGCTCGGCAGCTACGGCCAGTTACTGAACGGCTCAAAGCACGCGGTGCGCAGTGGCTTGTTCGCGCACAACGTAATGGGGGCGTTCCAGTCGGGCATCAATCACGGCAGCGTGCAGGTGATGCGCGATCAGGTGGCGCGGCGCGGGCTGGAAATGCCGCGGGCACGGCGCGGCTAATCGCTTCGCGTTTGGTCAATCTGCGCGCTAGTCGATGCGCGCGCCGATGCGCCGGATAATCGGCCCCCACTTGTCGCTTTCGCCCTGAATCAGATCGCGAAACGCCTCTGCGGTGCCACCCATCGGGTCGAGCCCCGCCGCGTTTAATTTGGCCCGTGCGTCGGCGTCTTTTAGCGCCGCATTCAACTCGCGATTCAGCCGCGCAACAACCTCCGCCGGCGTGCCCGCCGGCACCAGCACGCCGTTCCACGCCAATGCCTCGAATTTCGGCAAGCCCGCTTCCGCCACCGTCGGCAATTCCGGCGTTAGCGCGTAACGCGTCGCGCCGGATACCGCGAGCAGTTTTACCTTGCCCGCCTTGGCAATCGGCGTAATCGCGGTGGGCACCGCGAACAGCAACTGCGTGTCATTGCCCGCCACCGAGGTTATCGCCGGTGGCGAACCGTTGTATGGCACGTGCGTGAGTTCAATGCCAGCCATGGATTTCAGCAGCTCCATCGACAGGTGCGAGGAACTGCCGTTGCCCACCGAGGCATATGACAGCTTGCCCGAATTGGCCTTCGCATGTGCAATGAATTCCTTCAATGTCGCCGCCGGCAACGCGGCGTTTACCGCCAGCACATTGGGCTGGCTGGTGGTGGTAATCACCGGCAGCATATCCCTGAACGGATCGTACGGCAGCTTTGCATATAAATGCGGCCCGAACGACAGCGGCCCGTTGAACGACAGCACCAGCGTGTAACCATCCGGCGCGCTTTTCGCCACGTAATCCGTCGCCAGCGTACCGCCCGCGCCCGCGCGGTTTTCAACCACCACCGGCTGGCGCAGCGTGTCTTTCAATTTATCGCCGAGGATGCGGCCGATAACATCAATGGAGCTGCCCGCCGGCGCAGTCATGACGAATTTCAGCGGTTTTGCGGGCCAGCTTTGAGCCGTGGCCGCGCCCGCAAATACCGCCAGCAACGCGACCGCCAGCCGTCCGGCACTACCCTTTATTCCTCGCCAGACCATAACTCTAACTCTTTGTTTTTAAACGACTTTCATTCGCGTCAATAAACGCACGGATATCCGCTGACATATCCAGCAGCTTTAGCCACTGCTCTTTGTACAAGGTCACCGGAAAGCGCCCCATGCCATACACCGACAGCGCGCCTTTTTCGCTGACTTTCATGCTGATGCCGCTGGCCGCGCCCTTTTTCAGCGCGGCGTTTTCGCTGCGCAGGCGTTCGATTTCCGCTTTCAAATCTTCATCTGACATGGTGGTCTCCATTGAACTGAGAATAACTTTACCTCATATCAAGAAACACAGGACGTTGGCCTTGGGGGGTGCCGGTAGGCCTGAGGCAAACACCGTGACTAAAGTATTCCCTGATTCAAGACGTAACAATCTATTTGCAAAACAAAGGTTGCAGTTTCTATACCAAGCCTTTCAGCAATGATAACCTTGCAGAAGTTATCCGGCTCGCAAAAGTCCCCCATCGGAGCCCAATCAAGTTTCGGAAACCGGCATGAATCGTCACTTGGCATTTCGCATATCGGCAGGCATTTTCCTTAAATTCCTTATTCTGGGTTGTGTACTGGCTGTCACGGCTGTCCGCGCCGAAGACATCAGCATCCCCGGCTCTGGCAATTGCGAATTCGTGCTCGCGCAGTTGGCGAAAGCGTTTAACGCCAGCCAGAACCGCCATCGCGTTTCGGTGCCGCCGTCCACCGGCACGGCTGGTGCGCTGCGCGATTTGAATGATGATAAAGCCACCATCGGCCGCGTCGGCCGCCCACTGCGCGAAGCCGAAACGGCCAAGGGCCTGACTTATTTTTCAATGGGCCGTGATCCGGTGGTGTTTGCCGGTGGTAAGGGTGTCAGCGCAAAAACCATCACCGATGCGCAGCTGCTGGATGTCTATGCCGGCAAGATCAGGGATTGGCGCGAGCTGGGCGGCTCAGCCGGCCCGATACGCGCCATTGGCCGTGAGGAAACCGACACCTCGCGACAGTCGATTTCGCGCGTGATCAAGTCATTTGGCACGATGAAATATCACGAGGGCGTCAAGGTGGTGAACCTCGATCCGCAGATGATCGAGTTGTTCGACCGGTATCCAACCAGCTTCGGGTTTCTGAACCGCTCGGCGCTCTATGCCGCCAAGTCCAAGCTCACACTGCTGGCTTTGGGTGGCGTTGAGCCCACAGCTGACAACGTTGAATCCGGGCGTTACCCCATCGTGCTGGAGTTTGGCCTGGCCTACAAGGCCATCACGCTCACCGATGCCGGACGGCAATTTATGGCCTACATCGGCTCACCCGCTGGCGCACGCATCCTGCGCGAATACGGCGTGCTGCCGGCTGCACCCCGCTAGCGGCGCGGCAACTATCTGGCCGGTTTCCCCGTCATGCAATTTCGCTATGGCATTACGGCTTCGCTAACAGCGTTGCTGGTGATGGTCATCCTGTTGTCACAGGGCAGTGCCTATCTGACAACGAGCGAGCAATTGCGGCAAACCGTGCGCGAACGCGAGATTGACAAGGTCAAAACGCTGGGCAATATCATCGAGCAACTATTGCAGCGGGAAACGACGCGAACGCGCGAATTGGCGAAGCTGCTGGCGTCCAACCCCACGCTGGCCACGGCAGCAACGGGCAACGTCGCCAGCCGCGAGCAGTTGCTCGACGATACGCTCAAACAGCTTTTTTCAGGCAGGCAGATCGATCTGCTGGAAATTACCGACGCCAGTGAAACAATTGTTTACCGCGCGGGAAGCAATGCTGCGGTGGGCGAGCGCTCCGCTGTGTGGGGTGTCACCGAGGCCCTGACCGGTGCAAGCGGAATCGCCACCACTATCGAAGCCAAAGGCGTCACCGTGCGCGCAATCGAACCGCTGAGGCAAAACGGCAGAATCACCGGCACGTTGATGACCGGCATTTATATGAACAGCAATTATCTGGCGAACCTGAGCCGCCAGATAGGTGCAAATCTCGTACTGGTGTCGCGTTCCAAACCGGTGGCAACCTCGGCGCCTGGTATGCTGGAATCACTGGACGCGACTGCAATACGCGAGGCGTTCGAGCAGAAAATTCCGATTTACCGGGAAGACGCCGCGACACGAGTAACACGCGTGTACCTCCCGGTGCTGATTGTCGATGAAGGGTTTGTCGTGCTGGCCGAAATCGACAGTAGTGCCGTCTATAAGGGGCTTGAGAAAACCCGGCAGCAAATGGTGTTATCCGCTCTGGCGATTCTGATAGCCAGCGTCATCGCGGGAATAATACTGGTGGCGCTGTTGATGCAGCCTCTGCGGTCACTGCGGCAGCGTGCCGAACGATCAGTCAACAAGTTGACTGGTGTCGCACCGACGGAAGAACGCACCGGCAATGAGGTGACTTCGGTGGTGGGCGTGCTCGATGAACTGACTGCAGCACTGTTGACGCGCAATCGCGAGCTGGCAGAAGCAAAAGCCGCCGCCGAAGCCGCGAGCGACGCCAAGTCGCAATTTCTGTCAAACATGAGCCACGAAATCCGCACGCCGCTCAATGGCGTGCTGGGCATGGCCGAGTTGCTGCAAGGTACGCCGCTAAGCGAGGAACAGCGCAAATACACGCGTGCGATTACCGCCTCGGGCCGCACGCTGCATGAATTGCTGAGCGACATACTCGACCTTGCCAAGATCGAGGCGCGCGCAGTCAAGCTGGAAGACATCGCCTTCAATCCGGTAGCGATGGTCACCGACATTGGCGACGCCTACCGCGAGCTTGCGGCAAACCGCGGCACGCTACTTACCGTGAAGATCGACCCTACGCTGCCTGCGCAACTCGCCGGCGACCCGACGCGGCTGCGCCAGGTGTTGTCCAATCTGGCTGGCAACGCGGTGAAATTCACGGAACATGGGGAAATCACCGTTGGGGTGTATGTCAATGACCGCCGCGACCGCACCAGCGGGAAACTCTGGCTGCGCTTTACCGTTCGAGACACCGGCATCGGCATCGACGACGCGGCAAAGGCGCGACTGTTCCAGCCTTTCACGCAGGCGGACAGTTCGACCACGCGCAATTTCGGGGGCACCGGTCTGGGACTGGTGATATGCAAGCATCTGGTCGAATTAATGGGTGGCGATCTCCACCTTGAAAGCACGTTGGGAAAAGGCACATCACTGTGGTTTGATCTGCCCTTCGGCATTCCGGCAACAACGGCAGCGCCTGCGGTCAAAGCGCCACAATCAGCGGCCGCGACCTTTCCCGTGCGCGTGCTGGTCGCCGAAGACAACGCCGTCAACAAGGAAGTCATCCGCGCCATGCTCCAGCGCCTGGGTGCAACCTCCACCATCGTGGAAAACGGACAACTGGCGGTCGAGGCGGCACGGCAGGCCACGTTCGATCTGATACTCATGGATTGCCAAATGCCGGTGCTGGACGGCTACCAGGCGGCGGCGGCCATCCGGCATGATCAGTCCGGCGGCACACGCGTACCGATAGTTGCACTGACAGCAAACGCGCTGGCCGATGACCGCCAGCAGTGTCTCGATGCTGGCATGGACGACTATCTCGCAAAACCGGTAAACCTTGGCAAGCTGCGCGACATGTTGGCAAAGTGGACAGCGCCGCAGCAGGCGGCAGGCGAAGGCGCGTCCACACCCACGCCTGCGCCCTAACGCTCAGCCCGCTGGGGAATATCGTAACTATCTGTTTTTAAAAATTTTTATTTCTTGTGATTCAGCCGCGTGCTACTTGAGCATCGGTTTTAGCCGCTTCATGATTTCCGGGCTGTCGGGCTCGACCGCGCTGCGAAACCCATAAACCGTTTTACCGTCCGGCGCGATCAGGTATTTGTGGAAATTCCACTGCGGCGCTTCGCCCGCGGCGCTGGCCAATTGTTTGAAAAACGGCGACGCCTTCGCGCCCGTCACAGCGCCCTGCTCGATCATCGGAAACTCGATGGCATATGTCAGCCGGCAGAAATTGGCAATTTCCCTGTTGGTGGCAAGTTCCTGATTAAAATCATTCGACGGAAACCCCAGCACCACCAGCCCGCGTTTTTCATACGACGTGTTCAGTGCCTCGAGCTTTTCAAACTGGCCGGTATAGCCGCACTTGCTGGCGGTATTCACCACCAGTATCGGCCGGTTGGCGTACGCGCACAGATTCACCGGTTGACCCTGCAGTGACGTAAACTTGTGATCCAGCAGCGGTGAACAACTCCAGGCCAACGGCGCGGCCAACCCGGCAACAGCAGCCAGCAGAAGCTGAATGATTTTCATGGCGATATTCCGATTCGGTTTTGGCGTAACACGGCTCGCAGTTTACCCGACGCGGGGTGCAGCTACTGCGACCGCATAGGGTTCATTTTAAGTATATGATTTAATTAACTTTTTATACAACCATGACCTGGCAACCCGAACTCGACGAACTGCGCACGCGCGAAGCGCTGGCCCAACAAATGGGCGGCGCGGACAAGGTAAAACGCCAGCACGACGGCGGCCGTCTGACCGTACGCGAACGCATCACCGGCGTGCTGGATGCCGGCAGCTTTCACGAAGTCGGCGCCATCACGGGCAAGGCGAGCTACGACGCGGCGAACAATCTGACCGGGTTGCAGGCCGCCAATTGTGTTTTCGGCCGTGGCATGATCGACGGACGGCCGGTGGTGGTGTGCGGCGACGATTTCACCGTGCGCGGCGGCTCGGCGGATGCCACGATCAAGGAAAAGACCATCATGGCGGAGCAGATGGCGAACGAATTTCGCCTGCCCATCATCCGCATCATCGAAGGCTCCGGCGGTGGAGGCTCGGTAAAAACCATCGAAACCACGGGACGTGCCAATCTGCCGGGGCGCGTCGCGGGCGCGGCAGGCTATCACTATGCGGCCATGAATCTGGGCGTGGTGCCGGTGGTGGCGCTGGGGCTGGGGTCGGTGGCGGGCCTGGGCGCCGCGCGGCTGGCGGCGAGCCATTATTCGGTAATGACCAAATCCACCTCAGCGATGTTTGTAGCCGGGCCGCCGGTGGTGGAACGCATCGGCCAGAAACTCAGCAAGCTGGAACTCGGCGGCTGGCAAATCCAATGCAAGGCCGGTGCGGTGGATCACGCCGTCGATACCGAGGCAGAAGCCTTCGCCTGCGCGCGGCGCTTTTTGTCGTACCTGCCTTCGTCAGTGCATGCCACGCCGCCGCTGGCGCCGTACACGGACAGCGCGCCGCGCAACGACGAAGCATTGTTGAAAGCCATTCCCCGCGACAAGCGCCGCGTCTACAAAATGCGCCCCATTATCGAAGCGCTGGTGGATGCCGGCAGTTTTTTTGAAATGGGGCAGCTGTTCGGCCGCTCCATTATTACCGGCCTTGCGCGCATCGAAGGGCGCGGCGTGGCGGTGATGGCTGGTGATCCCTATCACTACGCCGGCGCGTGGACGGCGGATGCCTGCGCCAAGATCATCCGCTTTGTTGATCTTGCACAGACGTTTCACATTCCCGTGGTGCACCTTGTGGATTGCCCCGGCTTTCTGGTCGGCCTGCAAGCCGAAGAAACCGCCACCATTCGCGCCGGCGTGCGCGTGATGACGGCACTGGATCAATGCACCGTGCCGTGGTGTTCGATCATCGTGCGTAATGTATTCGGCGTTGCCGGTGCACTGCATCAGCCCCCCAGCAGGCTCGCGCTGCGGTATGCATGGCCGTCAGCACACTGGGGATCATTGCCGCTGGAAGGCGGCATCGAAGCCGCGTACCGCGCCGACATTGACGCCGCGCCCGACCCCAAGGCGAAACTTGCCGAGATCGAAGACCGGCTGAACAAACTGCGCTCGCCGTTTCGATCGGCGGAAACGTTCTGGGTCGAGGAAATCATTGATCCGCGCGACTCGCGAAAGTTGCTGTGCGAGTTTGTCCGTCTGGCGGAACCGCTGCTGACGCCGGGAGTGGCTTCGTTTACGATGCGGCCTTGATAGTCAATTTTTTCCTCAGCCAAACTCATCCACACCCCTCCCCGTCGTTCCAGCGAAAGCTGGAACCCAGGTTGTAACTTGCGGCGTTACGCGCCGGTAATTTCTTACGTACTGGATTCTGGCTTTCGCCAGAATGACGGCTTTGGTAAACACACCTCTTCACAATCGACATGACCACGCAACACCACATCGACCTCACCCGGCTCCTCACCCCGCAATCCATCGCCATCATTGGCGCATCCACCAACCTTTCCGCCATCAGCGGCCAGCCGCTGCGCCTGATGCTCGATTCCGGATATGCCGGGAAACTCTATCCGGTCAATCCCAACCGGCCCGAGGTACAGGGCCTGAAAGCGTATCCGAACGCGCAAGCGATTCCCGGCGCGGTTGACGTGGCGCTGGTCGCCGTGTCCGCCGCGAACGTGCCCAATGCGCTGCGCGATTGCGGCAAGGCGGGTATACCGTTTGCCGTGGTGCTGGCCGGCGGCTTCGCGGAAACCGGTGAGCTCGGTGCGGCCGCACAAAAGGAACTCGATGCCGCCATCAAGGAAAGTGGCGTGCGCGTGGTCGGCCCCAACTGCATCGGAGTAGCCAACATCGCCACGCGCGCCTTCTGCGCGTTCGGCGGGGCGCTCTACGACAAGTCGCTCGAACCCGGCCCGGTGGCAGTGGTATCGCAAAGCGGCGGCGTGGGTTTGAGCATCGTGGCACATGCACACGCGCGCGGCGTCGATACGCGCTACCTGGTATCGTGCGGCAACGAAGCCGATCTGAATTTTTTCGATTTCGCGCACACGCTGCTCGGCATGGACGACGTAAAAGTCATCGCCGCCTATCTGGAATCCAGCACCGAAGGGGCGAAACTGCGCGAACTCGGCAAACGCGCGCTAGCAGTGGGTAAGCCGATTATTCTGCTCAAGGTCGGCAACAGCGGTGCGGGCCGCCGCGCGGCCGGGTCGCATACCGGCAAACTCACCGCGGATTACACGCTATTCAAAGCGGCATTCCGTGAAGGCGGTTTTATCGAAGTGCATGATCTGAATGAACTCGCCGACGTTGCCAAGCTGGTGCTCGGCGGGCGCTATCCCAAAGGGCGCAACATCGGCGTGCTGACCGGCTCCGGCGGCTGGGGCGTGATGGCCGCTGAGGCGTATGAGCGCAACGGCTTGCAACTGCCGCTGCCCTCCGTGGAAACCGCGGAGAAGTTGAAAGCAGTAGTCGCCGATTATGGCTCACGCGGCAACCCCATCGACACCACGCCAGTTTACGGCCAGCAGCACACCGTGCTCGAAATCATAGTCAACGAACCGAACTGGGACATGCTGCATGTGCGCAGCGCCGGCGGCCCGGTGCTGAAGGAATGGTTGCCAAAGTTTCTGGATATTGCAAAGCGCAGTGAAAAGCCAATCATCGTCGGCTGGGCGCCCTCCCCCGGACTGGATCTGGACATCAAAACTGAACTCGAAAAAAATGGCATCTACTGCCCGAGTTTCGCCGCCGATGCCGGCCGCGCGGTGGGCCTCTTCACCGATTTTTCGATGAAACGGCAAAAGCTGCTGGCGCAAGGCGATAGTGCGGCGGCACGGCCTGTCGAAAAACCAGCGCTTGATTTCGCAGGCGGCACAGGAGCGCTCGCCGAACATGTCTCCAAGCAATGCCTCGCCCGCTACGGCGTTCCCGTAACCCGCGAAGTGCTGATGCCGCTGGATGCGATCCTCGCACTGGAACAAAGTCCGGTGAGTTTTCCGGTAGCGGTAAAACTTGCCTCGGCGGATATCCCCCATAAGACTGAAGCTGACGCCGTGCGCCTGAATGTGAAAACGCTGGACGAATTGAAGGCCGCAGCGAAGGCTGTCACGGCCGGCGGCAAGAAATTCGCCCCCAATGCGCGCATCGACGGCATTTCGGTGCAGGAAATGGCCAGCGGCGTCGAGCTGATCGTCGGTGCAGTCAACGACCCGCACTTCGGCCCTTACGTGATGGTGGGCCTGGGCGGCGTGCTGACCGAAGTGCTGCACGACGTTTCACACCGCTTTGCGCCCGTCACTGCCGCCACCGCGCAAGACATGCTGGCCGAACTCAAGGGGGCGAAAATCCTCGACGGCTACCGCGGCGCACCGCCGGTGGACACGGACGCCATTGCGGACGTGCTGGTACGCCTGTCGTGGCTCATCAACGATCACCGCGGCCAGATTGCTGAAATCGATATCAATCCGCTGTTTGCCAGGGCCAAGGGTAAGGGCGTCGTGGCGGCTGATGCGCTGGTGGTGTTGCGTGAAAGTCAGAAAGTATCGTAAGTATTTGTTTTTATTAATATTTTATAAAAAGGGTTATTTAGCGGTCACTGTGAACGCCAAATAAGGCCTCCCTTGTTTTAACTCAACGCGGCGTCCCCATATAGCAGTAGAGTAAGCCGCCATGGACACCGCTGCCCTTACCTCTACCCATCCGCCGCTGCACGTCGACCTCGCCCTCACCGGCATGACCTGTGCTGCGTGCGCTGCGCGCATCGAGAAGGTTTTGAACCGGCTGCCAGGCGTGGCGGCGAGTGTGAATTTCGCCAGTGAAACAGCGCGTGTGGATTACACACCGGCCAGCACATCACCGGACGCGCTGATCAAAGCCATCGAAAAAGCCGGTTACGGCGCGCATGTCAAAACCGCCGCCTCGCGCGAGAGCGAAAAGCAGCTCCATGACGCTGTGTATCAAACCGAGTTTCGGCGCTTCGTCATCGCCGCGCTGTTGACGCTGCCCTTCATGACACAAATGGCCGCCATGGTGATGGGCCGGCACGACTTTTTGCCGCTGTGGTTGCAATGTGCGCTCGCGACCCCGGTGCAGTTCTGGGCTGGCGCGCGGTTCTACAAGGGCGCGTGGCATGCGCTCCGCGGCGGCACGGCAAATATGGACGTGCTGGTGGCGCTGGGCACGTCCATGGCTTACGGCTATAGCGCGATCGTGATGGGGTTACAACTGCCGCTGCATGTCTACTTTGAAGCCAGCGCCATGGTGATCACGCTGGTGCTGCTGGGCAAAGTGCTGGAAATGCGCGCGCGCGCCAAGGCTTCGTCCGCCATTGAGGAGCTGCTGCGCCTGCAGCCCAAAACCGCGACAGTGGAACGCCACGGCGAACGCGTCGAAATTCCGGTGGCGGAAATCCGCTTGCAGGACGTGTTCATCGTGCACCCCGGCGACAGCGTGCCGGTGGACGGCGAGGTGCTCGACGGTGAATCGAGCGTGGATGAATCGCTGCTCACCGGTGAAAGCCTGCCGGTGGCCAAGCGCGCGGGGGCGCGGGTCTATGCGGGTGCGATCAATCAGCAGGGGCTGTTGCGCTGTGCAGCCACCGGCGTGGGCGAGCAAACCGCGCTCGCCGCGATCGTGCGGCTGGTGGAAGCGGCGCAAGGCTCCAAGGCGCCCATCCAGCGGCTGGCAGATACGATTTCCGGTATTTTTGTTCCCGTGGTCATGGCATTGGCACTGGCCACTTTTCTGGGCTGGTGGCTGATCGGCGGCAATTTCAGCACCGGGTTGATCAACGCCGTGGCGGTGCTGGTGATCGCATGCCCTTGCGCACTGGGGCTCGCCACGCCCGCCGCGATCATGGTCGGCAGCGGCATGGGCGCGCGCGCAGGCATCCTGATGCGCGACGCGCAGGCGCTGGAAAGCGCGGGCAAACTTACCACGCTGGTGCTCGACAAGACCGGCACCCTGACCGAGGGCAAGCCTGCGGTCACCGATGTGGTGGTGATGCCTGGCGCGACCGAATCTGAATTGCTTGCCGCAGCTGCGGCGCTGGAGCAGGGTTCGCGTCATCCGCTGGCACTGGCAGTAGTGGCGTACGCGCGCGAACGCCACATTACCGCAGGCAACATCTGCGGATTTGAAGCCATTGCCGGCAAGGGTGCGCGCGGCGTTCTTGATGGCGTGACCGTTGTGCTGGGATCGCCGACTTACGCCACGACACTGGGTTTCGCGCTCCCGGAAAGCACGGTCGTCTCGCATCAGCAAGCCGGCAAAACGGTGGTGTTTGTCGCGCGCGCAGATCGTGTGCTCGGCTTGATCGCAATCGCCGATCGTTTACGCGAGAGCACGCCCGCCGCGATACGTGCGTTACGGGGGCTGGGCATTACGCCGCTAATGCTGACCGGTGACAATGCGCTCACCGCTGCCGCCATCGCGCGCGAAGCCGGTATTGCGCAGTGGGAGGCCAATCAATTGCCAGAAAATAAACTCAATAAAATCAGATACTTGCAATCAACCCGGCAAACCACTGGCATGGCTGGTGACGGCGTCAACGACGCGCCGGCGCTGGCGGCGGCTGATGTCAGTTTCGCCATCGGTGGTGGCGCGGATGTGGCCGTGCAGGCAGCCGGCATCACGCTGATGCGCAATGATTTGATGGGCGTGGTGGACGCCATACGCCTCTCGCGCGCCACGCTCGCCAAGATCCGCCAGAATCTGTTCTTCGCGTTTTTTTACAACGCACTGGGCATCCCGCTGGCGGCGGCAGGGCTGCTCAACCCGATGATTGCGGGCGCGGCGATGGCGCTGTCGTCGGTGTCAGTAGTGAGCAATGCCCTGCTGCTCAGGCGCTGGCAACCGCTGCACAACCTTCACAAACCTTAAAGGAAACTAAACATGGAAACCACCACCCTGAAAATCGGCGGCATGACCTGCATGGGCTGCGTCGCCAGCGTGACCCGCGTCTTAAAGGCCGCGCCGGGCGTTGCTGATGCGCAAGTGACACTGACGCCGCCGCAGGCGCGCGTGCAGTTTGACGGCGCGCTGACCAGCAAAGACAAACTGAAAACAGCCGTCGAAGACGCCGGTTACGACGCGGCGTAAGGCTCGGTTGCTCCGCAAAACACAAACCCCGCCGGGGCGGGGTTTGCTTTGACCTCAAAAAAACTCGGCGGAAAATCAGGCTGCCCCAGCCTTTTTTCGGCGACGCGCGGCAAAACCCAGCAGGCCCAAGCCGGCCAGCATCATGGCGTAGGTTTCAGGTTCAGGTACAGCCGTGACGGCCAAACCTTCCACACCCACGGTTATGCCGTGCCAGTTCTCGGGAAATGTATTGGAAAAACTGATGGAGTCAAAATCACCTTGCAGTTGAACAACACCGTGCAACTCGCCGTTTCCAGTGAACGAAGTGCTGGTCGGGCTGCCAAAGCTGCCACACCCCCAATATCCGCAGCCGGAACTCAAATAGTTCAGATTGCTGCCGGGCGCAAACGTAATGTTGGCCCCGTTAAAGCTGACCAGCGCAATCAGCGGGTTGTGTACCGTGGACGAAAACGAGATGGTATGGGTTCCTGCAGCACTTAATCCGATAATGTCGCTATTGCCCGAATCGCCCGGCCCGTTAGACACCGTGCCGCTGAGATATGGCGAATTCGGTATCCAATAGTTGGTACCGCCGCTGGTTTGAGCGAATGAATACGGGCCGGTATAAGTCACACCCACCGAGGTCATGCCGACCGAAAGCGTGCCACCCACGATACCGGCACTGGCGTTAGTCCAGTCGGCCCAAGAAATGGTGGCTGCCGATGCGGCAGGTGCGGTGCAGGCTGCAACAACGGCGGCGGCAACCAGTGTACGGGTAAATGCCATGAATGGCCTCCTTGAGAATAAACACAAGCCTTTATATAATCCTTCACGTTAAACAGCTACCTGTTTTAACGTAATCCGGCTTTAGTTTAGGCAAGCCATTCTCAAGACACAATAGCCCGTTTGGACTAATTCGAGGCTTTATATAGCAACTTTCCGACGAACGGCAAACTGCGGCGCCACGCCAGCGATGCTCGTCAGATACCCATATAACTTATTGTTTTTATTGACATTTTAATTCCAAATCTGCCACCAGGACTTTTCACGACCGCCACCACCACGCAAATACTTGCTGTCTGGAAAATTCTTCAGCATCACGCGCTCCGCATCGGCACGAAGATCCTTCATGCCCAAAGCGTCATAAGCTTTGACCAGCAGCAGCAACCCTTCTTCGTTGGCAGGCGCTGTGGGATAAGTTTTCAAAGCATATTGCGCGCGGTTGGCCGCCGCCACATATGCGCCGCGCGTCAGGTAGTAGCGGGCAACATGGATCTCGCTTGCTGCCAGCGCATTGACAAGATACTTCATGCGTTCGACGGCATCGGGCGTGTATTTGCTATCGGGAAACTTAACCACAAGCTCCTTGAAGGCATCGAAAGCGTCGCGCGCAGCCTTGGGATCGCGCTCGCTCATATCCTGCCCGCTGACAAAACCCATGATGCCCAGATCGTCGTTGAAGTTGGCAACCCCCTTCAGGTAATACAGATAATCGACGTTGGGGTGATTTGGGTGATTCTTGATAAAACGCTCGGCGGCGGTAATAGCGCCTGGGGGGTCTTTGTCCTTGTAATACGCGTAGGCGAGTTCCATCTGTGCCTGTTGCGCGAAACGGCCATAGGGATACCGGCCTTCGAGCTTCTGGTAGTAGCTGATGGCCTTTTCGTAGTTTCGTGAATCCAGGTTTGAGCGTGCTTCGGCGTAAAGTTTTTGCGCGCTCCAGCCCTTGGTTTCATCATTTTTGTCGTCGAGCATGCCGCAGGCCGCCATCAACCAGCCAACGGAGAGCGCAACGAATACCGTTAAAATACGCCGCAGCAAACGCAGAATCATATGGGCACCACCAGAAAAGTCGCCGAAAATTATAACGTAAACACGCCACCGGCGGCGGACGCTGCCGCCCTGCCGGTGCCCGTACATGCACAGGTGCCGGCACATTGCGCCGGACAACGGGTAGACCAGGCGCTGGCGCAAATGTTTCCCGAACACTCGCGTAGCCGCCTCACTGCGTGGCTCAAGGCTGGGCGCGTCACGCTTGATGGGGCTTCGCCAGCGCCTAAAGACAAGGTTTGGGGTGGCGAAAAGGTGCGGCTTGAGGCCGCCGCCGATCCGCAAACCACCGCATTTCGCGCAGAAAACATCCCCATAAACGTGGTGTTCGAAGACGCACACATAATCGTCATCAACAAGCCCGCCGGGCTGGTGGTGCATCCGGGCAGCGGCAATTGGGAGGGCACGCTGCTCAACGCGCTGCTGCAACACGCGCCGCAACTTGCGCAAATTCCGCGCGCCGGCATCGTGCACCGGCTCGATAAGGACACCAGCGGCCTGTTGGTCGTCGCAAAAACACTGGCGGCGCAGACCGCGCTGGTGCGCCAGTTGCAGGAACACAGCGTCACCCGCGAGTACCTGGCCGTGGTACATGGCTTCTTGCAAAGCGCCGGTACGGTGGATGCCCCCATCGGCCGCCACAAAACCCAACGCACGCGCATGGCCGTGGTGCCCGGCGGCAAATCTGCGATCACCCACTACGAAGCGCAGGAACATTATCTGCACGCCACGCTCGTTCGATGTGAACTTGAAACCGGCCGCACGCATCAAATCCGCGTTCATCTCATGTCAATCGGTCATCCGCTGGTGGGCGACCCGGTGTATGGCGCGCACAAAAAATTGCCCTCCTTCGCACGGCAGGCACTGCACGCGCAAAAACTCGCCCTCACCCACCCGGCCACGGGCCGACGGCGGAGCTGGAGCGCGGCCCTGCCCGCTGATATGAAAAAACTGATTGCAACACTGGAAAATGCATGAAGCACGACTGGATCACACCCGAGTGGCCCGCGCCCGCCAACGTCAAGGCGCTGATCACCACGCGTAGTGGCGGCGTCAGTGTGGCGCCGCGCGATTCGCTCAATCTCGGTTACAAGGCCGGCGATGACCCGGCAGCGGTGACTCAAAACCGCGCCATTGTGCAAACCGTGATGCCGCAAGCGCCACGCTGGCTGGCGCAAATGCACGGCACGCGCGTCGTCACCGCCGATGACATTCCCGGCACCCAAGAACAGCCTACGGCTGCCGATGCCAGCGTGGCGCATCAACGCGGCACGGTGTGTGCGGTAATGATCGCGGATTGTTTGCCGGTGTTGTTCACCAACCAGGCCGGCACACGCGTGGCGGCAGCGCACGCGGGCTGGCGCGGCCTGTCGGGCGGCGTAATTGACAATACGGTGCAGGCAATGCGCGAAGCCGGCGATGATCCGGCAGACTTGCTGGCCTACATCGGCCCCGGCATCGGCCCCGGCGCATTTGAAGTCGGTGCAGATGTTTACGACGCTTTCACCGCGCGCGATGCCGCTGCGGCCGCGGCCTTCAAACCGCATGCCCCCGGCAAATGGCTGGCTGATTTGTTTACACTTGCCCGCCGCGCCCTGTCACGCACAGGCGTCACGCGGGTGTTTGGCGGGGGCGATTGCACTTACAGCGATCCCAGTCGCTTTTTCTCCTATCGCCGTGACAGGGACACCGGACGCATGGCCGCCTTCATCTGGCGGGAATGAAGTCGTCATCCGCCAAAGTTGCAAATAATTTACACATTTCACCATAGGTTGCGATATCATAGCCTTGTCACCACAATGGCGAGCCAGGGAGAGTTTTCATGGGTTTTTACATCTTCTACGCCGTCGCGTAGCCGCCGATACGCGCCAGCATTTCTACAAACCACAGCACCGCCAGCGTCGCGCGAAATTCCGTCTTGCCGACACCGCGCGCATGCATGTAAATCACCACCAGCATTCCGCCGCCGCCGCCGAATAGCGCGTCGATAAACGCCCCCAGAAAACCCAGCGGCCACGCCCAGCGTGTGGATAGTGTCAGTTGCCGCGTGCCGATCCATTGCGTAATCAGCATGTACGCCGAGTACGCCATCAAAAAACCGCCGAGGAGCTTCAGCAAGAGGCGATTATCGAGCGCGGTAAACAACAACAATCCGGCGGCCACACCCACCAGCGTGGGCAGCAGCAAGCGCCGGAATTCGTCCCACAGCACCAGCCGATGATCACGGATGGTGAGCACGATAAACAGCATGAACACAATCAGCGCCGTGGTCGGCACCACCACCGCCATCGGGAACACGAATGCGAGCAAAGGTGTCGCCACCAGCCCCGCGCCGAAACCCGACATGCCGCGAATGACATAGGCGCCGAACACAATACCGGCGGCGAGCGCCAGTTGCACCAGCGTGAATGCATCGAGAAAACTCATGACACTACATTTGCGTTACGGTGGGATTACTTCAATATCAACAGTACGCCGCTCGCCAGCAGCACTGCGCCAACCATGCGCGTAAAGGCTTCCTGATCGAAACGTTGTGCGATGCGTGTTCCAACGCGCCCCGCCACGTACGCCAGCGGCAGCGCAATGGCAATCAATATCAGCACCTCTTGCGTCACCATGCCCGCCACCAGCAGACCCGCGATGCGCGTGCCCCCCATGGTCAACATCAGCATGTTCATGGTGGCGCGAAACGTGTCTTTATCAACACCCACTGAATTGAGATAAATAACAAACACCGGTCCCACCCCGCCGCCGAACAGTGACCCGACGGCGCCGCCAAAAAAACTGATGATGGCCGCCACCGGGGTCAGCCAGCGCTGCGGAATCGATGGGGTTTTTCCTTTAAAAACAAGTACATAAATTGAATAAGCGGTAATGAACACGCCAAACGCACGGTACAGCGGCCTGGCGTCGATGTTCGCCAGAAAATAAATCCCCATCGCTACGCCAATCATCGAGAACGGCACAAGACGCGCGATTTCGCGCCATGCCACCTGGCGCCAATCAGCAACGCCCTGCGCAATGGAAGTCAGCGTATTCATGCCCGCCACCAGCGGCACCACCGTTTGCAACGGCATGAAAAGCGCGAACAGCGGCGCGATCACCACGCCGCCGCCAAATCCCGCCCCACCACGCACGCAAAACGCGAGCAGGATCGCCGCCGTGAACAGCGCCCATTCCCACGCGCTGAAATTCATCATTTGCTCGACCGCGCGCTAGGCAGCGGGCACGCGGTATTTGGGATCATTCAGCATCGGCTGCAGGTGCTTGAACTCCACCGGCACGAAATCGTAGCCGTTGTGCGGCGCATGCACGATCAGGAAAAACGCCTCGTCGGTCAGGCTGGGATTAAACACTTCGTGCCGCACACCGGGCGGCATGGCGCAAAACGCGCCGGGCTTGAGCTGAAAAATGCCGTGGCCATGCTGGCCTTCATAACGGATCTCCAGCAAGCCCTTCACGCCGACAAATAGATCATAAACCCGGGAATGCAAATGGCGCGGCACGCCCGAACCCGGCGCCACGCGAAACACCGCCGTTTGCACGGGGCCATCTTCGTGCATCACCCCTTTCTCGCACCCCGGGCGGCGCGTATCAAAAGCAATTTGGGTAATGTCGTCGACGGTGACGACCGGTTGTTGGCCCATGGAATTTTTCCTTCACTGACAAGAGCCGCGATGATCGCACAATCGCCACGCCGCGTGCGCACGGCTTACCTTGCGGCACGCCCACCGCTAAAATCGCGATGCGCATCATCGTCCTCCTCGCCTTTCGAGACACACTGAGATTTCCCAACATGAAAACCATCTTCTGCCTGCTGATCTCAAGTTGGATCCTCGCCTCTGCCCATGTTCAGGCGGCTTACCCTTCGCGCCGCATCGAAGTCGTGCCGGCAGGCAATGCCGGCGGCGGCCTCGATGCTGCTGCCCGCGCGCTGGACAACGCCATCCACGAGGCGAAACTCATCACGCAACCCATGATCATTAACAACATGGGTGGCGCAGCGGGCGATGCCGCCAAGGCCTACGTGCATCAAAAAAAGGGCGATCCCCACGTCCTCTACCTTGAAAGCAATCGCATTTACCAGAATAAAATCGTCGGTACCACGCAGCTTGATTTCGACAACTTTGTGCCGCTCGCGCGCCTCATCACCGAATATCTGGTGTGGGTGGTACGTACCGATTCGCCCCAACGCAGCGCGAAAGACATTCTCGATCAGATCAAGGCCGACCCTGCGTCGGTCGCGTTCGGCGTCGGCTCCATGCCGAGCAACGATTACTTCAACGTGGTACGGCCAGCGATGCAGCACGGCGCGGACTACAAAAAACTTCGCATCGCGGCGTTTCGCGGCAATCTCAATATCCAGTTGCTCGGCGGCCACGTACAGGTGATATCCACCACAGCGTCCGAGGCCATGGAGCACGTCAAGGCCGGCAAGGCACGGCTGCTTGCGACGTCTGCGCCCTCCCCCCAAGGTGGCGACCTCGCCGGCGTGCCGCACTGGCGCGGCCTGGGCATCGAAATGCAAATCCTGCACTGGCGCGGCCTGTTCGCGCCGCCGGGCACGCCGCCCGAGGTCATCGCGTTCTGGGATGATCGTCTGGGCAAACTGATGAAAACCGACGCCTGGAAAAAAGCGCTGGCGCAATACGGCTGGGCAGACGCCTTCGCCGATTCCACGCAATTCAAAAAAGAACTGATGGCGGAGCGTGAAGTCACCGGCAAGCTGTTACGGGAATTAGGGTTCGCGAAATAACCTGGCCCACCACGGAAAAGCCATGTCACTCCAAGACACTTGCAAACGCCCCATCGACCTTAAGAACGGCAAGCCCGGCCACTACTATTCGCTGCACGCACTGGAGCAACAAGGGCTGGGCAAAATTTCCCGCCAGCCGGTGTCGTTGCGCGTCGTGCTGGAATCGTTGCTGCGCAATAGTGGCGGCGACTTGGTCAGTGACGACAACGTGCGCGAGCTGGCGGCATGGCAACCGAACGCGCCACGCACCGCTGAAATTCCCTTCATCGTCGGGCGCGTGGTGTTGAACTGCATGGCGGGCATTCCGTTGCTTGGTGACTTGACGGCGATACGCGGCGAAGTCGCGAAGCGCGGCTTGCCGCTGTCACTGGCCGAGCCCAAAGTGCCGGTGGACATGGTGCTCGATCACACGTTGACCGTCGATTATCACGGCACGCCCGACGCCGCTGCGAAGAACAACGCACTTGATATCGAACGCAATGCCGAGCGCTTTCGCTTCGTCAAATGGGCGATGCAGGCGTATAAGGGCATACGCCTGCTACCGCCGGGCAGCGGCATTCTGCATCAGGTGAATCTTGAATATCTGGCGCCCGGCGTGCTGGAACGCGACGGCGCATATTTCCCCGATACCCTGGTCGGCACTGATTCGCACACCGGCATGATCGCTGGGCTGGGCTGCGTGGGCTGGGGCGTGGGTGGCATTGAGGCCGAGGCCGCTACGCTGGCCCAGCCCGTCTACATGCTCACGCCCGATGTGGTGGGCGTGCATGTCACCGGGCAACTCTCACCCGGCGTCACCGCCACCGATCTGGTGCTGCACGTCACCGAACTGCTTCGCAAACACAAAGTGGTGGGCAAGTTTGTTGAGTTTTTTGGCGAAGGCGTCGCAAGCCTTACGGTGCCCGACCGCGCAACAGTCGCCAACATGTCGCCGGAGTACGGCGCGACCATCGGTTACTTCCCGGTGGACGAACAAACCATAAAGTATCTTCGCCAGACCGGCCGCGACGAAAAACAAATCGCTGCCACCGAAGCCTACTACCGGGCGCAGGGACTGTTTGGCGCGGCCCAGCCCGGGCAAGTCGATTACTCACAAGTCATTGAGCTTGATCTCACCACCATCGAACCCAATGTCGCCGGCCCCAAGCGGCCGATGGATCGCGTGCCACTGGCGCAATTAAAGCCCCGTTTCGACGCGCTGCTCACCGCACCCATTGCCGAGGGTGGCTACACCAAAACATCGTTGCACAATGATATGACTCGCACCCGCGGCCCGCGCGACGGCGACGTGGTCATCGCCGCCATCGCTTCGTGCACCAACACCTCCAACCCCGGCGTGATGCTGGCCGCCGGCCTGCTGGCGAAAAATGCCGTCGCACGCGGACTGAAAACGCAGCCGTGGGTCAAAACCTCGCTCACGCCCGGCTCGATGGCCGTCGGCAAATATCTCGCCGAGGCCGGGCTACAGCCGTATCTCGATCAACTCGGTTTCCACATCGCCGGTTACAGTTGCGCCACCTGTTTCGGCGCAAGCGGGCCCATCGATGCCGCGCTTGAAAACGCCATCATCGACAGCGATGCCGTCACCTGCGCCGTCGTTTCGGGCAATCGCAATTTTGAAGCGCGCATCCATCAGGCCGTGCGCGCGGCGTTTCTCGCCAGCCCGCCACTGGTGGTGGCGTTTGCGCTCGCCGGGCGCGTGGATATTGATATGCGCACTGAACCGCTCGGCGCCGGCAGCAACGGCGAGCCGGTGTATCTCAAAGACCTCTGGCCCGGCAATAATGAAATTGCCGCGCTGATGGCCACCGCTATGAATCCCGCCCGCTACCGCGCGGTCTACGGCATGAGCGCCGATGAAATGAACCCGCTGTGGAAAAATATCGCGCAGAGCAGCGGCGAATTGTTCTCGTGGCAGGCGAATTCAACCTACATCAAAGAGCCGCCGTGGCTTGCGGACAAGGCGCTCACCCAATCGGGCCTGCGTGAATATCACGGCGCACGCTCGCTGGCGCTGCTGGGCGACAGCATTACCACCGATCACATCAGCCCCATCGGCAGTATCAAGGCATCGCTGCCCGCTGGAATTTATCTTAAAAATCAATTAGTTACAGAAAAGGATTTCAACAACTACGGCTCGCGCCGCATGAATCACGAAGTGATGGCGCGCGGCACCTTCGCCAACATTCGCCTGCGCAACATCATGACCCCCGGCATCGAAGGCGGCGTCACCGTGCATCAACCCAGCGGCGAACAAATGCCCATCTACGATGCCGCGATGCGCTACGCCAAAGAGCAAACCCCGTTGATCGTCATCGCTGGCGAAGAATACGGCACCGGCAGCGCGCGCGACTGGGCCGCCAAGGGCACGCGCCTGCTCGGCGTGCGCGTGGTCATCGCCAACAGCTTTGAACGCATTCACCGCAGCAACCTCGTCGGCCTAGGCGTCGTGCCGTGCCAGTTGCCCGCAGGCGTCACCGTTACCACGTTGGGCCTGAACGGCACGGAACAGTTTGATGTGCTGGGGCTTAACGAATCCGCGCAGCCGCGCCAGCCGGTGACGCTGGTGATCCGGCGTGCGAATGGCAAGACAGAAAGTGTTGCCCTGACCCTGCGGCTGGATACGCAGGCTGAGATTGCTTATGTGAAGCGGGGCGGGATATTGCCGTATGTGCTGGAGGGGTTGGCGGCGTAGAAATTTGCTGTAGCATCCCGCTTCCTCCCGCTTTCCGTGGTTTCCATGAAAAAATCCGTCCTTATCGCTGCAGTCGTTGCATCTCTTCAAATCCATGCTGTTTGCGCCCAGAGTACGACGAGTTCCACCTACCCCATCCGCCCCATCCGCGTCATCGTGCCGGGCACGGCTGGCAGCTCCAACGATTTCACGGTGCGTGCCATGGCGCCGCGCTTTACCGAGGCGTGGGGCCAGCAGATCGTGATCGATAACCGCTCTGGCGCGGGCGGGGTGATCGCGCATGAGATCGTGGCCAAGGCCGCGCCGGATGGTTACACACTGATTTTTTCGACGTCCGCCGGGCTGATTCTGAATCCGCTGCTGTCGAAAACGCCGTACGATCCGTTTCGTGATCTGGCGCCCGTGTCGCTGGGGTCGATCAACCCGCAGATGCTGTTTTCCCACCCGGGCGTCCCTGCGAAGAACGTGCCGGAGCTCATCGCGCTGGCGAAGGCCAAGCCCGGCCAGTTGAATTGCGCCTCGGCGGGCACGGGCACGCCCAATCACCTCGGCTGCGAGTTGTTAAAGGCCCTCGGCGGCATCAATTTCGTGCATGTGCCGTACAAAGGCTCCGGCCCCGGTGTGACGGATGTCGCGGGCGGGCAGGCGCAGTTCATGTTCAACAGCATTCCGGCCGTGTTGCCGCTCACGCGCACCGGCAAATTGCGCGCGCTGGGCGTGGGCGGGCCCAAGCGTTCACCAGTGGCGCCGGATGTGCCCGCGATTGCGGAAACGCTGCCCGGCTTTGTGTGCATCAACTGGTACGCCATGCTGGCGCCAACGGGCACGCCCGCGCCCATCATTAACAAGATCAACGCGGAAATGGTGAAAATGATCGCCGATCCGCCGTTCGCGCAAAAGCTGCTCGACATGGGGTCCGAGCCGCAGTCCAGCACGCCGGCTGGCCTCGCCGCGCACATGCGCGCGGAGTCGGACCGCTGGGGTAAGGTGATCAAGTCGGCCGGCATCAAAATTGATCGATAGGAAGCGCAGCGTGATCTATCGTAACTATTTGTTTTTATTAAGTATTTTTTGCCTGCTTGCCGGGATGTCTGCGCCCATGCAGGCGCAGGCGCAGGCGTGGCCGGCCAAACCCATCCGCATGGTCGTGCCCTTCCCGCCCGGCGGCAGCCCGGACATCGTCGGGCGATTAATCTCCGCAAAAATCGCCGAGCGCCTCGGTGTGCAGGTCGTTGTCGACAATCGCGGCGGCGCGGGCGGCATCATCGGCAGTGAAATCGTCGCGCGCGCCGTGCCCGATGGCTACACGCTGATGTTCATCTCCACGCCGCATGCCGTGCTGCCCGCGCTGCAAAAGCTGCCGTTTGACACGGTGAAGGCGTTCGCAGCCGTTGCGCGCATTGGCACCTCGCCCAACGCGCTGGTAGTCAACAACAACATTGCCGCGAAAACGGTGAAGGAATTCATCGCACTCGCGCAACAAAAGCCACGCCAGTTCAACTTCGGCGCGGCGGGTGTGGGCACGTCAACGCATCTGGCGGCGGAGCTTTTCAAGCTGATGGCCAACATTGACGCCGTGATCGTGCAATATCGCGGCGGCGGCCCGGCGGTGATGGCCACCATCGGCGGCGAGAGCCAGGCGCTGTTCGGCACGCTGGTGCAAAACCTGCCGCACGTGCGTGCGGGCAGCATGCGCATGCTGGGCGTGGGCAGCCCGAAACGTAACCCGCAGGTGCCGGATGTGCCTGCCATCACGGAGACCCTGCCCGGCTTTGAATCCGTGCAGTGGTGGGGCATGTTCGCTCCAGCTGGCACGCCCGCCGCGATTGTCGAACGCGTCAGCAATGAAGTGAAATGGGCGCTGGCGCAGGACGAGGTGAAAAAGCGCCTCATCAACGAAGGGGCCGACATTGATTACCTGGGCCCTGCTGACTATCACCGCTACGTGATAGAAGAAATCGGCCGCTGGAGCGGCGTCGTGAAAAAGGCAAAGGTCAAGTTGGACTGATTTTCAGCACTCTTACAGTAAATCGAAAAGCAGAAAAACCAATACTGTCGTTCCCGCGCAGGCGGGAACCCATAACACATTGCCACCTGAGAAAGGCTTATGGATTCCCGCCTTCGCGGGAATGACAGGGGTTATATTGCATGCCTTGTGCAGCCTTGCGCCACTCACACATTTTTTCTATGAATGCCCTTCCGTTCTTCTTCCGCACATTATGTGAGATCAGGAATAGGATGGCATTCAAATACTACCGCCGGTTCGCCAGCGCATCGTGCCGCCACAAATGCGCGCGCCAGCGCCACGCGATCAACACCGTTAGTGCAATGCCGATGACGCAATACAGCCACACGGTGGCGTGATACCCCAGCCGCGTAACCAGCGGCCCGGCCGCCATCAGCCCGACGGGCAGGCCGTAAATCATCAGCATGCGCAGCCCCATCACGCGGCTTCTGAGCGGGCCGCTGGCAGTGCGCAGCAGAAGCGCCGACATCGACACCATGCCCAGGCTCTGCATGCAGCCGGTGAACACCATGGCGGCCACCGCCAGCGTGAGGCCGCCCATCTGGCTGAATATCAGCAGGGCGACGTACCAGCCCGCGCAGAAAATGACCATGCAGCGCGCAGGCAAAATCACGCGGCTCACGTGATTGATGCCCACCGCGCCAAAAACCGCGCCCACGGCAAAACCTGCCGAGAGATATCCCAACCCGGTCTGCGTGGTGTGCAGCACCTCTTTCGCCACATAAGGCAGCAGGCCATGCGTCAGCGGATACGCGGTCAGGTTCACCAGCAATGCCAGCCACATCGCCGCCAGAATCTGCGGCGTAGTCCAGCTGTAGGCCACGCCCTCTTTCAGGTCACGCCATGGCGATGTCTGCTCCAGTTCGGCCGCCTCGCGCCGCACACCCTTCACGCGCAGCGTCAGCACAAAACTCATCACGTAGAACGACGCCACAACCGTATACACCGAGCCCATGCCAAACGCCGCCACCAGCCCCGCGCCCAGCAGCGCGCCCATGATGCGCGCCGAATCCTGCGTAGTACGCGAAATGCTGGCCGCCGGCAGCATATAGCTTGCGGGCATGGTTTCGCCGATCAGCGCGTATCGCAGCACCTGGTCGGACGGCCGCACCAGCCCCAACAGCGTGGTGCAGATAAACACATACGTGGGCGTCAATTGCTGCGTCACCGTGAGCGCGGTCATGATGATCGCCAGCACCGCATACAGCCCGCGCATGCCGCACAAAAGCCGCTTGTTGCCGATGCGGTTGCCCATTACGCCGAACATGGGCGAAAGCAGAGTGCCGATGTATTGAATGGCCGCGAACGCCGTCAGCAGATAAACCGATTTCGTCTCGACCAGCACATACCAGCCGAGCACAATGGTTTCCATCTCGTAAGCCCACGAGGCGGCAACATCCGCCGGCCACTGGAAACGGAAATTGCGAAAGTGAAACGGCGCAAGGAAACCAAGCCGCGCGCCCTGCGCCGGCGCCGATGCCGTTGTGCGTTCCTCCATCGGTGGCGCTAACCCGCCTTGCGCGGAATCACGTACCGCACAAACGGATCGCGCGGCGTGTATTTGTCGTAAAGGCCGCGCGCCCGATAGTTATTCTCTTTGGTGTTCCAGTAAAGCCGCGCCCAGCCCTGCGACTGCATTTCAGCCACCAGCCAGTCGATCATTTGCTCGCCCACGCCGTGCGCGCGCAGGCCCGGCTCCACGAACAAATCCTGCAGGTAACACACCGGCGTCAGCGCCGACATGTTTTCGTGCAGGATGTAATTGGCGATACCAATGACGCCCCGTTCACTATCCTCGGCAACGATGGCGTATACGGGTTTTGCCGCATCCATGATGCGTGCCCACGCATGGCGCGTGATGGCCTCATCCGGCTCGCGTTCATAAAAGCGCGTATAGCCGTCGAACAGTACTCGCCAGCGGCCCTCGTCGCGCGGCTCTATCTTTCGGATAACAATGCCCACCATGCCGTCACTTTTTCTCGGGTACGGTCGCGGGTTTGGTGGGGTCGGTTACCTGTATCACCAGATACTTGACCACGTCGCTCTTGCTCGGGTTGCGTGATACGGCGTGCAGCGAACCGAGCGGCTCGTAAAACGTATCGCCCGGTTTCAGTTGCTGGATCGGGCCGTCGTTCAGGCGAAATTCGTAGGTGCCTTCGAGTACGTAACCGAAGGTGTGTGCCCCGGGATGGCGATGCGGATCGCTGCCATTGCCCGGGTCGCGCTCGGTGCGGCGGATGGTGACAACGCGTCCCATTACGTCTTTCATTTCGACCTTCATCAGGTCGATTTGCTTGAGCCCCGTTGGCGGCGGCGTCTGGGCATGCGCTGGCGCAAAGAGTTGTGGCGAGCCGCTCAACGCGAACCACGTGACGCCGGATGCCACTGCCGCCGCCACACCACCCACCATTGCATGCGAAATCAAGCCTGTTTTCATGATGTCCTCCGTTTGGGTACGCTACGAAATCACTTCATGCAGCAACATATGTTTTTTCAGGGCCGCTTCATCCACCGTAATGCCCAGCCCTGGCCCGGTGGGCACGTTGACGTGGCCATCCTTCACCACAAAATCCGTCACCGGCACTATCGGGTCGGGCCCGATGGTGTTAAGGCCAAACACAAACTCGGCCGCCCCCATCATGCGTTTTTCCGGCGTGCTGGCGTAGAAATGCGCGCCGGCGGCGGCCTCCAGCTGACACTGCACCGCCAGACCGCCGCAGTTGAGTTGAATGTTCGCCGCCTGTGCGATGCCGGCTATTTTTTTTGCCGGCGTGAGGCCGCCAATCTTGTAGAGCTTGATGCAATAGGCGTCGGCCGCGCGGGTTTCGGCAATGGCGTAGGCGTCCTGTACGGTGAAGAGCGCTTCATCAGCCATCACCGGGATGCCCATCGCCTGACGGCGGATTTCTGCCATGCCCGCGAGATCGCGCCGGTCTATCGGCTGCTCGATGTAACCGAGATCGTATTCGCGCAGCGCGTGGGTTGCGGCCAGCGCATCGGCCATGCTCCAGCCCGTATTGGGATCGACACCAATCACCACATCGTCGCCCACCGCCTTGCGCACGGCGGCGAAATGTTTCACGTCCTGCTTCCAGCCACGGCGGTCAGCGGCCTTGATGCACAGCACCTTGATGCCGAATTCGTCTACCGCCCGTTTGGCTTCGTTGACGATGGTCTGCACGTCGTTGGCGAGGCTCACCGACCACTCCAGCGGAATGCGTGGCTGGCAAGCGCCGCCGATGAGTTTGTGCACGGGTACGTTCAGTGCCTTGCCCACGGCGTCATACAGCGCGATATCGAGCGCCGCGCGCGAGCACGGGTTTCCCGCCAGCCGCAGATCGAACATTTCGTTCGCCGACTCGATGTCGAAAATCGATTTGCCGATGAGATTCTTGCCGTAAATTTCCTTGATCGCCGCCACCATGCCCTGCGTGGTATCCGCCAGAAAATGCCCCGGCGTGATCGGTCGTATCTGCCCGTACCCCACCACGCCTTCGGCGAAAATTTTCACCATTACCGGTTTGCCAAGAATCTGGTTCGCCGGGCCAGTGTCGTACGAGCCGCTGGAAAAAATGCGCCGCACGCGAACCGGCAGTTCTGTAACGAAAATCTCGATACGCTCTATCTTCATAAGTATTTGATTTAATTGACTTTATTACAACTCAATTTTCTTCGTCACTGGCTTCACGTAACCGCCCCACAGCACCATCAGCCGGTTGCGATCCGGGTCGCCGCACACCACGATGTTGATGACATCGGCGCTCGGCAGCACGCGTACCAGCTCGGTTTCGTTCACCAGATAGTCCTTCGGGATCAGCCCTCGCTCGACCATGTCGGGAAAGCGGAATGCCTCTGAGTGGCCGTACTGAATCAGGAATTCCAGCTCGCGCCGCTGCACGCGCGCGTGCTCGTAAACGTAGTCGCGGATTTTCTGCTTGGTGAACCCCGCCGCCGCCAGCGCCCGCGCCACCGGCGGCGCTATCATGAAGGTAATCATGTTCTGAAAGCCATTGGGGCCGCGCTCCACCAGCCGCGCGAGGCATGGCTTTTTTGTGACTTCAAGGGCGAGAAACTCCAACGCGGCCTGCGCGGCATTTTTTTCCTCGATACCGTAAATCGCCGGCGCCCAACCCCATGTCACCGTGCCGCACGCCGTCACCGTGTTGTCGTTGCGGTTAAAGCCGTGTTCAACATGGAACGGCTCCCACGGATTTTCGGCCTCGTTTTCCGCGATGACAAAATTCAGCGGATAGCCAAACGTGCCCATGTAATTGCGGCTGTATTTATAGCCCGCGATGTTCTTGATGATGAGACCCAACGCGCGCCCCAGCGACGGATTGGCGCCCTTGTTGACGAGCTGCGCGCCGCATTCGATGCCCAGCCGCCGCATCGCCGGGCCGTTGACCAGCAAAAACGGCAGCACGCCCCACGTGCTGCCGATGTTGTTCAGGTTGTAGCGGTTATCGGCCAGCGCTTCAACCGCCGCGATCAGCACCGGCATCAATTCGGGCTTGCAGCCGGCCATTACCGCGTTGGCGGCGATGTTGCGCGGCGTGGCCGCCAGATTCGCCTGCGGCAAAATGGCAATATGCTCGTCGGGCGCGCGTTTCGTGTGCTTCAAAAACGCTTCCACGCGCGCGGGCGTGGGCGGCACCACCGGCAATTCGTCTGACCACAGTTGTTCGCGGAAGTGTTCGTTGATTTCATCGAAGCTGCCTTCGAACACGATGGCGTCGGGCCGACGTTCAGTTGACGAAGGTTCTTCGCCATCGGCTCTGCGCGGCGCCGTCAGTTCGCTGATGATGCGATCGATCAGTACCGTCTCGACATTTTTTTCCACCAACGCTTCATTGTGCACGCCCACCGCGCCGGGATATTCCGCCACGCGCAGGCCCGTGATGCCCTGAGCCTTGCCGGCCGCCTTGGCGATGGCAGTAAAGCCCGTCGTCGTCACCACCACGCTGGGTATGCCCAACTTTTCCGCCGCTGCCGCCGGCCTCACCGAGGCCGGAGTGCAGGTGCCTCATCCCCCGTTGCCGGTGATGATGGCGTCGCAGCCCCATTCCTTCGCCAGTGCAGCGGCCTTTTCGGCATCCGCCTTTTGCGACACCGGATCGCCCCCGACATAAATCGTCGGGAACTTGTCGTAGGAAATGATTTTGACGCCTGGAAATTTTTCCGTCAGCAGCCGGCGATAGGCGCGAAACATCTGTTCGCCCTTGAAGTGATTGTTGTAGACCTCGCCGATGGTTTTGCCGGCCAGCGTGTCCAGATGCCGGCT
This sequence comes from Betaproteobacteria bacterium, assembly GCA_900299145.1. GTDB lineage: Bacteria > Pseudomonadota > Gammaproteobacteria > Burkholderiales > SG8-41 > UBA5216. The sequence goes on along the minus strand of OMIN01000026.1, from coordinate 14,674 downwards.
GACGCCGCCGGCAGGTTTGAGTTGTAGACCTTCGGGGCTGATTACGCCCAGTTTTTCGTTCATTTGATTTCCTTTACTTCAACCACATCCAAGAATCGGGATATCCACTTACCACCACCGTCATTCCTGCGAAAGCTGGAATCCAGTGCGTTTCCTGTTGCGAAGCAACTGATTAATGCGCCTGCGGCGCGAGTTACCAGCTGGGTTCCAGCCTTCGCTGGAACGACGGTGTTGCTCACCCAAGTTCGTCAGTCCGCCTTCAACTTCAACTGCCGCACCATATTCCCCCAGCGCGTGTTCTCCGCACGCAGGAACTGCGCATAGTTATCCGGCGAACTGCCCACGACCTCCAGTCCCAGTTTGGTGAACTGATCCTTCACCGCCGGTTGTGTTAGTGACTGCCCCAAATCATTGTAGAGTTTGTTGATCACATCCGCGGGCGTGCCTGCCGTGGCAAGCAAGCCGAACCACGTCACCACCTCATAACCCGGCAGACCCGTTTCAGCGATGGTCGGGAACTCCGGCGCGATCGCCGAGCGTTTGGCGCCCGTCACTGCAATACCGCGCAGCTTGCCGCTTTTCACGTGTTGCACCAGCCCGGCGATGCTCGCGGTAAACAATGACACTTGTCCGCCCACCAGATCGATGATCGCCGCGCCGTCCCCTTTGTAATGCACCGGTACCATGTCGATTTTGGCCATGCTTTTCAACAGCTCCATCGACATGTGCGGCGATGAGCCGATCCCACCGGTGGCAAAATTTACTGCGCCGGGCTGAGCCCTAGCAATCGCGATCAAATCCTTTACCGTCTTAACATTCATTGATGGATGCACCACCATCAGCAGCGGGTTGTGCGCCACCAGCGACACCGTGGCGAACTCCTTCACCGGATCGTAGAGCGGCTTGGCATACATATACGGCGCGACCGCGTGTGTGGTCTGGCTGGCGATATAAAGCGCGTGGCCGTCGGGCGGCGCTTTGGCAACCAGTTCCGCGCCGATCATGCCGGTGGCGCCCGCGCGGTTTTCCACCACGAATTGGCGCCCCATGCGCTCGGAGAGCTGCGTGGCAACAATACGCCCGACGATGTCCGACGGCCCGCCGGCGGTGAAGCCGACGATGACGCGCACGGGTTTAACCGGATATTGCTGGGCTTGCGCGCCACCTGTCCCCAGCAAGAAAGGTATGCATAAGCATTTGATTTTATTCATTATTTTCTCTGATAATTTTAGCCCGCCGCCAACACCATATCCGCACCCTTCTCCCCAATCGCAATAGACGGAATGTTCGTGTTCGATGACGGAATGGTCGGGCAAATCGACGAATCCACCACGCGCAAACCGTCGAGCCCGCGCACGCGCAACTGCGGATCGACCACCGCCATGTCGTCCACGCCCATCTTGCAGGTGCCAACCATGTGCCAACTGGTCTGAATGGTGCCTTTCATGTAATCGATCAGCCCCGCGTCGTCATTGACCTCCGGGCCGGGCCGCGTTTCGCGCACAATCAAATCCTTCAGCCCCGGCTGCGACGCCACCTTGCGCGCGACACGCATGCCATCGAGGAAGGTCTGCACATCAGCCTCGTGCGACAGATACCTCGGATCCATCGCCGCCTGCGCCAGCGGATCGGTGGATTTCAGGTGGACCGTGCCGCGCGAAAACGGCTGCAACACGGTAATGCCGAAAGTGAATCCCGGATGCGGATCGAGGCCCTTGTCCGGCGTACGCGCGTACCGGTCGCGGCCCGACAGCGGCAGCAGGCGCAACACAAGATCAGGCTGCTCCACCTTGTCGCTACTGCGGTAATTCATTTGTGCGGTCGCCGAACAAATTGTCAGCAAGCCTTCGCGCTTGAACACAAAGCGCAGACCTTCCTTCAACTTCAGCCACGGACTGCGCAGCACGTCGTTAATCGTGATGGGCTTCGCGCATTCATAGGTGATACGCGTATTCGGATGATCACGCAGATTCTCACCCACGCCGGGCAAATGATGCTGCGTGGCGATACCAAATTTTTGCAGCACGTCTCTATTGCCGATGCCCGACAGTTCCAGAATTTTTGGCGAGGCCAGCGGCCCTGCCGACAGAATCACCTCGCGCCGCGCTTTTACCTTGAGCGTGGTTTCACCGGAATTACCCAGGCGAAACTCCGCACCCGTTGCGCGCTTTTTCTGCTCACCCTCAAGCAAAAGCCGCGTGACTATCGCGTTGGGCAACACCGTCAGGTTCGAGCGCTTCAACGCCGGATTGAGATAGCCCACCGGCGTGCTGTTACGCCAGCCATTGCGCGTGGAGTACTGCAAATAAAATGCGCCTTCGTAGTTGCCGTCGTTGTAATCAGCGGGCTTTTTGTAACCGGCTTCGCCACAGGCCTGTATGAAGGCATCGGACAACGGGTCAAAATTCGTCAACGGCGTGCAATGGATCGGCCCGCCGCTGCCGCGAATCGATGGATCGCCCTCGGGAAAATCCTCCAACCGTTTGAAAATCGGCAGCATGTCGTTGTAGCCCCAGCCTTCGCAGCCGGCAGCTCGCCAGTTGTCGTACTCCTTCGGATCACCCCGTACGAACAGATTGCCGTTGATGGAGCTGCAACCACCAATCACGCGGCCGCGTGTCCAGCGCTGGGGTTGACCATTTAAATGAACCTGTGGCTCAGTCATGTAAGGCCAGATCAGGTTTTCATCGTTCAGCACGTGGGCTACGAACAGCGGCACCTTGATATTGAAACTGGTATCACGCCCACCGGCTTCCAGCAGCAACACGCTGTGCCCTGCCTCGGAAAGCTTGGCGGCCATCACGCAGCCGGAAGAGCCCGCGCCGATGACCACATAATCGAATTCCGCGTTGTCCGCTATGGATTTGACGTACATGATGTTCCCGGCTGGTGACGAGGGTGACGTGACCCGTCATTCTAAGGGCTAGCGGGCCTGCCTGACAGCGCATTTTTCATGCGCAACAGACCCAGCCACTGCTGACGCCAGAAGCCCAGCCCGTAGTCGCGCCCTTCAAGTTGATCGCGAATGCCGGTGGGCTCCCAAGCAGAGGTAAAGTTTGCGCTGCGGAAAAGTACATCCCACACGGGGAACAGCGTGGCAAAGTTGCAGCCCCGATACTGGCCTTCGTGCCCTACGCCAATGGCGTGATGCGCGCGGTGAAACCGTGGGCTGACCAGCAACCGCTCGCCAAGCCAACCAAAGCTCACGCGCGCATTAACGTGCGACAGACTTTCAACCATGCGCCCGGCAATGATGATGGTTACGTACTGATTCGACGGCACGCCAATGGCCAGCGCCACCAGCGCCACCGCTGCAGAGGTGATAAGGTCATCGACAACATGGTTGCGATCATCGGTCCAGAACGTCATCTGCCGCTGGCTGTGATGCAGGCTGTGCAGCGCCCACCACCAGTTAAAACGGTGTTGCCCGCGATGCAGCCAATATTCGACAAAATCCAGGATGAGCAACATGACAACAAACGCACCCAGGGAATTGCGCTCAAGCCCAGGGATTAAATCCTCGATGTTCGGACGCACGATATCGTGCATGCGCAACCACGCATCGATTTCATCCACGGGAACCACCAGCAGGAAAAAGATCAGCAGCGGCAGCACGCCGAGTCGGTTCAGCCAGGTGTAAATCACATCCGCACGCACCGCCCGCTTCTCGTTCCAGCGTTCAACAGGACGCCATGCTTCCAGCGGCTTTAGCAGCAGACACAGCACGGCGATTTCCAGGACACCCAGCATCGCCACACCGAGGCCGTCGTAAACATTCTCGGCGAACGGCATCAGTTCCAGCGCGAACAGTAGCGGTTGCAATGCCTGCTCAAACAGCCAGCTTTGCACGGCGATAAACGGCTGCTTGACCACGTCAATCACGATGCGGCCTTCAGCGTGTCAAAGCAGAACCCGCGCGCCTTCAGGCCCGTCAGCAGCGGGTCAAAAACGGCTGGCGCCCAACCATCCTTGCGCGAGCGGATGCCCAGATGCATTACCAGAATCTCGCCGTCACGAATGTCGCGCAGTGCGTTCTTGAGCAACAGGGCATTCGGGTAGGTTTCCGACGGCAATTCATCGCCGAGGAACCCCGCTGGCCCCCACTTCACGTGACGGGAGTAGCCGCACTGTTTAGCGAGTTCCAGTGCCCGTGGCGTGGTGATGCCACCCGGTGCGCGCCACAGGCGTTCGAGCTTCTTGCCGGTCATTTTGGTGAAGACATCTTCCACGCGGCTGAGTTCCTGGCACATCGCTTCGCGATCCAGCGTCTCGCGCTTGCCGTCCATGTGCACATAGATCGTGCGGCCATCACGAGTATCGCCACGAAAATAGCCGTGATGCCAGGTGTGGGTGGCAAACACATGCCCTTCGGCCACGCGCGCACGCCAGAACTCCGCCCACTCGGCACCCAGTGTCCAGTCGCCGCGGTAGGTGCGTTCATTGGCAAGAAAAAACGTCGCCTTGACGTTGTGCTTATTCAGCGTTTGCGCAATCAACTCGGCGTGGTTCATCCAGCCGGTGTCGATCGTCAGGTAGAGCGTGCCTTTGCACGTTTGCGCCTGCGAGAGCGGCGCCACCAGCGCAAGAATGAACGCGATAACCTTATTCGCGCGGCGCATGATTGCGCAAATAAATGCCGTGCGGCGAGCGGCCCACCGGAATCTGCAGTTTAACCTTGCGGGTTTCCAGATCCACGACAGTCACTTTCTGCGCCCAGCGCGAGGTCACCCATAACTCCTTGCCGTCCGCCGTGACTTCCATGTCATCCGGCCCGCCGGTCACGGGGAAGGTTTCCAGCAAGGCCAGCGTGTTCATATCAATAATTGAAATGCTGTTCGCCACCCGATTGCTCACCAGCAAGCGCCGCTTGTCGCCCATGGCGGCAAAGTTGTGCGTCCCTTTCGCGGTGGTAATGCGCTTGATGATTTTGCCGCTCTTTGCGTCCATCACCACCACATGATCCTCGCCCAATAGACCCACTAGCAGATGCTTGCCATCGGGCGTGAGCCAGATGCCCACGGGCGCTTTGCCCACCGGATGCACCGCACTGACCTTTTGCGTGCCAAGATCAATAAACGCGACTTCGTTGCTGCGTTCCAGCGTGATGTAAACGGTGCTGCTGTCCGCACTGAAAGTCATATGGCTCGGCCCGCGCGGCGTGGCAATACGCTTGGCCAGTTTGTAATCCCCCGCGCTGTAAATATCCGTGCGGTCTAGCGCCAGCGATGCCTACACCAGCCACTTTTTGTCTGGCGAAAAGCCGATCTGATAGGGATCGCTGATTTTATCGATGCGCTTTTGAAACGCGCCCGTTACCGGATCGACAAATGTCAGATCGTTGCTCTGCACGCTGCCGATAATCAGCGATTTGTCGTCCGGCGTGATCGCCCAGTGGTGCGGCTCGCGCCCCACGCGCGTGCGCGAAATTTCCTTGTACGTTTTAACGTCGATCAGGCTGAGTGTGTCGTCGTTGGAGTTCAGCACGAACGCCAGTTGCGCCAGCGCCGGAAGCGGCCAGCAGGGCAGCGCGCCCAGCAGCACCGCGAATGATATCTGCAAGTATTTGTTTTTAAACATATTTTTCATTATGGCTGACCTCTCTGTTTGCAAAAGAGTGTGCCTCGGCCAGATTGCACAGACTTTGCGTGAGATCAACGATTCAGAACCGGCTTACGCTAAACGGCGCGGCGTCGATGTTGGTTGAACGCCCGCCGATCATTTCCGCGATCAGGCGCCCGGTCGGCGCACCGCCGCACAGCCCGACGTGACCATGGCCGAACGCATACCACACGTTGCGCATTCTCGACGCCGGGCTGATCACTGGCAACGAATCTGGCATTGAAGGCCGCCGACCCATCCACTTCGTCGCGTCGACGTTGCTGATACCGGGAAATATCGACTGCATTTGCTTCGACAACACATCGGCACGGCCATAATTCGGCTCGGCTTCGTTGCCTGCAAATTCGCTTTGTCCGGCGATTCTCAGTCCCATTTCCATGGGCGTCACAAACGCCTTGTGCTGCGGCAAAAACACCGGCATCGGCAGCGTGTAGCGCGGATCGGAAAACGTCACGTGATAACCGCGCTCCGCTTCCAGCGGCACGTTGTCGCCCAATTTCGCGGTGAATTCATTGGAATGCGAACCGGCGCAAATTACGAGCGATTCCAGCGGCAGATTTCCCGCGTCCGTCGCCAGCGCGCGCGGGCCGTCGGGCGACACCTCGATATCCAGCACCTTGCGCTGCAAAATTTTACCGCCGTCTTTCTGAAACTGTTCAGCCAGCGCCTTGGTCAGCCGCTCCGGGTTGGTGACATGCCCCTGCTCCGGTAAATACAGCCCGGCTTCGTAGTTGCCGGCGAGCTGCGGCACTTTCTCCTTGATGGCTGCGCCGTCGATTTCCTCGATCACCACACCGCGCTCGCGCCGCAGCTTCCATGGCAGCGCGTCGCGCTCCAGCGCTGCGCGCGTGGAATAGGCAACGACGTAGCCCTGTTGCCGGATCATGTCGGCGACTCCAGCGTTTTGCACCAGCGGCGCGTAGGCATCAAACGTTTGCTTCAGCAGCGGCCGTAGTGCATCGGCGATCTGCTCGACACGCTCAAGCCGTGATGCCGCCACCAGCCGCAAAAACCACGGCAATGCTTTCAGAAAATACGCAGGCCGTATCGCCAGCGGCCCCAGCGGATCGGACAAATACCCCGGCACCTTCGACAGCACGCCCGGCAGCGCCTGCGGCACGCACGAGCCCGGGCTCAAGATGCCCGCGTTGCCGAACGAGGTGTATTCCCCTGGCGGACGCATGTCCACCACCGTTACCGCATGGCCGTCGCGCCGCAGGTAGCTCGCCGTGGCAATGCCGACAATACCGGCGCCGATAATGGTGATGTTTTTGGCCACGCTGCGTTCCGCCATTGGTTCGTCAATCAACTATGTAACCGCAAAGAATTATAGAGGATGCCCGGTGCCTCGCGTTGTCGAGCCGTGAGCAACAGTGGTAAAATTCGCGCCGCTGTATGAGTTGCGCGTAGTGCACGCAAGCAGCTCTCTCTTCCGGGCGGTTAACTCAGCGGTAGAGTGCCACCTTCACACGGTGGAAGCCACTGGTTCGATCCCAGTACCGCCCACCAAAATATTTAAATAAAACAAATACTTACTCGCTGCGGCGCATATTTGTGGTGCGCAGCACGGGCATGCTGGGTATTTTCGCCCTTACGGCTCATTCCATGGAATAGCGATTCGTTGCGTGAGGTGGAAAGCCGCGAGGCAGCATCCCTCCCGCAATGCTCGTGACGCACCGCCACCTGCGTTATGCTCAACCCGCCATGAAAAAATTTTACGGTTGGCGCGTCGTGGTGGCCGGCGGCACGCTGCAATTCTTTCAAAGCATGCTGCTCAATCAGGCGTTCGGCGCGTATCTCGCGGCGCTGGTGCAGGATCGCGGCTGGAGCAAAACAGCGCTGTCGGGCGCGGCAGCACTGAAATCGACGGAATCGGCACTGCTCGGCCCCGTGCTGGGGTGGCTGGTGGATCGTTACGGGTCGCAGCGCGTGGTGCGGGCGGGCGTGATCCTGTTCGGCTCCGGCTTCATGCTGCTCAGCCAGACCGATACACTGGCGACGTTTTACGCCGCGTTCGTAATCCTCGCACTGGGCGCCAGCATGTGCAGCAACATGGTGGTCAGCGTCGCCATCATCCAATGGTTTGAGAAAAACCGCGCGAAGGCGCTATCGTCTTCCCAATTCGGCGCCGCCATCGGCGGCCTTTTTGTGTTTGTGGTGGCGTGGGTCATCCAGCATTACGGCTGGCGCATCACGGCGTTTGCTTCGGGCGTGCTGCTTATCGCGTGCGGTTGGCCGCTGGCGAACATGGTGAAAAGCCGGCCCGAAGACGTCGGCCAGCGCATTGACGGCCAGCTACCCGAAGACGGGAACACCACTGCCGGCAACGCTTCCGCACATGCCGCCAGCGTTGCCCCGGCGGGGCCGACGCAAGGCGAATTTACCGCGCGCGAGGCGCTGCGCACCAGCGCATTCTGGTATTTGTCGATTGGTCACGCCTGCTCGCTGTTCGTGGTATCCGCGATCAACGTGCATGCCATCACGCATATCAAGGAGGGCCTCGGTTATTCACTGGCGATCGCATCGCTTTACATCACTATCGCCACCGCCGGGCAATTCGTTGGTGTGATGTGCGGCTGGGCCATCCCCGAGCGCATTGAAAAACGCAAAGTCACTGCCTTTACCATGCTGCTGCACGCCTCGGGCATGCTGCTCCTGACTTATGCCACCGGGCCAGTGGTGCTGGTACTGTCAGCGCTGGTGCACGGCATGGGCTGGGGCCTGCGCGGCCCGTTTATTTCCGCAATGCGCGCCGATTACTTCGGCCGCACCGCCATCGGCATGATCCTCGGCCTGTCGTCCATGATCATGGTGATCGGCCAGATCGGCGGCCCGCTGATCGCGGGCGCGTTCGCCGACTGGCTGGGAAATTATCGCGTGGGCTTTACCATCATCGCCGTACTGGCGGCGATAGGCTCGCTATTTTTCTGGATGGCGAAAAGGCCGGTGCAACGCCACCATTAATGTCCGCCCGCGCTGCCCGGCACTTTGGCCGGCAGCGGAAAGTGTTCCGCGACTGGAATTTCAATTACGCTCGGCCCATCGTGTTTTAGCGCCGCGGACACCGTTTCGGCAATGTCCTGCGGCCGCGTCACATAATAGCCGCGTGCGCCATAGACTTCCGCCAACTTGTCAAATCGCGGGTTTACCAGATCAACACCGATGTAGCGCTTGTCGTAATTGCGCATCTGTTGCGCTTTTTCCGCGCCGTGACAACTGTTGTTAAGGACGATGCTCACCAGCGGGATGCGGTGACGCACCGCCGTGTTGATTTCCTGCGACGTATACAGAAACCCGCCATCACCCTGGATGCTGATCGCGGGCCTATCCGGCCGTCCCAATTTGGTGCCCAGCCCCGTGGCGTAGCCCATGCCCAAGCCACCGTGACCTGAATAATTGAAGAAGGTACGCGGCAACTCGAAATTCAGCCTGTCGTACGTCAGCCCCGGCGAGACACCGGCATCCAGCGTCACCATGCAATCACGTGGCAAAACCTTGCGCAGTTCCGGGTAGACGCGTTGCGGCATCATCGGATCGCCTTGTAGCGATTCCTCGACCGCCAGACGGGCTTTGCGTTTCGCTTTCAACACCGCAATCTCGTTGCGCCACGCCGTGCGGGTGTTTGGTCTGGCTGCGCGCATCGCCTGCAATAATTGTTGCGCCACGGCCCTGGCATCACCGACGATGCCCACTTCCACCGCGTAGTTGCGCCCCACTTCCTGCGGATCGAGATCGACCTGAATGATTTTCGCCTTGCGGCTGATGGTGCTGTAATCCCAATGCGTTGAGTGCTGATTCAGCCGCGAGCCCAGCGCCAGAATTACATCCGCGCGGTTGATCGCTTCCAGTGCTTCCGGCGCGCCGCGATTGCCCGGCGCACCCACATACAGCCCGTGGTTGTTCGGCACCGCGTCGTTGTGGCCATACGACGGCACCAGCGCCATGCCGAGCAAATCCGCCAGCGCCACCGCGTCCTCGCTGGCTTCGCTGTCGATTACGCCCCCACCGGCGAGCAGCAGCGGGCGCTCGGCATCCGCGAGGCATTGCACTGCGCGCTGTATCGCATCCGGATCGCCTGGGATGCGCCACTCAACCGGACGATAGGCTGATGGCCGCGCGATGTCCGATGCGATGGTCTGCTTTTCCAGCAAGTCTCGCGGAATGTTGATAAATGCCGGGCCGCGCTTGCCTCCCATCGCGGCACGAAACGCGTCGTGGATCATCTGCGGGATGCGTTCGGTCTGATGCGCGTGGCGCGAGAGATACGTCACCGGCTTAAAGAGATTCACCAGATCAAAGGATTGCGCACCGTCGCGATCCAGACTGGCGCGCTCGACGTCACCCGCGATCACCACCACCGGCGCGCGGCCTTTGTAGGCGAGTGCAATGCCGGTCAACAAATTAATGCTGCCCGGCCCCGAAGTCGTCATACACACCGCCGGTTTGCCCGAAGCGCGCGCGTAGCCATAGGCCATGAACGCCGCGCCTTCTTCGTGACGCGTGTCGAGAAAGCGCATGTCGCTGCGGCCATATAGCGCCGTCACCATGCTGTTGGTGGTGGTACCCGTGAGTCCGAAAATGTACTCCACCCCTTCCGCACCCAACGCCTCGATAACCGCCTGCCCTGCCGGTAAGTCCGCCATTGCGCATTCTCCTTCGTCAAAGTATTGATGGTTTACGCGACTGCCTTATGAGCCTTTCCTTGCATGACCTGATATAACCGTACGCGGGCTGCGACGTACAGCCAGAACACTGTGACGCCGCGATTCGGCGATTACTCAAAACCCGAAATCTTCACGGTTATATAACTATCTGTTTTTATTGCATTTTTTAGATTCGGCAATAGCCTTCAATCCGACAGATGAATCGTGGCTGTCACGCGCGGCTGACTGCCGACAACGCGCGTGGTATGCCCCTTGCCGGTTAAATCCTCCACCAGATTCGCGTGGCCCGGCCCCGCGCGATAGACGCTTCCGTCGCCAAAGCCCAGTTCCGCCTCACCCGACAGCGTAATGACAAACTGCCGCCGTGGCGCATTGTGCCAATCGCTGAAGTGGCCGGGCGCGCTGGTGCGAAACACAACGCCCTTGGTCGCAAGCAGCTTGGTCAGTTCGGGATGGGCGGCGAGGTCCAGCACTTCGATGTGGGACTGGCCATCGGCCCCGGTGTAGGTGCGTGTGATGCTCATGTGGTTTCCTTTCGCTATCGTTTGCGGGACATTTCGTGACGAATGTGCCACCGTAGCAGACCGCGCACGCCGGGACAAGCTGCGGTATCCGCCCCGGCGCAGTGTCCGTGAAGTGGATTGCAGCGCCCGGCTTGGGTGCTGCGGGTGCTGCGGCTGCTATGGGTGAAATGGCTACTCTGGCCGCCATATCCTCATGGGCTGCATTGCCGCCCGGCACTGGCCGCGAGACAATGGCGCGCCTATCCAGCTGACTTGCAACCGTTGGGATGCCCACATGACAGAACGCGTAACCCTCGCGCCGCTCGAACAAATGGCGCCACTTGTTGAAGCCGCCGGCCTGCCGCCCGCCGCCGCCAGCCGCACGGTGTATCGCGTGCTGGCGCACAACCCCACCGTGCTCAACGTGGTCGCCACGCAAATCCAGACGCTGATTCGCAAGAATTCGCTGCCGCACCGGCTGCGTGAGCTGGTCATCATGCGCATCGGCTGGGTGACCGGCTCGGTCTACGAATGGACATCTCACTGGCGCATTTGCATGGAGCTCGGCATCCCGCCTGAAGACGTGCTGGCGGTGCGCGACTGGCAGTCGTCACAGCGCCTGAGCGCGGCCGACCGCGCGGTGTTGCAAGCAGCCGACGAAACACTCGCCGGCAAAACCATCAGCGATGCCACCTGGGCGGCAATCACGCGGCATGTCACCGTGCCCGGCCAGCAGGTTGAACTGGTGATCGACATCGCGAACTGGATTTTCGCATCCATCTTCCTGCGCAATCTGAAAATTCCGCTGGAAGATGGCGTAGTGGCCTGGCCACCGGATGGGGCACATCCCGCCAACGCAGAGGACTGATTCGATGCCACGCACCATCGCACGTACAATCGCCGCCGGTCTCGGCCTGATGGAATTTCCGTTTCGCACCACGGCGGCCTTCTGGCGCTGGGTGGATTTGTGCGAAAGCGGCGGCGTCGATTCGATCTGGCAGAACGACCGCCTCGTCAGCCCGGGCCGCGCGCCGGTACTGGAATGCATGACCGCGCTCGCCGCCATCGCCGGGCGCACGCGGCGCATCAAATTCGGTGTCAACGTGGTCGGGGCGGCGTTGCGCGATCCACTGCTGCTCGCCAAACAATGCGCGACCGTCGATTTTTTGTCCGAAGGCCGTATGCTGCCGGGCTTCGGCATCGGCAGCCCGCGCGGGCCGGAGTGGGAGGCCATGCACCTTGACCCCGCCACACGCGGGCGCAAGACGGACGAGGCGCTGGAAGTCATCTCACGGCTGTGGAAAGGCGAAAAGCTCACCTACGCCGGCAAGCATTTCCAGTTCACCAACGCGTCGATTGCGCCATTGCCGGTGCAGACGGAGTTGCCCATGTGGATCGGCGGCTCGTCGGCGGCCGCGGTGAAACGCACGGCGAAATACGGCACGGGCTGGCAGGCAGGCTCCGAGACACCGGAAACCGTCGGCGAAGTCATCGCTGCGATCAAAGCGGCCAGCGCAGCCGCGGGCCGCGCCATCGACGAAGATCACTACGGCGCTGCGTTCGCCTTTCGCTTCGGCAGTGCCAACGACCCCGCCGTGGCGAAAGTGATCGAGCATTTTCAGACCCGCACCGGTCGTGACGCCAGTGTGCATTTCGTGTTCGGCGACGCTGACGCCATCGTCGAACGCATCGCGCGTTACGTCGACAACGGCGCCAGCAAATTCATCCTGCGCCCGGCGGCGGATGGCGACGAAGACATGCTCGCGCAGACCAGACGCTTTGTGGAAGAAGTGCTGCCGCGCATGGCGCAGCGCTGGCCGCGGCGGACGCACATCCGCACGACCGGTTGATACGGGATCGATCCTCGGAAGTTCCCGCGATCGGCTTTCCTCAAACGAAATCACGAGAAACCATAGGACGAAAGGACGAGCATCATGGCAGGCTGTCTCGACGGAATCAGGGTGTTGGAACTGGCACGCTTTCAGGCGGGGCCGCGCGCGGGCATGGTGCTTTCAGACCTCGGCGCCGAAGTCATCAAAATCGAAAAATTCGGCGGCGAGGAAACGCGCAAATCGGCTCCCATCGTGCGCGGGCAAAGCGTTTATTTCAGCGTCTATAACCGTGGCAAGAAAAGCATCTGTCTGGATCTGCGCAAGGCCGAAGGCAAAGCCGTGTTCTTCGATTTGCTCAAGACTGCGGATTTCGTGATCGAGAATTTCCGCCCCGACACGCTCGAGGACATGGGCCTCGGTTACGACGAACTGATCAAGGTCAAGCGCGACATTATCCTCGTGCGTTGCAGTGGCTTTGGCCAGCACGGGCCGTACAGGGATCGCCCGTCGTTTGATCCGCTGGGGCAGGCGATGAGCGGATTGATGTCGCTCACTGGCAAGCCGCTTAACCGGCCGGTGGGCACGGCGTTTTCACTGGTGGATCGCACGACAGCCTTGCATGCCACCATAGGCGCGCTGGGCGCGCTACGCCATCGCGACCGAACCGGCGAGGGTCAAATTATCGACGTGTGCCTGCTCGACTCCGCCATGACCATGGTGGAAATCCCCGCGTGTTATTACCTTGAAACCGGTGAGGAAGGTGGTGAATCGGGACGGCTGCCGTACGAGGCCAGGGACGGCTGGGTGGTGGTAACTGGTGGCGTCACCGCCAAGCTCACCGAACGGCTGGCGGAATTGATCGGCAAGGATTCCAATCAGCCGCAAGGCGCGGGAGGCTCGCTGTTTGGCCACAATAACCCGGTGCTAACCGAATGGTGCAAGCGCCACACCGTTGCCGACATCTGCGTCAAGCTGGTGGCAATAGGCATACCGGTGGCGCCGGTACTGACAATTCCGCAAGTGGTGAAAGACCCGCACCTGTGGGAGCGCGAGATGCTGGTCAAGGTGAAAGACCCGCTCGCCGGCGAAATGCACGTGCCGGGCTTGAGTATCAAGCTCTCGAAAACGCCGGGGCGGCTGGGCCCGGTACCGGTGGCAGGCGAACACACCGAAGCACTGCTGTCGGCGCTCCCCGGATACGATCAAGGGAAGCTAGCGCAGTTGCGAACCGCCAAAGTAATACAGTAAAATATCATTATAAATCAAATATTTACCGTAATTTACCGTATATCAACTTCCTACAGCTTCGGCATTCCAGCCGCGGCGACCGAACGACCGCAAGCATACGGCCAGAATCAGGCAGCAGCTTCCAGAATTTGCAGCACCTGCTCCGGCGACGTAATTTTCACCGGGTTCGCGTGCAGCGCACGGTCGTGCATGGCGGTGGTTGCAATGGTCGAGTATTTGTCCGGGCCAATGCCGACTTCCGACAGACGGCGAGGCAACCCCAGTTCGCCAATGAATTGATCCAGCACATCAGCCGCATCTTCACCGGGATGGCCCAGCGCCGCGGCCACCAACTGCTGGCGTTCGGCGTTCACACTGCGGTTGTAGCGAAGCACATGCGGCAGCATCACACATGAAGTGTGGCCATGCGGCACGCCGCACGAACCGCCGAGCGCATGGCCGATGGCGTGGCTTGCCCCCATTTCCACGCCGCCGTGGCGCCCGGCAATCGCCAACCAGATACCGTAAAAACTTTCCAGCCGTGCGTCGAGGTCCGCAGGATCGCGTTTGGTTTTGAGCAGCGACGCACCCAGCAGCTTCAACGCGTGCTGATACAGGCCATCGCTGACGGGATTGGATCGCGGCGAGCACAGGCCCTCGACCGCATGATCAACTGCGCGCACGCCGGTCGACAGCCACACCCACAACGGTGTATGCACTGTCGGCGGGCGAGTTGACCACGGGCGGCGGCGCGACTGACGAGCGCGTCAAACGCAAATTCAGTCATGGCAATCCGCAGGCGATTCCGCGCACGGTCATTTTTGATCCG
>OMIN01000025.1 GCA_900299145.1 Betaproteobacteria bacterium | reverse complement strand
CAAGGCGCGCGGTTCCGCCACGTTCCGCCGCCCGACGCGTGTGTTTATGGATGTGGTAAACAAGACGCCGGCCACTGGCACGCTGCCCGGCGTGATCGGTTCTCCCGGCGGTTTGCCGCTTGTCGTCGGCGACAAGATCATCGGTGCGGTTGGCGTCTCCGGCGGCACCGGCGATCAGGATGAGCAATGCGCCAAGGCCGGGGTGGGCGCGCTGTAAGAGTTAGTCCGGCAATAATCCCTTCACCAACAAGACCCGCGGGATGTATCCTGTGGGCCTTGTTTTTTTTCGGCGTTTCGGATGACAAGTTCACGACCTCTTTTCCGTCTGCTGGCGTTGCTGCTGGCGTTGCTGCTGTTGCCGGCCTGTAGTGCGGTGCGCGTGGCGTACAACCAGGCTGACAATCTGCTGGCTTGGATGGCACACGACTATTTCGATCTGGAGCCGCTGCAAAAGCAGGAGTTCAACACGCGCATCGACGCGCTGCTGGCATGGCATCGCGCGGAACAACTGCCTGACTACGCGCGGTTTCTGGGCGAGATCAAAAAACGCACCGAGCGCACTGCCACGCGAGACGATGCACTGTGGCTGCTCGACGGCGCCAAGGCGCGCTATCGTGTACTGGCAGCGAAAGGCACGCCGGACGCGGTGGATATACTCGCATCGCTCACACCCGAAAACATCAAGGCGCTGCAAAAACAGTTCGACAAGGTCAACAAGAAATTTTCCGACGAATACAAACTCACCGCCACGCAGGAAGAGCGCCGCCGCGCGCGGCTGGAGCGCACACTTAAGCGTATTCGCGAGTGGACGGGGCCGCTGACGCCGGCGCAGGAGGCGCGCATCACAGCGCTGAATGACACGATTCCCTATACCGATCACCTGCGGCAACAGGATCGGCAGCGTCGCCAGAAGGAGTTTCTCGCCCTGCTGGAACACCGCGCCAATAAGGCCGAATTTGCGCGCCTGCTACGGCCGTGGCTGGCGGATTGGGAAGCGGGCCGGCCCGCCGCGATGCAGGCGGCGCTCGACGAAGGCTACGAAAAACGCATCTTGTTGTATCTTGAAGTCGAACATTCGCTGTCGCCGCAGCAGCGCGCGCACGTGCAACGCAAGTTGCAGGGTTATATCGAAGATATCCACGCGCTGACGGTGAAGCGTGTGGCAGTTAACTAAAAAACTTATATAAAACAAATACTTACAGAAATGCTCCCGTATCCCAAAGCGATTGCTTCCAAACTGCCCAATGTCGGCACCACCATTTTCACCGTAATGTCGCGGCTGGCCACCGAGTGCAACGCCATCAATCTGTCGCAAGGCTTTCCGGACTTCGATTGCGCGCCGGAATTACGCGCGCTGTTCTGCAAATACATCAATGCCGGTTACAACCAGTATCCGCCGATGGCGGGCATCATGAGTTTGCGTGAGGCCATCGCGGAAAAAATGTCGTCGCTGTATGGCGCGACGTACGACCCTGAACATGAAGTGACCGTCACGCCCGGCGCGACTTACGCCATTTATACCGCGGTGAGCGCGTTCGTGAATCCCGGCGACGAAGTGATACTGTTCGAGCCGGCCTACGACAGCTACGCGCCCGCGGTCGAAGTCAACGGTGGCAAGTGTGTTTACGTGCAACTGAAATACCCCGACTACAGCGTCGACTGGGAAGCCGTGAAACGCGCGATTACGCCGAAAACGCGCATGATGATTCTGAATTCGCCGACCAATCCGACGGCGACGGTGTTTTCCGGAGAGGACTTTCGCATGCTGGCGAGCCTGCTGCGCGACACCGATGTCATTGTCGCCAGCGACGAAGTCTACGAACACCTCGTTTACGACGGCCACAAACACCAAAGTGTGGCATCGATTCCCGGCCTGGCCGAACGCAGCTTCGTGGTGAATTCTTTCGGCAAGACCTACGCCGTCACCGGCTGGAAAATGGGTTACGCGCTGGCGCCGAAAAACCTGATGCTGGAGTTTCGCAAGGTGCACCAGTTCAACGCGTTTGTGAGCAACAGCCCGGTGCAATACGCTTTCGCCGATTTCATGAAAAACAAGGACGCGTATCTGTCACTGCCAGCGTTTTACCAACGCAAGCGAGATCTGTTTCTGGAATGTCTGAAAGGTTCGCGTTTTAAGCCGCTGCCGTCGCGCGGCACGTTTTTCCAGAACCTTGCCTATGACGCCATCAGCGACGAAAAAGACTATGACCTCGCGATACGCCTGACCAGGGAAAAGGGCGTGGCGTCGATTCCGGTGTCGGTGTTTTACCGTGAGCCGCCGGCGCACAAGGTGCTGCGGTTTTGCTTTGCCAAATCGGACGAGACGCTGGCGAAGGGGGCGGAAATCTTGCGCAAGCTGTAGGCGCAAGTAACTAACGTAAGTCGTGCGCGGCGTCGGCCACGACGACCACAGAATATCTGGAAATTTTTGGCTCCCCTTCTTGAGCACGTATCGAACTATGTGCACAGCCCCTGAAGCAGGATTTCGACAGTTATTACAGGAAGTCCACGAGATGTGCATGGCCTAAAGGGCTGAGGACAGAGTGGGGGGTGTTTAGTTTTGATCGGGATATGACCGTCTTGCGGGGTGTGTCCGGAATTTTGTGTAAACGGGGCGGACATCAGATATCGGAGCGGCGATCTCCGAACTCGATGGTAAACCGGGTCAGCGAATGGCCTCAGGACAGCGTAAACGGGTCTTGGAGGGCTTTTACGTTTGGCTTGATGGTGGCGGCAGGGATTACCTCTCTCGACTTGCCAAGGCCCGTGAAAGACGAAAGCGCTGGCGACGGTTGTTACTTCAATAACCGCACACTTCGCGTGCGCGCACGCATGCGCTTTGTGGGGTATTGAGATTACAGCGCCTGCAAGCGAATTTTGCGACCAGTGTTGTGCGCGTGCGCGGCTTGAGGACTTAAGGCTGGCGCTTGCAAAACCTTCAATGTCTATAGTCT
>OMIN01000024.1 GCA_900299145.1 Betaproteobacteria bacterium | reverse complement strand
GCCCACTTCGTCGATCACGCCGGCGACATCCATGCCCGGCACATAAGGCGGTGGCACGCCGCGCAGACTGTCGGCGCGGCCGCCCCGGCGTAGAGTGGTGTCGGTAGGGTTGACGGTGGAGGCGTGCACGCGAATACGCACTTCGCCCGCGCCGGCGTGGGTCTCGGGTACGTCGACCAGTTGCAGCACTTCCGGGCCACCAAATTGGATTAAACCGACTGCACGCATACAGGACCCTAAAAAATTGTTTTAAAACAGATGCTTATAGAACGCATTTCGTGGCTCAGCCGACTTCGCCTTGGCGCGCTTTCAGTGCGCAATTCAAACAGCCCACGCCGCCACGCCGCAGCCAACATAAATTTCCGGCATGGCGCTGTAGTGAATTAAATCAAATCCAACGGCACCCGCCGCTCCATGGGCTGTCAGCCAGTTGCGCATTTCGGCAGCGCCGTTGCCTGCGGCGGGCAGGCGCGCCGCCAGAAATTTCAGCAGTGTATTCCTGCTTTCATCGCTGTTGCCCGCCGCCAGATGCTGCAAACATTCGCGATCGAAGGCTTCGTCGATGGCGCCCATGGTCGGCTCGCCGATGGAATGACTCATGCCGCCCGTGGCAAGCAGCGCCACGCGCAGCGGCTCGGGAAAACTTTTTACGGCGGCGGCTATCGCATTGCCTAGGGCGATGCAGCGCGTGGGCGAGGGAAGCGGCGGCTCTACCGTGTTGATAATCACCGGCACGATGGCGGGCAAGGGATCAAGATTCGCCTTCCACAGCGGAATGCAAAAGCCGTGGTCGAGCGCCAGCTTGTACGACACCGAAGGCTCGAAATCATGGTCGCACGCATGCGCGGCGATGTGTTGAGCGAGCGCAGCGTGCCCGGCCATTTGTTTGTGTGGAAACGCGGCGAGCCACGGCTCCGGCGGGCCGGCGTGGGTTTCGCCGACGCCAATGCAAATAGACGGCAGGTTATCCAGAAAAAAATTCACCCAGTGGTCGGGCGAAATCACGATCAGCACATCGGGCCGTGCCGCGTTGATGCGGCGGCCGAGTTCGGTGAACGCCGTGGTCAGCGTGCTTCTGGTTGCCGCTGGGAGAACATCCCAGTTGCGCACGATCAGCGGGCCGTGGCTGGCGGCGTAGATGCCGACGAGGTCAGCCATGGTGGGCCTCCTTCCGCGTGGCAGCAGAGCCTGTGCAGCCGGAACTGCGAATGCGTTTCAGAAAATCAGCCTCCGGCATGCCGGCCACCAGAAAATAAAAGCGCAGCAGGTAGGCGTTGACCAGCGGTGCAAGCGCCGCCACATTGTCGTTGGCGATGGCCGCGCGCACGTCGGGCTTGAGCGGGTAACGCGCAAGCACGGCTTCGCGGTCGGCGCGGTATTCCGCCGCCGCCGTGGGCGTTTGCAGATCAAAGAAGAGTTTGCTTAACCAGTAGTCGCGCATGGTTGGTCCCGAATCAATCCAGCCGTATATTCGCCGCCGCCACCACTTTGGCGTAGCGCGCGGATTCCTCCGCCATCAGTTTGGCGAACTGCTCCGGCGTGGATATAAAAGGCGTGGAGCCTTGTGCGTTGAGTTTGTCCTGCACGTCGCGCTGGGCGACGATTTTCGCGACGTCGCGCGAGATTCTGTTGACGAGCGGGCGAGGCACTTTGACGGGCGCAAGTATGCCCTGCCAGGTGCTGATCTCGAGTTTGGCGAGACCTGCTTCTGTGAAGGTGGGCACTTTGGGCATGGATACCAGCCGTGTTTCGCCTGATATCGCAAGTCCGCGCAAGTTGCCCCGCTGCACGTGACCGATCACCGCGACTGGCAGCACGAATTGCATTTGCACATGCCCGCCCATCAAATCGGTCAGCGCGGGGCCGGCGCCCCTGTACGGTACCAGCAACGTTTTGATGCCCGCCGCCATGTTGAACATTTCGCTCGCCAGGTGGTTGGCGCTGCCGTTAGCGGTCATGGCGAAATTGAGCTTGCCAGGGTTGGCCTTCGCGTGTGCGATCAGCTCCTGCAGCGTGTTGGCCGGCACGCCGGGGTGTGTGACCAGCAGTTTTTCGTTCGTGGCGATGGTGGCCACCGACACGAAATCCTTCATCGCATTGAACGGCATGTTTTTATGCAGCAGCGGGATGATGACGTGCGTGGTGGCGGCATACAGGATGGTGTGGCCGTCGGGTGGCGCGCTTGCCACCACCGTGGAGCCGATGATGGTGTCGCCACCCGCGCGATTTTCCACCACCACCTGATGGCCCCAGATGGCAGTCAAACCGGCGCCAACCAGCCGCGCAGTGGGGTCGGTGCTACCGCCGGGCGGATAGGGCACGACGAAGCGCACGGGGCGGACGGGGAAAGTATCCTGGGCTGCTGCGTTGCAGGTTGCGGCAGCCAGCCACAAGGCGGCGAACAGAGCGCTCGTGTTTCGGGGAATCATGACGATCATGGTTCGCGGGTGAATTAATCGGCGGTAATGCCTGCTTCGCGAATCAAACTGCTCCAGCGTTTGATCTCGGCTTTGACGAACGTATCGGCTTCAGCCACGCTCATGCGCAACACGCGCCCGCCGCCGCTCTCGAAACGCCTGGCGACATCGGGCGCATGCACCACCTTCGTCATCTCGGATTCCAGGCGCTTTACCACCGCCGGCGGCGTGCCGCTGCGTCCGAAAATGCCGAACCACGCTTCCATGTCGAGTTTGGCGACACCGGTTTCGATAATGGTCGGCACACCGGGCAGACCAGGGAAACGCTGCGCGCTCGACACGACTATCGCACGGATGCGGCCATCGTCGACAAACGGCTTGGCGGTGCTGGCGTTGTCAAAAAACAAATCGACACGGCCGCTTTGCAAATCCAGATGCGCGGCCTGCGCGCCGCGATACGGCACGTGCAGCATTTTCACACCGGTGATTTGCGCCAGGGCCGCTGCACCAATGTGTTGCCCGGTGCCGACGCCGCCAGAGGCATAGGTCAACTTGCCGGGATTGGCACGCGCAAAGTCAATGATGTCGCGCAGGCTCTGCGGTGGCAAATCCTTGCGCGATACAAGCACGTAAGCGTAGCTCGCCACCATGCCCAGCGGCACGAAATCCGCGAGCGGGTCGTACGGCAGCTTTTTGTAGAGACCGACATTGGCCGCGATATTGCTGAGGCCACCAACCACCAGCGTGTAGCCATCGGGCGTGGCTTTGGCGGCGGCATCGGTGCCCACCATCGTGCCGGCGCCCGTGCGGTTTTCCACCACCACCTGCTGATTCAGTTGCTCCCCGAGTTTTTGTGACACCACGCGCGCAATTAGGTCAAAACCGCCACCAGCGGGGTTGGGTGCGATGATGCGAACGGGGCGATAGGGGTAGTCCTGGGCGAAGATGGGGACGGCGAACAACAGACACGATACTGTGCACGCACTGCGGACAATAGTTGGTAATCCCATATGATGCTTTTGGCCTCAATTCTTTCCTTGTCATTCCCGCGAAAGCGGGAATCCATAAGCCCGTCTCAAGTGGCACTGTGTTATGGATTCCCGCTTTCGCGGGAATGACAATGGAAGTGTGTCGTGGAATGTAGTGCTTTGCACGTTTCGTAAGTAGCTTAACGTGCCCTTGGATTTTGCGCGAGTATTGACTAACATCCACGGTCTTACCGGATTCCACACGACCCCATCATGAGTACGCAGCCAACCATTCACCCCATCGCCGCCGAACTGCCACCGCACGGCTACATCATCACCAAGCCGGTGCCTGGCTCGGACATTCCCGCCGATTACACCTTTGTGATGACGCGTGACGAAATTTACGTGCCCATTGCCGTGCGGAAACCCAAAGGTACCGGCCCGTGGCCGGCAATCCTCATGGGGCGCGGCAATGGCCGTGGCGGCCTGCCGCTGGTGGAACAAAAAGTCGCGCTCTACAACACCATGCAGGAAAAAATGCTGGCGCGCGGCTATGTGGTGGTTTATGTGAACTACCGCAACGAGATTCCGTATCACTACGAAACGCGCACGCCGGCGAAAAACGTTGCCGACGACATCGCCAACGAAGGGCGCACGCTGAAATCCACTGCCATAGTTGACCATGATGATTTGCAGACGGCGATACGCTACGTGCGCTCGTTGCCGTTTGTAAAGGATGGCAAGGTTGGCTGTGTGGGCATCAGCCACGGCGGGGAAACTATTCTGAAAGCCGCCTCCGAAATGGATTTCAGCTGCGGTGTGGCCATCGAAGGCGCGTCGCACGAGTTCCTGACGGTCGATACCGGCCCCAACGCGCCACGTATCGGTAGCGAGGTGCAGTACAACGACATCAACGTCGCGCGCAAAAACGCCAACAAGGTGCGGGCGATGGAACGCATCCGCCGCATCAATACGCCGATTCTGCACATTGGCCGCGATCATGATCATCTGCAGGGCATATTCAAACTTGCACACGAATGGATGGTCGAGGCCGGGAAAGATTCGACCTGGGCGAGTTTTGACCATCTAGCGCACGGTTATCCGTTTATTGAGTGCGGCGCGGATGGGTCGTACCAGCCGAATCCGGAGCAGCAGGCGGCGTACGATCTCTTCATGAATTACTTCGATCAGCGCCTGAAATGACCGAAACGATGATTTAATCGTAACCATCTGTTTTTAAATGAAAATTTAATCAAGGGCACGTCCATGAAAATCGCTGTCATCCACGATTACGCCGACGCACTACGCAACACTGCTGCCTATCCAAAGCTCAAGGCTGCGGGCCATGAAGTCAATATTTTCAACGACGCCTACCTCGATCCTGCCCGTGTCGTAGAACAGGTGAAGGGGCATGACGTCCTGCTGCTCACGCAACAGCGCGTGGTGATCACTGCGCAGATTCTTGATCAACTGCCGCAACTGAAATTCATCAGCCAGACCGGGCGCAACGTATACCACCTCGACGTACCCGCCTGCACGGCGCGCGGCATCACGGTGTCGGCGGGCGGGCACGACGGCAAGAGCCCGTACACCACCACTGGGGAACTGGCGTGGGCGCTGATACTTGCATCACTGCGCCACATTCCATTCGAAGTGGAAAATTTCAAAAAGGGCCACTGGCATAGTGCCGCCGGTACGCGGCTGTATGGTCACACCTTTGGCATGTACGCCTACGGCCACATTGGCAGTGGTGTCGCCAAGGTGGCGAGGGCTTTCGGCATGAACGTGATTTGCTGGGGCCGCGAAGGATCGCTCGCCCGCGCGAAAGCCGATGGCTTTGAAGCCGCCGCCAGCCGCGAGGCGTTCTTTGAGCAAAGCGACGTGATCAGCCTGCACTTGCCGGTGAACGCGGGCACGCGCGGCATTGTCACAGCCGCCGACCTCGCGCGCATGAAGCCCACCGCGCTTATCGTCAACACCAGCCGTGCGCCCATCATCGAAGATGGCGCACTGGTGGCAGCGCTGAAAAAAGGCCGCCCCGGCTTTGCAGCCGTGGACGTTTATGAACAGGAGCCGGTGCTCAACGGCGACCACCCGTTGCTGAAAATGAGCAATGTGATCTGCACGCCACACTTGGGGTACAGCGAAAAAGGCAGTTACGAAGCTATTTATGAAGGCGGTGTCGAGCAGATTCTCGCGTACGCGGCGGGCAAGCCGATTAATGTGCTGAATCCTGAGGCGGCGGGGAAGAAATAGCGTCGGTGTATTTCGTTGCACGGTTTGCTTCTTACTCGTCATTCCGGCTTGCGCCGGAGTGACAGGGCCGGTGTGTTTCCTGTTGTGTATTTATCAGCATGAGTGAAGTCAGCGCGTCCGCCCCGGCACTCCCGCGCCCCGGCGAAATCTCTCTCGTCTTCCTCGTCGGCGCGCTGCTCACCGGGCA
The DNA here is from genome assembly GCA_900299145.1 of Betaproteobacteria bacterium. GTDB lineage: Bacteria > Pseudomonadota > Gammaproteobacteria > Burkholderiales > SG8-41 > UBA5216. The sequence continues at coordinate 12,063 of OMIN01000024.1, read as the reverse complement.
CATCATGTCGTCGATGGCGCTGTTGGTGTTGCCCGCGCTTGCGCCCGAGGTCGCGCGCGAATATTCGATTGACGCCTCGCTGATCGGCTACTTTATCGTGTTGGTGTGCGCGGGGCAGTTGGTGACGCTCACGCTCTTTAGCAGCGTGACACGGCGTTTCGGCGCCTGCCGCATCAATCAGGCCGGGCACAGTTGTGTTGCTGCCGCCATGCTGTCGATGATGTTGCCGTCACCTGCGTTTCTGGCTGTGGGAGCGCTATTGATCGGTTTCGGTTACGGATTGATCGGGCCTTCGTTTTCGCATCTCCTGATGCGTTTTTCGCCGCCGGAGCGGCGTAATCTGATTTTTTCGCTGCAACAGACGGGCGTGCCCATTGGCGGCATCGCGGCGGCGCTGGTGGCCCCGGCGGTGGCGCTGGCGTTCGGCTGGCGCTGGTCGTTGCTGTTAAGCGCCGTGCTGGTGTCGTGCGCGGTGGTCATGATGCAACGCGGCCGCCGCCGCTGGGACGACGACCGTGACGCCAGCGTGCGCATTGTCTCTCAGCAACCGTTTGCCAACATCAGGCTGGTGTGGCGCATCGTGCCGCTACGGCGCGTGGCGCTGGCGGGCGCGGCATTTTGCGCGGCGCAGTTTTGCATCGGCGCCTATACCGTGGTGGTGTGCGTGCAGGTGTTCGGCTTGAGTCTGCTGGCGGCGGGTGCGGTGCTTACCGTGGTGCAGGTGTCGAGCGCGCTCGGGCGCGTGATACTCGGCTGGCTGTGTGATGCACTGGGCAACACCGCGCGCGTGCTGACGTTTAATGCGATGGTGATGCTGGCCACCTGCATCGCGTCGTACTGGATCGCGCCCGGCTGGCCACTGTGGGCAATCTACGGGCTTTTTGCGCTGCACGGTTTTACCACGGGCGCATGGGCGGGCGCGGTGCTGGCTGAAGCGGGCCGGCTCGCGACCGGCGCGGGCGGCCCGGCGAGTCTCGCGTTAAGCGGCATGTTTGTGTATCTCAACGCCGGCAAGCTGCTGGGGCCACTGGTGTTCGCCAACATCTACCTGTTTACCCAAAGTTATGCATGGGGCTTTGCCTCGCTGGCTTTCCCGGCGGCACTGGCGTGGGTGTGGCTGTCGAAAGTGAATGCAAGCGGCCGGTAATCCCCCTGCAGCAGGGTTGTGCGGTTTACGCCTATTGGATCCGCATATGTTGCACCTTGCTACTTGCCGGTGCATTATCCGATTCGCGTAATCCGTGGCAGAGATTACCCCGGATCAAGGCATAGAAGAATTGAAGGGAGAGCACGATGACTCGCAAACAAACGAACGATAAACCGGGCCGGCGGCAGTTTTTAACCGGCGTTATTGCCGCAGGCGCCACCACGGCTGCGACCGTGGCAACGACGGTAACGCCGTCCCGTGCGGCCGATGCGTCCGCGCGTACCCCCTCGGCGTTGCCGCCTTCCGCGAAGGGCGCGGAGGCGGAAGCCGGCACGCCACGTTACGCCGCGCGCGAGGCTGCACGTGTAAAGGGAATTCCCGGTTCGGATTTCATGGTCGATGTGATCAAGTCGCTTGATATCAAGTACCTGCCGTCGAATTGCGCGTCGAGTTTTCGCGCATTGCATGAGTCGCTGATTAACTACGGCGGCAATACCAAGCCGGAGTTTCTCACCTGCATGCACGAGGAATCCGCGGTGGCGATGGCGCATGGTTATTTCAAGATCGCGGGTAAACCGCTGCTTACGCTGTGCCACGGCACGGTCGGCCTTCAGCACGCGACCATGGCGGTTTACAACGCATGGTGCGACCGCGTACCGGTGATCGTGGTGGGCGGGAATGATCTGGACGCCGCCTACCGTCCGCCCGGCGTGCCAACGTTTCACTCGGCGCAGGACATCAACGCCATTGTGCGCGACTACACCAAGTGGGATGACACGCCGGTATCGTTGCAGCATTTCTCGCAAAGCTTTGTGCGCGCCTACAAGATCGCGATGACCCCGCCTTACGGTCCTGTGGCGATTTCGCTCGACGCCGGCTTGCAGCAGGAACCGATGAAGGACCATGGCGGAAAACCGTATATTCCCCGCTATGTGCCCACCGCGCCGCCGCAGGGCGACAGCGGCGCGGTGAAGGAAGCCGCGCGCTTGCTGGCGCAGGCGCAAAACCCGGTGATCGCGGTGGATCGTGCGGCGCGTTCGCCCAATGGCGTGGCGTTGCTGGTGCAACTGGCCGAACTGTTGCAGGCGAGGGTGATCGACATACAGGGGCGCATGAATTTCCCGCGCACGCATTACCTGTCCAGTCCTCCCACCGCGGTGAACGGTGCGGACGTGATCATCGGCATGGAGCTGTCGGATTTCTGGGCGGTGGTGAATGCGTTTACCGATAACGGCGAGCATGGTGGCATCGGCACGAACTCGACGCGCATCAAACCGGACACCAAGCTCATCAGTATCAGTTCGGTGGAACTGAATACCAAGGCCAATTATCAGGACTTCCAGCGCTATCAGGTGGTGGATGTGCCGATGGCGGCCGACGCCGAGGCGACTTTGCCCGCGCTGATTGAGGCCGTGAAAGCGGCGATTCCCAACGAGCGCAAGGCGGCGATCGCGCAACGCGGGGAGGCTGCGCGTAAGGCCTACGCCGAAAACCGCGCCCGCACGCGGCAGGCGGCGGCGCTGGCCTGGGATGCCAGTCCCATCAGCACGGCGCGGCTGGTGATGGAGACCTATGCGCAGATCAAGGATCTTGACTGGTCCTTGGTCGCATCGGAAGGCAACGTCAGCAACTGGCCAAACCGTTTGTGGCCAATGGAGAAATACCATCACTGGCTGGGCCGTTCCGGCGGTTATGGCGTGGGCTATGGTGCACCAGCTTCGGTGGGCGCTGCACTCGCCAATCGTGATCTGGGCCGTTTTTCGGTGAGCATACAGTCCGACGGTGATTTGATGTACGCCCCCGGCGTGTTGTGGACAGCGGCCAAGCACAAAATCCCGCTGCTGGCGGTGATGCACAACAACCGCGGCTACCATCAGGAAGTGATGCACGTGCAGCGTCTGTCGAATTTCCGCAACCGCGTGCCCAACCTTGGCGGCGATATGGGGCCGGTGGGCACCAGCATTCAGAATCCCGATATCGAGTACCACAAACTCGCGGAGTCGATGGGTTGGTGGGCGAAGGGGCCGATCAAGGATCCGGCGCAACTCGCGCCCGCGTTGAAGGAAGCCGTGGCCGTGGTGAAATCCGGACAGCCCGCCTTGTTAAACGTGTGGACGCAGCCGCGCTAAGAGGGAAACACCATGAACATCAAACAACTCGCCTCAAGCTTGGCCTGCATGACGGCCTGCTTGATATTGGGCACGGGCGCTGCAGCCGCTGCGGACGCGGAAAAAGGCAAGGCTGGCTATGTCAAACACGGCTGCTGGCAGTGCCACGGCTTTGTCGGGCAGGGCGGTATCACCGGGCCCAAACTTGCGCCCGATCCGATTCCATTGCCCGCGATGAATGCCTTTTTGCGCAACACCAAAGGCCCCATGCCGCCGTACATGGAAGCCGTGCTGTCGAATGCGGATCTGGCCGACATCCATGCGTATTTGCAGTCGATACCCAAGGCGCAGGACTACAAAAATATTCCGCAGCTGAATCCGTAGGGCATTGCCGCCCGTCCAGCGTCCCCCTATGCGGCGGCCGTTTGCTGCGATTGCTGGTGCTGTTGTTGCGGCTGCCAGCCGAACTCCATAATGGTTGAGCGCCAGTTGGTGCGGCGTTCGTTCGCCGGATAGTCGCCGGTCGCGCAGTGGATGGAGCAGCGGTTGTCCCAGATCACGACGTCGCCCTTTTGCCATTTATGGCGGTAGTCGCCATCCGGGCTGGCGGTACGCTTCGCGAGGTCGGCGATGATCGCATCGCTTTCGGCTGGCTCAAGACCGACAATGCTCATGATCTGGCCGTCGTTGAAGTAAAGCGACTTGCGGCCGGTTTCCGGATGCACGGGCGTCATCGGATGAATCGCCGGTGCGCGATTCTTGTTTTCTTCTTCCAGTCGTTCCTGCTGGCGTTTGAGACGCCCGCCGTAGATATGTGCGGCGCTGCGGCCTTCGAGCTTCTGCTTGAGCGAATCCGGCAGCGCGTCGTAAGCCGCATACGAATTCGAGAATAGCGTGTCGCCGCCCACACTCGGCACATTGACCGCATACATGCCGGTGGCTTTGGCGGTGATGTAGTCGTAGCTGGTGTCGGTGTGCCACACGTTGCCGATGCGCACCAGCAGCGGCGAGGCGGTTTTGCTTTCCTCACCGGTCTGGGTATTGAGAATACGGTTATCCATCAGCATTAAGTTGGGGTAGCGCGGGTGATGCGCCTTCTTGGTCATGTGTGGTTTCAGTTCGCCGAAACGCGAGCTGAACGCCATGAAGTCTTCCTCTTGCAAATCCTGTCCGCGAATCACGATAACGACGTGATCGAGAAATGCCTGATACACCACGCGAAACGCTGCATCATCCAGTGTCTTGATGTTGACACCCTGAATTTCCGCGCCGATTTTGGGTGAGACGGGAATGACTTTTATCATGGAAGCCTCGTTAAAATATAAATAAAAACAAATACTTATGAATCAAGTGTCAAATCGTAATCCCGCCGACTTGATGATCTTACGGAACTTTTCGATTTCATTGCGTGTGTAATCGTGCATCGCTTCTGGCGTGCTCGGCGCAGGCGTGTTGCCGCCGGCGTGAAAGCGCGCCACGGCATCCGGGTTGGCGAGCACGCGATGTACATCGCCATTAAGTCTCATCACTAGCGCGCGCGGCGTCTTCGCGGGAGCGGCGATGCTGTACCAGGTAACGACTTCATAGCCGGGCCAAGATTCAGTCAGTGTCGGCATGTCGGGAGTGAGCGGCGACCTTGACGGGCCGCAGGTGGCAAGCATGACCAGCTTGCCCGATTTCGCATGCGGCAGCGCGGAGGCCATGCTGTTGAACAGAATCTGTATCTGCCCGCTGAGCAGATCGGCGATTGCTGGCACCGCACCCTTGTAGGCGACGTGGCGGATGTCAATGCCGGTCAACATTTTGAGCTGCTCGCCGCCCAGGTGCGAGGTGCTGCCGACGCCGGTCGAGCCGAAATTGAATTGTCCCGGTTTGGCTTTGGCGGCCGCTACCAGCTCCTGCACGGTTTTCACGCCCATGGAAGGCTGCACCACCAGCGCAAACGGGCTGATTACCACCATGCTTACCGGCGCAAAGTCTCGCAGAGAATCGTACGGCACGCTTTTTTGCACCAGTTGCGCGGTGACCATGGTCGAGGCTTAGCCGAGCAAAAGCGTGTAGCCGTCGGGTGGCGCGCGTGCCACGATTTCCGCGCCAATGGTACCGGCAGCACCGGGCCGCGTATCCACGATCACCTGTTGGCCCCACGACTCGGTCAACTTTTGCGCGAGGATGCGCGCGATCACGTCTGCCGGCCCGCCAGCGGAGACAGTATTGATGATGCGCACCGGTTTGGTGGGGAAGTTTGATGCGGGTTGCGCCTGCACGGGGAGGGCGTGCCCGCTCAGAGCCAGCGCGCAAAAGGCGAATGGAAAGGATTGGACAATCGAGCCGTGCAGGTTCATGTTTTTACTCCGCCCGAATATTCGCCTCGCGCGCCACGGTGCGCCATTTCGCCATATTCTCCGTCAACATTGCGCCAAACTGCGCCGGTGTCCAAGCGGTAACTTCCGCGCCCTCGGTGGCGAGCTGTTTGGCGGCCTCCGGGTCGCGCAGAATGGTATTGATCTCCGTGTTGAGCCTGGCGATGATCGCCACCGGCGTTTGCGCGGGCGCGACCAGCCCCCACCACACCGTAAACTCATAGCCGCGCGCGCCGCCTTCCGCCAGCGTGGGCACGTTGGGCAATAGCGGCGAGCGTGTGGCGCCGCCCACGCCCAGTGCGCGCAGTTTGTCGGTGCGCACGAACGGCAGGCCCAGCGGCATGGTGGAAAACATCATCGGTACTTCGCCCGCCAGCACCGCGAACGACGACGCGCCGCCGCCCTTGTAGGCGACATGCCCCAGATCGATGCCCGCCGTGCGCTTGAAGAGTTCACCGCCGAAGTGATGCATACCCGCAATGCCGGTGGAGGCGTATTGGAACTTGCCGGGGTTGGCCTTCGCCAGCGCGATCAGTTCCCCCACGGATTTCGCCGGGAAGCTGGGATTGGCCACCAGCATGTTTGGCCCGCGCCCGAACATTGCTACTGGCGCAAACGAGGCGAGCGTGTCATACGGCACCTTGCGGATTACCTCGTTCATGGTGTGCGAGGTCGAGGCAAAGAGCAGCGTGTATCCATCGGGCGCGGCGCGCGCGACGATTTCCGTGCCGATCACGCCCGATGCGCCGCCACGGTAGTCGTAAACAATCTGCTGGCCGAATCTGGCGGTGAGCCGCGTGCCGATAAAGCGCGCGATGAGGTCGTTGCTGCCGCCGGGCGGGAAGGCGATGACCATGCGAATGGGGCGGTTGGGGTAGGCGCCGGTGTCAGGTGTTGCGGGCTTTTGTGCCGCAGCGTTTGTGACGAACAATGCCGCGCAAAGCAAGATACCTGGCGCGTGGTGGGCACGGTTTATGTGCCCACGCGGTTGAATGGCGATATGGCGCGTGACGCGTGGGCACAAACAACGTGCCCACCCTACCGGGTCAAACGCTTTTATCAAATCCATACAGCGTCTCGGGATTCTGCACGAGGATGCGATTGCGCACCGTTTCATCCGGCGCCCATGTGGCGAGCAGATCAAACAGCAGCGAATCATCCGGCTTGCCGTTGGTGGCACTGGGGTGGGGCCAGTCGCTGCCCCACCCCAGCCGCTCCGGTGCGGCTTTCACAAAAGCCTGTGCGATCAATGTCGCGTCGGCGTAGGTGGGCGGGCCGACTTCGGTGTTGAAATACGCCCCGGCGAGCTTCACCCACGTGCGACCGGCGTCGATGAGGCCGCGCACGATGCGGTGCGATTCATCGTTCACACCAGCGGGCAGATGCGGATGGCCGAGGTGATCGATGACGATGGGCACTGGAAGCCGCCGCAGGAGGTCAGCCAGTTCAACAATCTGATCGGCTTCGATGTTGAACTGAATGTGCCAGCCGAGTTCGGCCACGCGTTTGGCCAGCGGCTCGATCATGTCCGGCTGAACCGCGCGGGTTTTCGGATCGCCGAGGCTGAAGCGGATGCCACGCACACCGGCGGCATCAAAGCGCTTCAGCTCGCCATCGCTGACGGTGGGATGCACCACCGCCACGCCGCGCGCGTTGTTGCCAAGTTGCTTCAGTGCATCCAGCGTCACCGCGTTGTCGGTGCCGTAGTGACGCGGCTGCACCACCACGTTACGCGTGGTGCCGATGCATTGCTGCAGCAGCCGGTAATCCGCCACCGTGCTGTCCGGCGGCACCGGCCGCGCGGGCTGCGGCTGCGGCAAGGCAAAGCGCGCGGGATCGTAGATGTGATGATGGGCGTCGCAGGCGTTGGCCGGCGCCTTGAGTTTGGGCGGGGCGGTGCCGCTGGAGTTGGGGACAGGGAAGGGTTGTGGGGTGGTCATCAATTTATCAATAAAAACAGATAGTTACGGTATGAACTGGCACGGAATTTCTGACCGCTCTGACAATGGCTTGCAGATATGCTGGCGAAGTAGCTCACTCAATTGCATCGAACCACAAATGGCCACGAAACTTGTTGGCCTCTTCATGTATAGCAGTTCGCAGGCGTTGGGCCTCTGCTTGGATAGCCACTAGTCGATCGTGAAATTCGCGCGCAGTTGATTGAAACAGTTCTCCTTCATAATCGAGACAATGTGTGATGCCCTTGTGGCTAAGGAAATTGCGCTCATTCTTGAATTGCCTTAGTTCGGTTACCAAAGAATCGTTGTTGCTTAACTTCTTAAACGTTTCTATTAGCCTTTCCAAGGAAGAATCTGCGTAATCTTCACCGCTCATCTTGAAAGACATTTGGTTACCGACACACTTTCGCACGAGATCAAATGCTTCTGTGATGTAGAGCTTGAGTTCTTGCTCAATGAGTTGACAGCCGGATAGTGCGTGAGCTACTTCCAGATAGAAGTCGTTGTCTTTAACGTGCGGTCGAGTGTCATCGGCAGTCAATTATTCTCACTCCTCCATCAACGCAAACGTCCAAACCGAAGCCCCCGGCGACACATGAGCGCGTATCGCCGGGTTGCTGATGCCGGTGTTGCCGCCAAGCCCGCTGATCACGCTGATGTATTGCTTTCCCTTGTAGGTGTAGGTGATGGGCATGCTGTGCACGCCCGAGCTGGTTTTGAATTGCCACAGGGTTTTGCCGTTGCTATCGTCAACGGCGATGAATTCACCCGTACGCTTGCCGGTGAACAGCAACCCGCCCGCCGTACTGAACGTGCCGGCCCATTGCGTGAAGTCGTTGAGCGGCACGCGCCATTTGGCTTTGCCGGTGAGCGGGTCGATGGCTTCATAGTGGCCCAGCGGCACGCCGGGGCCGCCGTCAATGAATTTGAAGCCGTGGCCGGTGTAGCGCGTGCCGACCTTGTATTCGACTTTTTGTTCAAACCAGTATTCCATCGACTGGTGGATGGTTGCGCCATACAAGAGGCCGGTGTTGGGGTTGAACGCCATCGGCGGCCAGTTTTTGCCGCCGCGATACGATGGCCAGATTTCGACTTTCTCGCCCGCGCGCAGGCGCTTGGAGATTTCCGATTCCACCGGCCGCCCGGTTTTGGGGTCGATGCTGTCGGCCCAGTTCTGTTTGGCGTAGGCGTTGATGGCGATGGGCTTGCCGGTGGCGCGGTCGAGTACATACATAAAGCCGTTGCGGTCGGCGTGCATCAGCACTTTGCGCATTTGGCCATCGACGCGGATGTCAGCAAGAATGTTTTCATTGATGCCGTCGTGGTCATACATGTCGCCGGGCGTCCACTGAAAGTGCCACACGATCTGCCCGGTTTTCGGGCGCACCGCGATCACCGAGGCCACATACAAGTTGTCGCCCGGCCGCACATGCGGCGCCCATGGGCCGGCGTTGCCGGTGCCCCAATAGACGAGATCGAGTTCGGGATCGTACGAGCCGGTCATCCACGTGCCCGCGCCGCCGCGCAGATGGTGATCGCCGCCCGCGGGCCAGGTGTCGCCGCCGGGTTCGCCGGGTGCGGCGGTGGTGAAGGTGCGCCAGAGTTTCTTGCCGGTGTCCGGATCCCAGCCGTCGATAAAACCGCGCACGCCGAATTCACCGCCCGAGATGCCGGTGATCAGCACGCCGTTGGCGATTTGCGGCGCGTTGGTCATGGAAAAGCCTTCTTTCCACTCGGCGGCTTTTTGTTTCCAGACTTCTTTGCCGGTTTTTTGATCGAGCGCTACCACATGCGCATCCAGCGTGCCGCGAATTACCTTGCCGTTATAGAGCACCAGCCCCTTGTTGATGAGGCCGCAGCACACCACGCGCGGCGTGTCGGGCGCGTAATCCACCGGCGTGCGCCATAGCTGGCGGCCGGTGGCGATGTCGATGGCGAACGTGTCTTTCACCGTCGGCACAAACAGCACACCGTTGTAAACCATCGGCTGTGCCTGCTCGCCGAGGTTATTGTCGAGGCTCGCGCTCCACACGGGCACGAGCTTTTTCACTGTAGATTTGTTGATTTGCTTTAACGGGCTGTAGCGTTGCTGGTAATAGCCCATGCCGAAGGTCAACACGTTGTCGGTGCTGCCGCCGTTGCCGTCGCGCTTTAGATCGTCGAGGGTTTGCCCGGTGGCGGCGCCCGCGATGGCCATCATGACCATGCCGGTAATCAACGGTTTCATTTTTTCTCCCTGTATACCCATAAAATCGGTCAAATTAATCAGCAGGTTTCGCCTGCATGCGTTTTATCACACCCGACCATTTGGCGGTTTCCCGGCGCACGTGTTCGGTAAATTGTTCCGGTGTGCCACCGGCGGGGTCGATGCCCACGGCGATCCAGCGTTCGCGCACATAGGGTAGGGCCACGATGCGGTTCAATTCAGTGTTGAGCTTATCCACCACCGCTCGTGGCGTTCCCGCCGGAACCGCGTAACCGCCCCACGGGGTGATTTCGTAACCCGGCACGCCGGCTTCGGCAATGGTGGGCAGATCGGGCGCGATGGGCACGCGCTTGCTGCCGGTGGTGCCCAGCCCGCGCAGCCTGCCGGAAGTGATATGCGGCATCATCGGCGACGCGTTGTCGCAGAGTATATGCAGCCGCCCGCCAATCATTTCGGTGATGGCCTGTTGCACGCCTTTATAGGGAATGTGCACCAGTGGCGCGCCGGTCAGCTGCATGAACAGCTCCATGCCGATGTGGGCCGACGAGCCGGTGCCGCCGGAACCGAACATCAGTTTGCCGGGATTCTGCTTTGCATGGGCGATGAGCTCACTGGCCGATTTCACCGGCAACGAAGGTGCGATGCCCATGATATTGGGAGAAATGTGGGTGAGGATCACCAGTTGCATGTCGCGCGCCACGTCATATTGCAGTTTCGGCAGCAGCGTGGGGTTGGTGGCGAGCGAAAACGCGACATAACTCATGGTGTGGCCGTCGGGGGTGGATCGCGCCAACATTTCATAGCCGATGACGCCAGTGGCGCCCGCACGGTTGTCCACCACCACCTGCTGTTTGAATTGCTTGCTCATTTCCTGCGCGAACATGCGCGCGTTGATGTCCGGTTGCCCGCCGGGGGCGGATGCGACAATGAGGCGGATGGGGCGGGCGGGATATTCCGCGCCAGCGTTCCCTGCATGGATGCAACCTCCTGCCACGGCCAGCCAAAGCCACAAACTGCGAATTGCACAAGGGCGTGTGAAACAAAGCATGTATTTAATAACGGCGCGGCAGATTGGAAGCCTGCATTGTGCTGCACAACGGCTTGCCTGTGCGCCAGGCGTTCACAGCGTGGGCGTTGCAGCGATGGGTTATCGCGTCACGCCCAGTTCAGCCAGAATTTTGCGTAAGGATTCGTATTCAACATCGAGATGCTTGCGCGCCTCAGCGCTGCTTTTGTAATCTGGTTCCCATGCGTGTTCGAGCGCAGTGATTTTCCATTCATGGGTGCCGGTGGCTTGGGCGAACATTGCATCCCAGTAAGCGCGTTGCGCACTGGCAAGACCGCCGGGGCCGACGATACCGCGGTACGCCGCGTAGACCGCATCCACGCCCTGCTCGCGAAACGTGGGCAGTGCCGCCGCCTTGCCCGGCTGCCGCCGGGGCGCGCTGACGCCCATGACGTTGACCTTGCCGGAATGCGCGAGGGGTATGGTACCGGCCAGCGTGCCCACCCACACGTCGACATGGCCGCCCAGCGCCGCCGTGATGCCATTACCGCCGCCGGAATAGACAATAATTTTCAGCGCCTTGGGGTCGATACCAGCGGCCCTGGCCAGCATGCCGAGCACAATGTGATTCTGGTTGCCCAGTGCGGGCGACAAACCAAAACTCACCGATGACGGGTTGGCTTTCAGCCGCGCGATCAAATCCTTGAGTGACTTTATCGGCGAATCCCCATGCGTCCACGCAGCAACGTACTCACGCACCAGCATAGCCAGCGGTGTGAGATCGCGATGGTGCAATTGCGATGCGCCGAGGATGTGATTGGTCAGCAGCGCCACGTTCGCGGTAGCGATCCAGTGTGCGTCGCCCTTGTGCTGGTTGAGCGACGTCCACGCGATCGAGCCGCCGCCGCCGGGGCGGTTGTTGACGGTGATCGGCGGCATGCCCGGGAGTTTTTGTAGATGGCGTTGCAGCTCGCGCGCTTCGCGGTCTGCTGCGCCACCGGGGCCGGAGGAGACGGTGATTTCTATGGGGCGGGGGGGCTTCCACGCCTGTGCATGAGCCGATGCACAAGCCACCCAGCATGACAGGAAAACTAGCCGACGACGCCAATATTCCATGGCACAAACTCATGATCCCCGAGCCCCAGCGCCTCACTCCGGGTCTTTTCACCCGAGGCCACGCGCAGCATCAGCTCAAAAATGCGCTGCCCCATCTCGCGCAGCGTGCAGGTGCCTTCGAGAATTTCACCGCAGTTGATGTCCATGTCCTCTTCGAGT
>OMIN01000023.1 GCA_900299145.1 Betaproteobacteria bacterium | reverse complement strand
CGGCAACGAATACAAAGGCAAAGTCAGCGCTGACGCCATGGTCGGCGCCGGCTGGAACGCGACACGCCTGCGCTGATCCGTACCCAACAATTCATCCAGGAGCACACCCCATGATGCCCGCCGAATTTGATATCACCGGAAAAGTCGTTTTCATCACCGGCGCCGACCATGGCGTCAGCGCTGACTTTGCCTTTGTATTCGTTGCCGCCGATGGTGAAGGTGATCTGTTCGCCGAGGAGGCGCCCTTTTTCAATGGCGGTAGCCACGCCATCGACGGTGTAGGTGCCGGTGAGCATCTGGAATTTCTGTTCCAGTTCAAGCTCGCCCTTTTGCAGGCGCCAGCGCCCGGCGGCCTGCGCCGGCACGATAAACAACAGCCAGCTGCACCAGCTGCCGCAATCGCCTTCGAGGCGGCCGGATTCATCCGCTTCCCAGCCGCTGGCGGAAAAATGATTGGAAACAATACGCGAGCCGGGCTTTAACGCGAGGAATTTATCGACGAGTTTGTTCATGTTCTCGGGCAACAGGAACAAGGCGAGCACCGAGGCTTTGGAAATGTCGGCGACGTACATGTCGCCCTGAATGAACTGCGCCTTGCCGGCAACACCGGCTTTTTCGGCGTTGCGCCGCGACAGTTCCACCATGTCGGGGTTGTATTCAACGCCAACCGCGTTCGCGCCACGCTTGGCTGCGGCGATGATGTTGCGGCCATCGCCGGAGCCCAGATCCATCACAAAATCCTGCGGTGTGACTTTGGCGACATCGAGCATTTTTTCGACCAGCGCCTCGGGCGTCGGCACCCACACCACGTCGCGGCCAGCCTGCCCTACGACAGGTTCAAATGGCTTGTCTCCCTCAGCGGCGTGGCTGGCGCACGCAATCGCGGCGCAGGCAAACGCCAATACGAGCGAAGCCATACGCGATGAAGCAAACCAGGGCATGACCGAATTTGAGCGCAATCGCTGTGGCGAGAGTTTCACGTGCCAATCTCCATTCATATAACTATTTGAATTAATTAACTATTTTATTGGTTCGCCGGGTGCGAAGCCGCATCTTCCGGTCGCACAGGCATAATGCCAATTTTAAGGGGAAACCAAGCGATGCGACACCGATGGAAGCAAATGAAGGGGCTTGCGTGGTGGCTGGTCGCGCAGGGTGTGCTGGTCGTTCTGGCTGTAGGGGCGCCGATTGCCTACGCGCAAACGCCGCCGGCGGGCGCGGCGTATCCCAATCGCCCAATTACGCTGTTGCACGCGTATTCCGCCGGCGGTAGCAGCGCAGTGATTTTGCGCGCGCTCGCCGAGAACGCCGGCAAGGCGCTGGGCCAGCGCATGATCGTCGAAGACCGGCCGGGCGCGGGCGGTGCGCTTGCGCCCACGCACATGCTGAAATCGGGCAAACCGGATGGCTACATTTTGTCGCAACTGCCGCAGCCGCTGCTGCGCATACCGCACATCCAGAAAACCGAATTCGACGTGCTGAACGATTTCACCTGGATCATCCGCATCATCGATTACACCTACGCCATGGTGGTGCGGCCCGATGCACCCTGGAAAACCGTTGGCGAACTGGTCAAGCACGCACAGGCGAATCCCGGCAAGCTCACCTATGCGACATCCGGCGTGGGCGTGACCATGCACATGGCAATGGAAAATCTGGCCACTCTTGCGGGGATCAAATGGGTGCATGTGCCGCACCGGCAAACGACCGACATGATGAACGCGGTGATCGGCGGCCAGGTCGATATTTTGTCTTCGGCTATCAGCTACGCGCCGCTGGTGGAGGCCGGGAAGATTCGCGTGCTGGCAATCCTGAGCGCGAATCGTGTGAAGCGCTGGCCGCAAATACCCACGGTGCGCGAACAAGGGTTTGACGTAAACGCGAGTTCGTCTTACGGCATCGGCGGGCCGAAAGGCATGGATCCGAAAATCGTGAAGCTGTTGCATGATACCTTCCGCAAGGGGCTGGACGATCCGGAGTTCCTGAAGTTGCTGGATCGCTACGACACCGTGCGCAGTTACATGAACACCGAGGACTACACGCGCTGGGCGCGCGAGCAGTACGCCATTGAAAAAACCGTGGTTGAAAAGATCGGTCTTAAACCGTGATGCCGTGGTGAAGCCATTTGCAGAGAAGCATTTAACGAAGATATTTACCAAGAAAACGACGAAGAAAACCAAATGAAAAAAGACACCCTGGTGGGCCACACAGGACGCAACCCGCTTGCAACGCACGGCACGGTGAACATGCCGGTTTACCGCGCGTCGACGATCGTGTTTTCCGATCTGGACACTTACAGCACGCGGCCTGCCGACGATTACAAAACGCCGCGCTATGGCATCCACGGCAATCCGACCAACTGGGCGCTGGAAGAGGCGGTGGCGAAACTCGAAGGCGGCCACAACGCGGTGGCGGTGTGTTCGGGGCTGGCGGCGATCGTCGCGGCGATTTGTGCGTTTGTGAAAGCTGGCGACCACGTGCTGGTGGCTGACAGCGTATACGGCCCGACGCGCAACTTTTGCAACAAGCGGCTGGCCTCCTACGGCGTGACCACGGAATACTATGATCCGCTGATCGGCGCGGGTATTAAAAACTTAATAAAATCAAATACTAAGGCCATTTATTGCGAAGCGCCAGGTTCGCTCAGTTTTGAGATGCAGGACATACCCGCGATCGCGCGTGAGGCGCATGCGCGCGATATCCCCGTGCTGGCCGACACCACGTGGGGCACGCCGTATTTTTTCAAATCGTTCGAGCACGGCGTGGATGTGTCAATACACGCGGCCACCAAGTACATCGTCGGTCACTCCGACGTAATGATGGGCATGATTGTCACCAATGAAAGGTACTGGCTGCCGGTGCGCCGTACGGTGGCCGATTACGGCTATTGTTCGAGTGCCGAGGAGTGTTATCTGGCGCTGCGCGGGCTGCGTACCATTGGCGTGCGCATGAAGCAGCAAATGGCCAGCGCAATTAAGGTGGCGCAATGGCTGCAAACTCGCGCTGAAGTTTCGCGCGTGCTGTTCCCTGCGCTGGAAAGCGACCCCGGGCACGCCATCTGGAAGCGTGATTTTGAAGGCGCGGCGTCGCTGTTTTCACTGGTGTTGAAACCCGTGAGCCGCAAGCAAGTTGCCGCGTTTGTCGATGCGCTTAAGCTTTTCGGCATCGGCTCGAGCTGGGGCGGCTATGAATCGCTGGTGACAGCGCCGAATATCGCGCCGTTGCGCACCGCAACCCGCTGGAACGCCGATGAAGGCCCCGTGATCCGTTTACACATCGGGCTGGAAGACGCGGATGATTTGATCGCAGACTTGCAACAGGCGTTGGGACGGATGACGCAGGCGGCGTAACATCAGGTTGCGTTAACGTATCAGGCTTGGACACACCGCGTTGGCCGGAAGGCGCCGCGCGCCGTGCGCGCGCGCGGATGGATGTTTTGCGATGCCGCGCAGGGTTATTCTAAAGGTCATTTCATGGAAATGCTGATAGTCATTTTGCTGATTTTGCTTAATGGACTGTTCGCCATGTCGGAGGTGGCGTTGCTCACCGCGCGCCGGTCGCGGCTGGATTCGATGGTGAACAACGGCGACGCTCTGGCGGCCGCGGCAATCAAGCTCAGCGCCGACCCCACGCGCTTTTTGTCGACCATACAAATCGGCATTACCTCCATCGGGCTGTTGAACGGCATCGTCGGTGAAGCGGTGTTTGCCGCGCCATTCTCGGCGTGGCTGCAAATGCAGGGGCTGGAAGCCCAGTTCAGCAATATCGCCGCGACCATCGTGGTGGTGGTGTCGATTACCTATGCGTCCATTGTTATCGGCGAGTTGGTTCCCAAGCGGCTGGGGCAGCACAACGCGGAAGGCATCGCGCGGCTGGTGGCGTGGCCGATGCGCGTGCTGGCGATGATCTCGGCGCCGTTCGTGCATCTGCTGGCGGCGTCGACCAACGGTATTCTCAAGCCCTTGTTGCGCCTGCTGCGCATACATGCGCAGGACAACGGCCCGCAAGCGCTCTCAGCGGAAGAGCTGCGTACGATCGTACTGGAATCCTCCAATATTCTGCCGAAGAAGCACGGCGCGATATTGCTCAATCTGTTCGAGCTGGAGGACATCACCGTGGACGACGTGATGGTGCCGCGCAGCCAGATCGAAACCATCAATCTGGCAGCGCCGATCGACGATATAACGCGTCAACTCACCACGTCGCACCACCGCCGCGTGATCGCGTATACCGGCCAGCCCGACGACATAGCCGGCACCCTGCGCGTGCGGCACGCATTGAACCTGCTGCATCTTGGCGAACTGTCGGCGGAGTCGCTGCGTAAATTGGCGCGACCGCCGGTGTTCGTGTTGTCGGGTACGCCACTGTTCACGCAATTGCAGGCGTTTCAGGAAAGCCAGGAGCGTTTGGGTTTGATCGTGGACGAATACGGCGAACTGCAGGGATTGGTTACGCTTGAGGATATCCTCGAGGAAATCATCGGCGAATTCACCACCAACTCGCCCATGCGCGCGGGCGGCTATACGCGGCAGGCGGATGGCAGCTACCTGATCGAAGGCGGCACGCTCCTGCGCGAACTGAACCGCAAGCTGGGTTTCGCGTTCCCGCTGGACGGCCCCAAAACGCTCAACGGCCTGCTGCTGGAGCATTTTCAGGATATTCCGGAGCCGAATACCAGTGTCAAAATTGCCGGCGTACCGCTGGAAATCGTACAGACGCAGGGGCGGGTGGTGAAGGTGGTTCGCGTGATGCCCGTGGAGCAGGTATTCGCACAACAGCGGGCGGTTCCGACGGAGGATCGGCTGAATTAGCCTTTACAAAGCAGCCTAATGGATGCATTATTAAGAGATTACGCTAACCTATTGGTTAGATTGAGCAATTTCATTTTCGGTCTGGCTGATTTGACAGCCTGAAGTTGAGCTCAAGGGGGGATCTATGGCAACGGCAGTGGCAGCTAAGAAAGGCCCAGGCACCCAAGAAGCCACCTATTTGTGGACAGGCAAGGATAAGGCCGGCAAGACAGTACGCGGCGAAGTTCGGGCGAACGGCGAGGCACAAGTCAGCGCCACGCTGCGCCGTCAAGGGATCAAAATCGATTCCGTCAAAAAGCAGCGGATGAGATCGGGCGGCAAGGCCACCGACAAGGACATCACCCTGTTCACGCGGCAGTTGGCGACCATGTTGAAGTCCGGCGTTCCGCTCCTTCAGGCATTCGATATTGTCGGTAAAGGGCACGAAAATCCCGCAGTGGCACGCTTGGTGCAGGATCTGAAAACCGAGGTGGAGACAGGCTCCAGCCTGAAGCAGGCGTTCGAGAAGCACCCGCTGTATTTTGATGCGCTGTTCTGCAACCTGGTCGGCGCGGGCGAGCAGGCCGGTATTCTGGAAAGTCTGCTGGATCGTTTGGCCACGTACAAAGAAAAAATCATGGCCATCAAGAGCAAGATCAAGTCGGCGCTGTTTTACCCGGTGTCGATTATCGTGGTCGCGTTTGTCATTACGGCGGTGATCATGATTTTCGTGATTCCCGCGTTCAAACAGGTGTTCTCGGCTTTTGGCGCGGACTTGCCCGCGCCAACGGTTGTTGTCATGACCATTTCCGAGTATTTCGTCAAATACTGGTGGTTGATCTTCGGCAGTATTGGCGCGGGTGGCTATGCATTTTTTTATACATGGAAACGCTCCGTGAAAATGCAGATACTTATGGATCGAATCACGTTGCGTCTGCCGATTTTTGGCGCGCTCATCCGTAAATCCGCGGTAGCGCGCTGGACGCGCACGCTATCCACGATGTTTGCTGCGGGAGTGCCGCTGGTGGAAGCGCTGGATTCAGTGGCTGGCGCCTCGGGCAATTACGAGTACTATGCAGCAACCAAGAAGATCCAGAGCGAAGTGGCTACCGGTGCGAGCCTGACGGGTTCCATGCAAAACTCCGGCGTGTTTACCAACATGGTGGTAATGATGGTGTCGATCGGTGAAGAATCGGGTTCGCTGGATTCGATGCTGAGTAAGGTTGCCGATTTTTACGAGGCGGAAGTTGATGACGCCGTATCCGCGCTGTCGAGCCTGATGGAACCACTCATCATGGTTGTGCTGGGAACTTTGATCGGCGGCATGGTTATCGCCATGTATCTGCCGATTTTCAAGATGGGGTCAGTGGTCTGATCGCGATTGTGCGGAAGGCGCGATCTGGCTGCGTTGCCACAATGCGTGTGCCGCGTTTCTATCCTTGCGTTTTGAAGGCGCAGCCCATTTGAGCCCATTTGCGGATCCCGCTGTCGCGGTGATTGCGGCCCTATTATTTGGCCTGGCAATCGGCAGTTTCCTCAATGTCGTCATTCATCGTCTGCCCAAGATGATGGAGCGGCAGTGGCGTGCCGAGTGTGCCGAACTCACCAGCGCACCCGGACAAACGCCGGATAATGCCACCGAAGAAAGCTACAACCTGTTTGTGCCACGGTCACGTTGTCCGGGCTGTGCGCAACCGATAACCGCGTTCCAGAATATCCCCGTGGTAAGTTATATGATGCTGGGAGGCAAATGCGCGAATTGCAAAACCCGCATTTCACCGCGCTATCCTTTTGTGGAAGTGATTTCCGGTTTACTGGCAGGCTATGCGGCGTGGCGGTTTGGCGCCACGCTGGCTGGCTTGGGTGCGCTGGTGTTCGTGTTCTCCATGATCGCGCTCACTTTCATCGATCTTGATACGTTCTATTTGCCCGATGACATTACCTTACCCCTGTTGTGGATAGGGCTGCTTGTTAACCTCGCGGGCGCTTTTACGGATTTACCGTCGGCCGTCATCGGTGCGGCCTGTGGCTATCTGGCGTTGTGGTCGGTGTTCTGGCTGTTCAAGCTCGTCACGGGCAAGGAGGGCATGGGCTATGGGGACTTCAAGCTCCTCGCCGCCATCGGTGCGTGGCTTGGCTGGCAGATGCTCCCGCTGGTGATCTTGTTATCTGCCAGTGTCGGCGCGGTGATCGGCATCGGTCTGATGATTTTTGCTCGACATGGCCGCGAGACGCCGATTCCGTTCGGGCCGTACCTGGCAATCGCTGGCGTAATTGCCTTGTTTCACGGCGCGGCGATCAATCGCAGTTACCTGAATCTTTTCTAGCCCATCTACGCCGCGTCCGGCTAAACGCTAGCTTGGCCTCCGGCAAATCGCGCACGGCCGGTGTGGGGGATGCGCCCGGCGCGGGCCCGTTGTCCCACGCGAGCCGGTCACTGTTTACTCACGGGCATTTCAGCCCTTTATTTTTTCCGGTTTTTAGGGAATACTTGCCCGCATTCTCAACCGTCCCGGGCGCACTGTGCTGTGATTAGCTACGAGTATCCGCTCAGCGAGCGCGTGCGCACCCTCCTGCGGTTCGAGGATTTGTACGAGCGTGTCGAATATGTTCTGGCCAAGTCCGACGCTCTTGAGCACCATTCCGCGCTGGTTTCCATTTTTGAAATTCTCGAAGTCGCCAGCCGTGCCGATCTGAAATCGGATCTGCTGCAGGAACTCGAGCGTCAGAAACACGTGCTGGAGTCGTTGCGCGAGAATCCCGAAATTTCGGAAGCCGCGCTCGACGACATTCTGTGGAAAATCGATCAGGCGGCTTCAAAGTTGTTCCAAGCTTCCGGCAAGGCGGGGCAGGAATTGCGTGAAAACGAATGGTTGATGGGCATCAAGCAGCGCACCAGCATCCCCGGCGGCGTGTGTGAGTTTGATCTGCCTTCCTATCACTTCTGGCTGCAACAGAATAGCGACCAGCGCCGGCACGATCTGAATCAGTGGCTGTCGCCGTTCGTGCCCATCCGCGAGGCCATCGTGATTGTGCTGCGCCTGTTGCGTGAGAGCGGCAAGAGCACGACTCTGGTGGCCCATCAGGGTGTTTATCAGCAGATGATGGCCGGGCGCGTGGCGCAGATGCTGCGTATCAGGCTTTCACGCAATTATCAGTGCGTGCCCGAAATCAGCGCCAACAAATACGCGCTTAACATCCGTTTCACCACCAATGAGGGTGGCCAGCGCCCCAAAACGGTGGAGACTGATGTCGAATTCGATCTGACCTTTTGTAATTTGTAATTCTTAACCTTTGACGCATCATGGCCGAACGTCTGGTCAACTGCCCGCGCTGCGGCGCCAAGGTAGCGTGGCGCACCGATAATCCGTGGCGGCCTTTTTGCTCCGAGCATTGCAAGACCATGGATCTCGGTGCGTGGGCGAGCGAATCCTATCGCATCCCCGTGGTGGAATACGATGACGTCGATGAGCAGGATCTGCTTAATTTGCCTGCCGACAATGCTGGCAAGCCGCCGCTAAACTGACTTTGCGGGATTCCGGCGGTATTGTTCGTCGTTACACCCACGCGCCGCGCAGCATGGCGATGCCGTGAGCACCTTGCTGCCGGGCTTTGGATAGATCAGCCACTTGCATGCCGCCGAGTGCGTAAACCGGCAGCGTGGTGTCGGCTATGCATTGCGCGAACCCTCCCCAGCCGAGCACTGCCGCACCGGGGTGTGTGGGCGTTGGCGCGACCGGTCCAACCACCACGAAATCTGCACCCAGCCGCGTGGCGGCCGTGATTTCCTCGCGGTTGTGGCACGACGCAGCTACCCATTCGCAAGCCGGGCGTTCGTTAAGCGCCAGTAGTTGCGCCGATGTGAGATGCACGCCATCCGCACCAATTGCCCGCGCGAGTTGCGCGTCGCCGTTGATCAGTACACGAGCGCCGTAGGGACGTGCGCGATCGACCACCTGTGCTGCGAATTGGTGAAGCTCTCCGGCGGCCATGGCTTTTTCACGCACCTGTATGAGCTTCAGGCCGCGCGTTAGCGCTGCGTCCAGGTGCTGGAGGAAAGCCTCAACGCCCACCGCGGCGGCCTGCGTAATACCATAGCAATCCGGTAACGCCAGCGCGCGCAGTATAGGGCCGTTGGCCGGCAGTATCGGCGATACATCCGGCGCGGTGGTGCACTGCCAGGCGAAGCGCTGGCCTTCGCGCCCGTGCAGTTCACCTCGCCAGCGATATATGCGAAAAAACCGCAGGCGCACTGCGGCGTGCGGATACTCAAAATCACGGGTGAGCCATGGGTACACGTCATCGGCATCGACGTGTATACCGAGTTCTTCGTGCAGCTCGCGGCACATCGCGATCGCGGCAGATTCGCCCGGCTCAACCTTGCCGCCGGGAAATTCCCAGTAGCCTTCAAACGCCTTTCCCGTGGGGCGCTGTGCCAGCAGGAAACGGCCGGCGGCATCGTGCAGCACCGCCGCGGCGACTTCGATGCGGCGACGAGGTTCTGCTGCCATGTGCGGGCGTTCGGTTGCCGGCTGCCAGATTACTTACGGCGCGCCGATGACAGGCGCTTGCGTCCCGCCCAGTCGCGTGCGAACTGCCACGCCACGCGTCCGCTGCGCGAGCCGCGTTGCAGCGACCATTGCAACGCTGCGTGCTTGACCTCGTCGCTGTGCACGCCGCCCGCCTTGAAATGTTCCAGCCACACGCCGACGATGCGCAGGTATTCGTCCTGATCGAACGGGTAAAACGACACCCACAGCCCAAAGCGTTCCGACAACGAAACTTTTTCCTCGGAGGTCTCTCCGGGATGAATTTCCTCGCCGACGTGCTTGTATTCGAGATTCTCGTTCATGAACTCCGGCATCAGGTGACGCCGGTTCGAGGTCGCGTAGATCAGGCAATTTTCAGAGGCAGCGGCAACTGAGCCGTCAAGGATGACTTTCAGTGCCTTGTAGCCAGGTTCGTCGGCTTCGAACGACAGATCGTCGCAATACAGCACGAAGCGTTCCGGCCGCTGGCAAATCATTTCAACGATATCCGGCAAGTCGATCAGATCCTGCTTTTCGACTTCGATCAGGCGCAACCCACGCGGCGCGTATTTGTTGAGCAGCGCCTTGATCAGTGACGATTTGCCGGTGCCACGCGCGCCGGTGAGCAGCACGTTGTTGGCGGGGTGGCCCTCGACGAATTGCCGCGTGTTTTGCTCGACCAGTGATTTTTGTTCGTCGATGCCGACCAGCGCCTTGATGTCGATACGATGCACTTGCGGCACGGGATGTAGTGCGCCGCGACCGTTGGCGCCGTTCACCTTGCGCCAGCGAAACGCAATGGCAGCTTTCCAGTCTACCGGCACGGGTTCGCCGGGCAATAATTTTTCCAGCTTCGCCACCAGCGATTCGGCGCGGGCGAGCAATTGACTTACATCGGGCATTGTTAGAGAATTATTTGTAACTATTTGTTTTTATTAATATTTTTTTGAGTCTGACGTGGGTTCTTGCGTGCGATCCTACGTGCGGCTCACGTACGGTACTCCGCGTTGATTTTCACGTAGTCATACGAAAAATCGCACGTCCATACCGTTTGCTCCGCATTGCCGCGGCCCAGCGCTACATGAATATTGAGCTCGACGGGCTTCATCACGCGCGCGCCGTCTTCTTCACGGTACGCCGGATCGCGACCGCCGTTGAGCAGCACACGCACATCACCGAGCCAGATCGAGACTTTTGAGACGTCCATATTCGCCACGCCTGCATTGCCAATGGCCATGATGAGCCGGCCCAGATTGGGATCAGAAGCGAATAAAGCTGTCTTCACCAGCGGCGAATGCGCTATGCACTTGCCGACGCGTGCGGCTTCTTCGTCACTCGCTGCGCCGCTGACACGTATGGTGATGAATTTGGTCGCCCCTTCGCCGTCGCGCGCGATGGCTTGCGCGAGTGGCGTCGCCACCGCCAGCACTGCTCCGCGCAACTCGGCATAGTCGGCAGAAGCGGCATCGCTGATTTCGGCATTGCCCGCGCGGCCGGTGGCAATCAGCATGAAAGAATCGTTGGTGGACGTGTCGCCATCGACCGTTACGCGGTTAAATGATTTGTCGGCGACTTCCTTCACCATGCGCTGCAATAATTGCTGCGTTATGGCGGCGTCCGTCGCAATATACGTGAGCATCGTCGCCATATTGGGTTGCAGCATGCCCACACCCTTGGCGATACCGGTGACGTGCACGGATTTGCCGCCGACGGAGGCACTCGTTGACGCGCCCTTGGGCACAGTGTCGGTGGTCATGATCGCCGCAGCGGCATCGGCCCAGTGATTTGGCGCCAGCGACTTCACGCAATCCGGCAGGGCTGCTTCGATGCGATCCACCGGCAGATGTTCGAGAATCACACCTGTCGAAAACGGTAGCACGGCTTCGGGCGTGCAGCCCAAGAGCTTTGCGGCGGCGGTGCAGGTGGAGCGCGCGGCGGCCAAGCCCTGTTCTCCGGTACCGCAATTGGCGTTGCCAGCGTTTACCACAATGGCGCTGACGGACGTGCCCGCATTGATGCGCTCGCGGCACACCAGCACGGGTGCGGCGGCAAAGCTGTTTTGCGTGAACACACCCGCGACGCGCGTGCCTGCTGCGAATCGCATCAACATTAAATCGCGGCGGCCCGCCTTACGGATGCCGGCTTCGGCAAACCCAAGTTCGACGCCAGCTATCGCGGCGAGTTTGGCGGGATCGGGCGGGAGCAGATTCACGGCCATCGGATTACCTTTTGCACCTTTCCATCTGTAACTATTTGTTTTAATTTAATATTTTTAACCTCAAGTCAAGCGGCCATGGCAAGCCTTGTACTTCTTGCCGGAGCCACAGGGACACGGATCGTTGCGGCCGATCTTTTGCCCGGTGCGCACAAATGGCTGCTGAGGTTGCGGCTGTGCGGCTGCAGTTTGACTCTCTCCATCGCTTTCGTCCGGCGCACCGCCAAAATCGGCATGCTGATACTGCACGTTGGTCAGCGCTTCGTGTTGTTCCGGCGGCAACTCATCGGCGCTGCGTATGCGCACCGTCATCAGCGTCTTGGTGACTTCGGCCTTGATGGTGTCTAGCAGCATGGTGAAGAGTTCAAATGCCTCGCGCTTGTACTCCTGCGTCGGGTTCTTCTGCGCATACGAGCGCAGGTGTATGCCCTGCCGCAAGTGGTCGAGCGAGGACAGATGTTCACGCCAGTGCGTATCGATGCTTTGCAGCAACAGCGCGCGCTCGTACTGGCGCATTGCGCTGGTTTCAACCACCGCCACTTTGTCGGAATAAGCCTTGTGCGCCGCCTCGGTGATGCGCTTGCGCAGATCGTCTTCTTCGAGGCCAGCTTCGTCCTTCAACCACTGCTGTATCGGCAGTTGCAGCGTCAGCTCGCTGTCGAGCGCGCGTTCCAGCGCCGGCACATCCCATTGCTCTTCGAGGCTGCCTTCGGGGATGTACTGTGACACATAACCGCCGACCACGTCGGCGCGCATGGCGGTGATGGTGTCCGACATGTCTTCCGCGTCGAGCAGCTCATTGCGCTGCTGGTAAATTACCTTGCGCTGATCGTTGGCGACGTCGTCGTATTCCAGCAAATGCTTGCGGATGTCGAAGTTGCGCGCTTCCACTTTGCGCTGCGCGTTTTCAATCGAGCGGTTGATGATGCCCGCTTCGATGGGCTCGCCTTCCGGCACTTTCAGCCGCTGCATGATGGCCTTGACACGTTCGCCGGCGAAAATGCGCATCAGCGAATCATCCAGCGACAGGTAAAAACGGCTGGAGCCGGGGTCACCCTGCCGGCCGGAGCGGCCACGCAATTGGTTGTCAATGCGCCGCGATTCATGCCGTTCGGTGCCAACGATATGCAGCCCGCCCGCCTTGACCACTTCATTGTGCAGCTTTTGCCACTCGACCTTGATGTCTTCGATTTTGCGGGCTTTGGTGGCTTCGTCGAGCGACGCATCGGCCTTGATCGCATCGATTTGCGGATTGGCATTGCCGCCGAGCACGATGTCCGTGCCGCGGCCCGCCATGTTGGTGGCGATGGTCACCATCTTGGGCCGCCCGGCTTGTGCCACGATTTCCGCTTCGCGCGCGTGTTGTTTGGCGTTCAGCACGTTATGCGGCACACCTTCTTTTTGCAGCAACGCGGCAAGCAGTTCCGAGTTCTCAATCGACGTCGTGCCCACCAGCACCGGCTGGCCGCGTTTGTAACACTCGTGGATATCGGCAATCACCGCTTTGTATTTTTCCGGCGTGGATTGATACACCAGGTCATTCATGTCCTTGCGGATCATCGGGTGATGCGTGGGGATGATCACCGTCTCCAGGCCGTAAATCTGCTGGAACTCGTAGGCTTCCGTGTCCGCTGTTCCGGTCATGCCGGAGAGCTTTTTATACATGCGGAAATAATTCTGGAAGGTAATCGTCGCCAGCGTCTGATTTTCCTTCTGGATTTCCACGCCTTCCTTGGCTTCGACGGCCTGGTGAAGGCCTTCTGACCAGCGCCGGCCAGCCATCAGACGGCCGGTGAATTCGTCAACGATGATGACTTCACCGTTCTGCACCACGTACTGCTGTTCGTTGTGATACAGCGTGTGCGCCTTCAACGCGGCATTGAGGTGATGCATCAACGCAATGTTCGCCGGATCGTAGAGGCTACTGTTGGGCGGCAGCATGCCCGCTTTTTCGAGGAGTTCTTCCGCATGTTGATGGCCTTCCTCGGACAACATCACCTGATGCGCTTTTTCGTCGACCCAGTAATCGCCTTCCTCGGATTTTTCTTCCTTTTGCCGCGTGAGCTTTGGGATCACCGTGTTCATCTTGACGTACAGCTCGGTGGTGTCCTCGGCCTGGCCGGAGATAATCAGCGGCGTGCGCGCTTCGTCAATAAGAATCGAATCCACTTCGTCGACAATGGCGAAACTCAGCGCGCGCTGCACTTTCTCCTGGTTTTGATACACCATGTTGTCGCGCAAGTAATCAAAACCGAATTCGTTGTTGGTGCCGTAGGTAATATCCGCCGTGTAGGCCTGCTGCTTGGCCTCGTGCGCCATCTGCGACAGGTTTACGCCGACAGTGAGGCCTAGAAACTTGTAAATCGTGCCCATCCAGTCGGCGTCGCGTTGCGCCAGGTAATCGTTGACGGTGACGATATGCACGCCGCGCCCGGCCAGCGCGTTAAGATACGCGGGCAGCGTCGCCATCAGTGTTTTGCCTTCGCCGGTGCGCATCTCGGAAATCTTGCCGCTGTGCAGCGTGATGCCGCCCAGCATCTGCACGTCGAAATGACGCATGCCGAGCGTGCGTTTGGAGGCCTCGCGCACCACTGCGAAGGCTTCGGGCAGCAGTTCATCAAGAATCACGCGCCGCGTGGCTTCCTGTGCGGTTTCCAGTGCAGCCTTGTCACTTTCAGTGGCGGAGACGGTTTTTTCCAGATGCGCTTTGATGCGGCCGCGAAACGCTTCGGTCTTCGCGCGCAGTTCGTCGTCCGACAGCTTGGCCATTGCGGGTTCCAGCGCATTGATGGCCGCGACCTTGCGGCGGTACTGTTTCAGCAGCCGGTCGTTGCGGCTGCCGAATATTTTTTTGAGTATGCCGGTAACCATGAACTTGCTTCAAACTCCAAAAATAAAAAGGGGCGGGGAAATCCCCACCCCTTGCCATGCATTTTACTACTGTACTACCGCGGGCTCCGTCAGCCCGGCAGTTGCAGAAATTGGGCGGGGTTTACCGAAACACCACGCTGACGCACTTCAAAGTGCAGATGTGTTCCGGTAGAACGGCCACTGCTGCCCATTTCCGCGATTTTGGCCCCGCGTAGCACCATGTCGCCGACTTTAACGTTCAACTTCAGGCAGTGGGCGTAACGCGTAATCAGATCGTTGCCATGATCGATTTCCACCATATTACCATAGCCGGCGTGGTATTCCGCGTAGACCACCACGCCGCCCGCTGCCGCCAAGATTGGCGTGCCCGGACTGCCGGCGAAATCAATGCCCTCGTGCAGCGAATGCTGGCCGTTGAAAGGGTCAATGCGCCAGCCAAAGTTGGAGTTGTAAACGCCGCCGATGACCGGCAGCATGGTGGGAATCAGCTTCTTTTTCGCGCTGTCGATGGTAAACAGCGATTCCAGCGCGCTTAACTTGTCGCCGCGGTCGTCCACCTGGCGCGTGAGCAGATCCACCATCTTGGTCAGATCACCAAGCGACGCGTCGCGATTCGGAACCGACGATTGCACCCCACCACGCCCGGGCAGTTCATTAAACTGGAAATCCTGGGGTTTAAAGCCCGCCAGCTTGGCGAGCCGCTCGCCCAGCGTGTCGAGCCGCAGCAGTTGCGCCTGCATCTGGCCCAGGCGCTGCGCCATGGCGTTCAGGTTGTCGCGCATGTAGGATTCGTTTTCGAGCAACTGGGATTGCTGGATCGAAAGCACCCGCTGCTTGAGGAACGGCAGCTCGGCGGCATAACGAATCAGCGCAAAATTGAGCAGGCCCGACATCAGCAGCACTACCAGCATCACACCCGCGGCCGCGCCTGCGATATGCTTGGGGCCCCAGCGTGATGGTGCGGGCCTTGGCCAGTCGTCCAGACACAACAATAATGTTCAACACGAACCTCCGGGCTGCCATTCATGCCATTGCGTGATATCCGCCACCTGATTGGCGCCTCAAGCGAACTTGAGGCCGTGCGCAAAAATGCACAACGGCAGGCGGCACTGCAACGGGCGTATCAAGACTATTGCGATTCCACCGCGACTGGATTGGCCTATCTCACCAAGGCAAGTCGTGTGGGTTACATCAAGGCAGGCACGCTTTATTTATTGGCAGACCAAGCTGCCGTTGCCGCGAAATTGCGGCAACTACTTCCGCGTTTACTGCCAGTCCTTAGTAAACTGGATGCGGAGGTTACTGGAATTAAAGTGGTGCTGCAAGCCAATTTCCCTCCGCAACAGCACACAAATCAGATGAAAAAAAATCCGTTACCTGTTGATTCAATTCAACAATTTGAGAATCTCTCACAAAGCGTACACGATCCCGCGCTGAAATCCGCGCTGGCCAGGCTGGCAAGGAATCAGAGGAAAGAGCGGGAATAATCGAAACGAACGCGGTGCGACGAATCAAACGTGGCGCGTAGTCGCCGGGATTGGCGAACGCGATTTACGCGCCGGCGGCTCCGGTGACCTGAAGCTGCCAGTTAATGAAGCGTGGCGCTTCTTCGGCGGAATTGAAACTGCAAAATTCCCACGCGGTTTTATTTTCGAGCAGCGCGCGCAGCAATTGGTTGTTCAGCGCGTGGCCGGATTTGAAGCCGCTGAACGCACCGATGATGGGGTGGCCCAGCAAATACAAATCGCCGATGGCATCCAATGCCTTGTGTTTGACGAACTCGTCGTCGTAGCGCAGGCCATCGCTATTGAGGATGCGGTACTCATCCATCACGATGGCGTTATCGAGACTGCCGCCCATCGCCAGCCCCTGCGAGCGCATGGCTTCAACATCCTGCATGAAGCCGAAGGTGCGCGCGCGGCTCACTTCCTTGATGTAGGACGTGGCCGAAAAATCAAAACTCACCGTCTGGCGCGACGCATCGAACACCGGGTGATTGAACTCAATGCCCAAGTCGAGCTTGAAACCATTGAACGGCGCGAGCTTGACCCACTTGTCGCCGGCACGCACTTCCACGGTTTTGAGGATTCGGATAAAGCGCTTGGCGGCGTTTTGTTCTTCAATGCCCGCCGATTGCAGCAGAAACACAAACGGGCCCGCGCTGCCGTCCATGATCGGCACTTCCGGCGCGGACAAATCCACAAATGCGTTGTCGATGCCCAAGCCGGCCAGCGCCGACATCAGGTGCTCAACCGTGCCCACTGACGCGCCGTCTTTTTCTAGGCAAGACGCCAGCCGCGTGTCACCCACGGCGTAAGGATCGGCTTTGATATCCACCACTTGCGGCAGATCGATGCGGCGGAACACGATGCCGGTATCTGCGGCGGCCGGGCGCAGCGTCATGTAGACTTTTTCGCCGGTGTGCAAACCGACGCCAGTGGCGCTGATGGTATTTTTAAGCGTGCGTTGCCGGATCATGACGCTGGGTGTTCTTTTTGTTATTCGCTTTTGGTCAGCAGTGCCGTTGCGCTGTTAGGCAGAGGTTTCCGGGTGGCTGCGGCGGTGCAGCGTAACCATGCTGCCTCGCAAAAGCTATACGGTAAACCCTTTAAATTCAAACAGTTGCTGATTATACCACGCTGTGGCACGCGGCTGAAGCCCAGTTGTAACAAAAGGTAGCCACCGCGCTGAAATATCGCACGGCGCATCTGTAGCAACACCGAAAATTGCAAAATTGGAGGCCCACGAAGCAGCGTGTGATAAGTTCGGTACAGCATACGCTATGCGCAGCGAGTGAGTGGCGGGTGCTTATGCATTCCGCTGCAGCGGGATAGAAAAATATAATTAAAACAAACACTTATGTTTTAAAACAGGCATTTGCTCAATTAGGGAAACTCTCATGAAAATTACCAAAGTCGAACCCATCCTTGTCCGCGCGCCGTTAGTCCTCGACGGCGCCGTGCCCCACGCCAGCGGCGCACCGAAAAACGACGTGCACACCGTGCTGGTCAAGGTGGAAACCGACGAAGGCGTCACCGGCTGGGGCGAGGCCTTTTCCAACGCCGGCTGGCAGAGCACCTGCACGGCGCTGGCACAAATTATCGCGCCGCGCGTCGTCGGCAAAGACCCGTCGCAAATCGCGCAGATTCAGGCCGACTTGCATCGCGGCCTCTACAACACCGGCCGCAGCGGGCCGACCGTGTTCGCCATCTCCGGCCTCGACATCGCGTTGTGGGACATCGCCGCCAAGCGCGCCGGCGTGCCGCTGTACAAACTGCTTGGCGGCAGCGCGCGCGCGACACTGCCCGCGTATGCGAGCCTCTTGCGCTACGGCGTCGAAAAAGCCGTGGTGGATAAAATCCATGAAGCCAAGTCGCGCGGCTATCGCCTCATCAAACTGCACGAAAACAACACCGCCATCGTGCGCGCCGCCAGCAAGGCTTGCGGGCCGGACGTGCCGCTGATGGTCGATTGCTCCTGCCCGTGGACAGTGGACGAATCCATCGCCATCGCGCGCAACTGGGCCGATCTCAAACTCGCGTGGATCGAAGAACCGATCTACCCGCCCGACGATCACAGCGGCCTCGCGCGCCTGCGCACCGCCAGCACCACGCCGCTGGCGGCAGGCGAAAACATTTCCAACTTCATGGAATTCAAACGCCTGCTCGAAATCGGCGGTGTCAGCATCGCCCAGCCCAGCATCACCAAAATCGGCGGCGTCACCGAAATGCGCAAAGTCTTCGCGCTCGGCGAAGCGCACGGCGTTACCGTCGTGCCGCACTCCCCGTACTTCGGCCCCGGTCTGCTTGCGTCCATCCACGTCTGCGCCGCCAGCGCGCGCCTGATTCCGATAGAGCGCTACTACTGCGACTTCACCGAATCACCGTTTGGCGAACAAATCATCCCGAAAAACGGCGACTTCGCTGTGCCGCAGGAACCGGGGCTGGGCAAAGACCCGGATATGCGGTTGGTGGAGAAGATGCGGGTGGCTTAGAGGTTAGTTAACTATTTCTTTGATCTTCGCTTAGTGAAAGGAGTGCAATGACTGTGCTTCGAGTTGTTGTCGTGTTGGCTGCTCTATGTGCTATTTCGGCGCATGGCCAGCGAGTACGCGTCGACGAAGTGCCTATGTATGGAGGCATGGATCGAGCCGGCGTTCCTGATCTCAAGGCGGGAGACGATAAGCTCATTGCAGATACTTCGGCTCACTATGGAAGCCGCGAAAAGGCTGCTACGGAATTTATCCAACAAGGATTCAATTTTTACTATAAAGATAGCCTTGGAATGGCGATGCGTCGGTTCAATCAAGCATGGCTGTTAGATCCGAACAATCCCGAGGTTTATTGGGGCTTCGGTGTAGTGCTACGTGACCAGGAGAATATGTGTGAATCGGCTAAACACTTTGATAAGGCGCTTGGTTTTAAGCGTTATTTCCAAGGAATGTATCCTGATGCCGCACAAACATTTGCGCTTTGCGGCGTGAGCGACAAGTCCTTAAGCGAAGCCGACCGAGCGCAG
Source organism: Betaproteobacteria bacterium (assembly GCA_900299145.1). Taxonomy (GTDB): domain Bacteria; phylum Pseudomonadota; class Gammaproteobacteria; order Burkholderiales; family SG8-41; genus UBA5216. The sequence goes on along the minus strand of OMIN01000023.1, from coordinate 4,662 downwards.
CTCTATGAGCGAGCTGATAAGCTCTATGCGGAAGCTGTCGAAAAGGATGCCAATAAGGGTAACGTATATACTTCTTGTGCGACTGCCAATTTTTTTCGAGAAAAGTACGCTGACGCTTGGGCAATGGTCAAGAAGGCGCGGGAAACTGGCGGACAAATATCACCGGAATTGCTGCGCGCACTTAGGGCGAAGATGCGTGAACCTTGATGCACAATTCAGCAAGCGTAGGGGGCACGCTTTTTGTGCCCACGCGTACCGCTGTCGAATCCTTACGAAGGCTTACTTCAACGTAGCCGCCACCCGCCGCACTTCATCCGGCGAGCGTTCGCCCCCCAGCGGCGTGCCCGGAATCAGGTGTTTGCCCATCGCCACGAGGCCGCCGACCAGCACCGGCTCGTAGCCCACGTCGCGCACCAAGGCGGATGCGGTTTCGATGGCGGCTTTGTCGTCGCCCGCGATGGGCATGCCGATGTTTTCTTTCTTGCTGGCGGCTTCGGCCATGCGCGCCGCGCCAATGGCGTTGAACGCGCGCACGATGCGTGCGCCGGGCAGGAATTCCATAGACGATTGCCCCGCGCCTTTCTCGCGCGCGGCTGTCGCCATGTCGCCATCGCGCGCGACGATGGGGTTGGAGGTGTCGATGACGATTTTGCCCTTGAGCAATTCGCCGAGGTCCTTGCCCACGGCGGGCAGCGCGCGATAGGGCACCGAGATGGCGAGTACCGTGCCGAACGCCGCTGCTTCGCGCGGCGTGCCGGCTTTTGCACCGCCGCCGAGGCTGGCCGCGAGCTTTTTGTCGGCTTCAAGATCGAGTGATGAGAACATCACTTCGTGGCCCGCTTTCACCCACGCACCGCCGATGGCACTGCCGACACGGCCGGAACCGATGATGCCGATTTTCATTTTGCTGCTGCCTTGCGCGAGCAGCGTGGCAGGCAGGCTGGCGATTGCAACGCCAGCGGCTGCTGCTTGCAGGAATCCACGGCGGGAATTGTAAGTATTTGTTTTCATTGAATTTCTCCTGATAGCTGGATGGAATGCTGGAGTTGCCGCTGTTACGGCAGCGCACGATGCGGAAGCCTTTATACACCGGTTTGCGCGCGGTGCCAGTACCAGTGCGCAGGCAGGTACGCCCACCGGCGGGCGCTACGGTGACTTATGGCGATTCCTGCACGTGGCACGGCGCGAACGGGCGCAGCGGCTAAAATCGCGCGTTACTGATTAAACCAATTTGCGAAGGAACCCCCATGCTGCATGAGCTGCGCTTCTACGAAATCGCGGCGGGCCATCTGGACGATTACATCAATCACGCGGGCAAGGTGGCGGTGCCGTTTCGCGGCGATGATTACGGCAAGCTGCTGGGCTTTTGGGCGTGCGAAATCGGCGCGATGAATTGCGTGTTTAACTTGTGGGAGCACGAATCCGTGGCTACGCGTGAAGTGCTGCGCGCAAAGCTGGCGCAGCAGGACGTGTGGCGCAATGACTATCTGCCGCATTCACAGCCGCTGATGCGCCGGCAGTTTTCGCGCCTGCTGACGCCGCTGGCGGACGTGAACGTGCCCACGACAACCGGCAATCTGTATCACCTGCGGATTTTTCGCACGCGGGCCGGTAAGACGGCGGCGTTCGCCCGGCTGTTGCAGGACGAACTGCCCGCGCCGCTATGGGACGCCAGCGTCGCGGTGTGGACGGGCAACAGCGGCGAGATCAACGAAGTGGTGCATTTGTCCGCGCACGCGGCTACGCAATCACCGGCACAGATCATGCAAAGCGCCGCTTGGCGCACGTTTCTGAAGCAGCACGGTGCAATGGTGGAAGACATGCAGACGAGTTTGATGACGCCGGCGGAGTTTTCGCCTTGGCGTTGATGAGCTGGGACACGTTAGTGCAGCGCGCAAACTTGATAGAGCACGCCAGACTGCCCAGTGAGTTACATTGTGCATTCCACGCCACTGACAATGCACACAAAACTTTCCTCGTCGTTCCCGCGAAGGCGGGAACCCATACACAGGTGGTGTCGCAGTCACCCTATGGATTCCCGCCTGCGCGGGAATGACGGGGTTAGTATTGAACGTTCCTTACACTGTCCGGGTGTAGAAATTTTTGAAATTTCCCAATAAAGGAATCCCATGTATTCAGGCATGCTAAGTTTTTCTGCCATAGACCGCATAGTCTACGGCCAGCCCGCAGCCAAGGCCCTGCTCGCCGAAGCCGAGCGCCTGAAGGCAAAGCGGGTGTTCATGCTGGTGAGTGGCACCATGAACCGCACCACCGATGAAATTACCAAAGTACGCGCGGCACTCGGCGCGCGATTCGCGGGCCTGTATGACCGCATGCCCTCGCACACGCCGCGTGACTCGGTGCTGGAGGCATCGAAACTGGCGCGCGAAGCAGGCGCGGATTTGATTGTCACTTTCGGCGGCGGCTCGGTCACCGATGCCGGCAAGCTGATGCAGATTTGCCTGCGCCACAACGTGACCAAGTATGAAGATCTCGATGCGTATCACGTCGATGTGAAAACCGACGGCACACGCCGCGTGCCGGAATTCGACGGCCCCATCGTGCGGCAGATCGCGATTCCCACTACGCTCTCCGGCGGGGAATTTCAGCCGGGCGGTGGCTGCACCGACAACCGCAACAAGGTGAAGCGCAGCTATCGCCATCCGCTGCTGATTCCGCGCGTGACCATTCTTGACCCCGCGCCCACCGTGCATACGCCGATGTGGGTGTGGCTGTCGACTGGGGTGCGCGCGGTCGATCACGCGACCGAGGCGCTCTGCTGCGGTGCGACCAATCCGGCGAGCGACGCGAGTTTTATTCAGGCGCTGCAGCTGCTGAGCAAAAGCCTGTCACGCGTGAAACAGCACCCGGATGATCTGGATGCGCGGCTCGATTGCCAAATGGGTGTGTGGCTCGCCATGCAGGGGCGGCAAGCCGCCGTCAGCATGGGCGCGAGCCACGCCATCGGCCACGTGCTCGGCGGCAGTTGCGACGTGCCGCACGGGCAAACTTCGTGCGTGATGCTGGCGCCGGTGCTGCGTTACAACCGTTCGGTGAATGCCGAGCGGCAAAAGATCGTGGCCGAGGCGATGGGTCATCCGGGTGAAGATGCCGCCGACGTGATCGCGGCGTTTGTGAAGTCGTTGGGCCAGCCGGGGCGTCTGTCGGAAGTGGGCGTCACGCGCGAGCAATTCGCGATGATTGCAGAACACGCCATGCACGACACCTGGCTGCATACCAACCCGCGCAAGATTACGAGTGTCGAGCAGGTTTATGAGATTTTGGAGATGGCGGCGTAACGGCGAATACTAAAAATGTTAATAAAAACAAATAGTTATTTATCAATCCTCAGCGTACTCATGGTGGGCGCCGCGCATGCTCAAAGGCCCGCGGCAAACCCGACACAGGCTTACCCCAGCAAACCCATCCGCTTCGTCGTCGGCTTCGGCGCGGGTGGCGGCAACGACATGATCGCGCGCACCGTTGGCCGCAAGATGACCGACAGTATGGGCCAGCAGGTGGTGGTGGACAATCGCGCGGGCGGCGCGGGCATTGTCGCTGCGGTACTGGTGGCGAAGGCGCCACCGGACGGCTACACGCTGTTTGGCGGCAGCATCAGCACGCTTGCCACCAACGTCAGCATGCACAGCAAGCTGCCGTATGACCCCGTGCGTGACTTTGCGCCGGTGACAACCACGACGTCGAGCCCGTATCTGTTCACGGTGAATCCCACGGTGCCGGCCACAAGCATAAAGGAATTTGTAGCACTCGCAAAAGCGCCCGGCAGCAAAATCAATTACGCCTCGGCGGGCAGCGGTGGCGGCAATCATTTGTCGCAGGAGCTGTTCAAGGCCATGACCGGCGTGAACATGGTGCATGTGCCGTACAAGGGCGCGGCCGAGCAGACTACGGCGCTGATCGCGGGTGAAGTGCAAATGAGCTGTATCCAGGTGCAAGTGGCGCTGACGCAGGCGCGCGCGGGCCGCCTGCGTGCGTTGGCGATTACCAGCGAGCAGCGGCTGGCAGTGGCGCCGGATGTGCCGACGGTGGCCGAGGCGGGCGTGCCGGGTTTTGAAGCGGTGTCCTGGCAGGGTGTGGTGGTGCCCGCCGGCACGCCACCCGCCATCGTCAAGCGCTTGCACGCGGAAGTGGCCAAGGCGTTGCAGGCGCCGGATGTGCTGCAAAGGCTGACCGCGGAAGGAACGACGGCGGGCGGCATTGCGCCGGAGGTGTTCGCGGCCTACATCAAAAGTGAAATCGCGAAGTGGGCGAAAGTGGTGAAAATTGCCGGGGCGAAAGCGGATTAGGTCGGTCATGTTTCGTGCGGCCGCGCTGTTCTTTCTGACGGGCCTTGTAGTGGGCGGTGCGCTCGCGCAACCCGGGCAGCCGTATCCGAATCGGCCGATCCGTCTCATCGTCTCCGTGCAGCCCGGCGGCAATCTCGATTTGATGGGCCGCTCGGTGGCGGACTACGCGAGCAACGGTCTTGGCCAGCGCATGATTGTCGAGAACCGGCCCGGCGCTAACAGCACCATCGGTCTCGGCTTTGTCGCCCGTTCGGCGCCCGATGGTTACACCTATGTGATGGTGGCGCAGAGCGCGCTGGTGGCACCGAAGATGATGCGCAATCCGCCTTACGACCCGCTGCGGGATTTTGCCGGT
>OMIN01000022.1 GCA_900299145.1 Betaproteobacteria bacterium | reverse complement strand
TTGATGCTGACTGGATCACGCACGCTGGTCGGGCGCATGGTGGCGGCGGCGAACTACACGCGGGCATTGTCTTTTGTGGCGGACTTGCTGCAAACCAGTCTTGCCGACTTGAAGCCGCACGCGCCGCGGCTGCAGGCGATGCTGCAACCGCTGCAGCCGGCCGCGCTGAATCTGGATGAATTGATGGCCGGTGAATTCGGCATGATGAAACGCTTTTTGCACGACCCTGCCGGTAAGGGCGTGCAGGCCGACTGGCCGGAAAAACTGCGTCTGCTGCTTTTCTATAAGCGCAACGCCACCATCAACGATGCCCATGCGTTTTACAGCGGCAAGCAGCAGTGGCTGCGCAAACCGCCGGCGCAACTGGCACGCGAGATTCGTGACGAAGTCACCGAAGTGGAAATGAAGCCGTGGGATTATCTCTATAACCCCATGGGCAAGATCCTCACGCGCGTGGCGATGCCGTCATTTTCGTCGTACGCGTTGCGGCTGCATGATCTGGATGCGATGAATCGCCTGCTGGGTCTCGCGGCTGAAATCGTCGCCGCCGACGTGCCCGCCGAAGACGTGGGCAACTTCGTGGCGAAAGCCGGCGCACGGTTTGCCGATCCGTATAGCGGCAAGCCGATGACGTGGGACGCCGCGGACAAACGGCTATCGACGTCGCTAAGCGAGGCCTACGCGCGTGATGGCGCGGGTGGCGGCGCGAAAGATTCGCGCAAGCGATTCAACATCGAAAGTGGGCGCGTTTTCATCCGGCTTTGAGGCGGTGCGCGGCTGCACACGGGGCGCCGGCCAGATCGAATAAAATAATCGTGGCGGGGCGACTGTCGATTCCGCCATGTGATCGATTCATTTTTTCTCAAGGATGCCCCGGCATGACCCCGTTTGTTTCCGTAAAGCAGGAAGGCCACGTCGCCATTGTCACGCTTAATCGTGCCGATAAACTGAACGCGATGACCGATGAGATGTACCTGCGTGTTACCGAATTGTTCATGCAGTATCAGACGGACGAAACCGTGCGCGCGGTGATTCTTACCGGCGCGGGGCGTGCGTTTTGTTCCGGAAGCGATGTCACGTCCATGGCGCCGCTCGGTCTGGTCGAAGGCCGTGCACGCATGCAGACGCGCCACGCCATGATCAACGCCATTGTCAATCTCGAAAAGCCGGTGATCGCGGCGGTGCGCGGCGTGGCGGCGGGTATCGGTTTCGCGATGGCGATGGCGTGCGATCTTATTGTGGCGTCGGACAACGCGAAGTTTTCGCAGATATTCAAGAAAATAGGCTTGATCCCCGACGGCGGCTCGGTGTTTTTTCTGGTGCAGCGCCTGGGCATCGCGCGCGCCAAGGAACTGGTGTACACCGCGCGCATGCTGCCTGCCGAAGAGGCGAACGCGTGGGGCCTGATCAATCGCGTAGTGCCCGATGTCGAGCTCGAAGCCAATGCCCTGGCGCTGGCGCAGGAGATGGCCGGTTCGGCTACTTTCGCGTTGGCGCTCGCCAAGAAAATGTTCCAGTCGATGTATAAACCCAATCTCGAAGAACAATTGGAGCAGGAAAACCTCTGTCAGCAGATCGCCAAGCTGAGCGCGGACCATGCCGAGGGCGTGGCCGCGTTCAAGGAAAAGCGCGCCGCTGTGTTCACCGGCAGATAGCCAGATGGCGGGCGTGCAATGGCTGGTGGCTGGGGTGGCACTGTTTGCAACGGGTGCTGCCTGCTCGCAGGGCACGCAGCCGAATTATCCGGTCAAGTCACTCAAAATGATCGTGCCGTTTCCGGCGGGCGGTCCCACCGATATTGTTGCGCGCCTGTTGGGCCAAAAATTCAGCGAGGCGTGGGGGCAACAGGTGGTGATCGATAACCGGCCGGGCGGCGGCGGGGTCATTGCGGGCCAGCTTGCCGCCAAATCGCCGGCGGATGGGTATACGATTTTTCTCGGCGGCATTACCACGCTGGTGCTGTCCACCTACGTGCACAAAAGCCGGCCTTACGATTCGCAGCGCGATTTTTCGCCGGTGTCGCTCACCACCATGCAGCCGCTGCTGTTGATGGTGCATCCCACGCTGCCGGTGAAATCGGTGAAGGAATATGTCGCACTGGCCCGCGCGCGCCCGGGTGAAATCAATTACGGCACTTCGGGGCCGGGCGGTTCGGGACATCTGGCGGGTGAACTGTTTCGCGGCATGACGGGCGTCAATATCGTGCACGTGCCGTATCGCGGCCAGCCGCCGGCGCTGAATGATTTGCTGGCGGGGCAAGTGCAATCCATGTTTGGCGCGCCGCTTGCGGTAGTGGCACACATCCGCACCGGCAAAATACGGGCCTTGGCGGTTACAGGAAACAAGCGCACGCAAGCTGCGCCCGATGTTCCAACCTTTGCCGAAGCCGGTCTGCCGAGTTACGACGCCAGTACCTGGAACGGCATCATGGTGCCGGCCGGAACCTCTCGCGTGATCATGGAGCGGTTGCACGGTGAGATCGTAAAGGCCCTGCGCGCGCCCGCCACGATCGAGCGTCTCGCGGTCGACGGCTCCGTCGCGGTGGCAAGTACGCCCGAGGAATTTGCGAAATTTATCAACGCCGAGCACGCCAAGTGGAGCAAGGTGGTGCGCGAGGCGAATATTCGTGTCGAGTAGCAAACGAAACAACGTTTCTCATGGCTCAAACAAAATCCGCATTGAAAACATTCTTCGCGCCGCAATCGGTGGCGATCGTAGGCGCGTCTGAAGATTTGACCAAGTTCGGCGGGCGGCTCTACAAAACCATGATTGATTTTGGCGCGGCGCGTGGATCGGCGTGCGAAATTCATCCCGTGAATCCGGGGCGCAAGACGGTATTCGGGCGCACCAGCTACGCCAGCGTCGCAGATCTGCCGCAAACACCGCAGCATGTGGGCATTGTGCTTGCGGCCCATCAAGTGATGAGCGCGTTGGAGGCGTGTGCCGCGCGCGGCGTGCCGTTCGCCACGGTGATGAGCGGCGGCTTTGCCGAGACTGGCAGCGCGGAAGGCCTGCGCCTGCAGAATGAACTCAAAGCGTTCGTTAAGCGTACGGGCATGCGCATCATGGGGCCGAACTGCAACGGCTTTGCCAACTTCGTTGATGGCTTTGTGATGACGAACACCTCGGCGGTGCGCGGCAAACGTAATGTGCCGGGCAACGTGGCGGTGATCGGTCAAAGCGGCGGATTGGCGCAGGTGAACGTGATGTGGCGCTCGCTGGATGCGGGCGTGGATGTGAGCTATCAGGTGAGTTGCGGCAACGAGGCCGACATCGATGCCATTGAGTTCGCACAGTTTGCCGTTGAAGATGAAGCGAGCGATGTGGTGCTGATCGCGGCGGAAAGCATCCGCTCGGGCGAACGCTTCCGCGCGCTGGCGCATGCCGCAGCGGAACGCGCCAAGCCTCTGATTATTTTGAAGTTTGGCAAGACCGAAGCCGGGCGAAAGGCGGCGGCGTCGCACACCGGCGCGATTACCGGTGCGGACGATGTGGCCGACGCGGCGTTCAAACAGTTTGGCGTGATACGCGTGGATGATTGCAATGAGCTGTACGAATTCGCCAAGTTGTTGAGGAAGCGCCGCTGGCCGCGCGGCAAGCGTCTTGCGGCGTTGACCGGCTCCGGCGGGCATTGCGTGCTGGTGGCGGACACGGCGGCGAGTCTGGGTTTGCAGTGGGCCGAGTTCGCACCGGCGACCGGCGCGCGCTTTGAAAAAATACTGCCGTCGCTGGTGTCGCTCGCCAACCCACTCGATCTTACGTCGGCGATGACTGGCTCGCCACGCCTCTTTTCCGATTCACTGAAAGTGATCGCGGAGGATGCCAACGTTGACGTGTTGATGCCGATACTGGTGGCGCCAACGCTGGGCGGCATCGACGATTTGGTGCAGGTGAATGAGACTGTCGGTAAACCCGTGGCGACGCTATGGACGGGCTATTGCCCGGAAGACAATGCAGTGACGGTGACAACACTCAATCAACGCGGCGTGCCCGCGTACCGCGATGCACGCATGTGTTTGCGCGCAGCGCGCGCGGCGGTGGATTACGGTGAATTTCTGCGGCGGTTTGAGCGGGAATCGCAGACATCGCGCAATGCGGCTCGCGATTTACCGGCTGACGCCGCAGCCCATGCGGCGAAGCCGCTGTCACAGCCGGGCCGTGTGTTGACGGAGCGCGTGAGCAAACTTGCGCTGGCGGCGTACGGCCTGCCGGTGACTCGGGAGGTGCTGGCGCACACGGCGGATGAGGCGGTTCAGGCAGCTGCCGGGCTAGTGGCGGCATCTGGCGCTGGGGTGGCCCTTAAAATCGAATCGGCAGACATCGCGCACAAAACGGAAGCGGGCGGGGTAAGGCTCAACGTATCGGGTGAAACTGCCGTGCGAACGGCCCACAACGAAATTCTCGCCGCTGCTGCAAGACATGCACCCAACGCAAAAATCGATGGCGTGCTGGTGCAGGAAATGACGCCGGCGGGTGTCGAGATGATGCTGGGCGTCACGCGCGACATCACCTTTGGCACGGTGGTGTCGGTGGCGCTGGGCGGCGTGCATGTTGAGGTGCTGAAGGATATCGCCCATGGCATTGCGCCGCTCACGCACGATGACGCGCGGCGCATGGTGGATAGCCTTGCAGGACGGCGGCTGCTGGACGGTGTGCGCGGCGCGCCAGCGTGTGACGTCGATGCGATGTGTGATGCCATTGTGCGGCTGTCGTGGTTTGCGCTGGATTTCGCCGATGAAATCGCGGAGCTCGATATCAATCCGCTGATGGTGCTGCCGCGCGGGCAGGGCGTGCGCCTGGTGGATGCCTTGATACTCAAAAAGATGTAATTCTAAGTATCTGTTTTATAAGGATATTTCTGTGGCAGATTTACTGTTGGAACAACGCGATGGGCTGCTCGCCGTCACGTTTAACCGCCCGCAAAAAGCCAACTCGCTGACGGTCGACATGTTGCACGCGCTGACACGGGTGCTGCATGAGGCGCGCAACACCGCCGCCGTTCGTGGCGTGTTGATCACCGGCGCGGGGGAGCGTGTGTTCTCCGGCGGCGTGGATGTGCGGTACGCGCCGGCGCTGCCGGAAGCAGAGCTGCGCCAGTACAGACAGTCGCGCTCCACGGCATTTTTTGCCGTGCTGATGCAGCTGGCCGAATTCGAAAAGCCGGTGGTGGCCGCGGTGAATGGTGTGGCGAGCGGCGGCGGGTTCATGATTGCAGCACTTGCCGACGCGATCATCGCCGCTGAAAACGCGTTTTTTGCCTTGCCGGAAATTGACTTGGGTTCCCCGCCGCTGGCCGGGATGGCGATATTGGCGCCGCTGACGGGCAGCGCGCTGGCGTATGATCTGGTGCAGAGCGCGCGCAACCTGAGTGCAACGGAGGCCGTGCAGCGCGGGATCGCGCGCCGTGTTGTGCCACGCGAGGAAGTTGCCGCCACTGCTGAAAAACTCGCGCGGGATTTGATGGCCAAGCCCGCGCGCGCCTTCGCAGCGAACAAGGCATGGATGCGCCAGCCCCAGCGCGAGGCGCTGGAAAGGGCCGAGCGCGCCATGGTGGCATGGCGCGCCGCAGGCGGCGAAGCGTGAGCAAGGGCGTGAGGGGTGTGAGAGGAACGTAAGGTACGTAAGGAACGTGAGGAACCTGAGGATCCCATGAAATACGAATTGTCATCCGAGTTGCAGCAAATGCGCGATGCCGTGCGCAAATTCGTCAAGGCGGAACTCGAGCCGCTGGAAAAGACCATTGATGCCACCGGTGAATTGCCGCCGCATATTTTGCCGTTGCTTGGCAAGCACGGTTATCTGGCGATGCGTCTGCCGGTGGAAGTGGGCGGCGCGGGTATGGGCCTGTTTCCGTATTGCATTGCGCTCGAGGAATTCAGCCGATCGCATCGCGTGTTTGGCTTGCTTGCCAGTGGCGGCGGTGGATTGACGCCGATTGCGATTGCGCGACACGGTACGCCCGAGCAGCGCAACAAGTATCTGACCGGGTTGATGGACGGCAGCAAGCGCACGGCGTTCGCCCTGACTGAACCGGCGGGCGGCTCGGACAACTCCGCCATGACCACGCAGGCAACGAAGGTCGATGGCGGCTGGGTGATCAACGGCCGCAAGCATTACATCAACGGCGCGCATGACGCCGATTTCATTACGCTGATTGCGATCACCGATCCGGTGAAGCGTACGCGTGGCGGCGTCACCGCGTTTCTGGTGGATCGTGGCACGCCGGGCTTTAACGTGACGCGCGTCGACACCACCATGGGTTCGGACGTGATCAAGCTTGCCGAGATCGAATTCGACAACTGCACAGTGCCTGACAGCGCCGTGCTCGGCAAGCCGGGGCAGGGTTTTGATCTTGCGAAGGAATCGCTTCGCGACGGACGCATGGCGGTGAGCTGTTCGTGTATCGGCACGGCCGACCGGCTGCTGGAGATGTCGGCGGCGCACGCCAAACAGCGAATCACGTTCGGCAAGCCCTTGTCCGAGCGGCAAGCGATTCAGTGGATGCTGGCCGATAGCGAAGTGGACATCGCCGCCGCGCGCTTCATGGTTTATGAGACGCTGCGGCAGATTGATGAAGGCAAGAACGTCGGTACGGCGGCCAGCGTGTGTAAATTGTATTGCTCCGAGATGGTGGGGCGGGTGGCTGACCGCGCGGTGCAAATTCACGGTGGCATGGGCATCGTGCAGGGCTACCCCGTGGAGCGCATGTACCGCGATGTGCGGCACTATCGCATCGGCGAGGGATCGTCGGAAGTGCAGCGCATGCTGATTGCGAAAGACGTACTAAAGCGCGTACCATGAATCTCGCTGATACCAGAATTGTAGGCATCGGCGAAAGCCGCCTTGGCAAAGTGCCCGACCGCAGCGCGCTGCAACTGCAAAGCGATGCCGCGCACGCCGCACTGGACGACGCGGGCCTCACGCTTGCCGATATCGATGGCCTCATCACCACGCCAATTCGCGTCGAGCCGTGGAACATGCCGTGCGGCGTGGTGTCGAGTTTTCTCGGCGTGCAGCCGGCGTATTTGTCGACACTGGACCTGGCCGGCGCTTCGGGTTGCGCGATGATTCATCACGCGGCGATGGCGGTGGCGTCGGGCCAGTGCAACACGGTGTTGTGCGTGGCGGGGCAGGACCTGCTCACCAACAAGACGCGCGCCTCGGCGGTGCAGACGATGGCGGAATCGGGCGCCGCGCATCCGCAGTTTGAGGCGCCGTATGGGCCGCTGGTGGCGTCGAACTATGCGCTGATCGCGCAACGGCACATGTATGAATACGGCACCACCGCCGAACAGATGGCGGAAGTGGCGGTGACCATCCGCAAGCACGCGCTGCTGAACCCGAATGCGCACATGACCAAACCCATCACCGTGCAGGATGTCATGGCGTCGCCGATGATTACCTCGCCACTAAAGCGCTTTGATTGCGCGCTGGTGTCGGATGGCGCGGCGGCGGTGATCGTGACCAGCGCGGATCGTGCGCGTGATCTCAAACAAAAGCCGGTGCGCGTGCTGGGGCAGGGTTACGGTTTGAGTCACAGTTATGTCGGCGAGGCACTGAAGCTGCCTTTCAGCGGCGCGGTGGAATCGGGCAAGAAGGCGTTCGAGATGGCTGGCGTGAAACACGCCGATATCGATGTCGCCGAACTCTACGATTGCTTCACCATTACCGTCATCATCGAACTCGAAGACTTGGGTTTTTGCAAAAAGGGCGAGGGCGGTGCGTTCGTGCAGGGCGGGCGAATTTCACTCGGCGGCGAGCTGCCAGTCACGACGCATGGCGGCTTGCTGTCATGCGCACATCCGGGATTGCCCGGCGGGCTTTTTCACGTGCTCGAAGGCGTGCGGCAGGTGCGTGGGCAAGCGGGCGCGCGGCAGGTAAAGGACGCCAAGTTGGCGCTGGTGCACGGCAACGGCGGCACTATCGCGATCCATTGCACGCTGATTTTAAGCGTATAAAAAAGTCAATAAAAACAAATATTTACAACAATATACGATATAGGCGCGCCATGAACTTTCCCCGGCCTTTGCCGTCGCCCAACCCACTGACCGCGCCGTACTGGCAGGCGGCGCACCAGGGCGAATTGAAACTGCCGCGTTGTGCAGCCTGTGCAAAATTTCATTCTTATCCGCGCAGCACCTGCCCGCACTGCGGGTCGCGCGATCTCGCGTGGCAGCAGTTGAGCGGCAAGGGCGAGGTCTACAGTTTTACCGTGGTGCATCGCGCGCCGAGCAAGGGATTCGAGGCGCTGGTGCCGTACGTGGTGGCGGTGGTGGCGTTAGCCGAAGGGCCGCATTTGATGACGCGGCTGACCGGTGTTGCGCCGGATGCCGTGCGGATCGGCATGGCGGTTCGGGTAGCGTTTGAGGAGCAGGGGCCGCATGATGAGGAAACGACGTTGCCGGTATTTACGGCTGAGGTGAGTGCATGATGGGTGATGTAGGACGCAATCCCTATTGCGCCGGACGGCTTGTGTTATCACCGACGAGCCGGGAGTTCAGCCTTGCTGCCCCAGCGGGTCGTGTTATGGGTTCCCGCCTGCGCGGGAGCGATAACTGTGGCTTTCTAGTTTTGGCGTTCATTGCGACTGCGCTTTGCTTGTCGCTAAGCGTTGGCGCCCAATCTTATCCCACTAAACCCATCCGCCTCGTCGTGCCGTATTCACCTGCTGGCGTCGCGGATTTCATCGGCCGTGTCACTGCCGAAAAACTGGGCCAGCGGCTGGGCCAGAACGTGGTGGTGTTCAATCGCGAAGGCGGCGGTTCGGTGGTGGGCACAGAGCTGGTCGCCAAATCCACGCCGGATGGTTACACGCTGCTGCTGGCGTCCACTGCGCTGACCATGAATGCCGCGGTGAGCCGCAAGCCGCCGTACGACGTGCAGCGTGATTTTGCACCCATCGGGCTGGTGTTTGAGGGGCCGGGTGTGATGGTGGTGCATCCATCGGTGCCGGCGAACAATGTGCAGGAACTTATTACGCATGCACGCGCGAATCCGGGCAAGTTGCGCTATGGCTCGTCGGGTGTGGGTGGTGTGATCAATCTGGCGACTGAGCTTTTCAAGGCGCAGGCGAAGGTTGACATTCTGCATGTGCCGTATAAAGGGGTTGCGCCGGCGGTGGTCGACTTGATTGGCGGCCAGATCGAACTGGTGATCGCGGGCATTTCCATTGCCATGCCGCAGGTCAAAAGCGGCAAGTTAAAAGCGTTGGGCATTACCAGCCGTACCCGGTCACCGGTACTGCCCGAGGTGCGGCCGATTGCCGAGCAGGGCTTGCCGGATTACGAAAGCAGCACCTGGTACGGCGTGTTCGCACCAGCGGCCACGCCAAAAATTGTACTCGCAAAACTCAGCAGTGAACTCGCACGCGGGGGCGCGGCTGCCGACGTGCGCGAGCGGTTCGCCAGTCAGGGCGGCGAGGCGCGAACGTCCACCAGCGAAGAATTCGCCGCCTTGATCAAGGCGGATTTGCAGCGTTGGCAAACGGTGGTAAAGGCAGCGGCCATTCGCGTCGACTAGTATTGCGGGCGTCCGGTCGCCAGCGGCCTGCCCCGGCCAGTGTGTTATGCGATACTGTTGACATGACACGGTTGAATCTGGATTCATTGCTGATGCGGGAGAGCCGCCGTTGAGCTCTCCGCTGGATGGTGCGCCCATCCCGGCGCGCACGGCCTATACCGAACAAGAGCGCCAGTCGTTGCGCCTGAAGCGTTTGCGGCTTGCGGCAGCAGCCTATTTGCTGGCTGTGGCTACGGCGGGCCTGGCCGCGCGGATGGAGTTTTGCGGCATGGATGTGCTGGTCACGTTCGTGTTGATCGTGGTGGCCATCAACGTGGCATTTTACCTGGCGTTTGTCACCGGCGTGAATCTGCGTTGCGCGGACCCCAGCCTGACGGAATGGCAGATCATGGCGGGCATCTGCGCGCTCATGTTCATGGTTTATCACGCCGGCGCTGCGCGCGGCATCGGCCTATTGTGGGTGTTGCTGATTTTCGTGTTCGGCGTGTTCCGGCTTCAGGCCAGGCAACTTTGGCGGCTGGCGGCGCTGGCGTTGCTGGCCTATGGCCTGATTATTTATCTGGACCTGCGTTACCACGCCGGACAATTTGATGCGCGGCTGGAAATGTTCCAGTGGCTGATGCTGGCCGCCGCGCTGGCGTGGTTCAGTTTCATGGGCGGATACGTTAGTGCGTTGCGCGCGCGTACCAATAAGAGCGAGGCGTTTTACCGCACGATGTGGGAGACCGCGCAGGACGCGGTGCTGATTGTCGATGCTGGTGGACGTATCGAATACGCCAATCCGGCGGTGCAGGCGGTTTTTGGCGAGGCGCCGGCTGCGCTGCGTGGCAAGGCGCTGCTGCCCTTGGTGCCAGCGCGCCTTCGAGAGGGGCGAGGCAGTACGTTCCGAGATTATCGGGACAGTTGCCGATTGCCCGCCGGCAGTTGGAACCAGATCGAAACGCAGTTTACGCACACGAATGGGCATGAATTCCCGGCGGAGGTGTCGGCGGCCGGCATGCAGGTCGAAGACCGCGAGGTATTCCTGTTATTCGTGCGCGACATTACCGCGCGCAAACAGGCGGAGGCCGCGCTGGAGGCGGCGCGCAGCGCGGCCGAGGCTTCGAGTCTGGCCAAGTCGCAGTTCATGGCCAACATGAGCCACGAAGTGCGCACGCCGATGAACGGCGTACTCGGCATGACGGAAATTCTGCTGCAGGACACGCTGGCGCCGCGGCAGCGCGAATACCTGGAAAACATCCGGCGCGCGAGCCAGTCGTTGATGGCGGTATTGGACGACGTGCTGGATTTTTCGCGCGTCGAATCGGGCCAGCTCGAGATCCAGCGCAGGGTATTCGATCTGGAGCTGGCGGTGCGTGATACCGCCAGGCTGTTTGAGGCGGAGGCCGCTGCCAAATCGGTGCAACTTACCGTCACCCTGGCGCCGGGCTTGCCGCGTCATGTGAGGGGCGATCCAGCGCGGCTGCGCCAGATATTGGCCAATCTGATGGACAACGCGGTGAAATTCACAGCACAAGGCCGCATCGAAGTGCGGGCCGCCGCCGCCGCGCCGGGCAAAGTGCGGATTGAGGTCATCGATACCGGCGTGGGCATTCCGGCCGAGGCGCACGCGCGTATTTTCGAGGCGTTCACGCAGGCGGATGGTTCGCTGACGCGCCGCCACGGCGGTTCCGGGCTGGGGCTGACGTTGGTTCGCGGCCTCGTCAATCTGATGTTGGGCGAATGCGGGCTCGACAGTACGCCCGGCGCAGGTTCGCGCTTTTGGATCGAGCTGCCGCTGCCGGCTGCGTCAGCCGAGGAAGCCGCCGTCGCGCGCCGCGCCGCGCTGCCGCAGTATCCCGGCAAGCGTGTGCTGCTGGTGGAAGACGATGCGCTAAACGCACGTATCGCGTCGATGATGCTGGCCGCGCGCGGCATTACCGTGGTACACGCGGGCAACGGCGCCATCGGCGCGCGCGAATATGAAAATCGTGGCGAGCGCGGGCTGGACCTGGTGCTGATGGATTGCCAGATGCCGGAAATGGATGGTTTTGAATCGACGCGACGCATTCGCGACATCGAGCGCGCGCGCGGCTGGCCGGCCACGCCGGTGGCCGCGTTCACCGCGCACGCGTTCAGCGGCTACCGCGAGCAGTGCCTCGAGGCGGGGATGAACGACTACATTTCCAAACCGGTTACCGCGCCGGCTTTCGACGCGCTGCTGGGGCGCTGGCTGGCGCCGGGCGGTTCAACCAGTGTTGTTAAGTAACTATTTGATTTTATTTAATATTTCTTGGCCGTGATACCTGTGCGACTCATGCTGCCGTCAGCTCCAGCGAACGTGCCAGCCTCACGCCGATGAACTGCCAGCGCGCCGGCGCCGGAAAGAAATTGCGATAGCTTGCCCGAATGTGCGAGCGTGGCGTGGCGAACGAGCCGCCGCGCAGCACGTACTGGTTCACCATGAACTTGCCGTTGTATTCGCCCACGGCGCCTGGCGCCGCGCGAAAGCCGGGATAGGGCGCATACGAACTCGAAGTCCATTCCCACACGTCGCCAAAGAATTGCGCGGGTCGGCCGTCTTGCGCCGGCTGCGCGGGCAATGGGCGTAGCGCGCCTGCTTCAGCGAAGTTGCCTTCGATGGCGCACGCTGAGGCCGCGGCTTCCCACTCAGCCTCGGTGGGCAGGCGCGCATCGGCCCAGCGCGCGTAGGCGTCCGCTTCATAAAAGCTGACGTGGCAAACCGGTGCGGCCAGTGCTGCATCGGCCAGCGGCGTCAGCCCTTGCAACGTGAAATGCTGCCAGCCGCCATTGCGTGAACTGCCGGGTGGCAACCAGTACAGTGGCGCCTGCCAGCCCTCTCGTCGCGCAATATCCCAGCCTTCGGACAGCCACAGTTCCTGACGCCGGTAGCCGCCGTCTTCGATAAACGCGAGCCACTCACCGTTGGTGACCAGCCGGTTCGCCAGTTCGTACGGCTCGAGAAACACCCGGTGACGCGGCCCTTCATTGTCAAACGCAAAGCCTGCGCCAGCGTTGCCCATGGCGTGTTGCCCGCCGCTATACGGGCGCCAGCCTAACGGCTGTGCGGGTGTGCTAGTGGCAACGTGCGCCGGGCGAAACGCCGGAAACGCCGGGTTGCGCGATAACAGGTGTTTGAAGTCCGTGAGCATCAACTCCTGATGCTGTTGCTCGTGGTGAATGCCGAGCGTGACCAGTTCTCGGCAAGCATCCGGCACAGTCGAGCCGGTTAGCAGGGCCTGCATGCGCTCGTCCACGTGCGCGCGATAGCGCAGCACTTGCGCGAGTGGCTGACGTGACAAAAGCCCGCGCTCCGGCCGCGGATGGCGTTCGCCCACGGCCACGTAATACGAGTTGAACAGCACGCGAAACAGCGGGTCGAAATGGCGATAATCCGGCAGTGCGCGCTCCAGCACGAAGGTCTCGAAAAACCAGCTGGTGTGAGCGAGATGCCACTTCAGAGGGCTGGCGTCCGGCATGGATTGCAACGCGCAATCTTCGGCGGACAAACCATCGACAATGGCCGCGCTCGCCGCGCGCGTGGCGAGGTAGTGCGTCAGCAATGATGCGGGCAGGGGTGCGTTCATGCGCTTTCAGGCTGCGAGGGTTGCGTGCTGGACTTCAGGGGCGCTATGGCCCGGGCAATGCCGGCCGCAACGTGCGCACGAGGTTGCCGGGCATCGGGCCATCGCGCGCACATTGAGCCGGTGCACCTACACCTTGCGTATCGAGCACACCGTGTCGTACCAGCCCTGCATACCGACCAGCGGCGCGGGTTGTATCGGCAAAATGCCGTTGACGTTGTAACCCGCACCGGTGCCGCCGTTGCGTTCATCCCACCAGATGTCTTCCATCAAGTCCTGGTCTTCGGCGATGATGCTGTCGTCCCACGCGTTCAACGATTGTTTAGGGCCGTTACGCGCGTTGGCGGCGCGTCCGTGCCACGGGTTGCCCAAAGTGTTGGAAACGGCCAGCACGCGCGGATGGATACCCTCGGTGACATGTGCGGGGATCACCGCACGGCCCAGCACCTGACCGCCGTTTTTCATCATATGCCCGTACGGCCGGTAAGTGGTGATTTCCACCAGATCACCGCTGCGGATGCCATGGCGCGCAGCGGTTTCGGTGTTGATCCACATCGGGTTGTGATGCACGATTTCGCTCAGATACTTTTGCGACTGCGTGCGGCCCTGCGTGTGCACGTTCCACTTGAAAGTGATCAGATGCAGCTGGTCGCCTTTCATGTTGGCGATGCTCGGCACCGGGAAGTAATCCGGCATGCCGCTCTGGAAATCTTCGGTGAAACCGGTTTGTTTTGCGGCGGCTTCGATGTCCGGGTGATACACCGAGAATTTGCGTGAGGGCGTGATGAAACCTCGTTTGGGCTTGCCTTCGATCATGATGCCAACGGGGCTTTCGCCGCCGGTGGCGGCCTTGCGATAAATGATTTGAGTGGTGTCATCGACACGCGTGCCGCTGACTTCTTCCGGCTTTAGATCCCAGTTGTAAAGATCGTAGTACTTGGGCTTCGACATGTCCTGCCACACACCGTGCGCCTTCATGTATTCGAAACCGTCTTCTTTCACGCGTTTGGTGAGTGCGCTGCAACGCTGCCTGATCCAGTCCTCGTGATCCTTGAACTGGAAGTACTTCGCCGTATCCGGCCCGATGCGCTTGGCGACGTCGATCAACGTGTCTATAAAACTCTTGCACTCGCCTGGCGGCTGAACAATGGGCTGGCGCAGCGTGACGTAATCGCGCAGCTCCATGTTGTTGCGGGTATCGAAGCCCCAGCGTTCGGTGTAGCTCGCGTCGGGCAGAATCATGTCCGCCCAGTGCGCCTGTTCCGAATACACGATGTCGGAACACGCGTGAAACGGAATCAATTTCTCATCTGACAGCACATCCACCGTCAGCGACCGGCCTTCCGGCCAGGTCTGCGGTGAGGCCACCGTGTACGATATCAATACCTGAATCTTGTGGCGCTGTTCCTTGATGAACTGGTAGACGATTTGCCCGACTTTCATCCGCTGCCATTTGTTGGCGAGCGGCCATTCCGGCGGGTTTTCAATGGCACTGGTGGCCTTGGGTGCTGGCGGCTGTGGCGACGGTTGCGGGAACACCATGGGTGGCACGCGCGTCGGTTCGAACGTGTAGCAATAGCCGCCGGGCTTGCCGATGCTGCCGACGATGGCGTTGAGCAGAATGACGGCGCGGTCGTTATTAAAGCCGTTGTAGTGCGCGCCCGATCCGCGATTCGTAAAGGCCACGGCGGCGGGCGCGGCGGCGGCAAACTCCAGCGCCACGCGCCGGATGTCGGCGGCCTTGATGCCGGAGACCTGCTCGGCCCACTCCGGCGTATAGCGCGCAATCCATTCCTTCAGTTCGGCGGCATTGACGTTGCTCCAGGTGTCGAGCCACTTCGCGTCGTGTTTGCCCGCCGCGATGATGGCGTTGCCCATGGCAAGCGCGATCGCGCCGTCAGAGCCGGGGTTGGGGCAGAACCACTCGTCGGCGCGCCCCGCTGTATTTGACAGCCGCACGTCGAAGTAGACAAACTTTGCGCCGTTGTCGTAACGCCCCTGGATAATGCGCTTGCAGGCGTGAATGGCGCCCTGATGTGCTTCATAGACGTTCGCGCCGAAGTCGATGATGTATTTGCTGCGCGCGAAATCGCCGGATTCCCAGTCAGTTTCGCCGAGACTCACATAGTTCGAGGCGCGCTTGTTGGATGAACACAGCGCGCGGTGATTGAACAGCGACGGCGAGCCGATGGCATTGAGAAACCGCCCCATTTCCTCGGCCAGCCGCGAGCGGCCGATCTGGATGGCGACTTCCTCCGGGCGGCCGTCGTCCATCGCCTTGCGGATGCGTTGGGCGATCTCGGCGTGCGCTTCGTCCCAGGTGATGCGCGTCCATTTGCCTTCACCTCGCTTGCCGGCGCGC
Source organism: Betaproteobacteria bacterium (assembly GCA_900299145.1). GTDB lineage: Bacteria > Pseudomonadota > Gammaproteobacteria > Burkholderiales > SG8-41 > UBA5216. The sequence goes on along the minus strand of OMIN01000022.1, from coordinate 33,694 downwards.
TTTAATGGAAACAGCAGCCGTTCCGGGTAGTCGTTGATCGTTGGACCGCTTTGGCCCTTGGCGCAGAGTGACTTGCCGTTGTTGGGGTCTTCCGGGTTGCCGCCGACTTTCACCAGCTTGCCGTCGATGACGTAGCCCTGAATGCCGCACACGGTGGAACAATTCAGACACACGCCCTTGACGACTTTGGCCTTGGTGTAATCGTTCTTGAGGCGCCCCTTGCCGTTGGCGCGGCGTTTGGCTTTGCGCTGGCCGATGAGGGGTTTTTCTTGCTGCTGAAGAGTTGCGCTTCGGCATCGGTGGGCGTCAACCAGATGGTTTCGCCCACGGCGAGCGTGGATAGAGCGCTGAAGCCGGTTTTAATAAACTCGCGGCGGCTCACGTTGAGCCGGCCGTGATGGTGAGTCTCGCGGCGTTTCATGCTTTCCTCCCGCCGGTGCCGATGCCACCGAGGTTGGGCCGGTACTCGACCATGTTTTTCGCCGGCTCGACCTTCGCCCACATCACGCGCTTGCGTTTGGGGAATTCGGATTCAAGCTGCGTCCATGTTTCGATTTCGTACGAATACGGATCGTGGATGCGGCCCTTGGGAATTTTCTTTTCCATTTCCTTGACGTGGCCCTTGTAGGCCACCGAGGGCTTGGTGTTTTCCTCGGGTTTCAACACGGTGGTTTTCGCGCCGTGGCGCGCCATGAAGCGCGAATAAGGTGATTGCGGATCGTTGGCGTCGCCAAAGTGAAACACTTCCGCCGGGCAGGTTTCAACGCACGCGGGTTCCATGCCGACGCTCAGGCGCTGCGAGCAGAAATCGCATTTGTCGGCGACATCGTTTTCATCACAGCCGATGGCGGCGTACGGGCAGGCCTGCTCGCATTTACCTTCGTGATCGCACTTGTCGGGATCAATGCGCACGATGCCGTCGGCGAGACGGTTGATGGCGTTGGTGGGGCAGGCTTTGAGGCACGGTGCGTCTTCGCACTGCATGCATAGCGTGGGCAGAAAGTTGCGTTTCACGCTGGGGAACTTGCCGTGTTCCCAGTAATAGACTTTGGTGCGGTAGCGGCCGAGGGGTACACTGTTTTCAACCTTGCAGGCGACGGAGCAGGCATGGCAGCCGATGCAGCGGTCGACATCCAGCGCCATTTTCCAGCGCGGGGGTTTGCCGGTGGCGGGGTTGGTGGTGACGGGGGCGCCGACGGCGGGCGAGAGGAGCTTGAGGCTATCGGTCATCACGGCCTCCGCGGGTTGATTGATACTTTGCTGCGCCACAGTGGGTGGCCGCGGAGCAGACGATTTTGCGCGTGCGGGAACGGCTGGGGATTAACATGGCAGGTCCTTTGGATTGTGCAGGGTTAAAACCATGGAGCGTGATAAGTATTTGATTTAGTTAAGTTATTTTTTTCGCGGAATGTCTTTCAGCATTTCATTCACCATGCTCGTGGCGCGCTCGCTGCTCCAGTCGATTTCGCCGGTGACGGTGTAGCGCACGCGGCCTTCGCGGCCGATGAGGTAACTGGCTGGCAGAATACGTGCGTTCCAGCTTTTGGTGACGGCTTTACCGGGATCGAGCACGACGGTCAGCGCGAGCGGAGTTTTTTCGAGAAACGCGCGCACGCGCGCCTCCGGTTCGTCGACGTTGACCGCCAGCACCTCAAACGGTTGATCCGCCAATTTCGCCTTGAGCTTTTCGATGGAAGGCATTTCGTCGCGGCAAGGCTCGCACCACGTGGCCCAGAAATTCACCAGCACCACTTTGCCGCGCAGTTTCGCAATATCGTGTGTGACGCCGTCCAGTGTCTTCAGTGCAAGCGGTTGGGCGGGCGCGCCGCTGGCAGCCTTGATGATGGCTTTTTCGGCGGCCAGCGCCAGCCCGCTGAAGAATGGGGATGGCGATAACGATAGCGACAGGACCGCAGTACGCAGCCACGCCGTCGTTGCACTGTCAAAAAAAACACCACGGGGCCGGAACCGCCGTGGTGTGACTTGCCGCCGCTTCACGCGGATTTCAGTTCGCGCGCAGTAAGCGTGTACTTGAAGGCGTCCGGATCGAGCGAATCGAGGCGGCCGTCGGCGGTTTCGGCGTTCGGATACATGAGATACGGCAGCTTCGGCCCCCTGGAGCCGGGCAACACCACGTCGTGCGCGTAGCTGTAGGCGAGCCAGTTCATTTCCCACGCGCCGAAGAGCATTTTGCGCATTTTCTCGACCTTCGGATCGTTGACCGCGAGATTGCCGGGCGGCTCTTCCAGCACCACTTTGCGCACGTCGGCCGGATCGGCGGGGATCCAGCCATATCCGGCCACATAGAATTCTGCACGGCAGTGTTGCGCACGGCTGATCACTTCGGTATTCGCGCCCATGCTGACGTAACCGTGATTCGATTTCGCCACGCGAATGCCATAGAGATCACGCGCCGGGATGCCAGCCGAGCGGCACAGCCCCACAAACATGGCGTTCAGATCGCCGCACTTACCACCGAAATTGCGTGTTTCGAGCATCGACTTGATGTCGCCCCAGCCGCAACCGCGTACCTTGGCGTCACGGAAGGTGTTGTCGACCACCCATTCGTAAATCGCGCGCGCGCGCACCAGATCATTGCCTTTGACGTTCTTGAGGATGTCGCGCGAGGTTTCGCGCACGATGCCGTCGGTGGGAATCAGTTCGGTCGGCTGCAGGTTGAGTTTCAACACGGCGGGGTTTTCCGCCGGCGCGCCGTTGGGCTTGCTGATATCCACTTCACGGTCGCGCGTGGCGAAGCGGCTCACCACGGTGAGCGCAGGTTTGTCGACGCCTGCTGGAATTTCCGCGGCGACGACACCCATGTTGTACTTGTCTTCGGTGACAAAGCGCACGTCGCCGCCTGGCGCGCTCCACGTATTGCCGAGCGACTTGTGAAAATCCTTGTCGGCGAGCAGCGGTACCGGCAGCCAGATCTTGGAAACGCCCGACGGCTTCAATAGTTCGACGCGCGTGGTTACCTCGAACATGCGCCAGGCGTTGCCGCCCTCGGCCGCGGCAAAAGCGGAAAGCGGCCATTGTGCGGCAGCAGCGGCGGCGGGCATAGCAGACGCGGTTTGCAGAAATTTACGGCGGTTCATGAAAATCTCCTGAAAAATCGCCGTGAACAGGCAGCCACGGCTGGTTTGGAACAGCGAAAATCGGGGCGATTGTCAGGGAAGGGCGGTGCGCTTCGCGGATTCGCGGCGGCGCGGGCACCGGGAATGGTGCGCGGGAGGGAGGCGATACGGGGGCCAAAAACCGGCGCTTCACCGTCTCCTTCGCCATCCGCTGTATCCCCGCCGCTCGAACGCCAGCACGCAAAGCCGATGCTGGCGGCCAGCGAGCGCGAACTGCGGGACAACAGACGGCTGACAATAACCATTTGAACTATTTAGGAAATTTCTGTGTGATGCGAAATCATCCGGCGGCGGATCAGCGGATACGCCTTGCCTTGACAGTTCGGGCGAATCTACCGGTTCCGCGATTCGGGCGCAAGTGTTGCCGGGGAGGACGGGGGACAAGGAGGAGCGCAGCGGCGGCGGAAATAAATGTAATAAAAACAAATACTTATGAATTTTTGGGAATTTTCAATCCGGCCGGTGAGTCTGTTCCGGCCCGGGCTCGCGAGTGAGCCTTGCGCGCAGCCTATGGCGCGGATGAGACGTATTTTTTTCTGTAGTATTTTTTTGACCTGCGCCGGAAATCATCAGTTCCCCGGAGGCTGGCCCTTGCACAACGCGCGGCGATTTTCGACCATGGCGGCATGACTTGGAAGCGCAGTGGTAAATGTAGCTTGTCGTCTGCTGCCAGCCTTGCGGCATAATGACAAACTTACCAAAACTTACCAAAACTTACCAAACTGGCCTTTTAACAACGGAAAGTCATGATTCAGAGATTGTGCTGCATGCCGCGTAGGTTGATTTTCGCGCTGGCGCTGGTGTTGGTATCGTCCGGCGCGCTCGCCCAGCAACCCGGCGTGCAAACCATCCCTGCGCCGCAGCAACTGCCGTCGCAGCAATCGCTGTCAGCGCCACCGCCGCCGATGTGGCAGCAGGGCCGGCCCGAATCCATGCGAAATTCCCCGTTGGTTCCGCATCCGCCCGGCGCAACGGCTTTACCCGCATCGCAAATTCCGCTCGACAAAATCAAGCTGCCACCGGGGTTTGCGATTGAGTTGTGGGCGTCGGGGTTGCCGAATGCACGCTCGATCACGCAGGGGGCAAAAGGCACGGTGTTTGTCGGAACGCGCCAGTTGGATGCTGTGTATGCCGTGGTGGAGAACGACGGTAAACGCGAGGTGCGTACGATAATCAAGGGATTGCAGCGGCCCAATGGCGTGGTGTATCAGGGCGGAGCGCTTTATGTGGCGGAGCAGTCGCGGATATTGCGCTTTGACAACATCGAAGAAAGCCTTAGCAAGCCGGGCCAGCCGGTGGTGGTGTTCGACGCGTTGCCGAAGGACGAGCATCATGGTTGGAAAACACTGGTGTTGGGGCCGGACGGATGGCTGTATTTCAACATCGGCGCGCCGTGTAATAACTGCGTGCCACCCGAAACCCATGCTCAGATCGTGCGCATTGATCCGAAAAACGGTGTGCTGGAAACGGTTGCTCGTGGCGTGCGCAATAGCCTCGGCATTACGTTTCATCCGCTGACGAAGGAACTGTGGTTCACCAACCATGGCCGCGATTGGCTGGGAGACGACACGCCCAATGACACGTTGAATCGCATCGCCAGCGGCACGCGGCGCGGCGTGCATTTTGGTTTTCCGTATTGTCATCAGGGCGACCTGCCCGACCCGGAACTGGGCAAGGGCCGTTCCTGCGGCGAGTTTGCCGCGCCCGCGCTAAAGCTCGGCGCGCACGTGGCGCCGATGGGCCTGCGTTTTTACGATGGCAAGATGTTCCCGGCGGCGTACCGGCACCGCCTCATCATCGCCAATCACGGCTCGTGGAACCGCGCGCAGAAGGCCGGCTTTAATCTCACGCAGGTGACGCTGGATGCGGGCGGCAAGCCCGCGAAGGCCGAGGTGTTCGCCGAGGGCTGGCTGGATGGCGCTAACCATTGGGGCCGTCCGGTGGACATACACGTGATGCCCGACGGCGCGCTGCTGGTGTCGGATGATTTGGCGGGCGCGTTGTATCGCATCAGTTACAAGCGTTGATTGCGCGGCGGTTTGCGGCGCAATTTGGTGGCAAAATGTCTAACTGACGATAAGAGCCGCAAGCCTTACGCATTGCGCCAGCCAACGTTTCGAGGAACTCTCATGACTTTTCCGCTACTGAAGACATCGGCAGCCGCGGTTGCCGCCGCGCTGGCCACGCTGGCGCAGGCGCAGACTGCACCGTCGCCGCAAAAGCCCGCCGTGCTGCCCGAAGTGTCGGTGACCGCCACGCGCGTCGCGCGCGATAACATGGATATCCCGGCGGCCATCGACACCGTCGATCAGCGCACCATCCGCGAGGCCAATCCACAGGTGAATCTGTCCGAGGCGTTAAACCGCGTGCCGGGCATTACCGTTGCCAACCGCCAGAACTACGCGCAGGATCTGCAGATTTCGTCGCGCGGTTTCGGTGCGCGTTCGACGTTCGGCGTGCGAGGTCTGCGCCTTATCGCCGATGGCATCCCTGCCACCATGCCGGACGGCCAGGGGCAAGCCGCGACGTTCAGCCTGTCGTCGGCAAAAAGCATAGAAGTCATGCGCGGCCCGTTTGCCAGCCTTTATGGCAACTCCGCTGGCGGCGTGGTGCAGATTTTTACCGCCGACGGGCCCAAGGAGCCGACATTTTCACTGAGCGGGCTTTATGGCAGCTACGGCACCTACAAGCTCGATGCGAATTACGGCGGGCAGCATGGGCCGCTTAACATGGTGATTGATGCCTCGCGCTTCGAGACCAACGGCTATCGTGATCACAGTGCTGCGCGGCGTGATCATTTGAACGGGAAATTCAAGTATGACCTTGGCAGCGCCGGTGTGTTTACACTGGTGGTGAACGCGCTCGACCAGCCGGAAACCGAAGACCCGCTGGGCTTGACTGCCGCGCAAGTGGCGCAAAATCCGCGCGGGGCGGGGGGCACGTTTACCGGCGCAACGCCCACCAACGCCTACAACTTCAATACGCGCAAGAGCATCGCGCAGAATCAGGCGGGGCTGACCTACGACGTGTCGCCGTGGCAGGGCGGCAAACTCAATGCGCGTGTGTATCTGGGCGACCGGCAGGTAACGCAACATCTGGCGATTCCCACGGCCACACAGGTGGCGGCAACACATTCGGGCGGCGTGGTGGATCTGGATCGCGGCTACGGTGGTGCGGCCCTGCGCATGACGCATGAGACGCGGCTGGCTGGCGGGCCATTTACACTTTCCGCAGGTGTGGATTACGACCGCATGAAGGAACGCCGCCGCGGCTTTCTGAACAACTTTGGCGTCACCGGCGCACTAAAGCGCGACGAAGACAACACGGTTTCCAACACCGATGTCTACGCGCAGGCCGAATGGCAGGTCATTAAAAATCTGAGTCTGCTGACCGGGCTGCGCCACAGCCGGGTGAAATTCGAGTCGCTCGATTATTTCATCGCGACCGGTAACCCGAACGATAGCGGCGGGGTGGATTATTCGCGTACCACGCCGGCGTTTGGCGCGATTTACAAGTTCACGCCGACGTTTAACGCGTACGCCAATATCGGCAAAGGGTTCGAGACGCCGACGTTTGCAGAATTAGCCTACCGCCCGGGCGGCGCGACCGGTTTGAATTTTGCGCTGCGGCCTGCCAACAGCCTGCACAAGGAAATCGGTTTGAAGGCGCTGGTGGGTGACAACGGTCGCGCGAATGTTTCGCTGTTCCGCATTGATGTGTCCGACGAAATCGTGGTCAATTCCAACGCCGGCGGGCGTTCGGATTTCAAGAACGTGCAGGGCACGCGTCGCGAGGGTCTGGAATTCGGCTACGCGCACAAACTGCCACTGGGCTTCGAGACGGCGCTGTCTTACACGCTGCTCAACGCTCGCTTCACACAGCCCTTCACCACGGTGACCGGCACGCCGTCGGTGGCGGTGGCCGTGCCGGCAGGCAGCAAGCTGCCGGGCATTGCGGGGAACAATCTGTATTGCGAGCTGGTGTGGCGTTACCCGCAATATGGCTTCCACGCGGGCGTGGAAGTGCGCCACAGTGGCAAGGTGTGGGTGAATGATCAAAACTCCGAATCGGCTGCGGCTTACACCGTGTTCAATCTGCGCGCGGGCCTGCAACAGCGCGGGCGCAACTGGAAGCTCACCGAGTTTGTGCGCGTAGACAACGTTGGTGACAAGAACTACATCGGCTCGGTGATCGTGGCGGAGGCCAACAATCGTTACTACGAACCGGCGCCGGGGCGCAACGCGATGATCGGCATTACCGCAGAATTTTCCTATTAAAAACAAATAGTTAAAATAATGTGCCGTTTGATGCGATGGGCCGGTGCGGCGGTGTTGATGGCGCTGGCGGCGCAGGTTCCCGCGCAAAACTATCCCACGAAATCCATCCGTCTCATCGTGCCGCTCGCGCCCGGTGGCGGCAATGACACCATCGCGCGGTTGATCGGGCAAAAAATTTCGCCAACGTTGGGCCAGCAAATCGTCATCGATAACCGGCCCGGCGCTGGCGGTATTATTGGTGTGGAGCTGGTGGCGAAAGCGCCTGCCGACGGTTACACGCTGCTGCTCGCCAACGCGGCAGTGATGAGCATCGTGCCGCACGCGCAACAAAAATTGCCGTATGACCCGCTGAAAGATTTTGCGCCGGTGAGCTTGATCGCTTCGGCGCCACTGCTGGTGGTGGTACATCCGTCGCTGCCGGTGCGCACGATGAAGGAGCTTACCGCACTGGCGAAGGCAAAGCCCGCCGCCATCAACTATGCCTCGAATGGCGTGGGCACCGGCACGCATCTGGCGACGGAACTGTATTCGATGATGGCAGGCGTGAAAATGGTGCATGTGCCGTACAAAGGGCTGTCGTTGGCGATGACCGATCTGTTAAGCGGGCAGGTGCCACTGATGTTTTCCAGCGCGGTGGCGATGCTGCCGCATGTCAAGGCCAACAAGCTGCGCGCGATTGCGATGACCGGCGCGCGCCGCTCGCAAGCGCTGCCCGATGTGCCGACCGTGGCCGAGACTGGGCTTGCCGGCTACGAAGCAAGTTCGTGGTACGGCGTGGCTGCACCCGCTGGTACGCCTCGCGCGATCATTGAGCGGCTGAACAAGGAAATTGTCACGGTGGTTAAGTCAAAAGAACTGCAGGACCGTTTCAACAGCGAAGCCGTTCTGCCCGCCGGTAACACGCCGGAGGAATTCGCGGCACACATCAAGCGCGAATTCGAGCGCATGGGGCGGGTGATCCGTGACGCGAAAATCGTGCTGAATTGATTTAATGTAAGTATTTGTTTTTAAACAATTTATTTGGCGTGAAAAGGCGGTCATCGTGAGTTCATTGATGCAGAACGGCGGCGTTACCTTGTGGTTTGCGGCGCCTGCGTTGGGTGCTCTGATGTTTGCAGCGCCCGCCACAGCGCAGGACTACCCCACGCGCCCGATTCGCATGGTCGTGCCGCAAGCCGCCGGCAGCGCCAGTGACACGGTGGCGCGCATTATCGCGGGCGAACTCACCACGCGCCTGAAGCAGCAGGTGATCGTCGACAACCGGCCCGGCGGTGCGTTGCAACTGGGGCTGGAAATTGCAGCGAAGTCGCCGCCGGACGGCTACACCATAGCCTACGGCATGATCGGCGCGCTGGCGATCAGCCCCAACATGCTGCAAAAGCCGCCGATCGATATCCAGAAAGATCTCGCGCCGATTTCCCAGACTACCACCGGGCAAATGTTGCTGGCGGTGGGGCCCGCCACGCCGTTCAAGAGCGTGCGCGATCTCATCACGTTTGCGAAGCAGAATCCGGGCAAGCTGAACTACGCCTCCAGCGGCAACGGCACGCCGGGGCACGTGGGCTTTGAGCTGTTTAAAACCATGACCGGCACGCAAGCCGTGCACGTGCCGTACAAAGGCGGCGCGGCGGCGATCACCGAGTTAATCGCGGGCCAGGTGCAGATCATGCTGGAAAGCACCAACTCGATTACGCCGCATGCCAAGGGTGGGCGCGTGCGCGGGCTGGCGGTGAGCGGGCCCCGGCGCGTCGAAGCGCTGCCGGAATTCCCGACCATCGCCGAGGCGGGCGTGCCGGGCTACGAAGCAACCACGTGGACGGGCATCGTTGGCCCGGCAGCAATGCCGCGCGCGGTGATTCAGCGGCTGAATGCAGAGTTGAACCGCATGGTGGCGTCGCCGTCCTACAAGGAGAAGGTGACGCTGATCGGCTCGGAACCGGCGGGCGGTACGCCGGAACAGTTCACGCAATTCATGCGCAGCGAGTACGCCAAGTGGGGCGACATCGTCAAGCGCGCGGGCGCGAGGATCGACTGATGAGTGACCCCGGCGAAGTGCTGTATGACGTGCGCGGCCAGATCGCGTGGATTACGCTCAATCGCCCCGAGGCGATGAATGCGATTTCCGATGGCGTGCGTACCGCGCTGCCCGAATTGATCGCGCGCGCGGAGGCGGATGACAACGTGCGCGTGATGGTTATCAGCGGCGCGGGTGAGCGGGCGTTCTGCGCGGGCGCGGACGTGAAGGGCTTTAACGCGGTGGATTCGCTGGTGAAATTCCGCCAGACGCGCGCGCACGCGCACTGGATCGGCGCATTTGACCGTGCGCGCAAGCCGATCGTCGCGGCGATCCATGGTTATTGCCTGGGTGGCGGGCTGGAAATCGCCATGGCGTGTGACATTCGCATCGCCGCGGAAGGTTCGAAATTCGGCTTGCCGGAAGTCTCACGCGGCACGCTGCCCGGCGCGGGCGGCACGCAGCGCATTGCGCGCATCGTCGGGCTGGGCCGCGCGCTCGACATGGTGCTGTCGGCGGAGCAGATGAATGCCGAAGACGCTTTGCGCATTGGCCTCATCAGCCGGCTCGTGCCGCGTGCGGAACTGACAAGTGCAGCCGAGGCCCTCGCTAATCGTATTGCATCCCACGCGCCGCTCGCCGTGTTGCTGGCGAAAGAAGCCGTGCGTAACAGCCTTGAGGTGGATTTGCCCGCCGGGCTGCGCGCCGAGGCTGATCTGGCGGCGCTGATTACGTCGACCGAAGACCGTATCGAAGCGGGTAAGGCGTTTCGGGAAAAGCGCAAGCCGGCATTTAAGGGGCGGTAGCGGCGGGTTTCGCAATGCCTATGCAACGTACGCAACGTATGCAACGCATCCGACGTATGCGATACAAACGAAACAGGCGAGTCCAAGCGTTGCCGAACACTATAAAAACACTAATTAAAACAGAGAGTTATTAAGGTCTACTTTGCTGGCGCTGCGGCGTTTCGTGGCTGGCGGTTTGGCTTGCGCCACAGTGCCAGTTTGTGCGGCAACTGCTTCGATCAACGCGGGCGAATTGTTCCGCGTATTGTTTACACGCGTGCTGACGCGGTGGCCCGCGAAATCCTGCCGGGCTTTGGCGATGGCGGCATCCACCTCGGCTTCGGTTGCCGCCTGCGATAGCCAGGTGTCGTACTGCTCCGGTGCAAGCACCACGGGCATGCGGTGGTGAATGTGCGCGATGCTGGGCGCCGCTGCCTTTGACAGCAAGGCGCACGAGATGACCGGCCCCGTGGGGCTTTCCCAAACCGCCCAGATGCCGGCGAAGGCGATCACTTCCGCGTTGGGGCTGTAAAGAAAATACGGCTGGTTGACAGTGCGGCCTGATTCGTTGCGCACCGGTTCATTCTCATTCCATTCATACCAGCCCCGCGCCGGCATCAGGCAGCGCTGCGCGCGCAGCCCGTGGCGCCACGTCGGCTTCTGGCGGGCTTCTTCGGAGCGGGCGTTGAAGGTGAGCGAAGGCGGAATGTCTTTCTTCCACCAAGGCGGAATCAACCCCCAGCGCGCACAGAAGAGTTCCAGCGCGCCATCGTCGGCGCGAACCAGAATGGGCACTTGCGTGGTCGGTGCAAGGTTGAAGACCGGCTCGATCCACGCCCGCCAATTCTTGCGGTCGATTTTCCAGAAGCGCTCTAGAGCGGCTTCATCGGGTGGGACGTAGCGGCCGCACATGGGGGGAAATGTTAACGTTCAAGTTTTGGCGATGCACTTTGGCGTGGTCGCCTCGGGTTTAGAGTTAGCCCTCATTGGACTTGAGTCCCTGAAGGATGGCCATGCACTCTTCGAAGCGAACATCGTATCCCGCTAGGTTCCAGTTGCTTTTATTTTCGACAAACTTGATCCAAGCACCCATGTGGAGCGCAGCAATAGAGGTGCCGTTCAATCTATCCAGATAAGCGAGTGCACCCATCGCATCGCCTTGATCGAACCAGAGATCATGGCGAGTAAGGTAGTAGGTGAGATATTCGTCGAGAAAGCGGATGGATTCGGGAGAGTTGAACTGAGCTAAAGCAATGCAGTATGCAGAACCTGCGAAGCAAACATCGCTTCTAAGGAGAAGACGGCCGATTTGAGTAGTGAAGGCTTGTCGGTCTGACAAAGCAGCAAGATAGGCTCCCGCAGTGCGCGGACGCCAGTCGAAGCTAGCCAAGAGCTGGGAGATCAGTTCATCGTTGACCAAGTGCAGGTGATTAGCAACGAAATCTTTGACGTGTGGCTCTCGCAGGCCGAAGTAAAGCGGTTGCACCCAAGTCTCGCGGATATTCGCCGGAAGCAACTGAATATTGACGGGCACCTGCAAGCCAGCGAACGGGCTGGTATGCGTTACGGTGGCGCCCGCGACGTGGCGTTCAAGAGAATTCATGACGGCTAACTAGTTTTATGCAGCAATATTCAAATTCGACGCGAAAGCGACTATCCGCCATCGCTAGAGTCTGATTGTCTCGGAAACCTATGTGCGTAGGTGTCGGCGCTTTTGGTCATCGTCACAAGAAGTAAGCTACGGCAATTGTGCGAGGCGGGCAAGGCAGACTTTGAATCGCTATTGATGTGACTGAGGACAGACTATCCAGTGAGGCCTATCGCACACCGGCAGGTGTTCTGGCGGCTTATGGTTGGCACGTTAGTCCACTTTATAAATAATTCAATAAAAACAAATACTTACTGTAACCAAGCCTCACGCAAAGATTTCGCCTCCTCCCACTTTCAGCTAAAATACCCTCCGGTTTCAGAGTCCTCTGCAAGCAGTTCAGCAAGCCCATTTCCACTCGTTCCTCCAAGGAGAAGCAATGAAAGTTCTGGTCACGGCCAAGCGCGTGATCGACCCGTATGTGAAGGTGCGCGTCAAATCCGACGGTACCGGGGTCGAGACGGCCAATATCAAAATGACGATCAACCCGTTTTGCGAAATTGCGGTCGAGCAGGCCGTGCGCATGAAAGAAGCCGGCATCGTCACCGAAATCGTGGTGGTTTCCATCGGGCCGTTGCAGTGCCAGGAAACCATCCGTACCGCCATGGCGATGGGCGCGGATCGCGGCATTCTGGTTGAGACCGCCGAGGAAGTGCAGCCGCTGGCCGTGGCCAAGGTGTTGAAGGCCATCGTGGAAAAAGAACAACCACGTCTGGTCATCATGGGCAAGCAGGCGATTGACGACGATTCCAACCAGTGCGGCCAGATGCTGGCGGCGCTGCTGGGCTGGCCGCAGGCGACGCATATTTCGAACGTGACGCTGAACGGCGACAGCGCCGAGATCACGCGCGAGATTGACGGTGGTCTGGAAAAGCTGACGGTGAAAGTGCCCGCGGTGGTTACCGCCGACTTGCGCCTGAATGAGCCGCGTTATGTGACGCTGCCCAACATCATGAAGGCGAAGAAAAAGCCGCTGGAAAACATCAAGCCGGACGCATTGGGTGTGGACATCAAACCGCGTCTGAAAACACTGAAAGTGGCCGAGCCTGCGTCGCGCAGCGCCGGCGTCAAGGTTGCCGACGTTGCTGAACTGGTGGCCAAACTTAAGAATGAAGCGAGGGTCATCTAATGGCAATTCTGGTTATCGCCGAACACGACGGCAAAAATCTTAAGCCTGGCACCGCCAACACCATCACTGCTGCCACCAAAATCGGCGGCGATGTCACTGTGCTGATCGCCGGCCAAGGCTGTGCGGACGCGGGTGCTACCGCAGCCAAAGTCGCGGGGGTTTCCAAAGTGCTGGTGGCCGATGCGGCGCACTACGCCGGCGCGCTGGCAGAAAACATGGCGGCGCTGGTGTTGTCCGTTGCCAAGAATTACTCGCACATCGTTGCACCTGCCACGGGCTTTGGCAAGAACTTCATGCCGCGCGTGGCGGCGTTGCTCGACGTGCAGCAGATTTCGGACATCAGCGGCGTGGTGTCTGCCGATACGTTTGTGCGCCCGACGTACGCGGGCAACGTGATGGCGACTGTGCAGTCGTCTGACGCGATCAAGGTCATCACCGTGCGCGCCACGGCGTTTGATCCCGCCGGGGATGGCGGTTCTGCGGCGGTGGAAAACCTCGCGGCGGCGGCGGATGCGGGCTTGTCGAAATTCAACGGTCAGGAACTGACGAAGTCAGCCCGCCCTGAACTCACGGCGGCGCGCATCATCGTTTCCGGTGGCCGTGGCATGGGCAGCGCCGAGAACTTCAAAATCCTCGAGCCGCTCGCCGACAAGCTGGGCGCGGCGGTGGGTGCTTCGCGTGCGGCGGTGGATTCCGGCTTCGTGCCGAACGATTATCAGGTCGGGCAAACCGGCAAGATCGTCGCCCCGGAACTGTATGTCGCTGTAGGTATTTCTGGCGCCATTCAGCATTTGGCCGGCATGAAAGACAGCAAAGTCATCGTCGCGATTAACAAGGACGCGGAAGCGCCGATTTTCTCGGTGGCAAGCTACTGGATCGTGGATGATTTGTTCAAGGCCGTGCCTGCAATGGTAAGTGAACTCGGCTAGCGTGTTTTCCGAAATCAAAAGCGCGATTCGCAAGGGTCGCGCTTTTTTTTCGCTAGGAGTGCGGGCATCTCGCCCGCATGCCGTTATGGCGCTTCCTGCGGGCGAGACGCCCGCGCTCGCCGTGAGCAGGGCGCAATCGCTGTTGCGCGGCAAGGCAAACTTCCGGTGCAATGTGCTTCGATTATTGCGCCCTACGGCGTGTCTGCTGCTCAGTGCTGCACCGAACATCACGTTCGCTCAAACTTACCCTACAAAGCCCATCCGCCTCATCGTCCCCAACACCCCCGGCGGCGGCACGGATACAGTGGCGCGCGCGATTGCGGACAAAGTCGCGCCGGCTTTGAACCAGCAGATCGTTGTGGACAATCGCGGCGGCGCGGGCGGGGCGATTGCGGCGGAGATGGTGGCGCGTGCGCCGAAAGATGGCCATACACTGTTGTTGGGTAGCGCGGCTTCGCTGATTACCGGGCCGGCATTGGTGACGAACCGCCGCTACGATCCGGTGAAGGATTTCGCACCGATATCGCTTTTGGGCACGACCGCGTACATGTTTGTCGCGCATCCGTCGTTGCCGGTGAAATCGGTGCAGGAATTCATTCAGTTAACGCGCGCGGGCGCGGGGCGCATTACGTATACATCGACCGGGCAGGGCAGTCCGTCGCATCTGGCGGGAGAACTGTTTCAGGCACTGGCCAAAGTGAAAATGACGCATGTGCCGTTCAAGGGCGGTGCGCCGGCCATGCTGTCGCTGTTGCAGGGCGAGTCGTTCACCATGTTTGCGAATTTTCTGACGGCGCTGCCGCAGGTGCGCGAGAAGCGCGTGCGTGCGCTCGGCGTGACCGGTTTGAAACGCAGTACGCTGGCGCCCGACATTCCGACTGTCGACGAGTCGGGCTTGCGCGGCTTTGAAGTCGAGCAGACCTATTCCGTGGTGACAGCTGCCGGCACGCCGCCGGACATCATCAACCGGCTGAACCGCGAGATTACGCAACGATTCGCCGTGGCTGACGTGCGGCAGCGGCTGGCGCATGAAGGCATCGAGCTACAAACATCCACGCCAGCGGAGCTTGGCCGGCTCAACGCGGCGCAATTCGAGAAGTGGCTCAAGGTGATACAGCAGGCGGGCATACAACGCGCCGACTGAGGGGAGCGCAAGTCAAGAGCTGCGTGTACCGATTAACCGTTACGGGCTTTGCGGTAACATAGTGGCGTGACCCATTCCGGGGCACGCCATTTTTCATGGAGATGGGCCATGTCGTCGTATGTCGCACCGCTAAAAGACATGCTGTTTGTCATCAATGAACTCGCAGGCCTTGATGCGGTGGCGAAGCTGCCCGGTTGCGAGGAAGTCAACGCGGAACTCACGGAAGCGGTACTGACCGAAGCAGCCAAGTTCGCGCAGGAAGTGCTGGAGCCGCTGAATCGCGTCGGCGACAAGGAAGGCGCGAAGCTCGCGGATTACAAGGTCACCTCGCCCAGCGGGTTCAAAGCAGCCTATAAACAATACTGCGAGGCCGGCTGGAATGCGTTGGGTGGCCTTGCCGAATTTGGCGGACAGGGTTTGCCGCATATTGTCGCCAACCCGGTGCAGGAGATGTGGAACAGCAGCAATATGTCGTTCAGCCTGTGTCCGATGCTGACCTCGGGCGTGATGGAGGCGCTGGGGCAGCATGGCTCGGCCGAGCAGTTGCAGCGTTACATGCCGCAATTGAATTCGGGCGAATGGAGCGGTACCATGAATCTCACCGAGCCGCAGGCGGGGTCCGATCTGGCGGCGATACGCGCCCGTGCCATTCCCGAGGGTGACCACTACAAAATCAGCGGCACCAAGATTTTCATTACCTGGGGCGAGCACGACATGACGGACAACATCGTGCATCTGGTATTGGCACGCCTGCCGGACGCGCCCGAAGGCGTGAAGGGCATATCGCTGTTCGTGGTGCCGAAGTTTTTGATCAATGCCGATGGCAGCCTTGGTGCGCGCAACGACCTGAAATGCATTTCCATCGAGCACAAGTTGGGCATCCACGCCAGCCCGACCTGCGTGATGCAGTATGGCGACGCAGGCGGCGCGGTCGGCTATCTGGTGGGAGAAGCCAATCGCGGGCTGGAGTACATGTTTACCATGATGAACCACGCACGGCTGGCGGTGGGGCTGGAAGGCGTGGCGATTGCCGAGCGCGCGTATCAGCACGCGCTGGAATACGCGAAGACGCGGGTGCAGGGGCGCGAAGTCGGCCAACGCGGCGGCGACCGCGTCACCATCATTCACCACCCTGACGTGCGGCGCATGCTGATGCACATGAAGTCGCAGATCGAAGCCATGCGCGCGCTCGCTTATATGTCGGCAGCGATTCTCGACAAGGCAAAGCACCACACTGACGTGGCGGAAAAGCGCCGCAATCAGGCGCTGATCGATTTGCTGATACCAGTGGTGAAGGCGTGGTGTACCGAGCAGTGCGTGGAAATTGCCTCCACCGGCGTGCAGATTCACGGGGGCATGGGGTTTGTCGAGGAAACCGGCGCAGCGCAATACCTGCGCGATGCGCGTATCACCACCATATACGAAGGTACCACTGGCATACAGGCCAACGATCTGGTGGGACGCAAGGTCGGTTACGAAAAAGGCGCGACGGCGCTGGCGGTGATTGCCGAAATGCGCAAAACGGTTGCCGCGCTGGGCAGCGATATCGCGGGCAGCTTCAAGCCGCTCTCTGCTGCCGTGGACGCACTTGAGGCAGCCACGCACTGGATCGTCGAGACGTTCCCCAGGAATCCGAACGCCGTGTTTGCGGTGGCAGTGCCTTATCTCAAATTGTTCGGCACGGTAGGTGGCGGCTGGATGATGGCGCGTGCCGCTAAAGCCGTGCAAAAGAAGCGCGCGCAGCCGGGTGCGGACACGGCGTTTCTCGACGCCAAGCTCGCCACCGCACGCTTTTACTGCGAGCATGTGCTGCCGCAGGCCGCGGCCTATCAACAGACCGTAATGAGTGGCGCCGACAGCGTGATGGCGCTGGCGGAATCGCAGTTCTGACAGGGAGATTGCCATGAACGCTTGCGCTCCAAGTTGCAAACCCGGGTTATGGTTATCGGGCGTTGTCGCCGGCTTGATGCTGACAGCAGGCGTCGCCGTGGCGCAGACGCTGGCGGCGGATCCCAAGGCCGAGGCCGATGCCGCGTTCAAGGCCGCGCGAGCGGTGATGACCAAGGGGCCGGCGGATATCAAACTGGCTGATCAGGCGGTGCTCAAAATCCCCGAGGGGCAAACGTTTATTCCAGCACAGGAAGCCGGGCGCTTGCTACGCGTGATGGGCAACCGGCCGGGTGACGATATGCTGGGCATGGTGATGCCGTTGGGCGACGCCGAGTGGTTCGTGGTCGCGCGCAACGTCAAGGCCGGTTACATCAAGGACGACGACGCCAAGGACTGGAAGGCCAACGAACTGCTCGCGAACATCAAGGAAGGTACCGAGGAGGTCAACAAGGAGCGCCGTGCGCGCGGCATAGGCGAGGTTAACATCATCGGCTGGGTGCAACCGCCGACGTATGATCCGGCGACACACCGCTTGCTATGGTCGCTGTCATCCAAGGAAAAGGGCGCGGCGGATGCATCGGACGCGGGGATCAACTACAACACTTACGCCTTGGGGCGCGAGGGGTACATCAGCCTGAATCTGGTGACGTCGTTAAAGAGTATCGAACGCGACAAGCCGGTGGCCACCAATCTGCTCGCGGCACTGAACTTTAACGAGGGCAAGCGCTATAACGATTTCAACGCGTCCACAGACAAGGTTGCCGAGTACGGACTTGCCGCGCTGGTGGCCGGCGTGGCCGCCAAGAAGCTGGGCCTTCTCGCGATGATCGGTGTATTTATTCTGAAGTTCTGGAAAATTGCCTTGCTGGCGCTGGTGGGGCTTGGCGCGCTCGTGCCGAAAATATTCAAACGCAAGAAGGTCGCGGAGGCTTCACAGCCGCCCGCACCGCCCGCACCGCCCGCGCCGCCTGTGGCATGACCGACCGGTCGGGCCTGCCAACCATGGGTTAGCGCGTATTTCAGCGGTTCCGTCGTGCCGGGTCTCAAACACGATAAGATGCCTCGCAGCGCCGGGATATCGGGGAGGCAACCCGCGCGCGAACAGACGGGATGTATTATTTGTAAGTATTTGATTTAATTTAATAATTTTTAAACAGGCGGCACACATGCAAACGCTTATGGCTTGTGGTGCAGTGATCGCGGTGATTTGGGCGCTGGCGTATTTTTGCGTGCCGGCATTGTGGTGGACACTGGCTGCCGCCGCCGGACTCTTGCTGGCTGGTTTTGCCGGTTGCCTGCCGCCGGTTCCGCTGGCGCTGGCGTGGATTATTTTTGGCATTCTCGCGCTGATGTTTAACCCCGGCCCGATACGCCGCGCGGTGCTGGCGAAGCCGTTGCTGGATACGTTCCGCAAGATTTTGCCGCAGATGTCGTCCACTGAAAAAGAAGCGCTTGATGCGGGCACCGTGTGGTGGGACGGCGAGCTGTTCAGCGGCAAACCCGACTGGAAAAAGCTGCATGGATACCCGAAGCCCACGCTCAATGCGGAGGAGCAGGCGTTTCTTGACGGTCCGGTCGAGGAGTTGTGCAAGATGGTGAACGAGTGGGAAATCACCAATGACTTGCATGATCTGCCGCCGGCGGCGTGGCAGTACATCAAGGATCAGGGTTTTCTCGGCATGATCATTCCGAAAGAATTCGGCGGGAAAGGCTTTTCCGCGTTGATGCACTCGGCGGTCATCGTCAAGCTCACTTCGCGCAGCGGCACGGCGGCGGTGTCTGTGATGGTGCCCAACTCGCTCGGCCCGGCGGAACTGCTGTTGCACTATGGGACGAAGGAGCAAAAGGATTACTACCTGCCGCGCCTTGCCAAAGGTCTGGAGATGCCGTGCTTTGCGTTGACCAGCCCGGAAGCGGGATCGGACGCGGGTGGCATTCCCGATTTCGGCGTTGTGTGCAAGGGCGAATGGCAGGGTAAAACTGACGTACTCGGCATACGGCTGACGTGGGAGAAGCGCTATATCACGCTGGGGCCGGTGGCGACGTTGCTGGGTCTGGCGTTTCGTTTGTATGACCCGGATCACATTCTCGGCCCGGAGGAAGATCGCGGCATTACGCTGGGCCTGATTCCCACCAATACGCCGGGCGTGAATATCGGCCGGCGCCATTTCCCGCTGAACGGCGCGTTCATGAACGGCCCGAACTGGGGTAAGGATGTGTTCGTGCCGATGGACTACGTGATCGGCGGCGTCGATTACGTGGGCCAGGGCTGGAAAATGCTGATGAATTGCCTGGCGGCGGGGCGCTCGATTTCGCTGCCCGCGAGTTCGGTCGGTATGGGCAAACTGGCCACACGCACCACCGGCGGTTATGGGCGTGTGCGCACGCAGTTCAACATGGCCATCGGCCGCTTCGAGGGCGTCGAAGAAGCCATGGCGCGCATCGGCGGCAATATGTACCTGATGGAGGCCGCTCGTGTGATGACGGCGGGCGCCATTGATCTGGGTGAAAAGCCCTCGGTGATTTCCGCCATCGTCAAGTATCACCTCACGGAACGCGGGCGGCAGTTGATTAATGATGCGATGGACGTGCATGGTGGCAAGGGTATTTGCATGGGGCCGAACAATTATCTGGGCCGTGCTTATCAGCAGATTCCCATCGGCATCACCGTCGAGGGTGCGAACATTCTCACGCGCTCGATGATTATTTATGGGCAGGGCGCGATTCGCGGCCACCCGTATGTGTTGAAGGAAATGGAAGCGACGCAGGAGAAAGACGAGGCCAGG
This sequence comes from Betaproteobacteria bacterium, assembly GCA_900299145.1. Classification (GTDB taxonomy): domain Bacteria; phylum Pseudomonadota; class Gammaproteobacteria; order Burkholderiales; family SG8-41; genus UBA5216. The sequence continues at coordinate 13,955 of OMIN01000022.1, read as the reverse complement.
GCCTTGCGCGATTTCGATGCGGCGTTTTTTGGCCATGTAGCGTTCACCATTTCCAACAAAGCGCGCGCGGCGTGGATGGGTTTGACCTGCGCGCACTTTGTGTCCGCGCCGGGCGACCGCGATACGCGCCGGTACTATCAGCAACTCACGCGGCTTTCCAGCGCGTTTGCGTTTGCTTCCGACATCGCGATGTTCGTGCTCGGCGGGTCACTCAAGCGCCGGGAACGGCTGTCGGCACGGCTGGGCGACATTCTGAGCCAGTTGTATCTGGCTTCTTGCGTGTTGAAGCGGTTTGAAGATGACGACCGGCCCAACGCGGATTCACCGCTCATGCACTGGGCGATGCAGGACACGTTATACCGCGCGCAGGAGGCTTTCTATGGCCTGTTTGAAAACCTGCCCAACCGGCTGGCGGCGTGGGGGTTGCGCATGACGATATTCCCGTGGGGCCGTGTGTTCGAAGCGCCTGCCGACACCCTCGGCAATAAAGTGGTGGGCCTGTTGATGACGCCTGGCGCTGCGCGTGACCGGCTGACGGCGGGCATTTGCATCCCGAAGGAACTCAACGATCCGGTCAGTGTGATCGACGCCGCGCTGCTGGCGGTGATCGCTGCGGAGCCGCTGGAAGCCAAAATGCGCGCGGCCAAACGTGAGGGCAAAATCAGCGGCGAATTTGGCGATCAACTGGCGGCGGATGCGCTTGCCAAGGGCGTGCTCACGCAGGATGAGGCCGACGCGCTGGCGCGGGCGAAATCGCTGCGCCGGAAGGTCATTATGGTGGACGATTTCCCGAAAGACTTTGGCCGCAGCGAATTTTTCCAGACCACGCAGCCGGTCAGTTTTGAAGCCTTGCGGCGGTGACACGGCCATGAGCGAAAATATTCTGTACGGCGTTGACAGCGGAATTGCCACCATTACCTTCAACCGGCCCAAGGTATATAACGCGCTGGATCCGGACACGATCGTACTGTTTCGCGCGATTTGCGAGCGCGCTGAACAGGACGCCAGCGCACGCGTGGTGATAATGCGCGGAGCGGGGGCGGCGTTTGTGGCGGGCGGCGATGTAGCCTCGTTCAAGGAACGGCTGGCGACGTTTTCGCGTGACATCGTTGGAATGGCGGGCGAGTTTCATCGCGGCATACTCGCCCTGCGGCGCGCGCGCAAGCCGGTGATTGCCAGCGTGCATGGCGCGGTGGCGGGCGGCGGCATGAGCATCATGCTGGCGAGTGATCTCATCATCGCCGCCGAGGGCACGCAGTTCAACATGGCTTATAGCCGCATCGCCACCAGCCCCGACGGCGGCTCGAGCTGGTTTTTGCCGCGCTTGATCGGGTATCAAAAAGCGATGGAGTTGTTATTGCTGGCTGAATCGGTGGATGCCACACAGATGCAGATGATGGGCGTGGTGAATCGCGTAGTGCCGCTGGCGGAACTCGATACCGCTACTGCAAAGCTTGCCCGGGAGCTGGCGGCTGGCCCGGCGACCGCCTATGCCGAGACCAAGGCCATGGTAAATTCCTCAATAAATCAAATGCTTACAGAGCATCTCGATGCCGAGGCGCTGGCCTTTTCGCGTTGTGCCGCGCAGCCGGACTTTGCCGAAGGTGTGACGGCGTTCGTGGACAAGCGCAAGGCGGTGTTTGGCGCGCGGCAGAGTTAACCATGTCGCTAAACGGAAAAACCCTGTTCATCCCCGGCGCGAGCCGCGGTATCGGCCGTGAAATTGCGCTGCGTTGTGCGCGTGACGGCGCCAATATTGTGATTACGGGCAAGACCAGCGAGCCGCATGCCACATTGCCCGGGACGATTCATACGGTTGCGGCTGAAGTCGAAGCGGCAGGCGGTAAGGCGCTGGCATTGCAACTGGACGTGCGCGACGAGAACGCGATTGCCTCAGCGGTTAACGAAACGGCACGGGTATTTGGCGGCATCGACATACTGGTGAATAACGCCAGCGCGATTTTTCTGGCCGGCACGGCGGCCACATCCATGAAACGTTTCGACCTGATGCACGGCGTGAATGCGCGCGGCACCTATGCGTGCACACAGGCTTGCCTGCCGCATCTGGTGAAATCCGCTGAGGCCGGGCGCAACCCGCATGTGCTGACGCTGTCGCCTCCGCTTAACATGAAACCGCACTGGTTCAAGCAACACGTCGCCTATACGATGGCCAAGTACGGCATGAGCCTGTGTACTTTGGGCATGGCGGAGGAATTTCGCGCGCAGGGCATCGCCGTGAACTCGCTGTGGCCACGCACCACCATCGCCACCGTGGCCATTGCGGTGAATTTCCCGGAGGCGATACTCAAGGCGAGCCGCAAGGCGGCGATTATGGCGGATGCCGCTCACGTGATTTTCAGTCGCGACAGCCGGATGGCCAGCGGCAATTTCTATATCGACGAAACGGTGCTGTGCGAGGCGGGCGTGACCGATTTTGAACCCTACGCCGTCACGCCGGGAGCGAAGCTGTATACTGATTTGTTCCTGGACTAGGAAAAAAAGCTGGGCATCAGGGCTCCAGATATAGGAGCCTTTCACTTAGAGGAGGTGAGCCATGGCACAGGCAATGGAATACGTGATTTCGGTCGAAGCCGCCGGCACGCTCGATGGCTTGTTGCGTGAGCGGGTCAAGCGCACGCCTCACGCGGTGGCCTATCGCGATTTCAATACGAAACACGGCAACTGGCGCGATTACACGTGGGCGCAGATCGATCACCAGGTTGCGCGCTGGCAGGCGGCGCTGATCAGGGATGGGCTGAAAGCCGGTGATCGCGTCGCCGTCATGCTGCGTAATTCGCCAGAGTGGGTGATATTCGATCAGGCGGCGTTGGGCCTGGGGTTGGTGGTGGTGCCGCTTTACACGCAGGACAGGCCCGACAACGTGGCCTACATTCTCAACGATTCTGGCTGTACGGTGCTGCTGTTCGGCACCCAGGCGCAATGGAAAACTTTCAGCGAGGTGCGGGGACAACTGGGTGGTCTGGTACGCATACTCACGGTGGAGCCTTTGGACTCTGCTGCTGGCGTGCCCGACGATCCGCGCCTTTCCGACATTGATCATTGGCTGCCCGAAGCGGGCGGCGAGACACAGCATGTGGCGCGCGACCCGGACGCGCTGGCGACTATTGTTTATACGTCCGGCACCACGGGCCGGCCCAAAGGCGTGATGCTGTCGCATATGAACATTCTTAGTAACGCCTATGCCGGATTGCAGCGGCTGACCGTACGCAGCGACGATTCTTTTTTGTCGTTTTTGCCGTTGTCACATACCTTCGAGCGTACTTGCGGGTATTACCTGACGATAATGTGCGGCGCCACGGTCGCTTACTCGCGTGGGATTCCGCAACTGGCGGAGGATCTTGGCGTGATCCGCCCGACGTTGCTGATTTCCGTGCCGCGCATATACGAGCGCATCTGGGGGACGATACGCGCCAAGCTGGATGAAGGCCCGCCCATGAGAAAAAAATTGTTCATGACGGCGGTCGACGTGGGCTATGCGCGCTTCGAACATGCGCAGGGGCGCGGGCCCTGGAAAGCTTCATTTCTGCTGTGGCCGTTGCTCAATAAACTGGTGGCGAGCAAAGTGTTGGCGCGGTTGGGAGGGCGTATGCGGGCGGCGATGTCGGGCGGCGCGGCGTTGCCGCCTGAAATTTCACGCGTGTTTATCGGGTTGGGCTTGCCCGTGTTGCAGGGCTACGGCCTGACGGAAACCAGCCCGATCGCCTGCGCCAATTCGCCCGAAGACAATCTGCCGGCCAGCGTGGGTACGGCGCTCGCGGGTATTCAGGTCAGGATCGGCGAAAACAACGCGCTGCTGATCAAGGGCCCGAACGTCATGATGGGCTACTGGAATAACGAACCGGCCACCCGGGTAATGATTCAGCCGGACGGGTGGTTAAATTCGGGTGACACCGCACGCATCGACGAAACAGGTCACGTATTCATTACTGGCCGCATCAAGGAAATCATCGTGCTGTCCAACGGCGAAAAGCTGCCGCCGGTGGACATGGAAAACGCTATCTTGCGCGATCCGCTGTTTGAACAGGTGATGATTCTGGGTGAGGGCAAGCCGTATCTGTCGGTGATCGTGGTGCCCAACGTGGAACACTGGAATAAGCTGTCAGCCGAAAAAGGTTGGAAGGGCAACGACAGTTCGATGTTGGCGAGTGAAGCGGTTGAGCAGGAGCTCAAGGCGCGCGTCAGCGCGCAAATGAAAGAATTTCCCGGCTATGCGCAAGTACGCCGCGTGACTGTGTCGCTGGAGCCATGGAGCGTTGAAAACGGTTTGCTCACGCCGACGCTGAAGCTGAAACGGCCGAAAGTGATGGAGAAATTTAACGCGGAAGTTGATCGCATGTATGCGGGGCACTGATGGCGGATGCCCAAGCACCGATGCTGTTGCCCAAGGGCAAGGAACCCACGCTGCGCGTCGTACCAATGCCGGCGGATGCCAACCACACCGGCGATATTTTCGGCGGCTGGATCATGTCGCAGGTGGATCTGGCCGGCAGCATTCCCGCGTTGCGCGCTGCACAAGGACGTGTAGCCACCGTGGCTGTGAACTCGTTTGTGTTCCGGCAGCCTGTGTTCGTGGGTGATCTGGTGAGTTTCTACGCCGAGGTGGTGAAGGTGGGGCGCACGTCGATTACCGTCGACGTTGAAGTGTACTCACAGCGCAGGCCCGACAAAGAGCAATGTGTCAAAGTGACCGAGGCCACGTTGACCTATGTGGCAGTGGACGAAAACCGCCGGCCTCGTGTTGTAGGATTGCCACGGCCCTAACGGAATAGCGCAATAAGTAACGTATTAGTAGGCATTAATGCTGGAAACGGGATTAGCGATTATGCGTAATCTGTCCTCAGGGGGATTGGTAGGCTAAACTTATTTGGTCGTCCATCAGGGGGAGCAAAAAATGTTTCGTAAAATCATTGCTACATCGGTTTCGGTGGCGCTTGTAGTCACCAGTTCCACAGCCGGCGCGGCGGGATTCGCGCTGATAGAACAAAACGCCAGCGGAATAGGCAATGCTTATGCGGGCCAGGCGGCTTCGGCGCAGGATGCCAGCACAATATTTTTTAACCCGGCGGGCATGACGCTGTTGCCAGGTCGGCAAGTGGTGGGCGCAATTCACGCCATTTCGCCTAAGGCTGGTTTCAACAACTCTGGGACAACGACTTTGGCGCCGCTACAAACCCGTTTGGGGTCGAACGGTGGCGATGCGGGTGATCTGGCCTTTGTGCCGAACCTGTATTTAAGCTGGCAACTCACGCCGAGCGTGTTTGTTGGCATCGGCGTGAACGCGCCATTTGGCCTGAAGACCGAATATTCGCCGGAATGGATGGGCCGTTTTCACGGCATTACATCCGAAGTAAAGACCATCAATATCAATCCGTCGGTTGCCTACAAGGTCAACGACATGATTTCGCTGGGCTTTGGCGTCAATTATCAGCGCATCAATGCCACGTTGTCGAACGCCGTGAACTATAGTGCTGCAGCGTTTGGCGCGGGTGGCGGTGCGGCGCTGGCGGCGGTCGGCGGCGCGGGCGTTGAGGGAATTGCCAACGTTACGGGAGACGACAACTCCTGGGGTTACAACCTGGGGGCAATGTTCAATCTGAGTCCGGCTACGCGTCTGGGTGTGTCCTATCGTTCTGCCATCAAACATACGCTCACGGGTACTGCGGCATTTTCCGGACGGCCTGCCGCGCTGGCGGCTGCAATTCCGGATGGCGGCGTAACCGCCGACATCAAGCTACCAGATAGCGCGTCCGCCAGCCTGTTCCACAAGGTCAACCCGAAGTGGGATTTGCTGGCCGATGTTTCGTGGCAGGGGTGGAGCACCGTTCAGTCCCTGAATATTGTGCGCACCAACGGCGTGCTGTTGGCGAGCACGCCGCTGTCGTACAAGGATTCGTGGCGTTTTTCGCTGGGTGCAAATTACCACGTGAACGATGCATGGACGCTGCGCGGCGGCGTTGCTTACGACCAGACGCCAGTGCCTGACTTTGACCGTACCGTACGCATTCCCGATGGGAATCGTACTTGGCTTGCGTTGGGTGGTCAGTACCGCGTGTCCAAGGCCACGGCGATTGATTTCGGCTATGCGCATCTGTTCGTGAAGGACCCGACGATTGACGAATGCAGCCCCGCGCAAGCGGCGGCCAACCCGGCCATTGTCTGCGCCGGCAAGAACCGCGTAAACGGCAGTTACAGCAACAACGTCAATATTCTCAGTTTGCAGCTGCGCATGAATTTCTGATCGCAGCGCGACGATTCGGTAAAGCCGGACAGGGATTTGCCCCGACTTTTTTTTACTTGCGCAACGCGTAAAATGGCTTAACCAGCCTGAATTGCCGATGGCCGTTCGAGGGAGTTCCATGTCCGCCACACCGTTTCTCGTCCGTAAAGTCGCCGTACTCGGCGCGGGCGTGATGGGCGCGCAAATCGCCGCACATCTCGTCAATGCCAACGTTGAAGCCATTCTGTTTGAGTTGCCCGCGAAAGAGGGCGATCCCAATGGCAACGTGCTCAAAGCCGTCGATAATCTGCGCAAGCTGGAGCCCAGCCCGCTGGCCACGGCCGCGCGCGCCGGGTTGATCCGGCCCGCCAATTACGATCAGCATCTCGGGTTGCTGAAAGAATGCGACGTGGTGATTGAGGCGATTTCCGAACGCATGGACTGGAAATCCGATCTCTACAAGAAAGTCGCGCCGCATCTGGGTGAGCACACGATTTTTGCCAGCAACACGTCCGGCCTGTCTATCAATCAGCTGGCGAGTGCGTTTCCCGCTGAATTGCGGCATCGCTTCTGCGGCGTGCATTTTTTCAATCCACCACGTTACATGCATCTGGTGGAGTTGATCGCTTGCAAGGAAACCGAAGCGGGAATCCTCGACAGCCTCGAAAAGTTTCTTGTCACCAATTTGGGCAAAGGCGTGATTCGCGCCAAGGACACGCCGAATTTCATTGCCAATCGCGTGGGCGTGTTTTCCATGCTGGCGACGATTCATCACGCCGAGCGCTTAGGTATCGGGTTCGACACCGTGGATGCGTTGACCGGTTCGTTGATCGGCCGGCCGAAGAGCGCCACCTTCCGCACCGCCGATGTGGTGGGCCTTGATACCTTCGCGCATGTCGTCAACACCATGAAGGACACGCTGCCGAATGACCCGTGGCACAAATATTACGCCGTTCCGGCATGGCTGAAAGGTTTGATCGATCAGGGCGCACTGGGCCAAAAGACCAAACGCGGCGTTTACCAGAAGGTTGGGCGGGATATTCAAGTACTTGATTTAAAAGAACAAAAATATCGCGTCTCAGATGGCAAGGCCGATGAAGGCGTGGAAGAAATTCTAAAGAATAAAAACGTCAGTGAGCGTTTTGCACAGTTGCATGCGTCGAACCATCCGCAGGCGCAGTTTCTGTGGGCAGTCTACCGCGATGCGTTTCACTACTGCGCGGCGCATCTGGCCGACATCGCCAACAACGCGCGCGATCTGGATTTCGCCATTCGCTGGGGCTTTGGCTGGGAAACCGGCCCGTTTGAAATCTGGCAGTCGGCGGGCTGGCAACAGGTGGCGAAATGGATCGCGGAAGACATCGCGGCGGGCAAGGCGATGACCACCACACCGCTGCCCGCTTGGGCGGCCGATGCGGCGCGCGTAGGCGTGCATACGCCTCAAGGTTCGTTTGCGCCAACGGCCACCAGTTATCAGCCGCGCTCTGCATTGCCGGTTTATAGGCGCCAGCCGTTCTCCGACAAACTGTTGGGCGAAGAGCGCCAATACGGCACGACGATATTCGAGACCGACGGCGTACGTTGCTGGCACACCGGTGACGATATCGCCATCGTCAGTTTCAAGAGCCGCATGCATGCGATTGGTGATGATGTGCTCGACGGCGTGCAGCAGGCCATTGAAGTGGCTGAAAAAGATTACGCCGGGTTGGTAATCTGGCAGACCGAGCCGCCGTTTTCGGTGGGCGCTAATTTGAAGAAAACACCAGCAGGTGGCGCGCGCCCGGCATCGAAACCGTCGGGCTTCGGCAAGCTGCTGCGCTCGTTCAAGAAAGAAGCCGAATCGCTGGCGCTGAAAGCCGCGCGGCAAATCGGCGTGGCCGATCAACTGATGGCGGGCAAGCTCGCCGAAGTTGAGCATCTGGTGGAGCAATTTCAGATCACCACGCAGGCGCTGAAGTATTCGATGATCCCCACCGTGGCCGCAGTCGATGGGCTGGCGCTGGGCGGCGGCTGTGAATTCGTGATGCATTGCGACCGCGCGGTGGCTACACATGAAAGTTACCTTGGGCTGGTCGAAGTTGGTGTGGGTCTGTTGCCGGCGGGCGGCGGCTGCAAGGAATTCGCGATGCGCGCGGTGGCGGACGGGAAGGGCGGCGCGACATCGTTCTTTATACAGAGGTATTTCAAGGCAGTGGCTACCCCCGAAGTGAGCCGCAGCGCCGAACACGCGCGCGACATCGGCTACTTGCGTGCTACCGACAAAGTGGTGATGAACCGTTTTGAATTGCTGGAAATCGCCAAGGCCGAAGTGCGCGCACTGGCGGCTGGCGGTTATCGTCCGCCGTTGCGGCAAACGGCAATTCCGGCGGCGGGCCGCAGCGAAATTGCCACCATCCGCACCGTTCTCGAAAACATGCTGGCCGGCGGCCACATTTCCGAACACGATCATCTGATCGGTTGCAAAGTTGCGACTGTGATGTGCGGTGGCGACGTCGAAGCGGGCAGTCTGGTCGACGAGCAGTGGTTCCTCGATCTGGAACGCCAGCATTTCATGGAACTGTTGGCGACAGAGAAAACGCAGGCGCGGATTGAGCATATGCTCAAGACCGGCAGGCCGCTTAGGAACTAGGATTGAGGATCGGGGATTGTGCATTGAGTGACTCACAGCTGGGCTTGCTCAAGCGTCAATCCTCAATCCTTGCATGCCAAGGAGAAGAAGCATGAGTAAGCAAGTGCAAGATGCCTACATCGTTTCCGCCACGCGCAGCCCCGTTGGCAAAGCGCCGCGCGGCATGCTGAAAAACGTGCGTCCCGACGATCTGCTGGCGCATGTGCTGAAGGCCGCGGTGGCCCAATGTTCCGGCATGGATCTGAAAGCCATCGACGATGTCATCGTCGGCTGTGCCATGCCCGAAGCGGAGCAGGGCATGAACGTCGCGCGCATTGGTCTCTTGCTCGCGGGTTTTCCGGACACGGTGTCAGGCCTCACCATTAACCGTTTTTGTTCGTCCGGCGTGCAGGCGGTGGCGATGGCGGCAGATCGTATCCGCCTGGGTGAGGCCGATGTAATGATCGCCGCAGGCACGGAAAGCATGAGCATGGTGCCGATGGGCGGCAACAAGCCATCGTTCAGTCCCGCGATTTTCGAGAAAGATGAAAACGTCGGCATTGCCTATGGAATGGGTATCACTGCCGAGCGCGTTGCCGAGAAATGGAAAGTCACCCGTGAAGAACAGGACATGTTTGCCGCCGAGAGTCACCGGCGTGCATTGCGCGCAATTGAAAGCGGCGAGTTCAAGGATGAGATCGCGCCTTATACCGTGAATGAAAAGACGCCCGATCTGGTGAGCCGGGAAGTGAAGGTAAAGTCGCGCGTGGCAAGTCATGATGAAGGCCCTCGCAAAGAGACTTCGCCCGAAGGGCTGGCGCGTTTGCGGCCCGCGTTTTCGGTGAAGGGCAGCGTGACGGCGGGCAACAGTTCGCAAATGTCCGACGGCGCCGGTGCGGTGGTGCTGATGAGCGAAGCCGCGATGAAGCGTTTTAATGCCACGCCCATGGGGCGTTTTCTGGGCTACGCGGTGGCAGGCGTGCCGCCGGATGTGATGGGCATCGGTCCGGTAAAGGCGATCCCCAAGGTGTTGCAGCAAACCGGCCTGAAACAGGATGCGCTGGACTGGATCGAGTTGAACGAGGCCTTCGCTGCGCAATCGCTGGCGGTGATCAAGGAGCTCGGGTTGGATACTTCAAAAATCAATCCGCTCGGTGGGGCAATTGCGCTGGGCCATCCGCTCGGTGCAACCGGGGCGATTCGGGTTGCCACCCTGATGCATGGTTTGAAGCGCACGAAGAAAAAATACGGCATGGTGACCATGTGCATCGGTACCGGCATGGGTGCAGCGGGTGTATTCGAGTCGCTTTGACTACTGTAGCGGGGAGGATCGTATGAGCGTACGCAAGACCATTGCGTTCCTGGGTGGTTGGCTGCTGTGCATGGTGTGTGCCATGCCGGTGCGCGCGGCTGACATCGAAGGTGTTCGCGTCGAAGATCGAATTGCCTTGCCGGGCGGCACGGCGCTGGTACTCAACGGCGCGGGTGTACGCACCAAGCTCGCTTTTGCCAAGCTCTACGTTGGCGCGCTGTACCTGCCGGCGAAACAGGCGGCGGCTGAAGCGATCCTCAAGGACGGCGGCGCCAAGCGTGTCGCCATGCATGTGCTCGCCGACGAGATTACCGCCAAGGAACTGGTGGCCTCGCTTAACAATGCGCTGGCGGCGAACCATATTCCAATGGAACTTGCGCTGATCGAAGCGCGGCTGCGACAGTTGAACGACATGATGCTGAAGGTAGGCGTGCTGAAAAAGGGCGCAGTGGTTACGTTAAGTTACCTGCCGGCAAGCGGCACGCACATCCACATCAACAGTGAAGAAAGGCTGGTGGTGAAGGGCGAGGATTTTTTTCGCGCGATGCTGCGCATTTGGATCGGCGACAAGCCGGAGGATGGCCGCCTGCGTGATGCCATGTTGGGTGGTGACGGCAGTGTGCGGTTGTTCTGATGGCTATAAAAAAGTTATATAAAACAAATACTTATATCGAATCGCTAGCTATCAACCTGTGCGCGCTCAGGCAGCGGAAACCGCAGGCATGAAACTCGCCACCCGCGCGCGGCTTGCTGCCTTTACATATTCGGATAATTCGGCCCGCCGCCACCCTCCGGCGTGACCCACACGATATTCTGTGTGGGATCCTTGATGTCACAGGTTTTGCAGTGCACGCAGTTTTGCGCATTGATTTGCAGGCGCGGGTTATTGCCATCAGCGTCACGCACGATTTCATAAACGCCCGCCGGGCAAAAGCGCTGCTCCGGGGCATCGTAAAGTTCGAGGTTGACCTTGATCGGCACCGTGACGTCTTTCAGCGTTAGGTGCACGGGCTGATCTTCGTTGTGATTGGTGTTTGAGAGATACACTGACGACGGTTTGTCGAAACTGATCACGCCGTCGGGTTTGGGATACACAATCGGGTCGCACTCACGCTTGCTCTTCAGCGATTCGTGATCGGGGCCGTGATGATGCAGCGTCCACGGCGCCTTGCCGCGAAACAGCACCTGATCCATGCCGAAAAGCAGCGTGCCGGCCACTAGCCCCTTGGACATCAGCGGTTTGAAATTGCGTGCGCGATGCAGTTCTTCGTGAAGCCAACTGCCCTGAAACGCCACCGGGTAATCGTTGAGTTCGTCTCCCGCACGGCCCTTGCGTACCGATTCAAACACCGCATCCGCCGCCAGCATGCCTGACTTGATCGCGGCGTGGCTGCCCTTGATGCGCGACGCGTTGAGAAAGCCCGCGTCGTCGCCGATCAACGCGCCACCCGGGAAAATGAGCTTGGGCAGCGACTGCAATCCACCCGCATTGATGGCGCGCGCGCCGTAGGAAATGCGCTTGCCGCCTTCGAGGTATTGTTTGATCGCGGGGTGCGTCTTGTAACGCTGGAATTCGTCGAACGGCGACAGATACGGGTTGGTGTAGCCCAGGCCCACCACAAAGCCGATGGCAACCTGATTGTTTTCTAGGTGATAGCAGAACGAGCCACCGTAAGTGTCGTTTTCCAGTGGCCAGCCGGCGGTGTGGATGACGAGGCCGGGTTTGTGTTTTTCCGGCTGGATCTCCCACAGCTCCTTGATGCCGATGCCATAGAGCTGAGGTTCGACGCCCGCGCGCAGTTTGAATTTGTCCTGTAACTGGCGGCCCAAATGGCCGCGGCAGCCTTCGGCGAACAGCGTGTACTTTGCGCGTAGCTCCATGCCCGGCTGATGTGCGTCGGTGGGTTTGCCGTCCTTGCCGATGCCCATGTCGCCGGTGGCGACACCCACCACCACCCCTTTGTCGTCGTAGAGCACCTCGGCAGCGGCAAAGCCGGGGAAGATTTCCACGCCCAAGCCTTCGGCTTGTTGACCGAGCCAGCGGCACACGCTGCCCAGACTGATCACATAGTTGCCGTGATTTTGCAGACATGCGGGCAGCAGGCCCGTCGGCACGCCCATCTGCGAAGTCTCGGTGAGGAACATGAATTTGTCTTCCACCACCGGCGTGTTGAGCGGCGCGCCGAGTTCCTTCCAGTCCGGCAGCAGTTCGTTAATCGCGCGCGGGTCCATGACCGCGCCGGACAGAATATGCGCGCCGACTTCGGAGCCTTTTTCGATGACGCAGACGTTGATCTCGTGGCTGTGCTCGGCGGCGAGTTGCTTCAGTTTGATTGCTGCCGCAAGCCCGGCGGGGCCGGCGCCGACGATAACGACGTCGTACTCCATGGATTCGCGTTCTGACACTTTGGACTCCCTGTGTGTAACTGTTTTGGATGCCGGAATAATTAGCTAAATATTATAGCGCCCCCGGATCGTTCAGTATGCCTTGCGCGCAGACAATGCCGCTGCGCACGGCGGCCTCCAGCGTCGCCGGATAGTCGCTGGTGGTGTAATCCCCGGCAAGCCAGAAATTTTTCAACGGTGTTTGTTGTGGTGGACGGCGCAGGCCATGGGTGGCGGAAAACGTAGCGCGCTTTTCGGTGATTACACGGCGCCACTTGAGCGGCGGCAGCGGGCCGAATTTTGACGCAAGTTCGTCGTGCACCCGCGCAGCCAGCTCGTCTTGCGTTAATTCCAGATGCGGGCCTTCCGCGCTGATAACGGCGCCGATCAGTCCGGGCTGGCAGCAGATGGCCTCACGGTCGAACAGCCAGTGTGAAAAACCGCCGGCAAGTCCGATCATCGGCGAAGGCAGCCGCACGCTGCCATCGAATTGCAGATAGACGCTGGTAATGGGTTGATAGGCAAGCGCGTCTATCATCGCAGTTGTTTTGGCCAGTTCGCTGATGCCGGTGAGAAACGCTGTGACCTGATGCGGCGGCAGCGCGCAAATGACGTGTGTGAACGTTTCGGTGTTGCTGCCCGTGGTGATTTGAAACCCGCTTGCACATGGCGCGAATGCAGTGACGCGGCGGCTGGTGTGTACCTCTCCACCGCGCGCGCGCACGTATTTCACCGCCGGTTCCGGAAACAACGCGCTCAAATCCGTGCGGGCAATCAACAAATCGCTGCCCGCGCGGTCGGCATTCAAACCGTCACGGAGCACGTTGGCGAACAACTGCGCCGAGGCCCGATCCGGCGGTGTGTTTAGCGCGGACACGCACAACGGTTTCCACAGGTGCTGTGTCAGCACCGGCCCTTGCGCGTGGGTTTGCAGGAGTGCAGTCACTGTGGTGTCCTGCGAAAGTTTGAACCGCGTGGCCTGCAACGAACGCATCATGCTTACCGCGCGCCAGCTTTCACCCAGCGATGCGCCCTTGACGGTGAGCAGCGCCGCCGCCAGATGCAACGGCGCGGGCAGCTTGGGCGCGCGCAGGTGCAGGTGTTCGTGCACATGCCAATCAAGCGGCAGGCGCAACAGCGCATCGGCTGGCTTGGGATGCACCTTGGCAATCAGCCGCAGCGTTTCGCGGTACGCGCCGATGAGGATGTGCAGGCCGTTGTCGAGCATGACGCCGTCGATGTCCACACGGCGCGCGCGGCCACCGAGGACGGGGCCGGCTTCGTAAACAGTGACTGAAATGCGTTGTGCGGTCAGCGTCACTGCAGCAGCCATGCCCGCGTAGCCGCCACCGATGATGGCTACGCGGGCATGGCTGCTGCAGTGACGCTGACCGCACAACGCATTTCAGTCA
>OMIN01000021.1 GCA_900299145.1 Betaproteobacteria bacterium | reverse complement strand
TGGCGCCCGTAGCAGTGGCGATGTTGCCGCCGATCACCTGCGTACGCGGATAGGTACGCTTGATCCACTTCACCCGCTTCAACACGCCCGCCGAGTGCCCGTGCGCGGTGTCGACCACGATAACGTCCACGCCAGCGTCGATCAAAAACTCCACGCGTTCCTCGGTGCCCTCACCCACGCCCACCGCTGCACCCACGCGCAAGCGGCCCAGGCGATCTTTGCTGGCGTTCGGATGCTCGGATGACTTCAGAATATCTTTCACCGTCACCAGCCCACGCAACTCGAAATTCTTGCCCACCACCAGCACGCGCTCCAGCCGGTGTTTGTGCATCAGCGCCTTGGCTTCGTCGCGGCTCGCGCCTTCCTTTACCGTCACCAGACGCTCGCGCGGCGTCATGATGTTCTTCACCGGCTGGTCGAGATTGGTCTCAAAACGCAAATCTCGATTGGTGACAATGCCCACCACGCGCCCGTTGCTGCTTACCACCGGCAGGCCGGAAATCTTGTGCTGGCGCGTGAGCTGTAGAACGTCGCGCACGGTCATCACCGGCGTAATAGTGATCGGGTCCTTGACTATGCCCGACTCAAACCGCTTGACCTTGGTAACCTCGCCCGCTTGCGCCGTGGGCGACATGTTCTTGTGGATGATACCGATACCGCCTTCCTGGGCGATCGCAATCGCCAGACGTGATTCGGTCACGGTGTCCATGGCGGCGGACACCACAGGGATGTTCAGGGCAATGCCGCGTGTCAGGCGCGTCTTGAGGCTGACTTCGCGCGGCAGCACGTCGGAGTGGGCGGGCACCAGCAAAACATCGTCGAAGGTGAGGGCTTTTTGCACCACGCGCATATTTTGATCCTTCGCAAAGTCAGCATTATACGTGATGCGCCCGTGCTGAAAAAGCCATGCACAGACGTTCAGCCCGCGTAAACCGCCCATGCGATCATGCGTTAAAGGTTTGACACCATTGATTTATTTGGCTATTTTGCGTGGATTACCCTGTATCACCGTTTACGGAGCCGCCGATGAAAAACTTGGCCTTACTGACTGGACTCGCCGCTCTCACGATCGCTGGCGCTGCGCAAGCGCAAATTCTGAAGTGCGTGGGCAAGGACGGCAAAATTGAATTTGCTACGTCTTGCCCCTCGGGAACCAAGCAGCAGGAAACTGGCGTGGTCAATAAGCCGGTTCCTGCGGCAGCCAGGGCGGACGGCAAATCCGACGCAAAAGACGCTCCGAAAACCACCGCAGACCGCGAAGCCGAGTTTCGCAAGCGGCAAGCCGATCAGCAGGCCGCAGCCACCAAAGCAGCACAGGCGGCTACAGAAAATGAAGAACGTCTACGCGCTTGTCAGTCGGCGCAATCCAATTTAACAGCCATCAAGAGCCGGCAACGTATGAGTCGAACCAACGCGCAGACCGGCGAGCGCATTTTCTATGACGAAGCCGACTATCAACGCGAACAGCCAATTGCCGAGCGGCAAGTTGCAGAGTACTGCAAGAGCTGATCGCGGGCTCACATCCTATAAAACCCTAAGTATCTGTTTTATTTAATTTTTTTATGCGCGCACGCCGCCGCCGCGCCTCCTTCGGTTCCACAATCAGCGGGCGGTAAATTTCCACGCGGTCGCCGGCATTGAGCGGCGTATCCAGCGCGCAAAGTCTGCCAAATATGCCAGCGCGCAGCCCGTCCGTTTGAATTTCAGGGTACTGCGCCAACACGCCCGAACGCACGATTGCCTCGCCGACAGTCGTCCCCGCCGCCACGCGAAGCAGCAGCAATGTCTGCCCGCCGGGCAAGGCGTAGACCACCTCGACTTCAAACTCGCCGCCAGCCTCAGCGCTCACCATAAACTTTTCCAGCGCGCCGCACGAAAGCTTCAACCATGGTGTCGGCAATATGGCTGAATACCGGCCCCACCATCGCGCCGAGCATCAGACTGGAAAACGTCCACGCAAGGCGAAATTCGATCTTGCAGCCCTTGCCCTTGAGATCATGAAAACGCCAGACGCCATCCAGCGCGCGAAACGGCCCGTCGATCAGCTTTAGACGGATTTCATGCGGCGGCGTATTGTGATTCTCTGTCGAAAAGCGCTGCTGCACGCCGTGAAATCCGACGCTCAGTGAGGCACGCACCACGCCCGCTTCCCGCGACTGCACGTCAGCACCCGTGCACCAGGGCAAAAAGGCCGGATAAGTCTCGATGTCGTCGACCAGCCGGAACATTTCGTCCGCCGCATACGGCACCAGCACGGTTTTATTGACTTCAGGCACTTTCACCCACGCCCATTCAGATACTTGCACTCACACTGGTAGAATCATCGCATGAGTATCGTAGAAAATAAAAAAGCCTTCCACGACTATTTTATCGAACAGCGTTTCGAAGCCGGCATGGCGCTCGAGGGCTGGGAAGTCAAAGCCATTCGCGCCGGCCGCGCGGAACTAAAAGAAGCCTACGTCATTGTTCAGGGCGGCGCGCTGCATCTTATCGGCTCTCACATCAGCCCGCTGCCCACTGCTTCCACCCACGTGCACCCCGACCCCACGCGCACCCGCAAGCTCTTGATGCACGCCGCGGAAATTAACAAACTCATTGGCAGCGTCGAGCGGGCAGGCTACACACTGGTGCCGCTGAACCTGCATTACACCCGGGGTCGCATTAAACTGGAAATCGGTCTTGCCAAGGGCAAGAAGCAGCACGATAAAAGGAATGACGAAAAAGAAAAAGACTGGAAACGCGAGCAACAGCGCATGCTGCGCCAAAAACGTTGATATTTGCGTTGAGGTGCTTTGCGATTTCGCGCACGCCGCGCAAATCTGCACTACAAATTGGGCACAAACTACGCGCGACAACAAAAAAGGGCTACGATCACTCGTAACCCTTTGATTTAACACCAACTTAT
>OMIN01000020.1 GCA_900299145.1 Betaproteobacteria bacterium | reverse complement strand
GCACGCCTTCCTGATTGACAAGGATGCCGTAAGGGAAAATAAACACTGACGGCTCCGGCCGGCCCGAGCGTGGATCAACCGGCTCGGCATGATAGCTGCCGAAATCGCCGCAAGGCGCGGCACCGATGTCGAGTGCCATGCGGATGCCTTCGCCCTTGTTGTAGTAACCGCCGCGCGCCACCGGCCGCAGATAGACCGCGCGCGGGCCGATGTAGCGCGTCTGCATTTCGTGGTTACCTTCGAAGCCGCCGCAGCCCAAGATGACTTTGCCCATGAAGTGCAGTGGCTCGCCGTGCTTGTCGACGGCGCGCAAGCCGGTGACCGCGAGTCTTTCGTTCTGAATCAGCGAATGTGCCGTGGTTTCATAGAAAATTTTCACGCCGAGTTTTTCGGCAGCCGCGGCCAGCGCCTCCACCAACGCCAGCCCGCCGCCAATGGGCAGCAGACGCGGCTGGGATTTGGTCAAAAATTGCGTCGGCAGAAAATCGAATTTCACGCCAAAAGTTTTCAGCCATTGCACTGTCGGCCCGCAGGCGTTGGCAAACGCGGCAATCAGTTCCGGGTCGGCGAACGACAGCGTTTTGACGATAGCCGGCCATTGCTCGTAGGCCTCGGTGGTGTGTTTGATCAGCTCCGGGTCGAGATAGCCGCCGCCGTTTTCCGCGAGATGAGTTTCAAAGTCGTCGGTGACTTCGGTTTCGCTTTTCATCCGCAGATACGCATCGGTGTAGCGCGTGTTGCCACCGCGCTCTTCGATCGGCGCGCGTTCCAGCACGGCGACCTTCGCACCGCCTTGTGCGGCCGACACCGCAGCGGAAAGGCCGGCGATGCCGCAACCGGCGACGACGACATCAAACGATTGTGCAGGGATGGTCATTGCAGAAAATCTCCCGTGTTTGTCCTGAAAGATGCGATTATTGTCCGATATTGCAATTGTATACTTGGCGCGCTGGCACGCACGAGGTGTCATTAGAAATAGTTAATAAAAACAGATAGTTATGGCGTATTTTCAGTGATGCAACAGTTGGCCAATGCCGCGCGCGGGCGGTCACGCTAACGCGCGGAACCGTAACGAGGGGGAATCATGATTCAGCACATGGGCTTTAGTGCAATTGCGTTATGCGTGTCTGCGGGCTTCACGGCTTGGGCGCAAGCGCAGCAATACCCGCAACGCCCCGTGCGCGTCATCGTGGCATTCGCGGCGGGGGGCGTGGCTGATTTGCAGACGCGCGTCGTTGCGCAAAAGCTGGGCGAGTTGTGGCAAACCAGCGTGGTGGTGGACAACCGGCCCGGCGCCGGCGGCAACATTGCGGCGGGTATCGCCGCCAAGGCACAGCCCGATGGCTACACGTTGCTAACCTGCAATTTTGCCACCCACGGGCTGAACCCGGCGGCCTATCGCCGGCTGCCGTACGATCCATTGAAAGACTTTACCGCCATCGCGATGATCGGCACCGCGCCGAGTATTCTCGCGGTACACCCGTCGCAGCCTTCGCGCTCGGTAAGTGAATTGATTGCATTTGCGAAAGCAAATCCGGGCAAGCTCACCATGGGCTCGTCGGCGGGCGGGACTTCGCAGTATCTGTCAGTGGAATTGCTCAAGATGATGACTGGCGTGGATATCACTTACGTGCCGTACAAGGGTGGTGCGCCGGCGCTGACTGATCTGCTCGGCGGCCAGGTGCAGTCGGTCATAGCCGCATTGCCGACGGTAATCGGCTTTCTGTCCAGCGGGCGCATGCGCGCATTGGGCGTGACCTCTGCCACGCGCTCGTCGCAGGTGCCGAACATTCCGACCATTGCGGAATCCGGCGTGCCGGGCTTTGAAGTGGTGGGCTGGAATGGCTTGTGCGCGCCGACGGGCACGCCGTTACCGGTAATCAGCAAGGTCAATGCCGACACCGCGCGTGCGCTGAATGCACCTGACACGCGTCAGCGGCTGATCGAACAGGGCACTGACGCACGGCCGATGACGCCAGCGCAGTTTGAAGCCTTCGTGCGCGCGGAACTCGCCAAGTGGGCCAAGGTGGCGCAGGCGGTGGGGCTCAAACTGGATTAGGCCCTGGATTGAGCGCGATACAATCCGTTTTTTTATATCACTCGAAGGACGGACTCGCCCATGGCCATGCGCATCTGGCATCAAAGTTTTACCGTGTTGCAGGATTTGCCCGCGTACGACGACGCGCTCAAGGCGCACTTCAAGAAAGTCGCGCGGCCCGATACTGAAATTGTCATGCACGGCATGGCCGAAGGCACGTATCCGACGAATTACCCGGGCACCGACATCTGCTTTGACGTGATTCAGCGGTTGCACGGCCCGCAGTTTTTGATGGCGGGCATCGCCGCCGAGGAAGCGGGCTTTGACGCCTATGCCATCAGCAGCATCCCCGACATCATGCTGCGCGAGTGCCGTGCTTCGCTCAACATTCCGGTGGTGGGCTACGGCGAATCGGCGATGCTGTTTGCGTGCACGCTGGGCGAGAAATTCGGCATTCTGAATTTCATCGAAGGCATGCATGGCCAGCTCGCCGACAATGCCGTGCGCTACGGGCTGGCGAGTCGCTTTGTCGCCGCACGGCAGGTGGGCTTTACCTTCGCCGATGTGTTGAAGGGCTACAGCAATCCGGCGGAACTGATCGAGCGTTTCAAGGCATCGGCACGCAAAATGATCGCCGATGGTGCGGATGTCATCATCCCCGGCGAAGCGCCGCTGTGCGTGCTGCTCGCCAACAACGGCATCAACCGTGTGGACGATACGCCGGTGATGGATTCGCTGGCGGCGTGGGTCAAAATGGCGGAGTCGCTGGTGGATTTGCGGCGTGCGAGCGGTTTGTCGCCAAGCCGACGCGGCTATTTTCAGGGCATGCCGCCGCGCGAGCGGCTGAAGGAACTGCTGGCGTTTTATGGGCAGGCGCGTCTCGCCCCCAAGCCCTGACACATGAGCAGCGGCCACTCGCTTCACGCGCGGGCCGCTTCATGGCGTTTCCTGCTTGTTGTGGCGTTGTGGCTGGCAGGCTTTTCAGCGTACGCCGCGGAATACAGTTACGACGGCCCCAATCCGCCGCGTTACGAAGCGCCGCGTGCTGGCGAGCCGGCGCCGCGCGTGGCGCTGGTGCTAGGCAGCGGCGGGCGGCGCGGCTTTGCCCACGCCGGTGTGTTGCGCGTACTGGAGGCCGAGGGCATCAAGCCGGATTTGATCGTCGGCGTGAGCATCGGCGCGATTATCGGCGCACTGCACGCGGGGGGCATGAGCGCGGCGGATGTCGAGCAATTGGCGATGCAGCTCGATCTGTCGGCGCTGCGTGATCTGTCGTGGCTGTATTGGGGGCAGATACGCGGCCAGAAATTGCAGGATTTCGTCAATGCGCGCGTGGGACAACGGCCGCTGGAGGCGCTGGGCCGGCGTTTCGCGGTGGTGGTCACGCGCCAGCGCGACGGCATGCCGCAGATCTTTAACGCCGGCGATACCGGCGCGGCGGTGCGGGCATCGAGCGCGGTGCCGGGGCGTTTTTATGCACTTCGCACCGGGGGCGTCACTTATGTGGATGGCGACGTGGCGAGCCCGGTGCCGGTGCGCGCGGCACGCACGCTGGGCGCGAGCATCGTGATAGCCGTGGATATTTCCGCGCGCGTCGAATCCGCGCCGGCGAACGTGCCTGACGACTGGTGGCGCGTCGACCGCGAACGCCGCGCACGCATTGACGCGGAGACGCGCTTTGCCGATGTGCTGATTCATCCGGATATTGGGTACTTCGCGGGGTCGTCAGGCAGCTATCGCGCGCGCGTGATCGCAGCGGCGGCCGAGGCTACGCGCGCTGCCTTGCCGCGCCTGCGCACTGCGCTGATGGTGAAACCGGCGCCCGCAAAATAATCGGCCGTGTGCTGTGCTAAACTATTGTTTTAAAAGAAAAATCAGGTAACATGCCTACCGTCGTGCGGTAATGGCCGCAGTCTGGGCACGCCACGGGAGACGGCTGGGAAGCAGCGGCGCTGCATACGCGGTGCGTGCGGGGAGGCGTAACTTAACCATGACAGGTATTCCACAACGCCGGCAGAAGAGCCGGCATTCCTTGCGTTGGAAGGCTGCCATCGCTTTTGATCCGGCATCGGGCAGGCCGGTCGTGCACACTCAGACGCAGGACGTGTCGGCCAGCGGCGCCGCGATATTCACCGATTTTGGCGATCTCACCGGTTCCGTGGTGACGCTGTTGCTGGCCATACCCGAATCGAAAGGCAAGCACCCGCCGCGCGTGCTGAAAATGCGCGCGCGTGTGGTGTCGACCATGCGCACCCCGGGCATGGCCAAACATCGCCACGGACTCGCGTTCGTGCGCATGCCCAACGATGGCCTGGACGAACTCGCGGCATTGCTCGCGGGCCTGCCGGAGCCTGAACCGCCCACTGCGCCGCCGCCCGATCTGTCGACAGTGAGCCGGCTGGAGTGGATGCGGCAACGGGCGCAGGAGAAGCTCGCGGAAGAACGTGCCAAGCCGCCGGAGACGCCGCCCGCCGCACTTATCGACGAGGCGCTGAAGAAAGCGTATACCTATCTGCATGATTTCGCCACGCAGCGGAATGTGGTCAAACCTGGTTATCCCAAAAGTTACGGCATTGCCGGTGTGCCGGAGTTCAGCGGCCTTGCGTGGGAAGCAGGTCACGCCAATTTTCATACGCGCACCGTGGGCTACAAGACCAAATACTACGAGCGCGTGATATTTCAGTTCCTGCTGTCGGGGGGCAAGCAAATCCGCATGGCGCGTGAATACCCGGCGAGCGACCGGCTGAAAAATCTGCTGGTCGACTGCAAGATCGATTTCACGATGCAGGAGACGCGCAACCCGCGTGGTTTTGTCGAACGCGTCAATTTTGAATTTCCGTGCAAGGTCGCCGCCAGCATTTTGCTGTCGGCAGAGCCGGAGGACGGCAAGATCATGTTGCATGCGAGCAATGTGTCGGGCTTTGGCACCGTGCAGCAGTTGTTGGCGCCGGAGGCCATCAACGATGCGTCGCTCAATGAGTTGTCGGGCTTTATTCTTGGCGAAACCAAAGTGCTGGGGCCACTGTTACTGCGTGGAGCGTGACGGGTGTCAGACGGGCACGCGTCGCGCGGTACTTTTTGTCGTTACCCGGCGCGCAACCAGCCACGGCAGCAACACCACCAGCATCGCCAGTGCCGCCAGCGGCACAATCAGCAGCAGCCGTGCCGGCCACGGCCCCAGCAAATCGACGATGCTCGGATTTAACGGCCGCGATTGGCCGGTAAAGCCGTAGTTGGAGCCGAGCAGCAGATTCACCGGCAGTGTCAGCGCCACGTAACTTGCGCTTGCTGCACAGGCAATGCCGTAGTCACGCCAGCCGGGGCGAAAGCCATTGACCGCGATGTCGTAAATTGCGGTCATCATCACAAAGCCGTGCAGGAACCAAAATGACCAGAACACGCCGGAATTGGGCGGCTCCACCAGACTGGGCGTGATCATCGCCTGCGTGCATAGCGCAAAGGCCCAGAAATAAAGCACCGCGCGCGCCACGGGGTGCCGCGTCAGCAGCACGATGGACGCGATGAGCGAGGCGATATGGCACATCTGCAAGGGCAGCGTGGTCACCGGATCGAAGCGTGGTGGCAGTTGCCACCAGCCGTGTGCGACGATCCACACCACAAGGTTTATGAACGCCAGCGCATGCTCAAACGGCGTGGGCGCAGCTGTGTTGCTCTGATGGATGCCGCGGCGCAGCGCCAGCGCGATGACCACGGTAATGCACAGCAACGTGCAGCCGTGGGTCAGGGTGAAGGGACGAAACGGTTCCACGCGTGGCTCAGCCGGAGCAGGCGAAGCGCGGTGGCGCGCTAAGCTTGTTCTATGTAACTATTTGATTCTATTGAATAATTTTTCAATGACTTCAAGCGACTGCGCGGCCTCGTTGTCATTATTGCGGCTGCCGATTTTGCGCTGCATTTTGATCGCGGATTCCTCCCCTCGATAGTAGCCGGGCACCGCGCGTACGTAGGCAAAGCCAAGTGACTGGTAGAACAACCGGGCACCGTGATTGCCCGCGCGCAGCTCCAGATGAATTTCGTGAATGCCCGCGGTGAGCGCGGAGTGTTCCAGCCAAGCCATCAGCGCGCGGCCGATGCTTCTGCGCTGATGCGCGCGAGCCACTGCCAGCAAACTAACGTGTAATTGGTTGTCACCGAACTCGCCGATGGCGAAACCCGCCAGTTCATGATTGACGCCGGCAACGGCCACGCAATAGTCGTGATGCTGGATAGCGCCCAACACGCGTACGGGGTTCCAGCTCCAGCCGCGCAAGCCCGCTTCAACGAGGCTGCGTGACATCTGCGCGATGGGGCGCGCATCGGCGGCGACCGCGAGGCGAATCGCGGGCGCAGCGGGTATGTTTGGAGTTGAGGGGCCGGTCACGCTTTATTTTTGGGGATGAATTTCAGTGACACACCGTTGTTGCACCAGCGTTCACGCGTGGGCGCCGGGCCGTCTTCAAACACATGGCCGTGATGGCCGCCGCATTTGACGCAATGGTACTCGGTGCGCGGCAGTACCAGCTTGTAATCGGTTTTTTTGGCGAACGCGCCCGGGATGGTCGTAAAAAAACTCGGCCAGCCAGTGCCGGATTCATATTTCATTGCTGACGTGAACACCGGCAAGTCGCAGCCGCGGCACACGAATACACCCGCGCGCTTTTCCCCATTGAGCGGGCTTGTGCCGGCGCGCTCGGTACCTTCGTCACGCAGCACGTTGTATTCCATGTCGGACAGACGCTTTTTCCACTCGTCCTTGGACAACTTCAGTGGCGGCGCCGGCGCGACCTCGGGCGTGCCATCGGCGAGCAGCGCCTTCCAGTTCTTTTGCATTTCGTCGACGGCTTTTTTGTCGAGCGATTGCGCGTGAGCGATACGCGTGAACAATGAACCAGACAGTGCGCCGAATGCCGTCAGCGCCGAAATACCCTGAATGAATCCGCGTCTTTCCATAAGAGTCTCCTGATTTTGGAATTTCAGACCGCCGGCGCCGGGGAAAATTCCCCGGCGTTTCATTGCTTGCGGTTGCGGATTGGTCGGCGCGAGTAAGTAGACCTTACAGTGTAGCTTCCGAGCCAAAAATGACCGTACATTCGCTCGACAGCACACCGCCATTGCCTTGCGCCAATGCTACGTCGCAACCTTTGACCTGCCGCTGGCCGCATTCGCCGCGAATCTGGCGGATGGCTTCGATCATCACCAGCAAGCCGTACATGCCGGGGTGGCAATACGACAATCCGCCGCCACTGGTGTTCACCGGCAGCGATCCGCCGGGGGCAATCGCGCCACTGGCCACGAACGGGCCGCCTTCGCCTTTTTTGCAGAAGCCCAGGTCTTCGAGGAACAGCAACGGCGTAATCGTGAAAGCATCATAGAGCGACAGCATTTGCATGTCCGACGGTTTCAGCTTTGCCGCGGCGTACGCCTGCGCGCCCGATTCCTTGGCTGCGCTGACGGTGAAATCCGGCAGGCTGGAAATGTTCGCGTGCGACAGCGATTCACCCGTACCCAGCACATACACGGGCTTTTTCTTGAGCGACTTGGCGCGGTCGGCGCGCACCATCACGATGGCGCCGCCGCCGTCGAGCACCAGACAGCAATCGCGCACGGTAAATGGGTAACTCACCATGCGCGCGTTCAGTACCTGTTCAATCGTCAGCGGTTCTTTTTCCCACGCTTTTGGGTTCATCAGCGCCCATTGGCGCGCCGCCACCGCCACCGACGCAAGCTGCTCGCGCGTGGTGCCGTATTGGTGCATGTGGCGCATCGCCGCCATGGCGTACGCGCTGCTGGGCAGAAACGGCCGATAGGGCGACTCGTAAGGATTGAAATCGCGCGGGCTGGCAGCGGCGCGTGACACCGAGCGCTGCGTGCTGCCATAAGCGATCACCGCCACGCTGCACAGGCCCAGTTGCAGTGCCGCGTGCGCGTGCGCGACGTGCGACATGAACGACGAGCCGCCAATAATGGTGCCGTCGAAATATCTGGGCTTGATGCGCAGATATTCGGCAAACGCCATCGGCCCCATGCGCACCTGCGTGGCGGCGACAAACAGGCCATCCACGTCTTTGAGCGTGAGGCCGCAGTCTTCCAGCGCGCGAAGCGTGGCTTGCGCCATCAGGTCCATCGGGTTGGTGTTGGGGGCGACCTGCCCGAGATCGGATTCCGCCGCGCCCACCACGGCAACACTGCCGCGTTTCAAACCGTCGAGATTCGTGTTGGTTGCAATGGCCATTATTGCTTCTCCACGGGGGTGAACACAGGGTAGGGCGCCGCTTTCTCCGTGCCGGGATGCACGCGAAACTTCACGCGCATGCCGATTTTGACCTGCATCGGGTCGATGTCTTCCACCCGGCTCATCATGCGAAAGCCTTCGTCCACGTCGATCATCGCCACGTTCAGCGGCGGCTCGCCCTTGTAGTGCACCACGGTGGTGGTGTAGACCGTGCCCAGCCCCTTGGACACGCGCCATTCGATGTTTTCGCTGCCCGTGCCGGGTGCGCAGGCGCGCGGGTAGAAAAACGGCTGGTTGTCATCAAGACAAACCTGATAGGCAAGTTCGCCTTTCGCGAGGTGGGCCTGAAATACCCCCAGCGGGGATTCCTTCAATAGACTGGACATGGATTTCCTTCGTGGGTTTTGCGGGAATGCGGGAATGCGGCGGCGCCTGAGCACACTTGTGGGTGCGAGTGTCGTCAAGACGCAATAATTGTAACGCCGAACCCGTGGGAAGGCCCCGTTCAATTGACCGCGCACCAGCCGGGGGGTAAATTACGTTTCGCAAAAAGGGCATTGCCGATGGTGCATCGGCGCCCGCTAAAACCCGCTCCATTAATGACATTCAGAACATCGCGCTGCCCTTGAAACCGATCGAAGAACTCGCCGAAGAGTTGTCGATGACCGAACTGGTCCGGCTGCAGGATTTGCTGTCCAAGGCCATCGTGCGGCGGTTTGAAAAGCGGCTCGCGCTGGCGTTCAGCGACATGGTGGGCTCAACGCCGTACTTCGCCCGCTTCGGTGATCAGGAAGGGCGCAAGTTGCAGCAGCGCCACTATGATTTTGTCGGCGGCGCCATTGAATCCGAATGCGGACGCGTGGTTGATACCGCCGGCGACGGCGTGTTTTTTGTATTCGACACCGCGACGCAGGCCACGCGCGCGGTAGTCAACATGCTACGTGCAATTGCAATGGATAATGATTGCCGTGCCGCGGATCACCGGCTTAACGTGCGTGTGGGCATCCATGTGGGTTCCGTGCTGACCGACGGCGTTCTGGTTTCGGGCGATGCCGTCAACTTCGCCAGCCGTGTTGGCAGCACGGCTGCCACCAACGAACTGCGTTTGTCGGCTGCCGCGCACGCCGAATTGTCGGACATGGAGCTGCGCATGCGCGGCACGCGGCTGCCCGGCGTGGTGCTTAAGGGCGTGGAAAAACCACAGGATCTGTTCGCGCTCGACTGGAAGGATGCCAGCAAGTTCCCGACGCTGTTGCGCTTTGAAGACGGTACCGAAGTTCGATTGCCGCAACTCGACGTGATCCGCTTTGGCCGCCTTGCCGAGCGCGATGGCGTCGCCGCCAACGATATCGTGCTCAACCTGCCCGACCCCGAAATGAATGGCCGCATCAGCCGCTGGCATTTCGAACTGCACCGCCGCGCCGATGGCTTTCAGTTGCGCTCGGTCACATCCAGCACCACCACCGAAGTCAACGGCGAATTGATCGAGGGACAAGGTAGTGTCATGGTGCGCCCCGGCACGCGTGTGCGCCTGGGTGGCGTGATGACCATTCAGTTCGACTCCGAGGATTTGTCGGATGACCGGACGCAGATGCCGACCATGATGGGGTCGAAGTCCTGAGTTTGTCGAATTAGTCTAATGATTTTCGGTGCGAGGCCCGCTTACTCCGGCTTAATCCCCGCTGCCCGAACAATTTTCGCCCAGTGTGAAATTTCCGACTGGATGTAAGCACCAAACTGCTCCGGTGTGCTCGACACCGCTGTCATCCCCAGATTGGCGTAGTGTGCTTTGACATCTTGCAGCGTCAGGATGCGCGCGGTTTCGGTGTGTAGCCGCGAGACGATGTCGCGTGGCGTGCCGGCGGGCGCGAGCAGGCCCCACCAGGGCGCCACTTCAAAGCCGGGGATGGTTTCGGCGATCACGGGAACGTCTGGCATTGCGGGGTCGCGTTTGGCGGAACTGATGGCGATCAGGCGCAGGCGGTTGGCGCGGATGAAGGGCAGCACCGCCGTGGAATTCGCAAAGATCAAATCAAGCCGGCCCGCCACGAGATCAATCGCCGACTGCGGGCTGCCTTTGTAAGCCACGTGCGAGATCGACACGCCTGCCATCACCTTGAACATTTCACCTGCGAGAAACGGGGAGGTGCCGATGCCGGCCGAGCCGAAGGTCAACTGGCCGGGGCGTGATTTCGCCAGCGCGATGACTTCTTTCACCGTGCGCACCGGCACGGTCGGATGCATCACCAGCAGCAGATAGCTGGTGGCGACCTGCGAGATTGGTGCGAAGTCCTTGAGCGGGTGAAACGGCATTTTGGCATACAGCGCGGCATTGGAGCCGTTGGTGCCGATAGTGCCGAGCAGCAGCGTGTATCCGTCGGGCGGCGCTTTTGCCACCAGTTCGCTGCCGACGTTGCCCGCCGCGCCGGTGCGGTTGTCGACGATTACCGGCTGGCCCCAGGTCTCGTTCATTTTCTGTGCGATGGGCCGCGCGAGTATGTCCGCCACGCTGGCTGCCGGGAACGGCGCGACGATGCGCATGGGTTTTACTGGAAAGGGCTGCGCGGCCGCATGCGGAATCAGCAAGTTGAACGTTGCCAGTGCCCACGCGCCTGTCAGTGCGGCTGCGGCGTAACGCGGAGTGGGTATCATAAAAAGTTAATAAAATCAGATAGTTATATCAAAGCGTCGACGTCTTGCCCGGCTCCATCTCCGGCTTCAGCGCGATTTGCGCCATATTGATCGCGGTGTAGTAGCCGCAGGTGAGCGTCAAATCGACCACGCCCTGCGTGCCCAGCAAATTTTGCGCGGCGTTAAAGGTGTCGTCGGGCACTTTTTTCTCGCGCAGCAGTTGCAGCACAAAGCGCGCGATGAGTTGTTCATCGGCGGTCAGTGTGGCGTGCGATTGATTGGTGCGTATGGTTTCGATTGACGCAGCGCTCACGCCTGCCTTGGCGGCCAGCGCCGCGTGCGCCGTCCATTCGATGTCGCTGTTCCATTCGCGCGCGAGAACAATAATCGCGAATTCCTTGAGGTTCTCCGGCATCGCGCTTTTGAACCTCAGTACAGCGCCCATCGAAGTAAGATGGCTGGCGACATCGGGGCTATTAAGCAGTGCGCGAAATTGCAGCCCCACCGTGGGCGAATTGCGGTCGTTGCGGATGCGGTCGTAGATCACCTTGCCGGCTTCATCCATGTTTTCACGGTCTACGTACGGTACGCGTGCCATTTGAATCTCCTTTGTGGGTTTGTGGCATTATAGAATGATGATCGATTCGAGGGGGATGGTTGCGGGTGCAATCCAAACCGGACGCGGAGGCATGGTGAACAAAGCGGGCAAATTCGGGCTCTGTCTGACGTCATTGTGCATGGCGCCGTGGGCCAGTACGGCGGTTGCGCAAACTTATCCCATCAAGCCGGTGCGCCTGCTGTTTGGCTACACAGCCGGCGGCGCGGGTGACGTGTCGGCGCGCCTGCTGGCGCAAAAACTGTCGGAAAATCTCGGCCAGCAGTTCGTGGTTGAAAACCGTCCCGGCGCGGGTGGCGCGATTGCCGATGAAGCCGTGGCGCGCGCGCCCGCCGACGGTTATACGCTGCTGTATGCAGCGGGTTCGACGGCGATATTGCCGTCGCTGCGGGCAAAATTGCCGTACGACGTGGCACGCGATTTCGCGCCGGTTTCGCTGGTGGTGATTACTTCGTTCGCGCTGTCGCTGCACCCGTCGGTGCCGGCGCGCGACCTCAAGGGGCTGATCGCGCTGGCGCGTGCGCAGCCGGGCAGGCTCGCCTTCAGTTCCCCGGGCGTCGGCAGCTCTGCGCATTTTGCGGCCGAGGTTTTCAAGATGATGGCCGATGTGAATATGCTGCACGTGCCGTTCAAGGGGCCGCCTGAAGCCACCACCGCCGTGGTTTCCGGCGAACTGGACATCGGCTTTCCCAGCGTGACGGGCGCGCTGCCGTTTATCACGACGAATCGTTTGAAGGCGCTGGCGGTCAGCAGCGCCCGGCGTGCCGCGCAATTGCCGAATGTGCCCACTCTGGGCGAAGCAGGTCTGGCGGGTTACGAGCGTGCCGGCTGGAACGGCGTGCTGGCGCCCGCGGCCACGCCGAAGGACATCATCGCGCGGCTGAACACGGCGATCGTGAAAATTGTAAACGCGGCGGACATTAAGGACGCGTTCTTCAAACAGGGCCTGGACATTCAGACCAATACGCCGGAACAGTTCGCGACGTTTATCCGGCGCGAGCTTGAACAGAACGCGAAGGTGGTGAAATTTGCGGGGATCAGGGCGGAGTAGCTGCTGTTCGCTGTGGTGTTACCAACCGCACCGGCGTGAAGTGCAAAAGCTTCGGCAAGCGGAGGAGCTTCCGCAAGCGGCGGGCGGGCGAGACCGCGAGGGTAATTTATCCGTATCGCTTGTTGAGTCAACGAAATACGGATAAATTCAATAAAAACAAATAGTTACGATTTTTCGCTCTGGGGGTTATGCCGAACGCAGCACTGCGCCCGGCACAGCTCCGGTGTGCCTGCCGTGCTCAAACAACACCTGCCCGTTGACCACCACCTGCGAAATGCCTTCAGCCTTTGCATACAGGCGCATGCCCCCCGCGGGCAAATCTTTCACCGGCGTGGGGCGCAGCGGCGAGTTGACGGTGTGTTCGTCGAACACCACGATGTCCGCCGCGGCGCCCAATTGCAGACGCCCGCGATCCTTGATGCCGAAAAAATCGGCAGGTTCCGAAGTCATGCGCTGAATCGCGTGTTCGAGCGTGAGCGCCTTTTGTTCGCGCACCCAATGGCCCAAGAGATACGTGGTGTAGCCCGATTCGCACAGCATGTCGAGATGCGCGCCTGCGTCCGACAGGCCGATGATGGTGCGCGGGTCGCGCAGCGCGGCGGCCAGCGCGGCCTTGTCGGTGTTGGCGCGGGGCACAACGTATTTGACCTGCAACTGGTCTTCGACCGCAATGTCGAAAAATACGTCGTTAGGATCGTGCCCACGCGCGGCGGCGATTTCGCCGATGGTTTTGCCTTCGAGCGGCTTTAGCGCCGGGTTTTCCACCGACACGATGATGATGTTTTGCGCGAGGCCCGCCCATTTACGGCCGAGTTTCAATTCGTCCTTGAACGCCTTGCGAAATCCGGCATCGGCGTAAATCGCCATCTGCGTTTCAAACGAGGCGTCGAATACGTCTTTGGCTGCGAGCATTTCGGTAAACATGAAAGGCCGGCGCAGATTCATGTCATAGAGAAGGGGGCGTGTAAGAATTTGCGGCCGCGCGCCACGCTGTATCAGCGGCGTCACACGGTCGAGAATCTGCGCGATGGCGTTGGGCTTTTCCGCCAGATTGTGCAGCGACAGCCAGGTGACGGGGCGCTCGCTGGCATCGACCATAAACTTAAGGAAGGCCTCTTCGTCTGCGTCCAGATTGGAGTATTGCTTGGTCAGCGCCATTTCGATTACGCCGCGTTTCAGGTCTTTCAGCACCCCGCAGTACGCCGAGAGTTCATCGCGGCTCGCCAGCCGCGCGGACAGCGGTTTGCCGCCGCGGCCGATGTGCTGTCGGCTGGCTGTGGTGCTGAAGCCCCATGCACCGGCGGTTACCGCTTCGCGCAGCATCATCGCGATGGATTGCGTTTCTTCCGTTGTTGCAGCGCG
>OMIN01000019.1 GCA_900299145.1 Betaproteobacteria bacterium | reverse complement strand
ATTTTGGCGCCCGTGCGCATTTCCAGCAGCACCGCGAACATTTGCACCGACGAACCCACGCCCGCCGAGCCGTAGGTCAATTTGTCGGGATTGGCTTTGGCGTAGTTCACCAGTTCCCGGAATATTGCTCCAGCGGCGCATAGCCCGGCGTGAGCACGGCGGTGAGGCTCTTGGTGGCGCCACTCACCGCCTGCCGCGCCGCGCCGAAATCGAGCAGCACCGGGCTTTTGTTGGTGCGAATGTAAATATTCGCCGGTTTGATATCGCGATGCAGAAAGCCGGTCTCATGCACGGCCTGCAGGCCATCGAGCAGCGGGAAGATCAGTTCCTTGATGCGTGCCTCGTTGGGCGGTGGCTCGTTCTTGAGAATCTGGTTCAGCGACTGGCCATTTTCGTAATCCATCACCATGTAGCCAGTGGCGTTGGCTTCGAAATAGCGGTTCACGCGCAATATGTGGGGGTGGCTGAATTTTGCCAGCACACGCGCTTCCTGTATGAAGCGGTCGAGCCCCCATTTGTAGCCGTCGTCGGCAGTGGTGTTCTGGGCGGCGACACCGCCGTCGGCCTCGCGCACCGCCAGATCGGACGGAAAATATTCCTTGATCGCCACGCGCTTGTCGAGGTTGGTGTCGGTGGCGAGATAGGTCATGCCGAAACCGCCGACCCCCAGCACGGATTCGAGCCGGTATTCGAGCAGCATCGTGCCCATTTTCAGGGCGTTACGGTAAACGGTGGGGGAGGCGGGTGTGGTCGGAGGTGTGGTCACGGGCGTGGGCGCGGGTTACCGGGTTACCAGATTGCCAAAGTTCGGTTGGCCAAAGATGATACGCGAATCGTGGCGCCGTGGTGGTAATCCATGGGGAAAACCGCGCCCGCTGGCCCTTGATGTTGCGCCGTTATCGGCGCCCCGTTGCTTGCGCTCCGGGCTGTGCCTTGTGACAATCGCGCCTCCCCGATTTGGAGCCTTGGGCCTTTCATGGATTTCAGACTGACCACCGAGCAACAACAATTCCGCGACGCCGTAGCCGGCTTTGCCCAGAAAAATCTCAAGGCGGGCGCGTTAAAGCGCGCGCATCAAGCCGAACATCCGTTCGATGTCGCCAAAATGATGGCCGCACAGGGGCTGATGGGCATCGCCTTCCCCGAGGCCGACGGCGGGCAGGGTGGCTCACTCATGGATGCGATCCTCGCCATCGAAGCGGTGACGGAAGCCTGCCCGCGCAGCGCGGATGTGATACAGGCGGGCAACTTCGGCCCCGTGCGCGTGCTGGCGGAATACGGCACGCCGGATCAGAAAAAGCGGTATCTGTCGAAAATTCTTGCCGGGGAATCGGTGATCTGCGTCGGCATGACCGAGCCGGAAGCCGGCAGTGCGGTAACCGATTTGACCACCACTGCCACGCCGGATGGTGACGGCTATCGCATCAACGGCGTGAAAGTGTTTCAGACACACGCCACCGCCGCCGAGGTGATGCTGACGTATGCGCGCTTCGGCCCCGGCGTGGGCGGCATCGGCTCGGTGCTGATTCCGCGCACCTCGCCTGGTTTCAAGCAGGGCGCGGCAGCGAATTTTTTCAACGGCGAGGAATGGGTGCAGACGTATCTGGATAACGTTTACGTCGGCCCGGAAAACGTGCTGCTGAAGGAAGGTGGTTTCAAAAAGCAGATCGCGGGCTTTAACGTCGAACGCATCGGTAACACGGCGCGCTCGCTCGCCTTTGGGCGTTACGCCTACAACGTCGCGCGCGAGTGGGCGATGACTCGCAAGCAGTTTGGGCGGTTGTTGTGCGAGTTTCAGGGCATACAGTGGAAATTCGCCGACATGAAAATGAAGCTCGACGCCGGCCAGTTGCTGATTTACCGCGCGGCGGCCAATGCGGTGAATGGCATACCTTCCGCCGAGGACACCGCCATTGCCAAGGCGTTCTGCAATCAGGCGGGCTTCGACATTTGCAACGAAGCGATGCAGATCATGGGTGGCATCGGTTACACCGAAGAAACGCTGGTGGAGTATTGTTTCCGCAAGTGCCGCGGCTGGATGATTGCCGGCGGGTCGATCGAGATTTTGAAGAACCGGATTGCCGAGGCGGTGTTTGAGCGTAGCTTCTCGCAGCGTCCACCCAAATCAAAATAACCGTTTTAAAACAAATACTTATGAACAATTCCCTGGATATTCTCCGCCAACAAGTCTTCTCACCCCGCTCCGTCGCGTTGATCGGCGCCTCCAGCGACGCCACCAAAAATACCTCGCGTCCGCAGCGCTACATGCGCCGTTATGGCTATGGCGGCAAGCTGTTTCCGATCAACCCCGGCCGTAGTGAAATCTTCGGCGAGAAGTCGTACCCCGAAGTCACCGCGGTGCCCGACGACATCGATCACGCTTTCATCATGGTGCCCGCTAACCGCGTGGCCAAAGCACTGGAACAATGCGTGGCGAAAAAAATTCCTGTGGTGACGATTTACACCGATGGTTTTGCCGAAGTCGGCGCCGAGGGCCGCGCCATGCAGGAAGAGCTGCAGCGCATTGCGAAAGCGGGTGGTGTGCGCCTGATCGGGCCGAACTGCATTGGTCTCTTCAGCAGCCAGACGAATCTCGGTTTAAGTGTCAACGCCGTGCTGGAAAATCTCGACATCAAGCCCGGCCCCATCGCGGTGGTGTCGCAAAGTGGCAGCATGACCGGTGGCTTATTGTCGCGCGGGCTGGGGCGGGGCGTTGGCTTCTCGAAATTGGTCTCCGTGGGG
Source organism: Betaproteobacteria bacterium (assembly GCA_900299145.1). GTDB lineage: Bacteria > Pseudomonadota > Gammaproteobacteria > Burkholderiales > SG8-41 > UBA5216. Next base: position 22,992 of record OMIN01000019.1, on the reverse strand, counting down.
AACGAGGCCGATATTGCCCTCGGAGAATTCGCCGACATGCTGGTGGACGATCCGCATACCAAAGCGATTTTGCTGTTCATGGAAACCCTGCGCGATGCCGAACATCTCGCGCGCGCGGGTAAACGCGCCTATGAGATCGGCAAGCCGATTATCGCGTTCAAACTCGGCCGCTCGGACATCGGGCAGGATTGCGCGGCTTCGCACACGGGCGCCATGGCCGGTTCGGACGAACTGTGCGATACCTTCCTCAAGGCGCACGGCATACTGCGCGTGGATCATCTGGAAACGTTGTTCGAATTGCCGCCGATGATCATGGGCAAAAAGCCGGTAAAGTCGCATCGCGTGGCGATCATGTCCACCACCGGTGGTGGCGCGGCAACGGTGGCAGATCGTCTGGGCACTCTGGGCATCGAAGTCGTGGGGCCGACGCAGCAGGTGATCGACAACCTCGCCAAAAATCACAACATCAAAATCAGCAGTTCGCGCGTGACGGATCTCACGCTTGCCGGCGCGAAAAAGGAAATCTACAGCGCGGTGCTGAACGAACTGCTCGCATCCGACCACTGCGATCTGGTGATTCCAATTGCCGGCAGCAGCGCACAGTTTCAGCCGCAAATCGCCGTGGCGCCGGTGGTGGAAGCCGACGCGCGGGGCAAAATCATCGCGGCGTTTCTCGCGCCCCATGCGGAGAAATCGCTGAATCTGCTGTCTGAGGCCGGCATTGCGGCATTTCGCACGCCGGAATCCTGCGCCGATGCCATTAGTGCCTGGCGTTACTGGAAGCCACCGGTGACGTGTCCGGCGCGGGATGCGGCGCGCGTGGCCGAGGCAGAAAAGCGGCTGGCCGCCGCTGGCGCAAAACAGCTGAACGAGCGCGATGCCTGCGGTGTGTTTGGTGCGCTCGGGGTGACTTCCGCGCAGATAGCCGTGATCAAAAGCCCCGGTGATGCGGCCAACGTGCCGTTTCCCGTCGTCGCGAAAATTCTCTCGCCCGATATCGCGCACAAAACCGACGCCGGTGGAGTCGCACTCAACATCGCCGATGCGGAGGGCCTAAAGCAAGCCGCGCAAGACATCCTCGCTCGCGTGGGCCTGGAATATCCGAATGCCAAGATCGACGGCATCCTTGTGCAGAAGATGGAAAAAGGGCTCGCCGAAATTATCCTCGGCTTCAAACGTGACCCGCAGGTCGGCCCGGTGGTGGTGCTCGGCATCGGCGGCGTGCTGGCGGAAATTTACAAGGACTTTGCCTCGCGTCTCGCGCCCGTGAGCGTGGAAGACGCAGCCGCGATGATCGTTGAGGTCAAGGGTTTGGCGACCATCCGCGGCTATCGCGGCATGCCGAAAGGCGATTGCACGGCACTCGCCCAAACCGTCAGTGCGTTTTCGCAACTGGCGTTCATCGACAGCATTGCCGAAGCAGAAATCAACCCGCTGATCGTCAAGCGCGAAGGCGAGGGCGTGGTGGCGGTGGATGGGTTGGTGGTGCAGCGGTAGCCGGGCGCGCGTCGACTTGAAGCATCCCGCTCGGTGATTTCGGCAACGCATGTCCTGGGACACGTTACTGGCCTTCTCATTATTCGCCATGGTGACCTCCATCACCCCCGGCCCGAACAATCTCATGCTGCTGGCGTCAGGGGTGAATTTCGGTTTCCGGCCGACGGTGCCGCATATGCTGGGCATCAGTTCGGGGTTTCTCGTGATGGCGTTTGCGGTGGGCGTAGGGTTGGCGGGGGTATTTACTCAGCTGCCTTGGCTTTACGGTGTGCTGAAATGGGTGGGTACGGCGTACATGCTGTATTTGGCATGGCGTATTGCAAATTCAGCGCCGCCGGAGGACACGGCGCCCGGTAAGCAACCGGCTAACCCTTTAGGTTTTTGGGGTACGGCGGCGTTTCAGTGGGTGAATCCGAAGGCGTGGGTGATGGCCGTCAGCGGCTACAGCACGTACGTGCCGGCGAGCAGCGGACTCGCGGTGGTGGCCGGGGCCGCACTGCTGTTTGCGTTGATCAATCTGCCGTGCGTGAGTATGTGGGCGTTGTTTGGCGCGAGTCTGCGCAATCTGTTGCGGGTGCAGCGCAACCTGATCGCGTTTAACTACGGGATGGCGGCATTGCTGGTGATTTCGCTCTATCCCTTGCTCCGTGCTTTCTGATTTGCCCATGCCAACTGCGCCCATCAAGGCCTTGCTGTTCGATCTGGGCGGTGTGTTGATCAACATCGATTTTGATCACACGCTGCGCACGTGGTCGGCGTTTACACCGTTGCCGTTCCTGGAACTGAAGGCGGCATTTCAGCAAGACCGGGCGTATCAACAGCATGAAACCGGCGAGATCGATGCGGTGCAGTATTTCGACCACCTGCGCGCCGTGTTGAAACTCAACGCCAGCGACGAACAAATCGCCGCCGGCTGGAATGCGGTATTGCGTGATGAAATTGCCGAAACCGCCAGCGCAATACGCGAGGCGCGCGAGCGGCTGCGGCTGCCCTGCTATGTGCTGACCAATACCAATCCGACGCATCACGCGGTATGGCGGCAACGAAACGCGCAGCTGATGGCGACGTTCGAGCGCGTGTTTGTGTCGTCTGAAATCGGCTTGCGCAAGCCGCAACGCGCGGTGTTTGATTTTGTCGCGCGCGAAGTGGGCGTGCCGCCGGAATCCATTTTGTTCTTTGATGACGCAATGGAAAACGTAGCCGGCGCCAAGGCCGCGGGTGTCGCGTCAGTTCACGTGCGCGGCCCGGCGGATGTGCGGGCAGCGTTGCAAGACTTGACGGCCTCGAAAAAATAGCGAATCAAAACAAATGCTTACGATAGGCCCGCATACTGCGCCATCACGGTCGGAAGCGGCGTGCGTGATGGTTTAAACTCGCCTTCGTACATTTGGCACACTCCGCACATTTCGCGCAAACCAATTCATGACTACGGGAGAGCACAATGAAGATCAAACGAATTGAACACGTGGGCGTACTGGTGAAAGATGTCGATAAAAGCCGCGCGCTGTGGGAAGACTGTTTCGGCATCAAGTTGGGTGGCGTGGAAACCAACCCGGTGCGGCCGGTGAAGCTCGCGCTGTATCCGGTGGGTGAATCCATGGTGGAGTTGATCGCCGGCACCACGCCCGACAGCAAGCACGCAAAAATGATCGAAGAAGGCAAGGGCGGCATCAATCACATTTGCTTTGAGGTGGAAAACATTGATGACGCGCTGGCTGAACTGAAAGCCAAGGGCGTGCCACTGTTGGACGAAACGCCTCGCATCGGCCATGCCGGTTGCCGTATCGCGTTTCTGGATCCGGCGGGCACCGATGGTTGCCTGATTGAGTTGGCGCAGTTGCCCGAAGGCCATTCGGGGCCGCACGCGGTGTAAGTTACGAAAGCCGCGCCTATACGCGACCGGGATTACAAGCGCTGCGCTCTACACGCGGCCAGGATTACAAGCGCCGCACACTACACGCGGCGCAGGTACGCCAGCATGTCATGCCCGCGGCCGGCAAGCCGCGCGGGGAGGTTTAATAATTCAGCGGCGATTTTGCCGAGCGTGTAGGTCGCGCCGGGCACGTCACCTTTTTCGTGAAATTTAACGCGAGCGGTTTCAACGCGCCCGACGGCAAATCCGGCGCGGCTGGCGAGCAGTGCGATGGATTGTGGATTGAAAAAGCTGATGTGGCCGCCGTCTTTTTCAATGTGAAAATAATCCCAACGCGCGCCCATTGCGGCGACTGTCCAACTCGCCGCGTTGCCGGTGCTGACGAGCAGCACCCCGCCGGGTTTGAGGATGCGCGCGCACTCCTTGAGCAACGGCAGCGGTTCGCGCAGATGTTCGACGACTTCAAACAGCGCCGCAGCGTCGAACGAGGCGTCGGCAAAGCGTTGTTCTTCCAGTAGGCCCGTATGAACGTTCAGGCCAAGCGCTCGCGCGGCGGCGGCGATGTCCGGCGCTGGCTCCACGCCTTCCGCCTGATAACCCGCTTCGCCGGCAAAGCCGACGAATTGCCCGCGCGAACAGCCGATATCAACGACACGCGTGTCGGCCGGCGGTTTGTTCAGCAACCGTGAAACGGTTTGCAAGCGCCGCCGCGCCACCGAACGCCGGCGCTCAACCTCGCGCGGCGGCGGCTGGTTAAAGTCCGGTGCGTTAAACGCCTGCATGGTGAGGTGGTAGCGTGCTTCGTCCACCACGCTTAGCAATTGCCCGCAGCCGGTGCAGCGGCGCAGCGGACCTTCGGGCAGGTTGAGCGTTGTCGCTTCCAGCGGCGCATTGCAACCCACGGGACACGCCGTGACATAACTATTTGTTTTAATTAACATTTTTTGAGGGTGGTGCGGCTTTCAGCGCGGCGTTTAACGCGCTAATGACTCGCGCGGGCGGCAGTTGCTGCAGACAATCGCTGTAGCTCGCGATATTGCGCCGGCAGCCCTCTTTACCGCAAGGCACGCACGCGGCGTGGCCTTGCAGAAGTTGCACGTTCCCGCGCGACTGATCGCCAGATGAAACCAGACGCTGCCAGGGCGTGCGATCAAGATCCGCGTAACCTTTGGGCCACGGCCCCCATTTTACCGGGTCTGTGGGGCCGAAGAGCGTGACCACCGGCACTCCGAGCGCGGCCGCCATGTGCGTTACAGCGGTATCGGGGCCGACATACGCCGCGGCGCGCGAGAGCACGCAGGCGGTTGCGCCGAGCGAAAGTTTGCCGGCCAAATTGAGCGGCGCTGGAATGTGTGCACTCATTTGTTGCGCAAAGCGGTTGATGTAAGCGAGTTCGTCGCTATCGTTACTGCCTGTAAGCACAATTTGCAGATTCTGCGCGGTAATCCAGCGCGACAGTTCCCGCCAGCCGTCGTCGCTCCACAGCTTGTAGTTGAACTTGGGGTAAAGATGCAACACCACGTAACGCTGGTTTTGCAGCGGCCCAAGCAAGGCGTCGGCTTGCTGTTGATCGGCATCGCGCCAGCCCGCAACGACATCGGCGCGCGGTGTTACGTTGATCAATCCAAGCAGCGAAAGGTAAGTCAGCACCGTGTGCTTTTCAGCCGTGTCATACGCCACCCACTGATCGAGAAAGCGCTGTTTCCAGCGCTCCTTTGGTGTGTCGAGCAGCAGACCGATCTTGCGCCGCGCGGCGAGAAACGCGTAAAGCGTTGGCCGGTCGCCGGGCACCAGTGACAGGGCCAAATCGTAACGCTTGAATAATTTCGCAATAAAAACAAAATGTTGCATCAGGCCAGGACGTTCGGGTATGGCGCGTATCTGGCAAATATCCGCGTTGCCCGCCAACACACCAGCGGTGCTGCTGAACACCAGCACGTCGACCTCAACATCGGGCCACGCCGCTTTCAGCGAACGGATTACGGGTGTCGCCAGCAGTACGTCGCCGATACGCCGCGTGACGACGACGAGCACGCGGCGGGGCAGTGTTTTACCTTTCAATCCGGTCACACCAATCACACGTATTGACTCACGCCCACACGGGCTTCGATACGCCGCGAGGCAATGATTTCGTCAAGGAGTTTTTGATTTTCCGCCAGACGGCTGCGGTCGTTTTCGCGATGCCACAGATGAAACACCGGCGTAGCGAAGCGCGCGCTTTTGTGGTGCACCCCGGCGTGAATGAGGCGAATCGCCAGATCACTGTCTTCCAGACCCCAGCCCGAATATGACTCATCAAAACCGTTCACGCGCATGAAATCCACACGGGCGAGCGACAGATTGCAGGTTTTCACGCCCTCCCATTGTTCCGGCGAGCGCTTGCGCCAAGCGCCACCGGGCAGCATCAACAGCGGCAGTAAACGATTCACATCGCGCGTAGCCCAGGCGCGCAGCCAGCGCGAGGCGTGCCACTCATGAATGGGTGCGCGCTCGGCGAGCACGTGCCGCGTAAAATTTTCCGACAGCAACACGCGATTTCCGGACAAAAAATAGCCGGCTTCCGAGAGCGCCAGGTGCTGTTGGACAAAATCGCGCCCCGGAACGCAATCGCCATCAGCGAAAATCAGTGTTTCGGCGTTGGTTTGCGCGGCTGCGCGGTTGCGTGCGGCGCCCGCGCGAAACCCGCGGTCTTCCTGCCACACGTGGCGCAAGGGAACCGGCGCGCGTGCTGCGTGTTCGGCCACCAATTTGCGTGTTTCATCGGTTGAGCCGTCGTCGGCAATCAGCAACTCAAAGCCGGAAACGGATTGTGCGAAATAACCAGCCAGCACAGCCGCGAGCGCGTCCGGTCGGTTATAGGTGGTAACAATGACCGCGACCGTCACCGCACCTTGTCTCCGAGCAGCATCAGCTTGAGATAGCGATAGTACGTGCCCTCGGCGTTGGAAACCGACAACATGAAGCCCTCGCGTCCGTCGAGGAAGCCTGCCTGAAACACATAAGTGCGCATAAAGGCCCACCAACCGTGAAAAATCGCCTTGCCAAGCGACGCGCGCTTGCCGTGCTCAAAATTGAATTTCGCGCCCGCCGACGAATAGCCGTTCATTTTGTTGATGACGTGTTCCAACGTCGGCATCGGCATGTGATGCAGCGGGTTCTTGAGCTTGCCGATTTTGCCGGTGACAAGAATCCGGTCGTGCAAATGATCTTCAGAAAAGCGTGCTGCGCCTTTGCGAAAGAGGCGTGTCACCGGATCGGGCCACCAACCACAATGACGCATGTCGCGCCCGCAAAAGTTGGACAACCGCGGCATGGTGAAGGCCACCGCGTCGCCCGGATTCTTGATCGTAGCTTCGATTTCGGCACGCAGTTCCGGTGAAACGGTTTCGTCGTGATCAAGCGCCAGCACCCAATCGCCGGTGGTGCGGTCGAGAGCGCGGTTCTTCTGTTGGCCGAAGCCGGGAAAATCCGGCGTTTGCGTCACCTTGGCCCCCAGCGATGCGCAGATTTCGCGCGTGCCATCTGTGCTGCCGGAATCGACCACGATGATTTCATCGGCCCAGGTGACGGAAGCCACGCATTCGCGCACCAGTGGCACGCCATTAAACGTGGTGATGGAAACGGAAAGCGTCATGCGGGGGCCGGTGGTTTGTCAGGAGGCGCATATTTTAATCCGCCATACAGCAACCCCGACATCCACGCGTAAAACAGCCCCTCGGCGTGATCCAGCAACAGCGAGTTGAAAAGACAGCCCGACACCATGGTCAGCACCAGTGCGCGCATTAGCGAGCGTTTCATGGGTGTTTCAAGGCGGCTGGCGCTATGCCATTGCAGCCAGAACATCGCAATCAGCAGCGCGAGCCCGCCCATGCCGACTTGCGCGGTGATGTTGAGGAATTCGTTGTGAGGGTTTTGCGTTTCTTGCTTGCCGGTGCCCTTGACCTGCCGCGCGTATGCCGTGGGGAAGCCGCCGGTGCCGATGCCAATGAATGGATGTTCTTTGATAATGGCGAGCGTATTCGAGTAATACTCCAATCGCTGGCCAGTGGAAGTGTCTTGCGCTGCGGGATTGCCAGAACGCCAAAGCTGGATTTCCTGCTGCACCTGAATGGCGCGCCGCTGCAGGGTGTTCGGCACCAGCATCAGCGTGATCGACACGCCTAACATTACCAGCGCCGCAATGCCGGTTGTGCGCATTCCGATCCGCTCACATATCCATAAAACACCCAGCGCGGCCAAAATCACGTAGCCGGTCGCACCCTGTACCATGAGCAAAACGTTGATCGCTGCTAGTCCCGCAAAAAGGTAACAGACGATGCGCAGCCGCCCATCCGCGGCCGTACGCGCGAGCCAGAGGAAAACAAACGCGCCAAAAGCCATCAGGAAGTTGTGTGTGATCTTTAGTTTGAATATCGTGGGTGACACGCCGTCATGCGCCATGAAAGGCATTTTCGGCAGCAGCGCGAAGTGGAGCAGATAGGAAAGGATTAGCGTGACGCCCAGGACGCCGGCGAACGCCCACAAGGCGTATTGGCGCATCTCAGGCCGCTGGAACGCCAGCGCAAACACGGGAATGAACAAGAGGTCAGCGTACTTCCACAAGTGAGCCCATGCACTGCGTAGCGGGCTGTCGCCGTACAGGGTTCCCATGGCCAGCGCCGCAAAAAGCAGAAGAGGCAATAGTAACGATTTGTTTTCAAGAAGCCGCCGCTTCGTTGCGGGCAGTTGTCCGGAAAATACAAAAGCCGCAGTCGTGACTACGAGCAATACGTTATCCAGCGCGGTGGACACGGGGATGGAAGCGCCCAGCGCAATGGCTGACCAGCGCAACAGCAACTGTGAATGCAGCGCCGTGCGTTCGTTCATCGCGGCCACCCGGGGGTGTTGGCTTTACCAGGCTTGGGAAAGGCGTTGATGACGAAGCGGTCCATGAGAAGAGCTACGGATATTCAATAAGTATTTGTTTTTATTGAAATTTATCTTTGTGCCATTGAACCGTACGATTCAGCCCTTCGGTCATTCTGAATGGTGGCGTCCAATCCAAGTCCGATTGAATAAAAGAACTGTCGACCCGCAGCGAACCCAACAGCCGCGACGCCTCGGCACCGCGCCCCACCATGGTTGCCGCGACGCGCAGCAACCATGGCGGAAAGGGAATAAGTCTTGCCGGCTTGCCAAGACGCGATGAAAGCTGCCGAAGGAGCTCTGGCGTCGACGTGTCTTCAGCGTCGCTGACGAGATACGTTTTGCCCGCGGCTTTGGGATGCGTGGCGCACGTGGCTATCGCATCCACGAGATTTTCAACGTAAATAAAGCTGCGCAGATTTTGTACCGAGGCCAGCGGCAGCGGCCAGCCCTGGCGGGCGATGTTCAATAACCGCAGGAAGTTTCCTTTGACACCGGGGCCGTAGACCAGCGGCGGGCGCACGATCACGATTTCGAGGCCCGATACCCGCCCAATGTTCGTTAATGACACTTCAGCTTCGTGCTTGGAAAACCCATAAGCGTCTTGTGGCTGCGGTGTGTCGGATTCGCGAAAAGGGCTTTGGCAGGTGCTTTCGCCATTCACCTTGATTGAACTGAGGAACACCACCCGCTTCACGCCGGCAGCCGCGCAGGACCGCGCCAGCCGTTCGGTGACTTCGACATTTATCCTGCGGTAGGCGGCTAGCGGTTCGGATGCGGTTTCGTGCAGGACATGCGTACGGGCGGCGAGGTGTATCACCGTGCTTACCCCGCGCAACAGGGCGGACCAATCGGTTACCGCGTGCAGATCGCCCGCTGCCATCCATTGCACATGTCCGCCGTTTTCACCAGCAACCGTCTGCTCGCCGGAAGGGTTTGCGAGAGTGCGCACCAAGGCCTTAACCTCGGTCGCGACGCCCAACCGCCGGCAAAGCGGCTGGCCTACAAAACCGCTGGCGCCCGTGACCAGAATCACAAAGCGCGCCCTTTGCTGCGCACAGGTTGTGGATTACTGCGAGTATGGCTGGTCACAAGGGGAATCTGCACGTTACCATTGGAAACATTTCGAGTTTCCGGCATGGTATCAGATCGCATAACCCTTTCCGGCGTGAGCCATGGCCAAGCCGTTCTGGTGCATGCGCTGCTTCAGGATTGCGCCCGGTATTGCGGTGACGCGATTGAGGTGATTCTCACGCTGAATATTCCGGAGCCATTGCCCTTTTCGCCGGACGAGTTTCCGTTTACCGTGCGGCTGATCCAGAACGTATCGCGCAAGGGTTTCGGCGCGAATCACAATGCCGCTTTCAGGCAGGTGAAAACCGCTTACTTTGCCATTCTCAACCCGGATATACGGCTCACGGGCAATCCGTTTCCGGCGTTGATCCGGGCGCTGGACGATCCCGCCATCGGCATCGTGGCGCCCCTGATCCTGAATCCCGCAGGAAAGGTCGAAGACAGCGCGCGGAAATTTCCCGCGCCCATGTTCCTGTTTCGCAAGTTGCTGGGCGCCACTTCACCCCCCAACTTTGTGGTACCCGCAACTCCCGTACAGGTCGATTGGCTGGCGGGAATGTTTCTTGTGGTAACCAGCGAAATCTTCCGAACGGCCGGCGGCTTTGACGAAGGTTATTTTCTGTACTATGAAGACGTCGATCTGTGCTGGCGTTTGCAATCCTTACGACGTGCCGCGTTGCAGGTTCCCCCGGTAAGCGCCGTACACGATGCCCGCCGCGAAAGCCATCGCAACGCCCGGTATCTGTTGTGGCATGTTTCAAGCATGCTGCGTTTCTTCCGGAAACGGTGGTGCGCCGCCCTGCGACAATAGTGCCGCCAACTTGAGGGAAGACAGGCGCATTAAATGCGGCAGTAGAGCTGCGACCATTTTGAGCTGTGTCCGTTGTCACTTTGGCAATAGGGCCCTCCTAGAAACCCCAGGATTTTCGCTATGGGCATGTTGTGGACGTGATAAACTTGCACGATGATCAAAAGCAATTTGTTTCCGGATTGGACCGGTTGTGCAAAGTAGTGCGCCCAGCAATTTGTCTTTGGCGATCAAGGACTTCAAGGACGGTGTCGTTGGAGTGCATATCTGGTCCACGCTCGGCTGGCAGGAGATACGGCTTCGATATAGAAGATCCTTGCTTGGCCCGTTTTGGTTAACGCTCAGTACCGGCGCATTGATCGCCGGTATGGGGCCGCTGTATGGAAAACTGTTCGGGCAGAGCCTTGCGACCTATTTCCCCTACCTGGCGATCAGCTTTATCACATGGACATTGATCGCCAGTCTGATCAATGAGTGCAGCAACGCATTCATTGCGGCGGAAGGTTATATCAAACAAATCAAGCTGCCGCTAACCCTTCACATTCTGCGGGTGGTTTGGAAGAACGTTCTGGTGTTTGCGCACAACGCCGTAATTATTGCGGTGGTTTTGATTTTTTATCCGCCGGAAGTGGGGTGGCATCTGTTCCAGGCGCCGTTGGGCGTGCTTATGATCGCGGTTAATGGCGTCTGGCTGGGGTTGCTGCTGGGGTTGTTGTGCGCCCGGTTCCGCGACATCCCGCTAATCATCGCCAGTGTCGTGCAAGTGGGATTTTTTCTGACGCCTGTCATGTGGAAGGCAGGGACGCTGGGCTCCCTCGGTTGGGCGGCACAAATCAATCCTCTGTTCCATTTTCTTGAAATCGTTCGAACCCCCCTACTGGGGAGCAGCGCCAGCCTGCGATCGTGGATAGCCGTTTTGCTCGTTACCGTGGTTGGTTACGCGGTTACTCTGCTTGTCTTCAGTCGATACCGTGCGCGGATAGCCTACTGGGTCTGATTATGAGCCACGTTATAGCAAAGAATGTGGTGGTCGAGTTTCCCGTTTATGCCGGCAAGAGCTTGTCATTCAAGAGCACGCTGATTCGGGCCGCTACAGGTGGACGCATGGCCCGCGATGCTTCGGACCGGGTCGTGATCCGGGCTGTCGACAACCTGAGTTTCGAACTGCGCGAGGGCGACCGGGTGGGCATTGTCGGCCACAATGGATCCGGTAAATCGACGTTGCTTCGAACCATTGCCGGCGCCTATGAGCCCGTTAGCGGCTCAATGGAAGTTAGTGGCAGGTTCGCAACCATGCTTAGTATCTGGCTCGGCATGGACCTTGAGGCGACTGGCTACGAAAATATTTTCCTGCGCGCAACGGTGATGGGCCTCAGGCGTGCCGAAATTGAACCGTTGGCTGACGAGATTTGCGCGTTTTCCGAATTGGGAGACTACCTTCACATGCCATTGCGAACCTACTCCAGCGGCATGGCGATGCGCCTTGCATTTGCGACCTCAACCGGCTTCCCGGCGGACATCATATTAATGGATGAATGGATGAGCGTAGGCGATACAGATTTTTCGCAAAAAGCACAAGACCGGCTGAGAAAAATGATCGATCAGGCGAAAATTCTTGTGCTGGCATCGCATGACGATGCGTTGGTCAAGAAAAACTGTAATAGAATTATGAGGTTGGATCACGGAAAGATGGTAGAGTTGACCGAGAGATGCAATTGACACGAGCCTTGTTCGCCTGCGCGTATGCACGCAAGTGGCAAGGTGTTTAGCGATAGAACACATTCTCTGACGAATCCCTGATGAAAATATTTGTGACTGGCGCCTGCGGCTACAAAGGCTCCGTATTGGTTCCCAAGCTGTTGGCGCAAGGCCATGAGGTGGTGGCATTTGACATTATGTGGTTCGGCAATCAAATCCCGCCGCATCCCAAACTGACAGCAGTCAAAGGTGATGTTCGAAACCCGGACGAAATCAATCTGGATGGCGTGGATGCCATCATTCACCTTTCCTCTATTGCCAACGATCCGTGCGGCGATCTTGACCCCAAGCTGACTTGGGAAGTCAGTGCGCTGGCCACGATGCAGTTAGCCGACAAGGCAAAGCGCAAGGGAATCAAACATTTTGTCTACGCGTCGTCGGGAAGCGTCTATGGGGTTAAGGATGAGCCGGAGGTCACGGAGGATCTGGAGTTAAAGCCCATTTCGGAATACAACAAAACCAAGATGGTTTCGGAGCGCGTACTGTTGTCCTACAAGGAAGACATGACCGTGCAGATCATTCGCCCGGCCACGGTATGCGGATATTCGCCGCGCATGCGTCTGGACGTATCCGTCAACATGCTGACCATGCAGGCGCTGACCAAGCGCCGCATCACTGTCTTTGGCGGCAATCAGACGCGGCCCAATATTCACATCGATGACATTACCGATGTTTATTGTTTCATGATCGATAACCCGCAGCACACGGGGGTTTACAACGCCGGCTTCGAAAATATCTCCATTTTGGATATCGCGGAGCGCGTTGCCCAGCAAGTCGAAGCGGAAATCGTTGTTACGGAATCCAACGATCCTCGTTCCTATCGCGTCAATTCCGACAGGTTGCTGGCCACGGGATTCAAACCCAAGAAAACGGTGGACGATGCCATTGCGGAAGTGATCCAGAAATACAAGTCGGGGGAGCTCAAGGACGAAGACCGCAACTACAACCTGAAGTGGATGCAGCAAGAGGTTTTTAAGTGAATGCGCCATTGAAGGATGTGTCCCTCTTTTGTGCTGACTATGCGGAACGTCTGCAAGCCGTTTTACAGAAGGCCGACTGGCGTGCCGTTGCCCGTCTTGCCGAAGAATTGCTGGATTGCTGGCGTACGGGTCGACAGGTCTTTATCTGCGGTAATGGCGGTAGCGCGGGCAACGCGGTTCACTTGGCAAACGACTTTTTGTACGGCATTTCCAAGACATTTGGGTCTGGGTTGCGGGTAACCGCTTTGCCGGCTAACACGTCCTTGATCACCTGTCTTGCGAACGATGAGGGTTATGACACGATCTATTCGTACCAGCTGGCGGTGCAGGCACGTCCGGGCGATGTGTTGATCGCATTTTCCGGCAGCGGCAACTCCCCCAATATCCTGAAGGTGCTGGAGCAGGCAAAAGCGATGGGCGTCAAGAGCTACGCGGTACTGGGTTACACTGGCGGCACGGCGAAGGCTTTGACCGATGAGCCGATACATTTTGCCGTAGAAGACATGCAAATTGCCGAGGACATGCAATTGGTTGTCGGGCATATGATCACGCAGTGGCTGCACCAACACCGGCCGAACAAGGACTAGACCGTGGTGTCGCAAGAAAAATTTCTGGTTATAGGCAGTAATTCGTTTTCTGGCGCGAGTTTTGTCGACTTTTTGCTGCGGGATGGCGCAACCGTTATCGGAACAAGCCGCTCTGCCGAAGCACATCGCGCGTTCCTGCCTTATCGCTGGTCAGGAAGGGATTCGGCGTTCCGGTTTGAACAGTGCGATCTGAATCATGATCTCGACAAATTGATGTCAATAGTCAGTGCCGAGAAGCCGCAATATGTGGTGAACTTCGCGGCACAAAGCATGGTCGGCGAGAGCTGGAAAAACCCTGATCACTGGTTTATGACCAACGTGGTCTCCGCCGTTCGCTTGCATGACCGGCTGCGGCAATGCGATTTTCTACGCAAATATGTGCATGTCACAACGCCCGAGGTATACGGTAGCACCGACGGCTTCATCCGTGAAAACACACCGTTCAACCCGAGCACACCCTACGCGGTGTCGCGCGCAGCGGGCGATATGAGTTTGCGCACGTATTTTGATACCTACAAGTTTCCCGTGGTGTTCACGCGCGCGGCAAACGTTTACGGGCCCGGGCAACAGCTCTATCGCATTATTCCGCGCACCATTTTGTTTATTCTGCTGGGGCGTAAGCTCCAGTTGCATGGCGGCGGACTTTCGCGGCGAGCCTTTATCCACATGAATGATGTCTCCGACGCGACGCTGCGTATCGCGCGCGATGCGCCAGCTGGAGAGACTTACCATATCTCAACCAATGAAATCGTGACCGTGCGGGAACTGGTCGAGCGCATTTGCCGCAAGCTGGGTGCGAAATTCGAGGACAGTGTCGAAGTCGTTGGCGAGCGCATGGGTAAGGATGCCGCCTACATGTTGGATAGCGGAAAACTTCGGCAATCGCTGGGCTGGAAGGATACCGTCACGCTGGATGCCGGATTGGATGAGAGCATTGCTTGGGTGAAAAAGCATTTTGATGAACTCAAGCAGTTGCCGTTCGATTACATCCACAAGCCCTAGCCACAGGGTCGAACCGGACAGCGAGGGCCGAGACATCGCGTTGGTTGGACGTGGGCTCGCGGGGTGGATTTACATAAACATATGATTTAATTGGACAATTTTGAGGGCGCATGAGCATTGAAGAACTGCGGCGTCTCGCCAGCGAAATACGTGCTCGCATAATCGAGAACTCCCATAAGACGTCGACGCCCCATCTGGGGTCGTGCCTGTCATGTACCGATATTCTGGTCGCGGCTTACTTTCACGCGCTGCGCATTGATCCGACGAAGCCGCGCGATCCTGATCGCGACCGGTTTATTTTGAGCAAGGGCCACGGCGCTGCCGCATTGTTTCAGGTGCGGGCGATCAAGGGCTTCTACCCAGAGAAAATGCTGGAAAACTACGGCGAAGATGGCGGAATTTTCGCTGAACACCCGCCCACGCCGTCGCATCTGGCGGGCATTGAGGCCGCGACCGGCTCGCTGGGCCACGGCATGCCGATGGGGCTTGGCATGGCGATGGCCGCGCGCATACAGCGCCAAAGCTACAACGTCATTGCGCTGATGTCGGACGGCGAATGCAACGAGGGTTCGATTTGGGAAGCCGCGATGCTAGCCGCCTCGCAGAAGGTCGAGCGGCTGGTGGCGATCGTCGATTTCAACAAATGGCAGGCGACGGGGCGCAGCGAAGAAGTGCTGGCACTTAATCCGCTGGCAGACAAGTGGCGTGCGTTTGGCTGGGATGCGCATGAAGTTGATGGTCATGACATGAAGGCGTTGGTCGAACTTTTGTCCAGAGTACCCAACGGCAGCGGTAAGCCTATTGCCATCGTGGCGCACACGGTCAAGGGCAAGGGCGTTTCATTTATGGAAGACGACAACAATTGGCACTATCGCATTCCCACCGCCGACGAAGTGGTGCGGGCCAAGCAGGAACTGGGAGTCGCAGCATGAGAAACGCCTTTGCGGATGAAATTACAAAGTTGGCTGCGGCCGATAAGCGCGTGGTTCTTTTGTCAGGCGATATCGGCAATAATTTGTTTAATAAATTCAAAGACATAGCGCCTGATCGCTTTTACAATTGCGGCGTCGCCGAGGCGAACATGATGAGCGTTGCCGCGGGCATGGCGCTTTGCGGCCTGCGTCCGATTATCTACACGATCACGCCGTTTACCACCACGCGCTGTTTTGAGCAGATACGTGTTGGCGTTTGTTATCACCAGGCGCCGGTGATTATTGTAGGTACCGGCTCGGGCTTATCGTATGCTGAGCTTGGGCCGACACACCATTCGTGCGAAGACATGGCGATATTGCGTGTGCTGCCACATATGACGGTCATCGCGCCGGGCGATGTGCCGGAGTTGCGCACGGGTTTACGCGCGGCGCTAAAGCATAATGGTCCGGTGTACATGCGTATCGGCAAGAAAGGCGAGCCGAATATGCATGCCAGCGAGCCCGATTTCAAAATTGGCAAGTCATTCACCATTCGTCCGGGAACAGACGTTTGCCTGATCAGCACGGGGGTCATGTTGCCGGTTGCTGTTGAGGCCGCGAAGATGCTCGAACAACAAGGCATCTCCGCACGCGTTGAAAGCTTTCCCACGGTGAAACCGTTGGACACAGATGCGCTGAAAGAAATATTTCAAAAAAATCAGGTAGTTGCATCGATCGAGGAACACAGCCGACTTGGCGGGCTGGGCGGGAGCATTGCCGAGTGGCTGGCGGCGCAGGATGCCCCGCGTGCGCGGCTGGTGCAGTTTGGTACGGACGACACGTTCATGCACGAAATCGGCGTGACCAATTACGCGCGTGCAAAGTTCGGTCTCACAGCGGAAAACATTTCCCGGACAGTTGCCGCCAGAGTTACTGCACGTCGCGCCGCATGAACCATACGCAGGGCGCGCGTTCATGCTGATCGGCATCGACTTTGACAATACCATTGTCAGTTACGACTCGCTGTTTTACAAGGTAGCAGCAGAACAAAAAGCAGTGCCAACCACCGTCGCGCGCACGAAGCTGGCTGTGCGCGACCATCTTCGCGCCATCGGCAAGGAAGACGTGTGGACTGAAATGCAGGGCTACGTCTACGGCGCACGCATGGCGGAAGCCGAGGCGTACCCGGGCGTTATTGAATTTATGCAATGGGCTCGCGAAAACAGCATTGAACTTTGCATCGTCAGCCACAAAACCCGTCACCCGTTTATTGGCCCCGCGTATGATTTACACGCGGCTGCGCGCGATTGGATCAAGCTGAATTTGGGCGCTGGACAATCCGCACTGGTGGCTGAAGATCGCGTCTATTTTGAATTGACCAAGGAAGAAAAAATTTCCCGTGTTGCGAGTGTTCGCTGCGACTGGTTCATCGACGATTTGCCGGAGATTTTGCAGGCGCCAGCATTTCCCGTGAATGTGTCTCGCATGCTTTTCGACCCTGACCAACATCACGCGTCAACAGCGGGGATGCAATGCCTGTCTGCGTGGGCCGCCATCCAGCAGCACTTCGAACGATCATGCAACCCCGGGAAGTAATCGCCGAGGTGGCTGCAGTTCTCGAAATCCCCGCTGCACGGGCTGCCAGCATGCATGCCGAACCTTGTCACCTGGGAGGCAACAATCGGGTGTTTACCGTCGTGGCCGATGGCCGCAAACTGGTGGCCAAGTGGTACTTTCGACATGCCACAGATCAGCGGGATCGCCTGAAGGCGGAATACGCGTTTTTGTGCTGTCTGAAGCAGGCCGGCATTACCTGTGTGCCGCAACCAGTGGCTTGTGATGCGAAACGAGGCATCGGCATTTACGAATTTGTCGATGGGCGCAAGTTATCCGCCGACGAGATAGATACCGGGTATGTCGATCAGGCGGCGGAATTTTTTTTCATGCTGAATAAGCCGGGCACACATCAACTGGCGCGCGATCTGCCGAATGCGTCAGAGGCCTGCTTTAGCATCCGCGATCATTTCAGCATGGTTGATGCTCGCATTGATCGGTTGAACAGCATTCCTGGAAATCAGCCGATTGAGGCTGCTGCCCGCGCATTCGTAGAGGAATTGCAAGAAAACTGGCAATCTCAGAAAACCCGCATCTTGCGGGCCGCAAAATTCAATCCGGACGATGTCATGCAGGAGCGGTGCCTGTCACCGTCAGATTTTGGGTTTCACAACGCCCTTTTGACGGCGCGTGGCATCAGTTTTCTGGATTTTGAGTACGCAGGCTGGGATGATCCGGCGAAAATGGCGGGAGATTTTTTTTCCCCCCCCGCCATACACGTGGATGCCGCGTATTGGGAGCGGTTTCTTGATATAACAATGCGATACTCGACCGATCCGGAATATATGAAAGCTCGAGCGCGACTCCTATTGCCGGTGTTCCAGACCAAGTGGTGTTGTATCATCCTGAATGATTTTTTGCCCGACTTCGCGTTGCGCCGACGTTTCGCGGACGCAACGTTTGACGACGAGGTTCGGAAGAAAGAACAGCTGGCAAAGGCGAAGCAGGCGTACGCCCGGATGAGCCTGTTGTAGCCTGCTGGTTGACAGCCGCACGAATCGTGGAATTTCAATAAATGGCATATATCGATTTTCTTTCTGTTGTTCACAAGAGCACCAAGCGGGACTACCTCGCGCGGGTAAACGACCCGGATTTTCCCAAAGCCAAGGCTGCGGAACTGGCCAAACGATGGGACTATGACTATTGGGACGGAGACCGCCGAATCAATTATGGTGGATACCGCTACATGCCCGGGCGATGGGAAAAAGTCGCCAGGGCAATGGTGGATCATTATGGGATAAAGGCGGGTGACAAAATATTGGACGTGGGATGCGGCAAAGGGTTTTTGCTTTACGACTTTACGCTGGTAGTGCCAGGGGTTGAGATTTATGGAATAGATATATCGCCGTACGCCATTGCCAATGCAAAGGAAGAAATCCGCTCCCGCTTGCAGGTTGGCAATGCAACCAAATTGCCGTGGCCCGACAAGCATTTTGATCTGGTGTTTACGCTCAATACGCTACATAACCTGCATTGCTACGATCTGGATCCGGCATTGCGAGAGATAGAGCGGGTAGGAAAAACACACAAGTATGTTTGCGTCGAGTCCTATAGAAATGAAATGGAAAAGGCCAATTTGTTGTATTGGCAAGTGACGTGCGAAGCTTTCAACACGCCAGAGGAATGGGCTTGGTGGTTCCGGCAAACCGGATACACAGGAGACCACTCCTTCATCTATTTCGAGTGAGCCGGCCATGACAATGCCGAAATCCATGAAGGCGGCCATCTTGGTCGAACAGCGCAAACCTCTTGTCGTTACTGAGGTAGAGTTGCCGCAGACGCTTGATGTCGGGCAAGTGCTGGTAAAGGTGCACTATAGTGGTATTTGCGGTTCGCAGTTGGGTGAAATTGATGGCGTCAAAGGGCCGGACAAATTCTTGCCGCACTTACTCGGCCACGAGGCCTCGGGTACTGTAGTGGACATTGGTCCAGGTGTTAAACATGTACAGCGCGGGAATAAGGTGGTGTTGCATTGGCGAAAGGGGGCGGGAATAGATGCCACGCCAGCGAAGTACCGATGGGCAGGGCAAACAGTTAATGCGGGGTTTGTAACAACATTCAGTGAATATACTATTGTCGCGGAAAGTCGTGTAACGGTAATCCCGCCGGATAGCGATCTTCAGGTGGCAGCATTGTTTGGCTGCGCTGTTACCACCGGGTTTGGCGTGGTAACTAACAATGCCAAAGTCAGAATTGGCGATTCCGTGGTGGTGTTCGGCGCGGGAGGAGTGGGTTTGAACATTGTCCAGGGTGCAGCGCTGGCCGGAGCCTATCCCATCATTGCCGTAGACCTGTATGACAACAAACTTGAGCTGGCGCGCGCGATGGGTGCGACCCACTTGATTAACTCGCGATCGGTAGACGCACGTCAGGGTATTCTAGATATCGCGGGCGCCGGCGGAGTGGATGCGTTCATTGATAACACGGGGCAGCCCGCCATTATTGAAATGGGCTACCAGCTTACCAAGCCGCAAGGTCGGGTAACCCTCGTCGGTGTACCGAAGGCGGGGAACAACATCAATATTTACTCCCTCTATCTACATTTCGGAAAAGGATTGTCCGGATCACACGGTGGCGAGGCAGTGCCCCAAGAAGACATTCCGCGATATCACCAACTCTATCGTGCGGGAAGGATCAAACTGCGCGAGATTATTACCAATGTCTATGAGTTGGTGGAAATCAATACAGCCATTCAAAAAATGCGTGACGGCTCCCAGGCGGGCCGTTGCCTGGTACGCATGGACAACGAGACCCCGTCGTGACACGAATTCACCAATGCCTGAGTTGCCGCGCAAATGCCGTGGGTGTTCTGGTTGACTTTGGCCAGCAGCCCCCCAGCAATCGTTTTGAGCAGGCAGGGTCAAGTCCGTGCGAGACGCATCCGCTGATTGCTGGACAATGCAAGAATTGCGGCCTGATCCAATTGATTGATCCTATGCCGCATCAACAGGTGAAATCGCACTTCGATTGGCTGACCTATAACGAACCGGAAGGGCACCTTGATGACTTTACACAACGCCTCATGCAATTGCCGGGAATCCACAGCAGTTCCAAAATAGTTGGGTTGACTTACAAAGATGATTCCACGATAGCTCGTTTTAACAAGCTCGGCTATGAAAATACGTATCGGGTAGATGCGGCCTCCGACTTGGGCCTCACGGATCCTTGCGCGGGACTGGAGTCAATTCAGGCCGTACTGGATACAGCTAGAGTGAGCCAGATTGTTGCCAGACATGGGTTGGCAGATTTGCTATTGGTACGGCATGTGCTCGAACACGCACATGATCCCGTGGCATTCATTCTTGTGATAAGGGCAATGGTAAAACCCGGTGGTTACCTTGCCTTTGAAATGCCCGATAGCAGCAAGTTTATCCGGGCGTGCGACTACACGTTTGTGTGGGAGGAGCACATCACCTATTTTAATGCGCAGACCTTAGGTACGTTCGTGGCAAACACGGCGCTTGAAATGCGGGAAACGATCATTTATCCCTATCCACTTGAGGATTCGCTCATTGGCATAGTCAACAATTCGAAAGTAGTGACGGCACCCGGCAGAAAACAGGGCGGCGAAGCGGCTTTGCTTGCTGAGGGGGAAAGATTTGCAGATGGATTCATGTCGGCTCGTTCCCAATTGCAGTCACTTTTCAGTATGTGGCAGCAGGCCGGAAAGAGGGTTGCCATTTTTGGCGCGGGGCATCTCGCGGCGAAGTTCATCAACATGTTCTCGCTTGAAAATCTGGTTTACTGCGTAATAGATGATAATTCACATAAAAAACAACTACTTATGCCAGGCTCGCGACTTCCTATACGTGGATCAGGTGAGATCGAGTTAGGCGGTATTGACTATTGTCTGTTGTCTCTTAACCCGGAAAGCGAGCAGAAGGTGCTGGCCAGGAATCAATCCTATCGGGATCGCGGCGGGAAATTCATGTCTATTTTCGCGTCAAGTCCCATTTCGGTTTACAACGTTAGTGAATATGAACCTGCGAAAAATCAGTGAGGAGGTCTTTATCGCAGAAGACCCCATCGTTCGCATTGGTGAAGGCGAAATAGCTTTCCTGAAGCGACAGGCGCAGATGAGCCCCCGCAAGCGCGCACGTATATGCGCTCACAAGTCAAATTCGGACCCGCTGCATGAAATGTTGATTGCTATTTCTTCTGATAGCTATATCCATCCCCATCGACATATTAACAAGTCCGAATCGTTCCATATTCTTGATGGGGAAGTGGACGTTGTCGTATTTGACAACGATGGAAACATCGAAGATGTAATCCAATTAGGGGCCAAAGGCTCCGGCCGCAATTTCTACTACCGCCTTTCGGAAAGTGCTTTTCATACGCTTCTGATCCGTCCGGATGTCTTGGTGGTGCATGAGGTAACCAATGGTCCTTTTGCGACGGATGGAACGGTGTTGGCGCCGTTTGCTCCCAAGGAGGATCAAGCGGAGGCCGTTCAGACGTATATGCAGGATCTTTCCCACAGGGTGCTGTTGCGCAGCTAGGAGTCTGGAAATATGAGTTCGAGTGACGGCTATTTGGTGGTTGGTGGAGATAGCCTCGTAGGGGGAGGGTTGGTGCGTGCACTGATCCGGCGCAATCAGCGGGTGATTGCAAGTACACGACGCCCTGATTCGGTCGGCGAGGGAAAGGTTTTCCTGGACTTCGAAAGTGAATCCCGGTTTATGGTGCCGGCGGGCATCAATTACGTCTATATCGTGGCGGCGGCCACTAACTATGAACGTTGCGAGACAGATCCTCTCGCTTATCGCATCAACGTTGAATTTACGCCGCGACTGGTAGGTTGGCTGCTTGAGCAGGGTGTCTTCGTAACGTTTATTTCTACGAACTCGGTTTTTGGCGGGGACCGGCCTTGGCCACATGAGGATGACCCGCATTCACCGGGAATTCCCTACGCCAGGCAAAAGGCGGAAGCGGAAATAGCCATCCAGGAAATCGTTCGCCGCCTTAACGCTGCGGATCGAATTAATGTGGTGCGCTTGACAAAAATTCTTGGCCGTACGACGTCCCCCTTGCCGAACTGGTTTCGGGCGTGGGATCGCGGAGAGGCAATAGAGCCATTTTCCGACCTGACATTTGCGCCGATGTCGGTTCGATTCGTCGGGGAGTCGCTCGCCACGATCGGGGAGTTTCGAGCGCCAGGCGCCTTGCATCTGTCAGGGGCAGAGAATGTCAGCTATGTCGATCTTGCCAGGTGTCTTGCCGCCCGGATGGGCGTGCCCGCGACACTTATCTCTCCCACAACAGCGGAAGCAAAAGGCGTACACATACCTTTCAAGCCCAAGTACAGTGGGATTGGGATGCAGAAAACAACTCACATAACCGGCTTGCAACCCCAGGTGTTGGACGACGTTGTACTGGATATTTCACGGGAGTTATGCATTGATGGAAATCCTTAGGGGCCAATCATGGGAATAACCATGTCACTGATGCATGCGCTCAAGGATAAGGGCGTATTCAGCAAAAGTGGCTTAAATGTACTCGACATCGGCAGTTCAAATCTGTATCAGGCCGACGCTGCCAGCATTAGAAACTTTGTATCAGGATTCTCGGACGGAGAAAAGCAGCCACAGTTGGATATTACCGCCCACCGGCTAGCGGTCGGCTCTGCTTACGACCCTGTGCGTGGTGGGTTGAATGAATCGTTCGCGGGCGAGCTAATAGAGAAATGCGGCATGCGATATCTTTCCATGGATATTGCAAAGGGATACAAAACCGAGGTTTTTGATCTCAATCGCGAGAATCTACCTGCGCGACATCGCAGTGCCTATGATGTGGTGCTGAACGTTGGAACGACAGAGCACGTTTTGAATCAGTACAATTCCTTTAAGGTTATTCATGAAGCTGCACGTACTGGTGGTTTTATGGTGCATCAACTGCCGGTGTCTGGATACACAGACCACGGCTACTACATTTACGCCAGCCGGTTGTTTTTTGAATTGGCTTCCTACAACCGATACGAGAT
>OMIN01000018.1 GCA_900299145.1 Betaproteobacteria bacterium | reverse complement strand
TGCCTGAGCTTTACGACCGCCTGCTCCGGGCCATGCTTCTTGTTCGCCATCCGTAGACTCCTTCTTCCAAGTTGAAAAATACAACATTCAACCTGGCACAGAAAAAGCCAGTCAGGTCACTTGCCACTTCCCGTTGCGTTGCCTGTAAGAAGCCATTTCCTGATCCTCAGTTGGACAGGATGTGGACAAGCGATTATTTGACGCGTGTTGCGGCTGTCGATTTGTGGTTGCTGATACGCGGCGGATTCGGCTTAGCTTTCAAAAAAGCCTATTCTAATCAACGTCTTACCCAGTGCCCGCTCTTTCCGCCGCTTTTTTCATGGAGCCCGATGTCAGACAATACCATGCCACGATCCACGGCCTTGCACATATCGTAAATCGTCAGCAGCCCCGCCGACACGGCAGTCAACGCTTCCATTTCCACGCCGGTGCGGCCACGCGTTTCCACCGTGGCAATACAATTCACCGCAGATGCCTTGCGATCCAGCTTGAATTCGATATCAACGTGTGTCAGTGCCAGCGGATGGCACAAGGGTATCCATTCCGCCGTGCGCTTGGCGGCCTGAATCGCTGCGATACGCGCGATGCCGATGACGTCGCCCTTTTTTGCCGTGCCTGCCGCGATCAGCCTTAACGTTGCCGGCAGCATGCAAATGCGCCCGGCCGCGCGCGCGACGCGGTGTGTCTCTGCCTTGGCGGCGACATCGACCATATGTGCCTGACCATGTGCGCCAAAGTGGGTGAGCTTGCTCATAAATGAAAATCGTTGCCGTGAAAATGTGTAACCAGACGTAAATGTGCGCCGGAAAGTCGGGGAACTCGACGCTAATAACCCTTATCATAGCACCATGCGTACACGCTACTTTTTCGCCATTCTCCTGCTGGTGCCAGTGGTGTATTTCAACGTGAAGGCGCAAGGCCTGCCCGATCTGGGCGAGGCGTCGCAATCAGCGTTCACCCCGGCGATGGAGCGCCAGCTGGGTCAGAGCATCATGAAGGAAGCGCGGGCCGACCCGTCGTTTTACGATGATCCGGAAATCACTGACTATGTGGCCGGCGTGGGGAATCGGCTTGCCGCGCGCGGTGCCGATACGCGCCAGTCATTTGAATTTTTCATGATGCGCGATACGCAGATCAACGCTTTTGCCATGCCCGGCGGCAAGATTGGCGTGCACACCGGTCTCATAACCGCGGCGCAAAGCGAATCCGAAATGGCGGGTGTGCTGGGCCACGAAATTGCACACGTTACGCAGCGTCATATCGCACGCATGGTGTCCAACCAGCAGGCCAACCAATGGGTGTCGCTGGCGGCGTTTGCCATTGCGTTGCTCGCGGCACGTTCCAATTCACAGGTGTCGCAGGCAGCAATTGCCGCTGGGCCCGCGCTAGCCGTGCAACAACAACTGAATTACTCGCGTGATTTTGAGCGAGAGGCTGACCGCATGGGCCTGCAAATGCTCGAGAAGGCCGGCTTCGATCCGCGCGGGATGGAGCTGTTTTTCGAGCGCCTGCAGCGCGCAACGCGGCTGGTCGAGGGCGGTGCCCCTTCGTATTTGCGCTCCCACCCACTGACTTATGAGCGCATCGCCGACATGCAGGGCCGTGCCGCCAATCTGCCGTACAAGCAAGTGGCCGACCCGATCGAATTTCACCTCGTGCGCGCGCGGTTGCGTGCCGAGCTGGAGCCGCCGCGCGAAAGCGTCGCCTATTTTCGTGACATGCTCGCTGAAAAACGCTATCTGTCCGAGGCGGGTGCGCGCTATGGCTTGACCGCTTCGCTGCTAAAGTTCAACGACGTACCCGCCGCGCGCAAGGAATTCGCCGCGCTCAAATCGGTGCTCAAACAGCACCCGATGGTGGAACTGCTCGGCTGCCGCATCAAACTCGCGGGCGGCGATGCCGACGCGCTGATTTGCCACCGCGATGTCGCGCAGGCGTTTCCGAGCCACCGCGCTGCCGTCTACGAATTTGCCTAGGCCTTGCTGAGGCATCGTAACCCTAGTGAGGCGTTGAAAGCGATCGAGGCGCGGCTAGCAATTGCCAGCAGCGATTTCCGGCTATATCAATACCAGTCGCGCGCGTTTGCCATGCTAAACCGCCGGCTTGCGCATCACCGAGCGCAGGCCGAGGCCCATGTGCTGAACGGCAGCACCGGCGCCGCCATCGAGCAATTGCAACTGGCGCTGAAGGCCGGCGACGGCGACTACTACCAGTTGTCGGCTACCGAAGCGCGCCTGCGCCAGCTGCGCCAGCAGGACGCCGACGAGCGCAAGGACAGTGGCCGCAAACCGGCGAAGTCGTAGGCTGGGCTGGAATGCGGCCAACGGTTGTCTATTGTAATTTATTCAATAAAAACAAATACTTACAAAATTCTGGCAGGCTATACAAGGCGGCGGCGGGGCGCTCGCTTATAATCCGCCGTTTCCGCGAGCGGTGGCGTTCTTGCCGCCTGCGACGCATGGTAATTTGAGGGGGAACACAACAATGTCTACGGCTTTCGACAAGGAACTCGATGCGCGCGGCCTGAATTGCCCGCTGCCAATTTTGCGCACGAAAAAATCGCTGAGCGACATGACATCCGGCCAGGTGCTGAAGATACTGGCGACTGATCCGGGATCGACGAAAGATTTTCAGGCTTTCGCCAAGCAGACGGGCAACGCGCTGCTGTCTTCGGCCGAGGCCGACAAGGTATTCACTTTTTTCATGCAGAAAAAGTAGGCCGGCGTCTTGCCAGAACCCGGCGGGACCGCACGCACGGATCACGCGTTCCATTCCCCACGATCTTCTCTTCCGTATCGCATTCTGGTGCTGGGCGGTTACGGCCATTTTGGCGGCCGCATTTGCCGCGCGCTCGCGGCGCACGGGCCGGGCATAGTGCTGATTGTTGCCGGGCGCGATGCCCGCAAGGCGCAACAGGCCGCAAGAATCCTCGGTGCACCCCACGAAGGCGTGGCGCTCGATTACACGGCGGCTGACCTCGCCGCGCGCCTGCAAGCTTTGCGCGTGCAGGCGGTGGTTCACACCTGCGGGCCGTTTCAGGGGCAAAGTTACCACGTGGCGCAGGCGTGCATCACGGCGGGCGCACATTACATTGATCTCGCCGACGGGCGTGAATTCGTTGCAGGCATTGCCGCGCTGGACGAGGCCGCACGTGCGGCAAACGTGCTGGTGACGGCGGGTGCCAGCACCTTGCCCGCGTTGTCGTCCGCCGTGATCGACGAACACCGCGCACATTTCGCGCGGCTCGACAGCATCGACATCAGCATCGCGCCAGGCCAGCAGACGCCGCGTGGCGTGGCCACGCTGGCGGCCGTGCTATCGTATTGCGGCAAGCCGTTTAGTGTGTGGGAGGCCGGCCGCTGGCAGACAGCCTACGGCTGGCAGGATATGCACCGCTTTCGCTATCCGGAGTTCGGCCGGCGCTGGCTCGCGCGCTGCGATGTGCCCGATTTGCAACTGTTTCCGGCGCGCTACAGCGGTGTCACGCGCGTGCGGTTTGACGCCGGGCTGGAGCTCGCCTTTGCACAGTGGGCGTTTTGGCTGCTCGCGGGCGTTGTGCGTGCGGGGCTGATCGGCAACGCCCGTGTCGTCGCGCGGCTGATGCAAACGTGGGGCGCGAAATTCGATTGGCTGGGCAGCGACACCGGCGGCATGCACATCGGCGTGGCGGGCGTCGATGTCAATGGCCAGCCGGCACGCATCGACTGGCATCTTGTGGCGCGGCGCGGGCACGGGCCGGAAATTCCCTGCATGCCTGCCATCGTGCTCGCGCGCAAGCTCGCGGCGGGCACGCTCACCGCGCGTGGCGCGCTGCCGTGCATAGGCCTGATGTCGCTGGCGGATTTTGCGGAAGCCGTGAACCTCGCGCGGCTTGACATCGCGTGGCGCACGTATTTCCCGTGATCCGCTGCTGTGAACTACTGTGGTGACCCATTGACGTGACCACCTATCTGGTTCTGAAATACCTGCACGTGCTCAGCGCTGCCGTGCTGCTCGGCACCGGCGCGGGCATCGCGTATTTCATGTTTACCGCGTGCGTGTCGCGCAACCTCGAAGCGCTGCGCGTGGTGGCGCGCTATGTCATCCTCGCCGACTGGTTGTTCACTGCCACCGCCGTGGTGCTGCAACCCATCACCGGCGCGTGGATGATGATCGAGCGCGGCTGGATGTTTACCTCGCCGTGGTTTGTCATGACGGCGGTGCTCTACATCGCAACCGGCGCGTGCTGGATCCCGGTAGTTTTTTTGCAATATCGCATGGCGCGGCTGGCGAATGAAGCGGCCAGTTTTGACGCCTTGGGGCTGTCATTCAAGCGCGCATTTCGCTGGTGGGTGGCGCTCGGCGTGCCCGCGTTTGCGATGGTGCTGGCGCTTTATGCGGTGATGATTTTTAAGCCGGGATTGTAATAAAAGTCAATAAAAACAAATACTTATGATTTTTTGCATAATAGCGAAGTTGGCCAATTGAGCCGTGAAATGGCGCCACCAAAACAAAACCCCGCCGAAGCGGGGTTTTAAGGCTAAGGCAATGTTCTATTATGCGGTTTTTTGCTTTCTGCGGCGGGCGGCAAAACCCAACAGCGCCAAGCCGGCGATCATCAGGGCGTAAGTTTCGGGTTCGGGGACCGCTGACACGTTGCTGAATTCCGTTCTCAACGCTCCGTTACCCACTGTACCTTCAGGGGAGCCGTTATATGCATAGTAGCGCTGCGTGTCAGTTCCCGTGTAGTCAGCCTGGAAGAATGATTGATATTGCCCTAGAGGCAACGGCGTCAGGACATCAACTTGCATCAGCAAATTGCCCAATGAAGGATCGTAAGTGAAGGTAGCCCCGGTAAAAGACAACACTGAAGGCATGTTCCCACTGACGTTGACAATGCTGAACAACTGGGAATCGGCACCGACGTTTTCAGAGCCGACCCCCGATAACCCATTCACAGCTTTGCTGGACGTAGAGAACGTAATTCTATAGCTGGCCGTATCCATCGGCAGGCCAAGGTATTCAGAATGGCCAAAAAAACTAATTTGATTGAAGCTCGTGATGCCTGAAAATGCCGTCGCAGAATAAATTTGCTGATAGGTAGTTCCATTGTCGCTTGGAAAGCAACTGAAAGGATAGCAGTTACCAGAATCGTTGTTGCCGACGGTAACTGCCGCAGCGGCAGGTAGCGCACTAGCGGCTGCCAAGGATATAGCTGCAGCCAAGGCTGTAGAATGCAAAATTTTCTTGATGGTCAACATGTGAGCCTCTGTCAGTAAAATGTATCAGACCAAGTAACGACTACAGTTCGAAGTCTACTGCTTCCTTCCCCGTACGCAATAGCCCGTTTGGACTAATTTCGGAATTATTTCCGGTTTTATTACGAATTTTTCTGACAAACCGCATGCAAAATTGCCATCGCAAGTATGAAGCGATCCGGAAGTCTGTTGTCTCGCGGCTTAGGAAACCTTGACTTTATAGTGCTCATGACAGTCAATCATTGCACAGATCAGTGTCGAGCTTGGGGCTAACGCGGCCAGAGGAGATTGATTACTGGTCGAGAAGCGGTGATATGCTGTTCACCTCGCGCAAAGCATTAAACAAGGAGATGTTCGATGCTACTGATATCCAGACGCACATGGCTCGCCCGCATCGCTGGTAGCAGCGCCGCACTTGCGGCAGGCGTGGGTTATATGCGCGAGGCGCTGGCGCAGGGCGAGATCAAGACCGGTGTGGCGCGTGCCAGCGGCGTGGTGCGGATCAACGGCAAACCCGCCGCAGTGGGTGCGCAGGTCAACCCGGGCGATGTGGTCGAAACCGCGCGCGGTGGTGACGCCGTGGTGGTGGTCAATCGTGATGCGTACATGATCCGCGCGAATTCCACGCTGGAATTCGGCGGCGGCACGAGCAAGGTGGAGCAGGGCACGCTGCGCCTTTTGGCGGGCAAGGTGCTGTCGGTGTTCGTGCCGGGCAACCGCGTCAATGTTTCTACGCGCACCGCGACCATCGGCATACGCGGCACGGGGTTGTATCTCGAATGCGTGCCTGACTGCACTTACGCCTGCACCTGTTATGGCTCGACGCAACTCGATCCGCTTGCCGACCCTACTAAGGGCGAAACGGTGAAGACGACCTATCACGATTCGCCGCGCTACATTTACGCCTCGGCGAGCATGTCGAAGAAGGGCTTGTTGATCGAGCCGGCGCCGGTGGTGAATCACACCGATGCGGAATTGATTTTGCTGGAGAGTCTGGTCGGGCGCAAAGTGCCGTTTGAGGGCGAGAAGTATTGATAGCGTCTTTAAGTTCAGGGTGTGCCCGCTGCAGGTCGTCCAAACAACTCACGTATCGCAGCGCGCACGCGACTTAGACCACGCCACAGCTTCGGCAGCAGCCAGATCGCTAGAATGAAAAACACGATCAGGAATCCGAGAAACACCATCGGGTAGACCAGCGCCGTCCACACCGCGCCGATGGACAGAGCATCTTCGCTGAATGACGCCGTCCAGTTGCTGAAGGGTTCGGGCGAGGTGTTGATCAGTGCGCGTGTGCTGGCCTTGGTGACGTGGCTGCCCGCCGCCACCGCGCCGCCGAGGATGCCGGCGGCCACGCTCATGCCGGGATCGCCGCTGGCCACGGCTGCGGCTGCCAGCAGCGCTCCGGCGGGGATGCGCACGAACGTGTGTGCTGCGTCCCACACCGAATCAAAGCCGGGGATTTTGTCCGCGAGAAATTCCACCAGAAACATGAAGCCCGCCGCGCCCATCACCCAGCCGTTGCCCAGTGTTTGCAGATTCGCAGGCAGCGTGTAGATGCCGAAAAATTGCAGCAGCCCCAGAAAAAACACCACGGCGTAAAGGCGCACGCCGCTGGCCCAGCCGAGTCCGGCGGCGGTTGCTAACGAGGCAATGGCTTCCATGATTTCCTCCGGCGACCTGAATACGCGGTCGAATCACGATGAACGCGCCGAGTGTAGCGCGGTGTACGCGGGCACGCTACGCAAGGTGTGCGCGGAACGCGTATGATAAAGCGGATTCCATTTTTGGTGGCTCAGTTTCTTAAAAATATCAATTAAAACAAATACTTAAATAATATCTTCGCAAGACCCAACGAAGGTTTCTTATGATAAAACTCTACCAGTTTCCGCCCGCCTACGGCTTGCCGAACATGAGCCCGTTTTGCATGAAGGTCGAAACGTATTTGCGCATGGCGGGCTTGCCTTACGAGTGCCCGCGCAATGCCGACATCTTCAAATCGCCCAAGGGCAAGATGCCATATATCGAGGACACCGGCGCGGGTGGGAAAATCGTTGCTGATTCGACCTTCATCATCGATTACCTGAAGGCCACTTACGGTGACAAGCTCGACGCGAACCTTACACCGCACCAGCGCGCGCTGGGCTTGGTGATTCAGCGCACCATTGGAGAGAGCCTTTACTGGCCGGTGGTGTACTCGCGCTGGATTGAGGGCGTGGGCTTTGAAACGGTGAAGCAAGCCGCGTTCGGCCGCATGAAATTTCCGCTGCGGCATATCATTCCAATCATGGCGCGGCGCGGGCTGCGCAAGCAGCTTTACCAACAGGGCACGGGCCGCCACAGCCGCGACGAAATTTACGCCATTGGCTGCCGCGATGTGGTTGCGCTATCGGAACTGCTCAGCGAGCAGAAATATTTTCTGGGCAACGAGCCAACGTCCATTGACGCGACTGGCTACGGCTTTCTCGCCAACCTGCTGTGGGTGCCGATTGATTTGCCGATCCGGCGACAGGCGCAAAAGTTGCCGAATCTTGAGGCTTATTGCCAGCGGATGAAGGCGCGATATTTTGCGGGTTGATGCTGCGGGAGCCTTCGTTAGCTATCCATAACCCCCGCCCGCTGATACAACGGCCGCAACGCTGCGCGTACACGCGGCATTTGGTAGGCGAGCCCTGCTGCACCGGCCACGCAGGTGGCGCCGAAGATCGCCAGCGCATGCGGCGCGCCGATGGCCTCGGCCAGTGCACCGGCGGCGAGGCAACCCAGCGGGTGCATGCCCATGAAGCAAATGATGTAGTAGCTGGTGACGCGGCCACGTTTTTCCGGTTCGCACACGACTTGAATGATCGTGTTCAACACCATCGCCATGGTGAGCACGCCAAAGCCCACCACCAGCATGCACGCCAGCGACAGCGGCAGGCTGCGCGAAAATGTGAATGCCAGCAGCGCAGCGCCCGACAGGCCCGGCGCGATGGCCGCCCAGCGCGCCAGGCCCTGCAAGCGCGGCCGGGCCGCGAGGTAGGCCACGGCAAGCAGGCCGCCGAATCCTGCTGCGCCCACCAGAAAGCCCAGCATCGAGGCGCCGCCGCCGAAAATCTCCGCAGCGAAAATCGGCATCAGCGCCTGATACGGCGTAATGCAAAAACTCATCAGCGCCATCATCGGCAGCAAATAGCGCAGCGGAATCAGATTCCAGGTGTATTGCGCGCCGTCGCGGATGCTGGTCCACACGTTTGTGGCGGGCGCCAGTACAGGCTGTGTTTCATAACGCAGATACGCGAGGCTCACCAGCACGCCGAACTTGGAAATGGCGTTGAACAAGAAACAGATCGATTCGTTGAACCACAACAGCATCAGGCCCGCGATGGTGGGGCCGAGCATGCGCCCCACGTTTTGCATGCCGCCCGAAAACGCGATGGCACTCGGCAAATCGGCTTTCACCGGCACCAGTTCCGGCGTGAGTGAGGAGCGCACCGGCGTTTCCAGCGCCTGCACAATGCCGAGCAGCGCCGCGATTGAAATCACCACCCACACGTTGGGTGCGCCGGACCAGGTGAACACCACCAGTACCGCCGTCAACGCGATGGACAGCCATTGCGTGACCACCAGCGCCCGCCGGCGGTCGAAGCGGTCAGCCCAGATGCCGCCGAAGGGCGCGAAGATCAGCAGCGCGATCTGGGCCGCAAAGCCGGTAAGGCCGAGCAGAAACGCCGAGCCGCTAAGCCGGTATACCAGCCAACTGAGGGCGATGGTTTGAATCCACGTGCCGAGGATGGATACCGATTGCCCGGCAAAGTAGCGGACATAATTCGGATGACGAAAGGCGCGCAGCGCGTGGTGCATGAGCGCCTAAAAATTGTTTAAAAACAAATAGTTACGTATTAACCGGCTTAGGCGAGCTTGGCCAACTGCGCGTTGACTTCCGCCAGCGTTTTCTCAAAGTTGGCGAGGCGTTCGCGTTCCTGCGCCACCACGGCCGGCGGCGCTTTGTCGACGAATTTCGCATTCGACAATTTGCCATTGGCTTTGGTGATCTCGCCGCTGATGCGGGCCTGCTCTTTTTCGAGACGTGCTTTTTCGGCGGCTTTGTCGATTTCCACTTTCAGCATCAGCTTGAACGCGCCGACGATGGACACGGGGGCATCCGCCTGCGGCAGCGCATCGACTATCTGTACATCGGTAAGCCGCGCCAGTGCTGCCATGTACGGCGCGAAGGTTTGCAGGCGCTCGGCGTCACCCTGTGCGATCAGCGGCACGCGCTGGCCGGGCTGCAGGCCCATTTCGCTGCGCAGCGTGCGGCAGGCGTTGGTGAGTTGTTTGAGTGTGTCGATGTCGGCTTCCGCTGTAGCGTCGATTTTCGCTGGCTCGCTTTGCGGATAGCGTTGCAGCATGATGGAGTCGCCCGTCTTGCCGGAATTGGTACCATCGCCGGCTTTGCCGGCGATGGGAGCCACGATCTGCCACAATTCCTCGGTGATGAACGGAATCACCGGGTGCGCAAGTCGCAGTATCACCTCCAGCACGCGCACCAGCGTACGGCGTGTCGCGCGTTGTTGGGCCTCGCTGCCAGCCTGCATTTGCACTTTGGCGAGTTCAACGTACCAGTCGCAGTATTCGTCCCAGGTCAACTCGTAAATCGTGCGTGCAAGATTGTCGAAGCGGTATTCGCCGAACGCCTGCGCTGCATCAGCCTCGGCGCGCTGCAAACGGCTGATGATCCATTTGTCGGCGGCGGAATACTCAAACGCTGCGTTGTCATCCAGCCCGACATCCTTGCCATCGCAATTCATCAGCACAAAGCGCGTGGCGTTCCACAGTTTGTTGCAGAAATTGCGATAGCCGTCGCAGCGTTGCAAATCGAATTTGATGTCGCGGCCGGGCGAAGCAAGGCTGGCGAAGGTGAAACGCAGCGCATCGGTGCCGAAGGCGGCGATGCCGTCGGGAAAATGCTTCTTGGTGGTGGCGGCGATTTTTTCCGCCTGGCGCGGATCCATCAGATTTGCCGTGCGCTTTTCGAGCAGTGCGTCGAGCGTGATGCCGTCGACGATATCCAGCGGGTCGAGCACATTGCCTTTCGACTTGGACATTTTCTGGCCTTCCGCGTCGCGGATGAGGCCATGCACGTACACTTCCCGGAACGGCACCTGATCGGTGAAGTGGAGCGTCATCATCACCATGCGCGCCACCCAAAAGAAGATAATGTCAAATCCGGTGACCAGCACCGACGACGGCAGATAGCGCGACAACGCCGGGTTGGTCTCGCCGGGATAGCCGGGGGTCCAGTCGAGCGTGGAAAACGGCCACAGCGCGGACGAATACCAGGTGTCCAGCACGTCTTCGTCCTGCCGCAGCGGCGCAGGTTCGACCTTTTCACCGGCTTCAAGGCGTTCGGGCAGTTTCGCGTCGTATTGCGTAATCGCTTCTTCGAGATTGCGCGCTACGTAGACATTGCCTTCGGCGTCATACCACGCGGGAATGCGGTGGCCCCACCACAGTTGCCGCGAGATGCACCAGTCCTGAATATTGGTGAGCCACTGGTTGTAGGTCGTCGTCCAGTTTTCCGGCACAAACTTGATGTGCCCCAAAGCCACGGCGTCGAGGCCACGCTGCGCCAGCGATTCCATTTTGACAAACCACTGGTCAGTCAGCATCGGCTCGACGATGGCATCGGTGCGGCCGCAGCGCGGCACCATCAGCTTGTGCGGCTTGGTTTCGGCGAGCAGGCCTTGCGCTTCAAGATCGGCGAGCACGCGCTTGCGCGCCTCGAAACGATCCAGCCCGCGATAGGTTTCGGGCGCGTTGTCGTTGATTTTTGCGTCGAGCGTGAGAATGCTGATCGGCGTGAGCTTGTGCCGCGCGCCGACTTGATAGTCGTTAAAGTCGTGCGCTGGTGTTATCTTGACGCAGCCGGAGCCGAACGCGGCATCGACGTAATCGTCGGCGATCACCGGAATTTCGCGTCCGGTAAGCGGCAGGCGCACGTGCTTGCCGATGAGCGAGGTGTAGCGTTCGTCGTCGGGATTTACGGCTACCGCTACGTCGCCGAGCAGGGTTTCCGGGCGCGTGGTGGCGACCACCAAATATCCTTCACCCTCGGCAAACGGGTAACGGATGTGCCACAGCTTGCCGTCTTCTTCGACCGATTCCACTTCCAGGTCGGATACCGCCGTTTGCAGCACCGGATCCCAGTTCACCAGCCGTTTGCCGCGATAAATCAGCCCCTCTTTGTGCATGCGCACGAAGGTTTCGGTGACAGTGCGCGAAAGGCCTTCGTCCATGGTAAAGCGCTCGCGCTCCCAGTCGCACGAACTGCCCAGCCGCCGCATCTGGCGAGTGATGGTGGAGCCGGATTCTTCCTTCCACTTCCACACGCGCTCGATGAATTTGTCGCGGCCAAGGTCGTGACGCGAGATTTTTTGTGCATCAAGCTGGCGCTCCACCACGATTTGCGTGGCAATGCCGGCGTGATCGGTGCCGGGTTGCCACAGCGTGTTTTCGCCGCGCATGCGGTGATAGCGCGTCAGTGCATCCATCAGTGTGTGCTGGAACGCGTGGCCCATGTGCAGCGTGCCGGTGACATTCGGCGGCGGCAGCAGGATGCAATAGTTTTCTGACTTGGCAGGGTCGTTGCCGGCTTTGAAATGGCCGGCCTTTTCCCATTCGGGATACCAGCGCGCTTCAATGGCGGCGGGTTCAAAACTCTTGGCGAGTTCCATCGATTTCTTGGCGGGGGAGGCGGTGTCGGAAGAGGGCGCGATTATACCGGAGGCTGCTGCGGGCTCTGCCGTGCCTGCGGTTGCGTGCGCCGGCGCGGGCAGGGCGGCAAGATGCGCGCGCAGGGTTTCCGCCACAGTGCTGCGCACCATGTCGCCGAGGCTGGCCTTGAGATCGGCGGCGATGCGCGTGAGCGCCTGATCGAGAGCGTTGCCGACATCGGGCATGACCTGATTGCGCACCACGCTGCCGATACGCTCATCAACCTGTGACATCACACGCAAATAGGCCAAGTGCTCGAGATTCTGATTCTGTACGCGCGAAATCACTTCCGTGCCCGCCGGTACTGGATTGGGTTCCGGCGGGGCTGGTGCAGGGCCGTCAACGCCCGCCGTTTGAGAAATGCTGGGCGAGGCAGAGGCGGTATCAGTGGCAGCAGCGGGCGGCGCCTCATTGACGGCGGCGGGCTGCACGATATCGGTCAGCAACGGTATATCGTCATCATCTGGTGCGGCGGATTCGGGCGCCAGCGCCGGGGACGGCTCTGGTGGCAGTACGGGCGGAGATTGGGGTTCAGCGAGCGGCGGTGCTGAAGGCAGCGGCGCCTCTGCTATTGACGGTATTGGCGGAATCGGTGTTATCGGTAACACAGGTGCTGCCACTGCGCGCAGTGGCGCAAGCTGCTGGCGGTGGCGGCCGATCAGCGCGTCGGCGCGCGCCAGTATTTCATCGCCGCTATCCTGTTCGGGGGCGTCGGCCATCGGGCGAGTCAGGCGGCTGCAGAGGGCGCAGCGGACAGATCGTGACTATGAATCTCGTAGCCACGGTCGCGATAAAACTTGAAGCGCGCGCGGGCGCTGGCGCGGTCGCCGTCGTCGGTGCTGACAATTTCGATCAGGCGCTGGAAGCGGCTGAAAGCCGGCGGCCATTCATCGCACAGGTTAAGCAGCACCTCATCGTGCGTCAGCGGCGCGACGGCAGACTGCCCGGAAGGCGGCACCGCAGGCGGCGTATTCAACAACCCTTCGTGATCGATGATTACCGGCGTGCGTGCCGCCAGCGGATGCGCGGCGCTGCAATGCGGCACGAAGGCCAGTGGCGCGACCGTCCACAGCATGCGGTCAAAACTTTGCGCGGTGGCGGCGTCCGGGCAGGTTACCGCGACGCGCAGGCCCTGCGAATGGGCCTTGGCCGTAAGGCGGCAGGCGATATTCAGTTTGTTGCCGACATGGGTATAAAAATCAATCCGCGTCATTGATGGTGTATAAGTGTTTGTTTTTATTGTTTATTTCTTATGGGCTCGCTCGATCAAAAACTGCGTCAACAGCGGCACCGGGCGGCCCGTGGAGCCTTTTTCGCGGCCCGATTTCCACGCGGTGCCGGCGATGTCTAAATGCGCCCATTTGAATTTTTTGGCAAAGCGCGACAGGTAACACGCGGCCGTGACCGCACCCGCAGGCCGGCCGCCAATGTTAGCGAAGTCGGCAAAATTGCTTTTGAGCTGCTCCTGATATTCGTCGTCCAAAGGCAAGTGCCAGGCGCGATCCTGCGCGGCTTCACCCGCGGCAAGCACCTCTCTAGCCAAAGCATCGTCGTTGGCGAAAAGGCCGCTCACCACATGGCCCAGCGCGATCACGCAAGCGCCGGTCAACGTGGCGATGTCGATCACTGCCGACGGCTCGTAACGCTCGGCGTACGTCAGCGCGTCGCATAGAATCAGCCGGCCTTCGGCGTCGGTATTCAAAATTTCCACCGTCTGCCCCGACATGCTCTTGACGATGTCACCCGGCTTGGTGGCGCGGCTGCCTGGCATGTTTTCCGTGGCGGGGATGATGCCAACCACGTTGATCGGCAGCTTCATCTCGGCCACCGCGCGCAATGTGCCCAGCCTGTCTCTTATACACATCTCCGAGCCCACGAGACGTAGAG
>OMIN01000017.1 GCA_900299145.1 Betaproteobacteria bacterium | reverse complement strand
TTGATGTCGCGGGCGAGTTTGTCCAAATCGGCTGAAGGCTCAACGGAATGCATATGACTCAGTTTAACCTGCCGCTCCCCGCCGAAGCCGATACGCTGGCCTTGGGCAGCGCGCTGGCGGATTGCCTGGCGCCCGGGCTGGTGATTTACCTGTCTGGCGAGCTGGGCGCGGGCAAAACCACGCTGGTGCGCGGCTTGTTGCGGAAACTGGGGGTTACCTGCAAGGTCAAAAGCCCGACCTTTACCCTCGTTGAAGTTTATGAAGTTTCTAGGTTATACTTGTATCACTTTGATTTTTATAGGTTCATGGGTTCTTGCAGCCCTCGGGAATTTGAAGAAACCGGCTTCCGGGAACACTTCAACCGGCAGTCGATTTGCATCGTGGAATGGCCGGAAAAGGCTGCTGGGTTGCCACCCGCGGACCTGAGAATTGAACTGAAAATCGAATTACAGGCGCCAACAGCAGCGGATTCGGGGCGAATCGCAACAATTTTCGCCGACTCGGAGGCCGGAGTATCGTGTTTGAAAAGATTCACAATGACATAGTCTCCCGCGATTCGCGCAGCCGCTCCGGCTTTGGTGGCGTTGGTGGCTTCGCGCGTGAATCTGTTCTACAGACGTTCATTGTGTTTCTGCTGGTGCTGGCGGGCTTGGGATACGCCGCCACGCTGTTTGCGCAAATGCCGCAGGCGGCTCAAACAACGATCGCCGCCGCCCGCGTGTGGCCCGCCGCCGATTACACCCGTGTCACGCTCGA
Source organism: Betaproteobacteria bacterium (assembly GCA_900299145.1). Taxonomy (GTDB): domain Bacteria; phylum Pseudomonadota; class Gammaproteobacteria; order Burkholderiales; family SG8-41; genus UBA5216. The sequence continues at coordinate 7,266 of OMIN01000017.1, read as the reverse complement.
ATCGCCACAACCGCTGCGTTACCAGACGCTAAGTCTGAAAAATCCTGAACGGCTGGTACTTGATCTGGAAAACGTCGCGCTCACCCCAGCGCTCGCCGGCCTCAACGAAAAAATCGGCGCGAACGATCCCTATGTGAAATCCGTGCGCGTGGGCCAGTTCAAACCCAATGTGGTGCGGCTGGTGTTTGACTTGAAATCCGAAGTGAAACCGCAGGTGTTCGCGTTGGCGCCGGTCGCCGGTTATGCGCATCGCCTCGCGCTTGATATTTACCCGCTGGAACCGCCTGACCCGCTGATGGCGCTGGTGGATAAATCCGAGAAGCCGGCCGAATCCGCGCCGGCACCCGCGGCCATCCCACCAGTGGCCATTGCACCCGCACCCCCCAACTCCCCCGCCGCCCCCGTCGAGACGCGCCCACCCGCCACGCCGCAGGCCCGTGCACCAGCCACGCCCGATCGCTCCGCCCGCGCCGACACGCGCCGGCCCGCGCGCATGATCACCATTGCCATCGACGCCGGACACGGCGGTGAAGACCCCGGCGCGCGCGGTAGCAGCGGCACGTGGGAAAAAAACGTCACACTGGCGATCTCGCGCAAACTGAAGGAGCGCATCGATCAGGAGCCCAACATGCGCGCGCTGATGATCCGCGACGGCGATTACTTTATGGCGCTCGGCGCACGCGTAGTGAAGGCGCGCCGCGCCAATGCGGATTTGTTCGTGTCGGTGCACGCGGACGCCTTTACCAGCCCCGAGGCGCGTGGCTCTTCGGTGTTCGCATTGTCAGAGCGCGGTGCCACGTCGGCCGCGGCAAATTTTCTGGCACGCAAGGAAAACGAAGCGGATTTGATCGGTGGCGTAAATATCGACGTGCCAGACCCGTTCCTGAAGCAGACGCTACTCGATTTGTCACAAACAGCCACCATCAACGACAGCCTGAAACTCGCCAAGGCTGTGCTGGGCGAAGTCGGCACGATTAACAAGCTGCACAAAAATAACGTCGAGCAGGCGGGCTTCGCTGTGCTGAAATCGCCCGACATTCCCTCGATTCTGGTGGAAACTGCGTTCATTACCAACCCGGATGAGGAACGGCGGCTGAATGACGAAGCCTATCAAGCCAAAATGGCTGAAGCGATATTCGCCGGAATCAAACGCTACTTTGCTGCAACCCCGCCGCTGGCACGCGAAGTGGTTGTCAGAAATAACCAATAAAAACAAATACTTAAAACACACGCTTACTAGCCGGGCAGACTCGCTGTAAGTTGTTTAGAATCCGCAGCAAATCATTCAATAAGCTGTCGCAGGAGGAGTTCAGTGCGCCACGCACGCGCTGCACGCTATGCCCACATCGCGGCCTTGCTGGGGTTGCTGCTGCTCGCCAGTTGCGCAGCCCTGCCCGACGGCCCGGCCGAAGTCGCGCTGCCGTACGTCAAGATCTTCTCGAAGAACAACCCCGCCGGCGAGACTACATTGCCCGACGGCTGGCGGCGCTGGACGCTTTCCAAGTTCAAGAAGCCCACGCACTACAAGCTCGTCGAATACAACGGCCGCACGGTGGTGGAGGCAAAGGCAGACGGCTCGGCGTCGGGGCTGGTGCATCGTCTTGATATCGACCCCAATGATTTTCCGTATCTGGCGTGGCAATGGAAGACCACCGCGCTGATCAAAACAGCTGATAACCGCACCAAACAGTTTGAGGATTCACCGGTGCGCGTGGTGATCACGTTCGCTGGCGACACCGACGCGCTGCCGATGGATGAGCGCATGTTCAGCGACAACGTGCGTCTGTTGACCGGCCAGAAAATGCCTTACGCGACGCTGATGTACATCTGGGAAAACCGTGCACCAGTGGATACCGTGCTGCCCAATTTGCATACGTCACGCATCAAAATGATCGTGGCGGATTCCGGCGACGGCAACGTCGGCCAGTGGCAGGAGCGTTTGCGCAACGTGGTTGAGGACTTCAAAAAGGCCTTCGGCGAAGAGCCAGGACGTATCACATCGGTGGCGGTCATGACGGATACCGACAACACCGGCGAAAGCACGTTGGCCTACTACGGCGATATCAGCTTCCGGCGCGCGGCGGGGCGCTGACGTCCGGTCCCAAAGTCCGGCTCGCAACAAGGGGCGTGATAAGCTAGCCCCTGCGTTTTCCCGGACACGAATCATGACGAACTTCATACGCTTTCTCACGCTGGCAACGGCACTCACGCTGTTATCCCTTGCGCAGGCCGCCGACAAATACCCCTCACGCCCGGTGCGCGTCATCGTGCCCTATCCGCCCGGCGGCGGCTCGGATCTTACCGGCCGCGCCATCGGTCAGAAACTCTCCGATGCGCTGGGTCAGACCTTCGTGGTCGACAACCGGCCCGGCGCCACCGGCTTGATCGGCACTGTCATCGCCGCCAAGGCCACTCCGGACGGCTACACCCTCGTGCTCGCCGACCAGCCGCACAGCATTAACTCTCTGGTGTACTCCAAGCCGCCTTACGACGCGGTGAAGGATTTTGCCCCGCTCAATCTGGTGGCAACTTCACCGCAGATCATGGCCGCACATCCGTCGTTCAGCGTCAGCACACTAAAGGATCTGCTGGCCCTCACGCCCGCGCAGACTGCGAAATTCGCCGTGGGCACCAGCGGTCTCGCCAGTGGCCCGCACATGACTTACGAGTGGCTGCGCATGAAGACCGGGCTCACGCTAAACCATGTGCCTTACAAGGGCGGCGGACCATCACTGGTGGACGCCATGGCGGGCCAGATTCCGCTGGTCATCAATGCCGCGCCTGCGTCGTTTCCGCATGTGCGCGCGGGCAAGCTAAAGCCGCTCGCCATTACCAGTGCTCAGCGCCACGCGCTGCTGCCCAGCGTGCCGACGTTTCAAGAACAGGGCGTCAAGGATTTCATCGCCTATCAATGGTACGGCATGCTGGCGCCTGCGGGTACGCCACGCGAGGTCGTCGCGCTGCTCAATGCGGAGATCAACAAGGCGCTGAATAGCGCCGACGTCAAGGCGCGCTTCACCGCCGTGACGCTCGACATTACGCCCGGTTCGCCGGAGGATTTCCGCAAATTTCTGGAAACTGAAGACTCGCGCTGGAAAAGCGTGGTGAAGCAGGTGAACGTGCGGCTTGACTGACGACAGTGACGTGGCAATTACCCGAGACGAAGTCGTGGCTTTGGCACGCAGCCTGTTTGGCGAGGCCGATTTGCCGTCCATACTGACTCAGCTCGACACATACGGCATCGAATGTCACGAGACTGAAGTCCTTCGGGTTCAGAAAGCGATTCTGGAACTCAGCGACGGCAAGAAGACCCGGCTGCCGTACTTCGTGAAATGCGCAAAGATCGACCATCGCGACGTGCTCACCGGTCCTAAACTGCCGCCCATGTCAGCGGATGAAGAGGCCCGATGGCAAACCGAGGCTGACCGCATGCTGGCGCTATGGAACGCGAAGTAAAGTCATCAGGCCCCGGTTTTAAGCACGGCCGCAAACAGGGCCAAATCTTCAAACTTCTCCAGCCGCCACACCGCGTCAATCACCTCCTGCGCGGCAGATCTGGATAACACGCCATGCGACAGCTCAATCAGCCGCCGTTCAATATCCGCGTCGCTGACTGGATTTTTCGGATGACCCGGTGGGTATTCGTAGACTTTTTCAAACAATGCGCCGCTGCGTAGCCGTACCGTCACGCCACCGCCGGAAGACCCCGGCCACAGCGCGGTCAGCGCATCGTTGGATTCTACGCCAGTGCGTTCAATCAATCCGCGCACGGCAGCCGACTGCAACTTTGCCTCGGTAAACTGAGCTTCGCCGCAAGCCTGATCCAGCAACGCCACGGCCACGCAATAGTGAAAGCTGTGATCGGCCGTTTCCTTGTCGTGCGGCACGAGTTTCTTCGGATCGCCCGAGGCTTTTTTCGCAGCATTGGCGGGGAGTTTGATGGTGATTTGTTCGATGTCGCCGGAGTCGAATCGATGCTCCGCTGCCAGATCAATCGCCGCCTGCACCGGCGCCATTGCACCTGCCACGGCGGCGAACGGCTTGAGACAGGCATCCATCACGCGGTAGCGCTCGTTGCAGGGCTGGGTCAAAGCATCAGTGTCCAACCCGCCGGCCACAATGACATTCCAGCCCGCGACACCTTCGAAAATTTCCTCCGGGCCCGTCAATCCGCGCGCCGCGAGCAACGCCGCTTCAACCCCCCCCTTGGAAATCGTCGCTTCGGCAGTGGCCTTCATCATCGGAATGTTGCCGCGCTGCGACTGCGCGAGCGTGTTGTTATGGCTGGCGGCAATGGCAATGGCGTTGGCGGTCACCGCCCTGTCGTCCGAAAGCAAACGCGCCGCCAGCGCCGCGCTGGAAAACTGCACGTGAGTGCCAGCGTGCCAGCCGCGTTCCGACACGCCCGTAAGGTCGCACAACCGCAACTGGACTTCGTAGGCAATGACCATGGCCTCGATCAGCTTGCGGCCACCGCGGCCGGCGTGCTGCGCCACCGCCAGCGCCGGCGCAAGGTTGCCGCTGGGGTGCGCTGAATCGCGGCCAAAGTAATAATCGTTGCCGTCGAGATAACGCATCATCGTGCCATTCACCAGCGTTGCCAGCGTACATGAAGTCTTTTCCGCTGTACCAATGACACTACAACGCGGCGCCCCGCCCAAATCGCGCGCGATTGCACGCACCATGCTCGCGGGCTCGCTGTGAAACGCACCGTAGGCGCAGGCGAGCGTGTCCAGCGTGATGCGCTTGACCTGATGAATTACCTCAGGCGGCAGCGCCGCATAACGGATGCCGTGCACCAGCTCTGCCAGACGATCTCTAAAAAACATAATAAAAACAAATACTTATATGAACCATTAGAATGCAAAAAAGCGTGCTGCACCATCCACCGCGATAACGTTGCCCGAAATGTAGCCGGCGCGCGGTGACGCCAGAAACACCGCGAGATCAGCCAACTCCTCCGGCTCGCCCACGCGTTGCATCGGCACTTCGTGCTTGGCCCATTCGCGGCGCGCTTCCTCGGTGGGCATGCGTTTGTCGATTTGCTCGCTACGCAGTTTGCCCGGCTGTATGCAATTAACCGTCACGCCGTCTTTCGCGACGACCTTTGACAAACCCTTCGACCAGACGTGCACCGCCGCTTTCGCCGCATGCGCGGCGTTCAGGTTGCGCGGCTCGCGCGTGCCCGTCAGATTGATCACGCGGCCAAACTTGTGTTCGATCATGCTTGGCAGCAACGCATGTGTGAGTTCGCGCAACCGCCAGAAATTGAGCGTCATGCCTTCAAGCCACGCTTCCTTGGAACCATCCAGCGGCAAGGGCCGGCTGCCGCCTGCGGAATTGGCAACAATGTCCACGCGCCCCATCGCCTTTAAAGCCTGCGCGGCGATTTCGTCGGACGCGTTTTCCGGATAAAGATCGGCGGCGATGATCACCGGTTTTAGCCCGCCCTGTTTCACGATTTCGGCCGCCACGTTTTCCAGCAGCTCGCGCCGGCGCGCGGTAATCGCCACCTGCACACCTTCCGCAGCAAGCCCGATCGCGATCGCCCGGCCCAGCCCCTGACTCGCGCCACTGACCAGCGCAGTTTTACCCTTCAATTGCAAATCCATGTTTCTCAATCTCCCTTTCGTTTGAGACGCAAATACTACCTCAACATCGTGATACGCCCCTCGAGCGATACTGACGAAATTGCTGCCCTGCGTTTGCGTGCCCGGATGTCAACGGAATTACGGGCGGGTCGTTGGCTCAATGAAGCTCGCTGGCTGGTGATGAAACCTCGCATGCAGGTGGTTTTTTCGCGCTTCGTGGCCCGTTTGCTGGATCAAAGGCCCACACGCCTCCGCTCGCCGGCATATCACCACGCGCCACGGCATTCGCTCCAACATCGCTACTCTGATTGCGCGCCGCCGCCCCGCGTCGCAACGCTTCAAGCCGTCGCTGGAAGTTCGATGTCTGCCCCTGGGCAAAACGCCGGCCGGTATCAGCCTGCGCGTTCAACAACCCCATGGTTGTGGCGTTTTTAGTGGGGTCGGGACGCCCCACTACTGTTACCGTTACGCGGCCTGGCGCTGACGTCCCTGCGTTGCCAAACGCCCGGTAAGTAAACGTGTCTACGCCAAAATAATCATTCACAGGCGTATAGGTCACCCGGGTGCCATTGACTGTAACAGTTCCCTTGGCCGGGTTAGAGGCAATCTGAATGCCCGTGATCGCGGAGCCTGTAATAAACGGCGCAAGATCGAGCGTGCCCGGTGTATTCAATTGAACCGTCATGGCGGCGGCGCCTGCGCCCGGCGCTTGCGTGCCGACGGTGATACTAACCGTCGCCGGCGCCGATGTCGCACCACCAGGCGCAATGGCCGTATACTGAAATGTTGCCGCGCCGAAGTAACCAGCCGTCGGTGTAAAAGTCACCACGGTGCCGCTCGCCGTTGCTGTGCCGTTCGTAACCGAATTGGCGACCACCGCCACGCTACTGACAAAGCCCGTAACGTTTGCAGCGAGATCAATCGCCGTCGGGGCATTAAACGCGGCGTTCACGGTTCGATTGCTCGCAACTGGGGCGCCGGGCGCAAGCACTGTTATGGTGACTGTCGCGGGCGCCGACACGCCGCCACCCGGCGCTCGTGCAGTATAGGTAAAGCTATCAGTACCGACAAACCCTGCATTCGGCGTGTAGGTGAAGCTCGACACATTCAGCGCGGGGCTCGGCGCGGTACCATTCGTCGGGCCGCTCACCACGGTCAATTGATCGAATTGCCCAACAACATTGGCACCAATCTGCGTTTGCGTCTGGAACGCCACATTGGCAGCAACCGGATTGGCGCCCGTGGGGCCCGGCGGATTAATGTTTAGCGTTACCGTCGCGATGGCCGATTGTGACGCACACGGCCCAGTTGCCCGGTATTGAAATGTCACCTGCGGCACATAATTAACATTGTCGGCGCGGTAGGAAATGGTCGCGCCGTTGGTCTGCAACGTACCGGAATTCGCCGGCAGGTTAGTGGTAATCGTGATGCCGCTCGCCGGGTCGGCAAGCGTCAGCGGAACCGCGGTAAAACTCGTGCTGTTGTAGGCAATAGTCGAGGTCGAATTCGTCGCGGTAAGCGTGGGGGGTGTAATGGTCACGTTCACGGTGCGCGCGGCAGTGGTGGCTGCCCCAGTGCCGGCAACCTGAAAGGTGTCAGAGCAGGTATTGGCTGCGGTATGGCTGTAACTCACCGCCATCGACGCTGGGGTGCCTACCGTGAGGCTGCCGTTGGC
>OMIN01000016.1 GCA_900299145.1 Betaproteobacteria bacterium | reverse complement strand
GCCGCCGCGCAATACCGGCTTACCGTAAACGGCGACCGCCTGCTCAACGCACAAAACGAGCCGCATAACTGGCTGCTGATGAATGGCGACTACGCGGCGACGCGTTACTCGCGCCTCACGCAAATCAATCGCACTAACGTCAAGGATTTGCGCATGGTGTGGGCGAAAGCCCTGGGCGGCATGCAGGACGTCGGCCCGAACGGTCCGCAAAATGAAGTCAACCCCCTGATTGATAACGGTTTTATGTATACGACCGATGGCTGGGGCACGGTCTATAAAATCGATGCGCGCAACCCCAACCGGGGCGAGTTTGTGTGGGTTACCGACCCGGGCGTGAAGCGTCAGGGCAACACCTCAATGACGCGCGGCATCGCACTATGGGAAGACAAGGTGATTGCCAATCTGCCCGACGGGCGTGTGATCGCAATCAACCGCGACAACGGCGAAATCATCTGGGACAAAGCCATCGCAACACGCAACGAGTTCGGCTTGCAGGAGAAATTTCTCACGGCCCCGCTGGTAGCCGATGGAAAGGTGCTGATTCAAAACGGCGCGGGCGATGGAGGCACGCGCGGCTGGGTGGCTGCACTTGATGTCAACACAGGGAATGAGTTGTGGCGCTGGTATGTGGTACCCAAACCCGGCGACCCCGGCAGCGAAACCTGGAAAGACAAGAACGAAGCGTGGAAGACGGGCGGTGGCGGCATCTGGCAAACCGGGTCGTATGACCCCAAGAACAAGCTTTATATTTTTGGCACCGGCAACCCGTATCCGATTTACGACGTGGAAGCGCGCCCCGGCGATAACCTTTACACCGATTCAGTGGTGGCGCTTGATATCAACACCGGCAAGCCCCGGTGGCACTTTCAGTACACGCCCAACGACGGCTGGGATTACGACGAGAACGGCATCCACATGCTTTACGACGCCAATATCAACGGCGAGCGCCGCAGCGTTGTCGGACATTTCGGCCGCAACGGGTTCTACTACACGCTGGATCGCGCCACGGGTAAATTCATCAAGGGCGCGCAGTACGTGAATGATCTGAACTGGACCAAGGGCCTGAACGCCAACACCGGCAAGCCGCTCGAATACGATCCCAGGCTGGACGTGCAGATTTACAACCGCGAAGCACGCGCCTTGCGTGGTGATGGCTTCAAACGCGCCTGCCCGACGTGGCACGGCGGTGTTGCGCACCAACCCACGGCCTACAACCCGGTGAAAGGCATTGCGTATGGCGTGGGCACCGAAGGCTGCTTCATGCAGACTGGCGCCGAATTCAAATTCGGCCCGAAAGGCCCGGATCGCGCCAGCGCGGGCGCGCGCAAGTACACCAGCGATCTGTATTACGGCGCGGTGACGGCGTTCGACACCAACAACCACAAGGTCGTGGCAAAAGCCGTCACAGAAATTGAAGTCCGCTCCGGCGCGACAGTTACCGCTGGCGGTGTGTTGTTTACCGCGTTGCAGGACGGCTGGGTGGTGGCCTACAACGACGAAACCCTGGAAGAACTCTGGCGCTTTAACGTCGGCACCACGCTTAAAGGTGCGCCGGTAACTTATGCGATTGGCCCCAAGCAATATCTCGCGGTGCAGTCAGGCGGGCGCCATCTGCACCCGGTGAAGTTCGACAAGCTGGAGAACTCGAGCTATCTCTTTGTGTTCTCGCTGAACTAATTCGCGTGCGGGGCGGTAGAGGTAGTGACGGCTACTCCTTGCAGGCGCCGTTGTCGCCGCCCCAAAACGCGATGCACTTTTCGCGAGTCATCGGGCCCTGCTTGATGACTTTGGCAAACAAGAAATCCGCGATGCGCTCGATCTCGCGTGCTTGCAGCGTGGCGGGCGGGTCGGGCAACTGATTGTTGCGAAGATCGGCCTGTTTCATGCCGTAACAGCGGCCGTCGTTCTGGCTGTAGGCAAAACGATCATAGGCGGGCATGCTGCGGCCCGGCCGCCCGCATTTGATGGTCATGATGATAAGGTCGCGATCGAGTTGCGTTTCACGCAGGTTGGCGCCGTCGGGTTGCTGGTTGTCGGTTTTGCGGCCATCGCCCGCCCAGCCGTGGCAGCCCTGACAGCCCCCCTTGTTGAGAAACAGGTTTTGGCCGTCGGCAATGTCGCCAGGGTCGGCGGCCCGCGCCATGCCGATGGACAGGCACGCGCCCAGCATGGCGGCTGCCGCCACAACGCGCGCGATCCGTTTGGTGAACTTCATGCTTGTTTGCTCCGTGGTGGGAATCCTGTGAGGTTACTATAGCGAAGCCGACGCGGCTTGCCTACACGGGATAACAATGATTTGCCGCCATGACATGCGTATGTCCGCGATGCCGTTGCCAAACCGGGACGGAGAATGAACGCGTTCTCGCGACGGCCGGGTGTAAGGTTGGCACTGGACAACGGGTTGTTCACGGCGATACTGCTGATGGCGCTGACGGTAGCAATGCCGCCACCGGCACAGGGTGCCGAAGCACTGCCCGACCGGGTGCAGACGATACTCGAACGGCGTGGGCTGGGGGCGGAAGCGTTGAAGGCCATAGACAATCTGACGCGCCACGAAGGGCCCCCGCCTCCCACCGCGCCGCCGATGGTGCGTGAACTGCTGGGAAGCCCTTTGGCTGCAACTGATGCAGCAGCGCTTTTCAGCCGGCACGTGCCGGATGCGTTGTCGCGGCTGGCTGCGACGGCTGCGGCTGAACCTTCACTCGCCGCTGTGGCAAGTGTGCCTGCTGCGGATGTGGCCGAGGTGGATATTACCGAACTGCTGGCGCCGTATCTGAAAGCGCTTGCGGAGGCGCAGGCGCTGCTGCGCGCAGCAGCACCTGGCGGTATTGATGCGGCGGCCGTGATCCGGTCGCTGGATGGCCGCTCACCATCGGCGGTAGTCTTGCTCAGCGTGATGCAGGCGGTGGACAGCGCCATGCTCGCGCGCGCGAACGAGCGGTTTATTGACGCCACTGCGGGGTTTATCGCTGCGTTGCGAGGGGCCGCCCGCGTGCGTTTTCCGCGAGGGGGTGCGCGGCTGGCGACGGCCATCGGCACGGTGGTGATAGGCACTGCGGGCGATGACGTGCATGCGGCTGACGCCGCGCTGATTATCGATCCCGGCGGCAACGACCGTTACGCACGTGCGCCGGTGACGGGCAGCGCCGTATCGGTGATAATCGATTTGGGTGGGAACGACAGTTATAACGGTTCGGATCTGGTCGTGCTCGGCTTGTCGGCCATCGTCGATGTCGCGGGCAATGACCGTTACATCACCACGGAGAGCGGACAAGGGGCGGCCATTGCAGGCGCATCGCTGATACTGGATATGGTGGGTGACGATATCTACGAGGCAGGCTTCTTCGCGCAGGGCGCGGCGGCGATTGGGCTGGGTGCGGTGATCGATCTCGCCGGAAACGACCGCTATCAGATACGCACCAACGGGCAGGGCTACGGCATGGCAGGTGGCGTGGGCCTGTTATGGGATCGCGCGGGCAACGACCACTACTCTGCCGGCGGCTTGCCGGATGCATTCGGGCGCGGCGGCGGTGTCAGCATGGCGCAGGGCGCGGCGTATGGTTATCGCACCAGCCTTGCCGGCGGCATCGGAATTCTGCGCGACGACGCGGGCAATGACAGCTACACCGCCGAAATGTTTGCACAGGGCGTGGGCTACTACTACGGCATTGGCCTTTTGTGGGATCGCGGTGGCAACGACAAATATCAGGCCGTGCGTTACGCGCAAGGCAACGGCGTGCACGAAGCCGTGGGCGTGTTGCGCGATGAGTCCGGTGACGATGAGTATGTGGCGTCGTTCGGCGTGGCGCAGGGCATGGGGCTGGATCAGGCGGTGGGCGTGCTGTACGACGGCGCGGGCGACGATGCGTATCGTGGCGGCACGCTGGTGCAAGGTGCGGCGACATCCAACGGCATTGGTGTGTTGATCGACCGCGGCGGCGCGGATCAATGGCTTGCTGGTGATGCAACGGGTTGGGGCAGCGCGGATTGGGCACGCGGTCTGCCGACGTTGGGCCTGCTGCTGCATGATCCATCACGGGCCGCGTTCAGCATGTCAGGCAAGCCGTACACACCATCAGTGGAAAGCACCCACCTCGGCGGGCCGCTGGCGCGGGTGCATATTCCCTCACCCGCACCGGAAAGAGCGGCTGCATTCAACACGGCTGTCGTCTGCCCGCCCGTGGACGTCACGCCGTCGGCACAGGATGCAGCAGCGCTTGACATTACTGAAGCGCTATCGCGCGCCTTGCCCGGATTGGCCGGCGGCAAACCGGATCCCGCCGCCCATGCCCGTGCACTGCGTTTGTTTAACACGCAGTTCTACGCGAGCATGGGACAATTACCCCTCGATGATTTCAATGTGTTGTGGACGCTGGGCCAGCTGCTGCCGTGCGTAGCACGGCAAGCGGTGAATGGCATCGAAGACCTGTGGCGCGGTGTTGAACGCCTGCTCGAAGAAGATACCGCGCATCCGTTCGCCTTGCCCATGATGGCACTGCTTCGCGAGCGCCCGCCGCCGCCCGCACGGCTGCGCCCTGTAATGCAAAGGCTGATGCAGCACCCCGCCTGCTCGGTGCGTGCGGGGGCGTTACGGCTGATGCTGAGCTTGACGGAGGGCAGTGAATCACGCAATGTGCTTGAAGCGCAGGCGCGCGCCGCGTTGAAGGAGGACTGCTGGCGGCTGCAGCTTGCCGCGCGCGACGTGTTACGGGCGACGGGTGCGCCGTTCAGCGCGGGGGATCTGCCGCTGTTCTTGCGTGATGCCGGTGTGGTACGGCCAGAAAACAACTAAGGCGTAACCGGTGTCAACCCATTTTCAACCATGCTGCGCGCGGCATCAGCCGAACGCAGCAGCGAGATCAGTTTGCTGGCGGCGTCGTGTTGTTTCGTCGTGGCGCCGATTCCCGCGGCGAACAGGCTGTTCAGTTGTAACGCGTCCGGCAGCAGGCCTATAAGATCAACACCCTTCACAGCCAGAATCTCGCTTGCCTGCTGAAAGCCGAGTTCGGCATCGCCGCGCAGCACCACTTCGCCGACCAGTCCGCTGGCGTTGATGATGGTCTTGGCGTTAATGGCGTCAGCGACGCCCAGTTGCGCAATGACATTTGCCATGTGCAGGCCGCTCTGGCCCGCCCTCGAATACGACACGGATTTCGCATCGAGCAACGCGCGTTTTAACGCTTCCACTGTGCTGATGTCGGGCCGTGGCGCGCCGGCGAGCACGCAAGCGCCGACACCCGCCGTGGCAAGGTCGGTGCGCGAGCCGGGCTGAATTTTGCCTTCGGCGGTCAGCGTATCGATGGCGCTGGCGGTGGCAATGATGAGATCCGCCGTAGCACCCCCGCGCATGATTTCCAGCGTGTGATTGGTGGAGCCGAAATCCACTGCCGCCTTGACGCCACATTCGCGCTCGAACGACGGCAGGCAATGCAGTAGCACGGTGCGCAGCGCGTTGCTGCCGAAAATCCTGAACGGGCTGCTCACGATGGCTTCAGATTATTCTGATGAAGAAGAGTTGTAAGTATCTGTTTTTATTGCATATTTTTACGGCGCATTTTCGGCTATTTCATGCGCCGCACGGCCTTGAGCCGCTGCGTGTTATCGCCCGCCAAGTGTGTCCAGATGATGCCGTCGCGTACCAGCTTTTGCGTCATCGCATCCATCATGCCGCCGCGTGTACCGTGAACATCCATGTTCAATTTTGTCACGCGTTGCAGCACGTCCGACGCGTAAGCCATCACCAGCACCGGGCTTAGCGAACCGTGCACCTTGGTGTCCATGTCCCACGCACAGCGCATCACGTAGGAACGCAGCGCTTCGGTGAGCATGTGCATTTCGTGGATATTGAGCTGCACCAGTTGATGGTCGTAGAGTTTTTTGCCCGCGCGCGTTTCTTTCTTCGCATATTGCATGGCGTTTTCAACGGCGGCATCGCAAATGCCCAGCGCGTTGGCGGCCAGCTCAAAATCACTGAATTCGGCGGCAACGCCGCTGCGCACCTTTTGCCCCTTGTGCGGTTCGCCCACCACGTTGGCGTGCGGTACGCGCGCGTTCTCGAAAATCAGTTCCGCGTTCTGGTAAAAACGCCAGCCGGCCTTGTTGAACACCTTGCCGATGCGAAACCCCGGCGTGCCCAACGGCACCATGAACACCGTGGTGCCTTCGCGCGCGACCACGCTGGTGTCCGAGCGCGAGTTGACGAAAAAGAGCTTACCCACCGAGCCGTTGGCGATAAATGTTTTCTCGCCGTTGAGAATCCACTCATCCCCCTTGCGCTCGGCCTTGACACGAAAGCCGGAGGTCACATCGTCCGGCGGATAACGGTTGTCCGAACCCGAGTTCGGCTCCGTGCTGGCCGAGCCGATCACGTAGGTGTCGTCGGCGAGAAATGGCTTCAGAAAACGATCTTTCTGATCCTTGGTGCAAAACTCGGCGATCAGATGGCTCCATTTCCAGTTCTGGCTGAACGCCTTCGACATCGCGCTGTCGCCCTTGGCCAACTCCGCCATCACGATGGCTTGCGTGACAAAATCCGCGCCGATGCCGCCCAAATCCTTCGGCACGGCAAACGTGCGAAAGCCGATCTTGGAACCGGCCTTGATGATGTCCCAATCCCACGGTTCGCGCCCGCCTTCGATCTGATCGCGCTTGAGCGAGGCGGGCAGCAACACCTCCTTCGCAAAATGGCGAGCTTCGTTTTGCCAGCGGCTTTGTTCTTCGTTTAAGGCGAAATCCATGGTGTGGGTCCTGAAGAGAGCTTTGGAAAAGTGCGTTGGAGTCTAGCAAAATTTATTGTTGGTGGCGTTGCATGGCAGTAGGGTGCGATCCTGTTGCACCTCCAGACTAGCCCCTTTGCGACGGAAACGCATCCCGTATCGTTTTTGCCGCATCTCCTGATGTCTCCAGGGAGGCGACGACATCCGCCAACCGATCCACATCAGCTGCGCTCGCGCCCAACCCAAACTCCAAGCACCCGCGCACTTTGGCGCGCATCTCCGCGTCGTTCATGGGGTCTTGCGGGCTGCCCTTGATGGTATCGCGTTTGAGTTCGAAGACTTTGCCGGATTTCAGGGTGAGTTTGACGCGCGCAGGTTCGATTGCGGTCGGATCGATGGTGGGGTCATCGACGACTTTGGTGATGGCTGTCAGTGCGGTAATGCCGCTGTCGGTGATGGCGGGCTTGCGGTAGCTGTGCAGATCGACCTTGCCGTCCGCCAGCGCGCGGGCGAAGCTGTAGGCCGTGTTGAACTGCGCGTGCACCACGTCGTTACGCGCGGGGTCGTAAGGCGCGCCCACTGTCAGCCAGTTGACGTTGCCCATGCCGACTTCGATAGTGGCGACGTCGGTTGCTTTTACGCCCCGCTGATGCAGTTCGATGCCGATGCCGATGGGTGTGTGGTTGCAGCGGCAGCACGGGTACGGTTTGAAACTGTATTCCGCCACGCGCCAGTCGCGGCCCAGGCCATCGGTGAGCAACTCCGGTTTGACTTCGTTGCGTTCGTAGAGCGCAAAAAAGCCGGCGTTGCCTTCGAGGGTCGCGCGCGTGCTGCTCAAACCATCAGCGGCGAGAAACGCGCCCATCACTGCATTGCGTGAAGCGAAGCCCGGCCCCAGCCGCTTGGATATGGCGCCATCCCGCATGCTTTGCGCCGAGCCACTGGCCTGGTGATACGCCATGCCGAGGGCGTGGGCGATGCCCGCGGCGTCGAGCCCGAGCATTTTCCCCGCTGCAACACCCGCCGCCACGGTGCCGAAAATCATGGTTGGATGCCAGCCTTTTCCAAGACTGTTGTAACAGGCAAGGCCCAGCCGTGCGTCCAGTTCCGCGCCGATGGCATAGGCGAGCATAAAATCCTTGCCGCTGACGGGCGTGCCCGAAGCCGACAGGTCTTCTGCAACCGCGAGCAACGCCGGCAGCACCACCGCGCTGGTATGCACGCGCGCGGGGTCGTGCTGATCGTCAAAATCCAGCGCGTGCGCGGCGGCCCCGTTCGCCATCGCGGCGGTGGGCGGCGAATAGCGGCGCTTGCCGATAAGACCAGTGGCGCTGCCGGTTTGCTCCCAGCGCGAAAGGCGCGTGTTGAGTTCCGGGATGCCCGGTGCGTGGGCCGCACCGCCGATCACGCCGAGCGTGTCGAGAATCAACGCCTTGACGTTGTGCAGCACGGGCGCGGGCAAAAGGTCGTACGTCCAGCCCGCGATGGTGGCGCACAGCGCGTGGCTGTAGCCGTCGGGGAGTGGAAAGGTTTTGGCTGCGAAGAGGTCTTTGATGTTGGCAGTAGCGGGATTGGCCATGATGTGAATCTCCAGCGTGGTTGTACTGAAACGCTATCACAAACGCTTGCGGCTTGGTTGGCGTGCTATTGTTAAAATCAAAGTGTCGGCAAAGCGCGATCAGGACAATACTTGGTGCCGTCATTCCAGCGAAAGCTGGAATCCAGGTTGTAAACCGATGCGAAGTATCTGAATCATGATCCTTCGGATCAGGTGACGCACTGGATTCCAGCTTTCGCTGGAATGACGGTAGTGGTTTATTGCACATAGCGGCATACGGCGCCATTGAGGAACCATGAGCAAGATTTTCGTAGGCATAGATACCGGCGGGACCTTCACGGACTTGGTGGCGGCCGATCTTGACAGCGGGCACTACCATTATCACAAGGTGCCCACTACCACCGGCGATCCGGCGAGAGGCATTCTTGAGGGCATAGCCGAGGTGCTGGATCAGAACCAGCTTCCGCGCCAGGATGTCGCGTTTCTGGTGCTCGGTACCACGCTCGCCACCAACGCCGTACTGGAAGGCAAATGGGCCGCCACCGGCGTAATTACCACGGCCGGTTTCCGTGACGTGCTGGAGCTCGCACGTCAGCGCCGGCCGTACTACTTCAATCTGGATATTCCAAAGCCGATGCCGCCCGCTGCGCGCGACTGCCGGTTGGAGGTCACCGAGCGTGTGGCGCAGGATGGCGCCGTGGTGACACCACTGGTGGAAGACGACGTGCGGCGCGCGGTCGAGGTGCTGAAGGCGAAAAAAGTCGAGGCAGTGGCGATCTGTTTCATGCACGCTTACGCGAATGCGGATCACGAGGAACGGGCGCGCGCGCTGGTGAAATCGCTGTGGCCGGAGATTTATCTATGCACGTCGAACGAAGTGCTCGGTGAGTTTCGTGAGTTCGAGCGCTTTTCCACGGCGGCCGTTAACGCCAGTCTGATGCCGATCATGGATCGCTACATGGAGCGATTCGAAGCGGGCGTCAAGGCGCTGGGCGTTCGCGACACGCCGCGCGTGATGCAATCCAATGGCGGTGCGGTGTCGCCGGGTGCGGTGCGCAAGATGCCGGTGAACACGTTTTTCTCCGGGCCGGCGGGTGGTGTGATTGGCAGCGTGGGTCTCAGCCGTCAACTCAAGGCGCCCAATCTTATTACCTTCGATATGGGCGGCACGTCTACCGATGTATGTTTGATCCGCGACGGCGAACCAGCTAAAAAAAGCGAGCGCCAGATGGGTGGTTTTCCGGTGCGCACGCGCACGCTGGACATTCATACCATTGGTGCGGGCGGCGGTTCGATTGCATGGATTGATGCGGGCGGCTTGCTGAAAGTCGGGCCGCAAAGCGCTGGGGCATATCCGGGGCCGGCCGCGTACGGGCGCGGCGGCACCAAGGCGACCGTAACGGATGCCAACGTTGTGTTGGGCCGCCTGAGTCCGAAATCGCTGCTCGGCGGGCGCATGGCGATGCATCCCGAAAAAGCGCGCGCGGCGATTGATGAGTTGGCGAAATCGCTGGGCGTTGACGCCATCAAGGCCGCTGCAGGCGTGATTGAAATCATCAACGTCAACATGATGGGTGCAGTGCGCGTGATTTCAGTCGAGCAGGGAGAAGACCCGCGCGACTTCACGCTGGTGGCTTTCGGCGGCGCCGGGCCACTGCACGCGGCGGACGTAGCGCGCAACATGGGCATGAAGCGCGTGCTCGTTCCACCAAGACCTGGTTTGCTCTCTGCCATCGGTCTGCTGCATGCGGATGTTCGTGGCGATTTCAGCCTGACCCGGCTGTTGCGCGCGGAAGCGAAGAACCTGAAAGCGTTCAACGCGGGCTTTGCGGATTTGAAAAAGCGCGGTGCCGAATGGCTGCGTGGCGAGGGCAAAAATGAGGGGGAACGCAAGGCGCAGTTCGATTGGTTCGTCGATTTGCGTTACTTCTGTCAGAACTTTGAGCTCATCATGCCGCTGACGCAGGAGCGTTTGAGCGCCCCCAGTCTTGCGCGCTTGACTGCTGCGTTTCACAAACGCCACAAGGCGTTTTACGGCTACGACATGCCCGCGCAGCCGGTGGAGATCGTCAATCTGCGGCTGGTGGTTACCGCCGCGCGCAAGGCTCCCGCTGCCGCGAAGGCGTCGGGAAAAGGTCAATTAAAACAAATGGTTATGGACAGACGCCGCGTTTGGTTTGCCGACACGGGATTCGTGGCAACACCGGTTTATCAGCGCGAGCTGTTGCCCGTGAACTGGCGAGCCTCCGGGCCCGCGATTATTGAGCAAATGGATGCGACCACCGTGGTGCCGCCGAAGGCGCGCGTGCACAACGATGCGGTGGGTTACTTGCATTTGACGCTGGGAGATGCGAAGGCGGTGAAAAAATGAAAACCAAAATCGACCCGATAAAATCCGAAGTCATCGCACGTTTCCTTCTCGCCACCGCCGAGGAAATGGGCGCAACACTCATGCGCACGGCGTTTTCGCCGAACATCAAGGAACGTGCCGATTGCTCGACGGCGATTTTCGATGCGCAAGGCGAAGTGATAGCGCTGGCGCAGCGCGTGCCCATCCATCTGGGTTCGATGGTCGGTGCGGTGGCGGAAATTCTCAAGCGCTTTCCGGCGAAAGACATCCGCCCCGGCGATATGTTTGCCGCGAATGACCCTTACAACGGCGGCGGCACGCATTTGCCGGATATCAACGTCATCGCGCCGGTATTCATCGGCAAGAAAATCGTGGCCTTTGTTGCAAACATCGCACATCACGCCGACGTCGGCGGCATGGTGCCGGGCTCGGAAGCGGCCGTGTGTAAATCGATTTATCAGGAGGGCGTGCGTATTCCGCCGGTGCGCATCATGCACGCGGGCGTGGTGAACCGCGACGTCGTCGATATTATTTTGTTGAACTCGCGCACGCCCGATGAGCGCGTTGGGGATCTTAATGCGCAGTTCGCCGCCAACAACGTCGGCACGAAGAGCGTGCTGCAATTGTTCGAGCGCTACGGCGTGAAGGAAACGCAGGCGGCGATCGCGGGGTATCTGGATTTCACCGAAAAGCGTTTCCGCGCGGCGATCAACCGATTGCCGGCGGGGCGGTACGAAGCGGTTGATTATCTGGATGGCAACGTCGAGGGCGAAACCTGCGCCATCAAACTCGCCTTAACGATCGGCAAAGGCCGCATGGACTTTGATTTTACGGGCTCCGGTAAGCAACTCGAAACCGCGCGCAATATTCCGTATCGCGCGCTGCTTGCCACGGTGTATACCGTGGCAAAAGCATTGCTCGATCCTGAAGTGCCCGCCAACGCCGGTTACTACCGCACGCTGAATATTCACGCGCCGGAGGGCTGCGTGGTGGGGCCGGTGCCGCCGGCGGCCATTGGCTGCCGGTCAATCTCCGCGAGCGTCCTGGGGGATGTGATCGCAGCGGCCCTGTCGCAGGCGATGCCGGACAAGGCGCTGGCCGGCAGCGGGCCGCATCATCTGTTCGTGCTGTCGGGCACTGATCCGCGTACCGGCGTGTATTTTGTCGATTACGAAACTGTGGCGGGCGGTATGGGTGCGCGCGCCAATCGCGATGGTGTCGATGGCGTACGCGTGCATGCGTCCGGATCATCCAATCTGCCGAGCGAGGCTTTGGAACACGCCTATCCGTTTCGCGTTGAGCGTTACGCGCTGTGGGATGAATCGTCGGGGCCGGGGCAGTATCGTGGCGGCGCGGGCGTGGTGCGCGATTACCGGGTGCTTGCCGACGACATCGTGGTGAGTCTGTCGTCCGAACGGCAGCATGTGGCGTCGCGCGGCATGGCAGGTGGTGGATCGGGCGCGTGCGGTGCGTTTGTGCTGAACCCGGATACACCGCAACAGCAAAAACTGCCCGCCGCCGCCGCCGATGTGCCGCTGCCGCGCGGTAGCGTGCTGCGCATCATGACACCGGGCGGCGCGGGCTATGGCAATGCCAGGCAACGCACCATTACCGCCGTGGAAAAAGATGTTGTCGAAGGGCGGATTTCGGCGGATTATTCTTCGCGTACGTATTTGGAAGGGAGCAGGTCATGAACAAACCTACCGCAGATTTTGAAGTCATCACCGCATTTCGCGAAGACTTTCCAGCACTGAAAGGCATTGCTTACATGGACGTGGCCGCGCGCGGCGTCCCTTCGGCCACCACGCGTTCTGCTCTGTATGCGCATATGGATGCGCGTACGGAAAATGGCGGCGACAAGGACGCCATGTTCGCCACCATCGAACGCGCGCGCGGTCGTTTTGCCGAACTGATAAATGCGCAAGCGGATGAAGTGACCTACACCAAAAACATTTCCGAGGGCCTCAACATGGTGGCCGCCGGGCTAAACCTCAAGGCTGGCGACAACGTGGTGGTGTGCGCCGATCTGGAGCACCCGAATAACGTCTACTGTTGGCTGAATCTCCAACGCCACGGTGTCGAAGTGCGCATGGTGAAGGCGGTCAACAACGCCATGCCGGTGGACGAGATGATTGCGCGTATCGACGAACGCACACGCTGTGTCACGGCCTCCACCGTGAGCTTCGCACCCGGTTTTCGTACCGATGTCGATAAACTCGGCAAGGCGTGCCGTGAGCGCGGCGTGTGTTTTCTGGTGGATGCCGCGCAGTCGGCGGGCATCATGCATACCGACGTAGTGAATTCCAATATCGATGCGCTGACCACTTCCACGCAAAAGGGTTTGCTTGCCGACTACGGCATGGGATTTTTGTATGTGCGCCGCGCGTGGGCGGAGAAAATGCAGCCCGCGTACCTCGCGCGCTTTGGTGTGGATTTGGGTGACGCGCACGAAGCCGCGCTCGGCGATCTCACGTTCAAATACGCCAAGGGCGCACGGCGTTTTGACTTGGGCAACTACAACTTTGCCAATGCAGCGATGGTCGATGCCTCATTGAAACAAATTCTTGAAGTTGGCACGCGCCGTATCGAGGCGCATGTGTGCAAACTGTCGCACGCGCTGGCACAAGGCTTTTACGACATTGGCGCGCCGGTGGCGGGCGGCAAGCCGGGGCCGCATCTCGCGGGTATTGTCACGGTGGGCGCGATGAGCGCCAACCACTACGGCACCGAGGACGAGCGCTTCGACCGGCTCTACAAGCATCTGGGCGAGAACAAGGTCAGGTTGTCGATACGCCGGGGCATGCTGCGGTTTTCGCTGCATGCGTATAACAACATGGCAGATGTGGAGCGGGTGCTGGATTTGAGCCGGAAGTTTTTGGCGAGCAACGCGCGTTAGTTCTCCAGACCTGGCCTTCGCCAGAACGACGAAGTGGTATACGACGATATTTTTGTAACTATTTGTTTTTATTATGAATTTCGTAGATCCGGTTTCAGGCGCCACCTACCCCATCGACACTCCTCGCTGGCGTTCCGACAGCGGCGGTTATCTCAATCTAGCGCAGGGCGCGGGCCTGAAGCGCGCGGACATCGACACCAACTGCCACTCCGTGTGGCGTTACGCCAAGGCCATCGCCGTCGATGTCAGGCACGCAGTGACCATGGGCGAAGGCGGAACGCCGCTGCTGGGTGGTGAATGGCAAGGGACGTCCATCCGCTTCAAGCTCGAATTCATGATGCCGACGGGCTCGTTCAAGGATCGCGGCATGACGGTGATGGTGAGTTACCTCAAGAGCCGGGGTATCAACGAAGTGCTGGAGGATTCATCGGGCAACGCGGGCGCATCGCTGTCGGCCTATGCGGCGGCGGCGGGCATGCGCTGCCGCATTCTTGTGCCGGAAACTGCGTCGTATCCGAAGATCGCGCAGATCGCCGCCTGTGGCGCCGATGTGTTCACCATACGCGGCACGCGGCAGGATGTCGCCGATACCGCCATGCGCATGAGTAGCGAGATTTTTTACGCCAGCCACAATTGGGTCCCGTTCTTCGCCGAGGGCACCAAGACCCTCGCGTATGAATTGTGGGAGCAACTCGGTTTCAAGGCGCCCGACAATGTGGTGGTGCCGCTGGGTTACGGCAGTAATGTCGCCGGCTGCGAACGCGGCTTTGGCGAGCTGCTGCGTAACGGCGAAATCACCAGAATGCCACGCATCTTTGGCGTGCAGGCGGCCAACTGCGCGCCGTATTTCAACGCGTACCAGGCTGGCGTCGATCATCTGATTCCGACGACGATAACACCAACCATTGCGGAAGGTATCGCCTCATCCAAACCCACGCGCGTGGTGGAAGCGCTCAAAGCCGTGCGGGATTCCGGCGGCGGCATCGTCGCTGTGAGCGAGGATGAAATCGTGGCCGCGCTGGGCACGCTCGCGCGCAAGGGATTTTATGTCGAGTCGACATCGGCCGCGGCCGCGGCGGGGCTTACCCAGTTGCTGGCGAGTGGGGCGATTAAACCGAATGAATCAACCGTGCTGGTGTTGACGGGAACGGGCCTGAAGGCTTCGGAGAAAATCGGGGAATTGTTGAAACTTCAGGCGCGGGAGATGTAGCCGCAGCGATTGATGTGTGGGCGTCAACGATAGGGTTCGCGGCGCGCAACAGCATCCTGCGTTTGCAGTTATTTGGGCGGTGTGACGATGGTGGAAGGTTTCACTAGGCCGCCGTCGGCAGACCAAAGTGCCTTGCCCCGCTCAACTTCCCCTTCATAACCAGTCCAGAGCTGGTAGTCGTCAATATCCAGAAAAAAATTCTGAATGGCTGCCCGCTGTGCGGCATTGAAGACCGAAAATCTCTCGTAAAAGTAGGGGCGACTCTCGGCCAAGGCTTTCTTGGAAGGTGCCAGGTGATATATTGTGAATTCCAAAACGTAGCCACCTGGATTTTCGAGGCCACGCAAAAGCCAAGCGGGCAGGTAATGATGCAGGGCTTGTGGACTCAATAAGGGCAATGCCTCGAACAACCTGTCTATTACGGCAGGCACGATGGTTTGATAGTGGCGCCCAAGCAACGCCGTAGTCAGCCCGTCACACTCGGGACAGTCGTGCAGGGTAAGTTCCCATCGAGATTTTGGAATGGGAACCTGCGCAAACGCATTCTTGATCGAACCAGCGGTGTCCCGAATTCCGCTCACCGCAACCCCGGAATCCGCCCCTTCAGCCCGCGCATCATTTTCTGCATGCCGCCCTTGGCCATCATTTTCATCATCTTCTGCGTTTGCTCGAACTGCTTGAGTAACTGATTCACTTCCTGCACCGTCACGCCCGCGCCAGCGGCCACGCGGCGTTTGCGCGAGGCCTTGAGGAGATCCGGGTAGGCGCGTTCCTTCGGTGTCATGGAGTTGATGATGCCTTCGATGCGGCGGATGTGTTTGTCGTCGATTTGCGGTGCGCCTTGCGCGGCACGCGCAAGTTCGCCCGGGAGTTTGTCCATCAGTGCCGAGACGCCGCCCATTTTTTTCATCTGGCCGATTTGCTGTTTGAAATCCTCCAGATCAAAGCCCTTGCCGGTTTTGAATTTCTTCGCAAGCTTTTCCGCGTCGGCGATATCGACGGTTTTCTGCACGTCTTCAATCAGTGACAGCACATCGCCCATGCCGAGAATGCGCGAGGCCATGCGGTCGGGGTGGAAGGCTTCCAGCCCGGTGAGTTTTTCGCCCACCCCGGCGAACTTGATCGGCTTGCCGGTGACGTGCCGAACAGACAATGCGGCGCCGCCGCGTGCATCGCCGTCGAGTTTGGTCAGCACCACGCCGGTCAGCGG
>OMIN01000015.1 GCA_900299145.1 Betaproteobacteria bacterium | reverse complement strand
TTCGTCGGCAGCGTCAGATGTGTATAAGAGACAGGGCATTCGCGGCGCGGCGCAATTATTGGAACGCGAGCTGGAAAACCCGTCGCTGCACGAGTACACGCAGGTCA
This sequence comes from Betaproteobacteria bacterium, assembly GCA_900299145.1. Classification (GTDB taxonomy): domain Bacteria; phylum Pseudomonadota; class Gammaproteobacteria; order Burkholderiales; family SG8-41; genus UBA5216. Next base: position 103,513 of record OMIN01000015.1, on the reverse strand, counting down.
TCATGAAAGAGGCCGACCGGCTGCAAGCGTTGATGGCGCGGCTGCTCGCGCCGTACCGCATGGCGCAGCCGGCCCACGTCAACATTCACGAGGTGCTGGAGCGCGTGCGCAGCGTGCTGCTGGCCGAGTATCAGAAAGAAATTGCCATTCGCCGCGATTACGACGTGAGCCTGCCGCTGATTTTCGGTGATCAGGAACAGCTCATTCAGGCGGTGCTCAACGTCGCGCGCAATGCCGCGCAGGCGCTCACTGAAAACCACATCGAAGCAGGGCAAATCATTTTGCGCACACGCGCCGCGCGGCAGGTCACGCTCGCGCGCAAGCGCTATCGCCACGCCATTGAAGTGAGCATTATCGATAACGGCCCCGGCATTCCCGCCGAAATCGGTGAGCGCGTGTTTTATCCGCTGGTGTCCGGACGTGCCGAAGGCAGCGGCCTGGGGCTCACCATCGCGCAGGATTTTGTCGGGCAGCACAACGGCGTGTTGAGCTTTGAAAGCGCGCCGGGGCGCACCTGTTTCACGTTGTTGCTGCCCGTGGCGGAAAGTGAACTGAAAGGCAACGGCAGCCATGCCGCACATTAGCCGACACCATTAAATCATGTTTAAAAACAAATACTTACGAAGCACCCTTGAACCGGCGCCGCGTCGCGCCGAAGGAGCGTCACCATGTACCCCAGCGCCGCAACACCCGATTTCCCGCATCTGCCCGCGAGCTTTGCGCAACGTGTCCAAAGGCCCGTCATGTCGGTAAACCCGGTGTGGATTGTCGACGACGACAAGTCGATACGCTGGGTGTTCGAGAAAGCGCTGGCGCGCGAAGGCATTGCACACCGCACCTTCTCCAACGCGCAGGAGGCGCTGTCTGCGCTCGACGCTGAAACGCCGCGCGTCGTGGTGAGCGACATTCGCATGCCCGGTGAATCGGGCCTGGCGCTGCTGCAAAAAGTGCGTGAGAAGTTCGCGTCGCTGCCGGTCATAATCATGACCGCGTACTCCGATCTCGGCAACGCGGTGACGGCGTTTCAGGGAGGTGCTTACGAATATCTGCCGAAGCCCTTTGACGTCGACAATGCGGTGGAGCTGATCCGCCGGGCGATGAATGAAAATGCCGTGCCGCAGGCCGCGCCCGAACATCACGACAGCGCGCCGGAAATCTTGGGCCAGGCGCCATCGATGCAAAATGTGTTTCGCGCCATCGGGCGGCTTGCGCAATCCAACGCCACGGTGCTCATCACTGGTGAGTCCGGCACCGGCAAGGAATTGGTGGCGAGCGCACTGCACCAGCACAGCCCGCGCGCCAAGCAGCCGTTCATCGCGATCAACACGGCGGCGATACCGAAAGACTTGCTCGAATCCGAACTCTTCGGCCACGAGCGCGGCGCGTTCACCGGCGCGCAAACCACGCGCCGCGGCCGCTTTGAGCAGGCCGAGGGCGGCACGCTGTTTCTCGACGAAATCGGCGACATGCCAGCCGAACTGCAAACGCGGCTGTTGCGTGTGTTGTCCGACGGCCACTATTACCGCGTGGGCGGTCAGCAGCCGATCAAGGCCAACGTGCGCGTGGTCGCCGCCACCCATCAGGATCTGGAAGCGCGCGTCAAACAGGGCCAGTTCCGCGAGGATCTGTATCACCGCCTGAATGTGATCCGCCTGCGGCTGCCCTCCCTGCGCGAACGGCGAGAAGACATTCCGCTGCTGGCGCAGCATTTTTTGCGCAAGAGCGCGAAGGATTTGAACGTCGAAGCCAAACGCTTTTCGCCTGCCGTGGTGAAATATCTATCAGCGATGGATTTCCCGGGCAACGTGCGGCAACTTGAGAATCTTTGTCACTGGCTCACCGTAATGGCGCCCGCCGCGCAAATCGAAATCGAGGATTTGCCGCCGGAAATCCGCGTGGATGCCGCGCCCGCCGCCGATCAGAACTGGGTCGCCGCGCTGGAGCGCGAGGCTGGCGCGCGGCTCGCGCGCGGTGAGAAGCGCATCATGGAAGAACTCACCAACCAGTTTGAAAAGGCGCTGATCCTCAAGGCGCTGGCGCAGACCGGTGGGCGGCGCATCGAGGCGTCCATCCTGCTCGGCATCGGCCGCAACACCTTGACGCGCAAGGTGCAGGAGCTGGGTATTGACGACGACAGTGGCAGTAGCGGGGCAGGCGGCGCGGGTTGATCCGGCGCGCGGCGCTATAATCGGCGCGCCATGACACTCGCGCCCCATATCGCTCCCCACCTCCGCCGCCGCGCGCGGCTCGCACAACAAATTGGCAAGGGGGTCGCCATCGTGCCCACCGCGCCGGAACGTACGCGCAATCGTGATGCACATTATCCGTATCGCTACGACAGTTATTTCTATCACCTCACCGGCTTTACCGAGCCGGAAGCGGTGCTGGTGATAGTGGCTGGCGCGGGTTTGGACAGTAAGCCCCGCAACCTGCTGTTTTGCCGCGAGAAAAACGAAGAGCGCGAAATCTGGGACGGTTTTCGCCACGGCCCGGCGGCGGCGCGCACGGTGTTTGGCTTTGACGAAACGTACGCGTTTACGGAGCTCGATAAGGTGATGCCGGATCTGCTCACCGATCAACCGGCGGTGTACGCGCATCTGGGTGGCGATGCGGCGTGGGATGCACGCGTGCTGGGTTGGGTCAATGAGGTGCGCAACCGCGTACGCACGGGGGTGGCCGCGCCGCGGGACATCGCCGACATCCACACGCTGCTCGACGATCTGCGCCTCGTCAAAGACGCGGATGAACTCGACACCATGCGGCGTGCAGCGAAGATTTCCACCGGCGCGCATATCCGCGCCATGCAAGCTGCACGCTCGGGCGGCACGGAGTTCCAGATCGAAGCCGAACTGCTGCACGAGTTTCGCCGCCACGGCGCGCAGTCGCCTGCGTATACCTCGATCGTCGCTTCGGGCGCCAATGCCTGCGTGTTGCATTACGTCGCCAACGATGCGCTGTTGAAGGACGGCGACTTGCTGTTGATCGATGCCGGCTGCGAACTCGATGGTTACGCCTCCGATATCACGCGCACGTTTCCGGTCAACGGGAAATTCAGCGGCCCGCAAAAGGCGGTTTACGAATTGGTGCTGGCGGCGCAAGCGGCAGCCATCCGTGAGGTAAAGCCCGGCAACACCTGGAACCAGCCGCATGATGCCGCGGTAAAAGTGCTGGCGCAGGGCATGCTTGATCTAAAGCTGCTATCCGGCAGTCTCGACGAAGTGCTGGAAAAAGAAACCTACCGCCAGTTCTACATGCACCGCACCGGCCACTGGCTGGGGCTGGATGTGCACGACGCGGGCGATTACAAACGCGACGGCCAGTGGCGCAAGCTCGAACCCGGCATGGTGCTTACGGTCGAGCCCGGTTGCTACATACGTCCCGCGCCCAACGTGCCCGCCGCCTTTGAAAACATCGGCGTGCGCATCGAGGACGATGCGGTGGTGACCGAAGCGGGTTGCGAAATTTTGACCGCGGCGGCGCCCAAGAGCGTAGCTGATATCGAAGCGTTGATGGCTTCGCGCTGAAGCGAACACGATGAGCGCTGACACCGACATCGCCATCATTGGCGGAGGCCCCGTCGGCGCGGCTCTGGCACTGGCGCTGCGGCAAAGTGCGCTGCGCGTCGCCGTGCTGGAAGCGCGTACTGAGCCGGCGCATGAGACGCGCCCGATGGCGCTGTCGCACGGCAGCCGCTTGCTGCTGGAACGGCTGGGCGTATGGCAGGCGCTGCGCTCGCCTACGCCGATAAAGAAAATTCATGTGTCGCAACGCGGCGGTTTCGGCCGCGTGACCATGAGCGCCGCCGATCTTGATCTGGCAGATTCGGGTTATGTAATTGATTATATTGAACTTTTTAGAATCCTGTCCGATGCGGTTCGCGCCACGTACAGCGATGCCAAACAAGGCGGCTACCACGAAGGCGCGCGTGCCGCGGCGTTAACGCGAGAAGCCGATGTGATTCGGGTGCACTACACGCAGCACGACGGTGCAGCAGCGATGCTCACCACGCAATGGGTGATCGCCGCCGACGGCGGTGAACTCGACGGACTCGCACCGCCCGCCACGCGCGATTACGCGCAGCACGCGCTCACCGCGCGCGTGGGCACGACGTTGCGGCACAACCACGTCGCGTACGAACGCTTCACGCAACACGGCCCGCTGGCGCTGCTACCGTATGAAAATGACTATTCGCTGGTGTGGATGCACACACCGGCGCATGTGACGGAACTGATGCAGGCTGATGACACAACATTTCTCACGGCGTTGCGCGAGACCTTCGGCGCGCGCGCGGGCGAATTCACACGTGTCACGCGCCGTGCGAGTTATCCGTTGAGTCTGCGTTACACCACGCGAGACACGCCAGGCGTGATCACCATCGGCAACGCCGCGCAAACGCTGCATCCGGTGGCGGGACAAGGCTTCAATCTCGGTTTGCGCGACGCGTGGGAACTGGCACAGATATTGTGCGGGCTGTCTCCGCAAGCGCTTACTCACAACGAGGCGCTGCGCGCTTATCGTGCGCGTCGTCGTGTCGACCGCACCGCAATGATTTCCGCCACGCACGGGCTGGTGCAGTTGTTTTCAAACGATTTTTTGCCATTGCGCGTCGCGCGCGGTGCCGGGATGACGCTCCTTGGCGCGATCACGCCGCTGCGCAATTTTGTCGCGCGCCGCATGATTTTTGGTGCACGCGGCTGAAGGCTGACGGCTTGCTGACAGCATATTGACCCGAGCCGCATTAAAAAAGGCTACTGTGCGCAATACTCTGGCGTGATTTGCGCACGTTGTGTGCGAAGAGTTTTTGCTAAGTACATGGCGCTGCAAGCGAATTCAGTGTGCGCAAAATCGGCGCGCGATAACGTTTGTGGTGCACGCAACAACACCAATGACATTGCGTAAAAAATAGTCAACTTTCCGCTTTGCACGCCGGGCGCGCCAGATTAGAATCGCGTCCTTTCCGCAAATTCTGCAAAACGTAAATTCGCTGCGCGCATGCAAATCGGCAAGCACAAAATCAAGAACAAGCTGGTCGTGGCGCCGATGGCGGGGGTGACCGACCGGCCGTTTCGCCAGTTGTGCAAGCAGATGGGTGCGGGCATGGCGGTGTCGGAAATGGTAGCGAGCAATTCGCTGTTGTGGGGCTCCGAAAAAACACGCCGCCGCGCCAATCACGATGGCGAAGTGGATCCGATCTCCGTGCAAATTGCCGGCGCCGATCCGCAAATGCTGGCGGACGCCGCGCGCTTTAACGTCGGCCACGGCGCGCAAATCATTGACATCAACATGGGCTGCCCGGCGAAGAAGGTATGCAACGTCATGGCGGGCTCGGCGCTGTTGAAGGATGAGCCGCTGGTAACGCGCATCCTCGAAGCGGTGGTCAATGCAGTGGATGTACCGGTCACACTGAAAATCCGCACCGGCTGGGACCGTCATACGAAAAACGCGGTAACTGTTGCGAAAATCGCCGAGCAGGCGGGCGTGCAGGCGCTCGCCATACATGGACGCACGCGCGCCTGCGGGTTTTCCGGCGACGCGGAATACGACACCATTGCCGAAGTGAAGGCTGCAATCGCCATTCCGGTGATCGCCAACGGTGATATCACCACGCCGGAGCAGGTGAAGCACGTGCTCGATTACACGCGTGCCGATGCGGTGATGATAGGCCGCGCGGCGCAGGGCCGGCCATGGATGTTTCGCGAGATCAATCACTATCTTGATACCGGTACGCATCTGCCGCCGCCGGAAGTGCGTGAAATTCACCGCGTGCTGGTGGCACATCTGCACGATTTGTATGGTTTTTACGGCGAGCAGCGCGGCGTGCGCGTGGCCCGCAAGCACATCTCGTGGTACAGCAAGGGGTTGGCGGGTTCTGCGGCGTTTCGGCATGCCATGAACCAGCTGGAAACCTGCCAGGAACAACTCGACGCCGTGGACGCGTTCTTCAACGAACTCGCGGACCGCGGCCGGCATCTCGTATACAGCGAAGACGACAATAAGGATCGCGTGGCATGATAAATCGCACACAAGACAAGAACGACGGCGATATGGCGCGCACGGTGCGCAAGGCGATCGACGTGTATTTCAAGGATCTCGACGGCGAAAAAGCGAGCGGCGTCTACGACATGGTGATCAACTGCGTTGAAAAGCCGCTGCTGGAGTCGGTGCTCACGCGCGTGCGTGGCAACCAGACCCACGCCGCACAGATGCTGGGCTTGAACCGTAATACGCTGCGCAAGAAGATGAAGGCGCATGGCATCAAGTTCTGAATTCGTGGGGCGTGAGGGGGCAGGCGTGAGGCGTGCGTCATGAGTTTGGTGAAGCAGGCGCTGATAAGCGTTTCGGATAAGGCGGGGCTGATCGAACTGGGCCGCGAGTTGGCCGCGCTCGGCGTCACGCTGCTGTCCACGGGCGGCACGGCCAAGGCGCTGGCTGACGCCGGCCTCAAGGTGACGGAAGTTGCCGACTACACCGGCTTTCCGGAAATGCTCGATGGCCGTGTGAAAACGCTGCACCCCAAGGTGCATGGCGGGCTGCTGGCGCGGCGCGAGATGCCGGCGCACATGCAGGCCATCGCCGGCGCGGGCATACCGCCGATCGATTTGCTGGTGGTCAACCTTTATCCGTTCGAAGCCACGGTGGCCAAACCCGGCTGCACGCTCGAAGACGCGATTGAAAACATCGACATCGGCGGTCCGGCCATGGTGCGCTCGGCCGCCAAGAACTGGCGCGGCGTGGGTGTGGTGACTGACCCATCGCAATACGCGGGCGTGATTGCCGAACTGAAAAAAGACGGCGCGCTGTCGGACGCCACGCGCTTTCAGCTCTCGGTGGCCGCGTTCAACCGCATCTCGAATTACGACGCGGCGATCAGCGATTATTTGTCTTCCCTGCAACCGGACGGCACGCGCAGCGAATTCCCGGCGCAGGCCAACGGCCGCTTTATCAAGCTGCAGGATTTGCGCTACGGCGAAAACCCGCATCAGCGCGCGGCGCTCTATCGCGACCTGTATCCCGCGCCGGGTTCGCTGGTCGCGGCCAAACAGTTGCAGGGCAAGGAACTGTCATACAACAACCTCGCCGATGCCGATGCCGCGTGGGAGTGCGTGAAGTGTTTTGATACCCCCGCCTGCGTCATCATCAAGCATGCCAACCCCTGCGGCGTGGCACTGGGCAAGAACGCCGCCGAGGCCTACGCCAAAGCCTTCGCCACCGACCCCACGTCCGCGTTTGGCGGCATCATCGCTTTCAACACGCCTGTCGACGCGGCCACTGCGCAGGCGGTTAGCAAGCAGTTCATGGAAGTGTTGATTGCGCCGTCGTATGCTGCCGACGCACTGGAAATGCTGAAAGCCAAAGGCAATGTGCGCGTGCTGTCGATATCCCTCGCCGACGTAAAGCGCGACGGCAAAAATGCATGGGAGCAGGGCCGCAACGCGGTGGATGTGAAGCGCATCGGCTCGGGCCTGCTGATGCAGACTGCGGACAATCATGTGCTCAAAGCCACCGACCTCAAAGTGGTGACGAAGAAAGCCCCCACGCCACAGCAGATCGAAGACCTGCTGTTTGCGTGGCAAGTAGCGACGTACGTGAAATCCAACGCCATCGTGTTCTGCGGCAACGGCCAGACGCTGGGTGTGGGCGCCGGGCAAATGAGCCGCATTGATTCCGCGCGCATCGCCTCCATCAAAGCCGCAAACGCCGGGCTGTCGTTGAAAAATTCGGTGGTAGCGTCAGACGCGTTTTTCCCGTTCCGTGACGGACTGGACGTGGTGGTCAAGGAGGGCGCTGCGGCAGTCATCCAGCCGGGCGGCAGCATCCGCGACGACGAAGTCATCAAGGCGGCCGATGAACAAGGCGTCGCCATGGTGTTTTCGGGTGTTCGGCATTTCAGACATTAGCTTCCATGAACTGTAAACCGTTAACAGTAAACCGTGGTGCGCGGCATGCCGCCGGAGGGTGTTGTTCACCGTTCACTGTTCACTGTTCACTCGACCTATTTTTGTTGCCATGAAAATACTGGTAATCGGCTCCGGCGGCCGCGAACACGCCCTGGCGTGGCGCTTGCTGCAGTCACCGCGCGCGTCCAAGGTGTATGTCGCGCCGGGCAATGCGGGCACGGCACGGGAAGAGGGCATCGAAAACGTGCCGCTGACGCGCACCGCAGACCTTATAGAATTTGTTAATAAAAACAATATTTTACTGACAGTCGTTGGCCCCGAAGCGCCGCTTGCCGATGGCGTGGTGGATGCGTTTCAGGCAGCGGGCCTGCGCATTTTCGGCCCCACGCAAAAAGCCGCGCAACTCGAAAGCTCGAAGGATTTTTCCAAGAGCTTCATGCAGCGTCACGGCATTCCTACCGCAGCGCACGCCACGTTTAGCGATGCCGCCGCCGCGCACGCGTACATCGATCAGCAGGGTGCACCGATCGTCATCAAGGCCGATGGCTTGGCCGCGGGCAAGGGCGTGGTCGTCGCAATGAATCTGGCAGAAGCACACGCCGCCGTCGACATGATGCTGCTCGATAACAAGATGGGGGCGGCGGGCGCGCGCGTGGTAATAGAAGCCTTTCTCGAAGGCGAAGAAGCGAGCTTCATCGTCATGGCCGACGGCAAAAACGCGTTGGCGGTCGCCAGCAGTCAGGATCACAAGCGTCTGGGCGATGGTGACGTCGGCCCCAACACGGGTGGCATGGGCGCGTATTCCCCGGCGCCCGTAGTCACCCCCAGCGTTCACGCCAAGGTGATGCGCGAAATCATCATGCCCACGCTGCACGGCATGGAAAAAGATGGCATCCCTTACACCGGCTTTCTTTACGCCGGCCTGATGATTGGCAAGGACGGCAAGCTCAACACGCTGGAATTTAACTGCCGCATGGGCGACCCCGAAACCCAGCCCATCATGATGCGGCTGAAAAGCGATCTGGTTGAACTCATCGAAAACGCCCTCGACGGCAGGCTCGACCAGGTCGAAGCCGCGTGGGACACGCGCGTGGCATTGGGCGTGGTGCTGGCGTCCCACGGCTACCCGGACAACCCGCGCAAGGGTGACGTGATACACGGCTTGCCTGAAGCGGGCGGCGAAGATTTCCGCGTGTTTCACGCGGGCACGGCAACGAACGGGGGCGATGTCGTCACCAGCGGCGGTCGCGTGTTGTGTGTCACCGCATTGGGCCACAACGTGCGCACCGCGCAAAAACGCGCCTATGAAATCGCCGCGCAAATCCGTTTTGACGGCATGCAGATGCGGCGCGATATCGGGCACCGGGCAGCGAATCGTGCGGGTGGTGTAAAACCCTGAAATTATTCCGTTCGGGCTGATCCCTTCGACTATGGTCAGGACAGTCCTGTCGAAGCCCTTTCGCACAACCAGGCCCTTCGACAAGCCTAGGGCGAACGGATACAGTCCGTTTCTTTGCTTAGCGAGTCCTGCGTGGAAACACAGCACGTAAAAACCTACCTCGAAGCCCTGCAAACCCGCATCGTTGATGCGCTGTCCGAACTCGACGGCAAGGCCTTTAAACGCGACCTCTGGACTCGCCCGCAGGGCGGCGGCGGCACGACTTGCATACTCGAAGAAGGCGGCCTTTTCGAGCGCGCCGGCGTGGGCTTTTCGCATGTGTTTGGGCAGGGCTTGCCGCCATCAGCCTCCGCCGCGCGCCCGGAGCTTGCGGGCCGCTCGTTTGAGGCGCTGGGCGTGTCGCTGGTGCTGCACCCGCGTAACCCCTACGTGCCCACGGTTCACATGAACGTGCGCTTTTTTTGCGCGATCAAGGAGGGCGCCACGCCCGTGTGGTGGTTCGGTGGTGGCATGGATTTAACGCCCTACTATGGCTTTGAAGAAGACGCGCGGCATTTTCACGAGACCTGCCGCGATGCGCTCAAACCTTTTGGGGATGATCGCTACCCGAAATACAAAAAGTGGTGCGACGAATATTTTTTTCTCAAGCACCGCAACGAGCCGCGCGGCATCGGCGGCATTTTCTACGATGACGTGCACAGCCCTGATTTCGACACCTGCTTTGCCATGATGCAAAGCGTCGGCGATCATTTTCTCAAGGCCTATTTACCCATCGCCGAACGCCGCCGCGCACTGCCGTATGGCGACCACGAGCGCGCGTTTCAGGCCTATCGCCGCGGCCGCTACGTCGAATTCAACCTGGTCTACGACCGCGGCACGCTATTCGGCCTGCAATCCGGCGGCCGCGCCGAATCCATACTCATGTCCCTGCCGCCGGTGGTGAACTGGCGCTATGACTGGAAGCCTGAGGCTGGGTCACGCGAGGCGGAATTGTACGAGCGGTTTTTGGTGGGGCGGGATTGGGGGGGGTAATACAGGGCCAAGTTGCCCTTACTTTACGATGGAGGCAGTCAGCAGGAGAACCCGTAAGTTATTGTTTTACTTGATTTATGCTACCCATAGAAAAGTCTTTCTGATCCCTGGCTACTTTGCTTCTACGGACGGGTCGTGACAACAAAATCGAGACTGCCATCGCCCTCAGACTCGCCCAAAGTCCCGCTTGTGCAGGCGATGTTGCTCATTCCAGAAGAGAAGCTGTCTACTGTCGTTTTAGTTGAGCAGCTGGATTGGCCACTGATGAAGCTTTGGTCATGCCCATTCCTCGCGCAAACAGTGGCTGTGCGAGATGTTATAGAGGTCGAACTGCTTGAGGAACCGGATCCAGTTACTAACTTGGATCGTATAAAAACCAAGCGTGTTGTATCCCGGGCGAACTGGTGCAGCTACGATATTGTCTGCCCCGAAGAACGTGCGGCTAGCTCGGACTTTCAGTCCTTCTTAACGTTTGTCGAAGCCAACGGCGGATTTTGGGAAAGACTGGGAGACTTGTACGCATTTTATTGGCCACCCGAAGTTCAGCTGAAACCGAAAGCAGCGTTAGCGTCTATGGGATTTAATAAATGACAGCACCCTTGGAAATTCAGAGGGTCGGTATGGAACTTGATAGACCTATATGCTAAGCACATACAATTCGCCAACTCATTGCCGTCCAATTGCTGATTTGTGATACACAAAATTGGGCCTTCCAAACACTTTTAACTTCAAAATGCCATGAAAATCCTAGGTTTCGACCACGTCCAACTAGCCATGCCCAAAGGCCGTGAAACGGAAGCCCGCGCGTTCTACGTCAGTTTGCTGGGCCTCACGGAGCTACAAAAACCGCCGGAACTCGTTGGCCGGGGCGGCGCTTGGTTTCAGTGCGGCGCGTTGCAGTTGCATCTGGGTGTCGAGGCGGAATTTCGCCCGGCGAAGAAAGCGCATCCTGCGCTACGCGTGGAAGGTCTGGAAGATTTAGTCGCCAGCCTGCGCAGCGCGGGATTTCAGGCCGAGGACGATACGTCGGTGCCGGAGATACGGCGCGCGTTCACCGAAGATCTGTGTTTGGCAATCGCATAGAACTCGTTGCTGCCTGAGGGCTGTTTCAAACGTTTCACCACCCCAACGCATAAGCCAGCCGGCGCGGATCGGCGCCGCCTTCCAGAATGCCGGTGTCCGGATTGACGCGCACCGCGCACACCGCACCCGCGGCTTCTTCGAGATCAGGCCACCACGTCACGTCATGCCCTAGTGACGCCAACGCATCACCCGTCGAACGCGGCAAACGATTTTCCAGCGTGATCCGCGCGGGCAGATACGTGTGCGGTTCGGAAGACGATGGAAAGCTGTAGGTGGCGAAGCGCGGCGCTTCGATGGCGGCCTGCAGTTCCATGCCGAACACGTGCAGGTTCAGGAACACCTGCAACATCGCCTGTGGCTGCACGTCGTTGCCGGGCGAGCCGAAGGGCATGTACGCCTTGCCGTTGCGCAACGCCAGCGCCGGGCTGCAAGTCAAGCGCGGGCGCTTGCCGGGCGCGACCGACGCAGGCAGTTTCGGATCACACCACGACTGCGAGCCGCGCGAAGACGGGCACAGGCCGATACCGGGTATCACTGGCGTTTCGGACGAAGCATCGCTGGGCGTAGCAGAAAATGCGTTGCCGTGGCGGTCGATTACGCTGACGTACGAGGTGCCGGGTTCGAGGGCCGGCTGGCCGCTACCGGCGGGCGGCAAAGCGGATTGCGCTGAAGCAACGCCGCCGATAACACCCGCCTGCGGCATGCCGGGCGCGGCTTTGCGTGGGTCGATACGGCCGCGTTGTGCATCCGCGTAGCCGGCCGAGAGCAGTTGCGCCATCGGCACGCTGACGAATTTCGGATCGCCGTAATACGCATGGCGGTCGCCAAAGGCGAGCTTCAGTGCTTCGGTCACGGCGTGGATGTAAGCGGGCGAGTTGTGGCCCAGGTGCTTTAAATCCATGCCCGACAGAATGTTGAGTGCCTGCGGCAGCACCGGGCCTTGCGACCACGGGCCGCAGGCGTAAAGATCGATGTCAGCGAAGCGCGTATGCAGCGGCTTTTCAAACGACAGGGTGTAATCGGCCATGTCCTGCATGGTCACCCAGCCGCCATTCGCGGCGTGGTATTTCGCAATGGTGGCGGCGATGTCGCCACGATAGAACGCATCCCGCGCAGCCCGCAGCCCGGCCACGCGGCCCTTGCCAGCGTGAGCGGCTTCTTCGTCGGCCATGTATTGCAGGCTTTTGCCGAGATCGCTTTGCACGAACAATTCGCCGACAGGGGGTGGCTGGCCGTTGCGCAGGAACACTTGCGTGGTGGAAGGCCAGCGCTGATACGCGGCAAGATTTTTCTCGATAAAGCCCGCCATCAGCCAGTGCATGGCAAAACCGTCGCGCGCGAAACGGATCGCGGCTTGTGACACGTCACCAAAACTCATCGTGCCGTATTTTTCCAGCGCGGTGAGCCATGCATACGGGGCTGCCGGAATCACCGTGCGCAAAATACCCGGTGGCATTTTGCCGCCATACTGGTTGATGAAGACATTGATATCGGCGGCGCGTGGCCAGGTGCCGAGGCCGTCGATGTTGATCACCTCGCGCTTGTCCGCCAGATAAATCATCATCGGCGCGACACCGGCAAAATTCACCAGGTCGGTGTGCAATACGCCGAGTGCAATGCCCGCCGCAACACCAGCGTCGACGGCATTGCCGCCCGCTTCGAGGATCATGAAACCGGCGTGCCCCGCCGCGTGATGGCCCGCCGAAATCATGTGGCGCGTGGCGGTAAGCGTGGGCCGGTACGAGTGATTTTCTGGCATGGGGGTGGGGATTGGGGTTGGTGGCAAACGAAGTCAATCCATGCGGATATTGTACTCGCGCACCGCCTTGTTCCAGTATGCCGTGTCCTTGCGCATCGATTCCAGAAACTGTTCGGGCGTGGTGTTGAGCACCTCCACGCCCATGTCTTCCATGGATTTCTTGATATCGGGCGCGTGCATGGCGCGGTTCACTTCCGTATTCAGGCGCGCGGTGATATCGCGCGGTAGACCCGCCGGACCGAAAAACCCGAACCAGGCCACGATGTCGTAGCCGGGCAAGGTTTCCGCAATGGCCGGCACATCGGGAAATAGCGGTGCGCGCGTGGCGCGCGTCACACCGAGCATGCGCAGGCGGCCGGCTTTGACGTGCGGCAACGTTTGTGTTGCCGCGGTAAAAATCACTTGCGCCTGACCCGTCACCGTGTCGAGCGTGGCGGGGGCGCCGCCCTTATACGGGATGTGCAGCATCTTGATCCCGGCCATTTTTTCGAATACTGCCGCCGTCAGATGATTGGACGAGCCGCTGCCCGCCGTGGCATAGGCGAGCTTGCCGGGGTTGGCTTTGGCAACCGCGATGAACTGTTTGACGTTGTGCGCTGGCACCGACGGGTGAATCGCCATGGTGGTAATCACCACTGCCAGATTTGCCACGGGCGTGAAATCATCGATGCCTTTGAAAGGCAGATTGGCATTAAAGGCCTGATTCACCACGTGCGTGTTCATCAGCCCGACCAGCAGCGTATAACCGTCGGGCCTGGATTTAGCCACCAGTTCGGTGCCGATGTTGCCTGCCGCGCCCGCCCGGTTATCGACGATCAGCGGCTGGCCCAGCGCGGGGTGCATGCGGCTGGCCAAAGTGCGCGCAAGAATGTCGGCCGTGCCACCGGGCGGATAAGGCACGATGATGCGCATGGGCTTGTCGGGCCACGCGGCTTGTGCCGCGGAGGCGAGCAGCCAAAGCCCTATCAAAACGAAAAAATTAATCAATTAAATCAGATAGTTACGCTATTTCGGTTAAATCAAACCGCCGCGGTCGCAGCCCCGCGTGAAACCAGTTGATCATCGAATAAATATCGTAGACCGGCAGCCCCACCGCCTCGCGCAACGCTGCCGCATACGGCGGCATGTTGGTGCATTCGAGCACAATGGCGCCGATGTCGGGGTGGCGCGCCACCAGCGTTCTGCCCGCATCGACGATGTCTTGCCGCGCCAGCGCGACATCCATGTCGTCCTTCTCGGCCTTGATCAGCACGCGAAAAAACTCGCGGCCGTTTTCCGTCCCCACGAAAGGCGTGTCGCGCAGCGCACCGACGGCCTCCAGATGTTGCGGCGTTAAAGTTGCGCCACTGACAGTGACGATGCCCACGCGCTTGCCCGGCGGCAACGTGGCCTGCACCCAGCGCACCTGCATCATGGATGACGTCGCCACCGGCACGCCGACCGCCGCCGCGAGTTCCTGCTGAAACAACGAAAGGAATCCGCAATTGGTGGTCAGCGCTTCCGCGCCCAGATCAACCAGCTCCTTCGCGGCGGCAATGAAATCCGGCAGCAGCCCGCGCGCGCCATGCAACACGACTTTCTCCGGACTGGCGCCACGAACCACGCGATACAGCACCGGAAACGGCCACGTCGTCGCGTTGCCCATGTCGCCGGGGATGCGCGGAAAGCGCGCTTCAAGCATGAGGATGCCGAGCGGCGCGCCGTAGATGGCTTTGCCGCCACGGGCGAGGGTATTGCCGGAATTCGAAGTCACGAGTGAGGCTCCCTCGCCGCATCCCGAAAAGTGCGCAATCCACGCAACGTAATCCCAGGCGCGACATTGCAACCTGGCGCAAGAATAAAATTGCGCACGCCACCCGCCTGCGTCAAGGCATCGGCGACTTCCGCGCGAATCTCCGGCAGTGCGCGTTCGTGCAGTTTTGATTCATCCAGTCCGCCCATCAGGCACTTGCCGGTCATCGTGCGCACGTCGGCAATCGACGGGTTGCCCGCCAGCCGGTCCGACCAGCTCAGCACTTCGCACGGGTAGTCGAGCACGCGCTTGAGATCGAGCGGATTCCCGTGTGCATGCACGATGCGCGTCAATCCCTGCATGGCGTTCAGCAAACGCCGGTCGTAAGGCTCGTGGAACGCGCGAAACGCCTCGTCGCTGATGCCGCGCGAAGACGGCGGCAGAATGCAGGCGTTGGTGGCGTAGAGCACGCCATCCACCGGAATTTTTTTGATTTCGGCTATGTAATCCACGAAAGTGTCGGTCAACGCGCCGAGCATCGCCGCGGCTTCCTGCGGGTGGCTACGTATCAGCGCCGCCTTCGAAAACCCCACCGCGAACAGCACGGAAAAAAACGGCTCAAACAGTGTGTCGATCAACGGCACGTCCGGGCCGACGTGCGCACGCATGAGGCGCAGGCACTTTAACTGCTCGGCGAAAATGCGTTCGTGCATGGATAGCTTCACGAAGCGCAGCATGTCCGCCGGCGACGAAATGGTTTCGACCCCCGGCGGCGGTGTCAGGCGATAATCGTTCATCACCTTGCAGATATCCCAGTCGCAAGCATCGAAAAACGCCAACTGGCGGCGCGCATTCCCGGCACCGTCAACATCGTTGGTGACAAAATTGCACCACGCCACGGTTGGCGGGTAATCGACGGGTTCGCCGCGCACGGCGGCGTGAAAGCGCTGTAGTTTGGTCAGTTGGGTCATCGCGATCATGGCCGAATCATCATACCGGATCACTGGCGCCAGGTGCACCGCCGCCGTTTTTGGCCTACGATATTGCCCATGCTTACACGCCGCCGCTGGTTGGCTTTGCCCTTGTTGCTGTTGCCCCTGCGTGCGCAGGCGGCATTGGCCGCCGCCGTCGTCGCCGCGCAAGGTGATGCGCTGATCGCGGCGGCGGAACGTGGTAACGTTGCCGCAATCCAAAAGCTGCTGGAGACAGGCTCGCCGGTAAATGCGCGCGATGCGCGCGGCCGCAACGCCGTGCTCGCCGCCACACAGCGCGGCCACACCGAAGCCGCGCGGCTGTTGATCGCGCGTGGCGCCGATGTCAACGCGCAGGATGACATCCGCGACAGCGCGTTTTTGCTGGCGGGTGCGCGCGGGCACGCGGAAATCGTGCGAGCCGCGCTGGCCGCCGGGGCGAATCTGAAAAGCACCAATCGCTATGGCGGCACCGCGCTGATCCCCGCGTGTCATTATGGCCATGTGGAAACCGTGCGCGTGCTGCTGGGGTCAGCGATTGATGTGAATCACATCAACAACCTGGGCTGGACCGCGCTGCTCGAGGCGGTGATCCTTGGCGACGGCGGTTTGCGTCACACGGAAATCGTCAAACTGTTGATCGCGCACGGCGCGAACGTGAATCTTGCCGACCGGCAAGGCGTGACACCGCTGGCGCATGCGGAGCAGCGCGGTCAGCGCGCGATCGCCGAAATGCTGCGTGCGGCGGGCGCACGCGAGAAGCCGCTCGCCCGCCCCGCGCCTTGAACGCCGCCGCGCATAGTATAAGCACCATGGAATATTACGATTACTGGGATAGTCCGCTCGGGCCAATGCTGCTCACCGCGAGCGACACCGCGCTGACCGGCGCGCATTTCAAGGGCGAAAAATACTTTCCGGCGGTGGCGGCGGATTGGCGCTTTCAGCCGAACGCAAAACATATCGTGCAGGCACGCCAGCAACTCACCGAATACTTCGGCGGTAAACGGAAAGTATTTGCGCTGAAGGTCGAACCCGCTGGCACGCCGTTCCAGCGCCGTGTGTGGCGCGCGTTGCAGGACATACCGTTTGGCGCGACCACGAACTACGGCTCGCTCGCCGCGCGCATCGGCGACGCCAACGCGTCCCGCGCGGTGGGCGCAGCCAATGGCCGTAATCCGATTTCGATTGTGATTCCGTGCCACCGCGTGATCGGCGCGGCAGGCGATCTCACCGGCTACGCGGGCGGGCTGCACCGCAAGGCGGCGCTGCTGCGGCTGGAGGCGGGCGACGCCGATGCGTTTCAGCTGACATCACCGAAATCTGAAAAATAATTAATTAAAACAAATACTTAGAATAAAGTGATGTGATCGGCCGCAGCCCCGCGGCACGCCGCCTGCTATCATCGCGCCCTGCCGAATTCTGGTAATTCAAGCTCAATGGAGACCACCATGCTGATGCAGCAACTAGCCGATTACGCCATCAACGAACAGACCGCCAAACTCCCCGCCGAGGTGATTCACCACGCAAAGCGCGCGGTGATCGACTGGTATGCCGCGCTCCTGCCGGGCAGCATTGTGGCGCCGGCGACGCTGCTGGAGCAGGCGTTCGCGGATGATCTGGATCGCGGCAAGGCGCGGCTTGCCCGTGGGCGGCGCGCGACCGTGCGCACCGCTGCCCTCATCAACGGCGCCGCTTCGCATTCGGTGGAGTTCGACGACATTCACCGCGATTCCGGCTATCACCCCGGCAGCCCGACAATATCCGCAGCACTTGCCACGGCGCAGGGCAGCGGCGCCACCGGCGAGCAATTCCTGCGCGCGGTGATCGTGGGTTATGAAACCTCCACCCGCATTGGCGAAGCGGTGATGCCCTCGCACTACAACTTCTGGCATACCACCGGCACTGTCGGTTCGTTCGGTGCGGCGGCTTCGGCGGCCACCGCCTTGCGCGTCAATCACGAACAGTTCATGCACGCGCTGGCAACGGTGGGCACCTTCGCGGCGGGCTTGCAGCAGGCGTTTTTGTCGCAGGCGATGAGCAAACCGTTGCACGGCGGCCACGCGGCGGATGCAGGGGTACTCGCGGCCATGGCGGCGTCGAAAGGCGTGACCGGCGCGCTCGACATCATCGAAGGCAAAAAAGGTTTTGCGCACGCGATGAGCGTGAACCCGGATTTCGCCAAGGTGACGAAGGACTTGGGCCGCGATTACCACATCAACGTGATGACCTTCAAAAACCATGGCTGCTGCGGCCACACCTTCCCGTCGATTGATGGCGTGCTGCATCTGGTCGAGCAGAACAAGTTAAAGCCCGCCGATATCAAGCAGATCAAACTTGCCACTTATAAAGCCGGCCTCGACATCATCGACAACGCTACGCCCGAGGGCGAATACCAGGCCAAATTCAGCCTGCAATATACGGTGGCGCACGCGGTGGTGTATGGCAGCGTGCGGCTCAACGCGTTTTCAACCGAACGCATGAAAGACCGCGCCGTGCGCGAACTGATGAAAAAAATCGTCTGTGTCGCCGACCCGGTATTTTCCAAAGGTTATCCAAACCAGCGCGCGTCACAAGTGGATATTGAAACCGTCGATGGCCGCACGCTCTCGCACTTCCAGCCGTACCGCAAAGGCGACCCGGAACTGCCGCTCACCGATGCCGAGTTGAATTCCAAATTTATGGAGCTTGCCGAACCTGTTATTGGCGAGCGTGGCTCTAAGCGGTTGCTGGAGCAGCTTTGGATGCTGGAGAAGTTGCCTACGGCGGAATTTGAGATTCTTAGTGGGGATGTTCGGGCGGCGGGGTAGGCTTATCGTGGACTGCGAAATCCGTAGAGACCATTTCTAATAGTCGACATATATGGCGCAAAGATAAGCAATGGCAATCGATGCTAGAGTCACACGACTTCTTGCCGCAGTACTGTTAATTGTTCTCTTCCGTCCAATACCAGCTTTTGCGCAAGATAAGAGCAACGCTTGGGCTATCGCGGTTTTACTCAATACCCCGACCTTGCAGTGGGTATTCAATCACATTTGCATACCTAACCAATATCTTCAGGGACATGGTTTCACCCATGTAGACTTTGCCGACGCCTATCTCATCGTCTCGCGCCTAAGATGGGAAAAGGCACTTGAAGCATTGGCAAGAGGCGATGAAAATGAGTCGATGCAACATCTAGCGCCTTTCCTTCACGGAATAATCGATGCATATTGGCCAGGCCGTGTTGAGCGCGATGCGGAGGGCGCGATCACGCAATTTCGAGACTGCGACGAGTTAGGAAATTTACAAGGCATGCTGAAAGAAGAAAAAAATGGGCGTGGTCGAACAGCCACTGTACGAGGTGAAATTACGCAATTGATGTCCCAAGTCATTCGCCGTTGGAAGGAGCAAAAATCATTTGACGAAGTGAATTCCCTGCTCCGCAACGGGCCTATGAAAATAAGTCCGAGTTCCGCCGCACAACTACTCACGCCGAAATGAGGATTGTCAGCCCATCTTGGGCGCACGAAGCGAAGCGCAGTACGCCGCATGTAATCGTTCGGTGCAATGTGCTTCGCTTATTGCACCCTACTAATTGCGCTCGTTTCGCGAGGCTTCGATGTAACGCCGTGCCTACTGCTGCGCAATCCCTGCATCCTTGATCACCTTCGCCCAGCGCACAATTTCCGCGCGGATGTATTGCTCAAACTCTTCGCGCGTGCTGGGGGCGAGATCGATGCCCAGTTCGGTGAGCCGCTGTTGAATTTCCGGGATGCGCAGCACGGTGTGAATGTCGGTGTTGAGCTTGTCCAGGATGGCCACGGGCGTGCCCGCCGGCGCGCACATGCCGTACCACGATTGCACGTCGTAGCCGGGGAAGCCGGATTCCGCCACCGTAGGCACGTTGGGCATTTGCGGCGTGCGCTGGGCGCTGGTGACGGCCAGCGCGCGCAGCCGCCCGCTGGCCACCGGCTGCACGCTCGCCGGCAGATTCGACATGTTGATCGGGATTTGTCCGCCGATGGTGTCGGACAATCCCTGTGACGCGATCTTGTACGGCACGTTGACGATGTCGATTTTCGCCAGCAGCTTCAGAAACTCCATCGACAGTTGTGGCGACACGCCCGGCAGGCCGGACGAATACGACAGTTTGCCGGGGTTGGCGCGCGCATAGGCCACCATTTCCTTCAGTGTGCGAAACGGCGCCGACGGGTGCGAGATGAAAATATTTGGCATGTTGCCGATGCGTGTCAGCGCGGCTAGGTCGCGCACCTGGTCGTAGGGCATTTTGGCGAACAGCGACATGGCGATCGCGCTGGAGGCGACGTTACATTGAAGCAGCGTATAGCCATCCGGCGGCGATTTGGCAACATAAGCCGTCCCCATCACCCCGGCCGCGCCGACGCGATTGTCGACAATGACCTGCTGGCCCCACAGGCGAGTAAGGCGATCCGCCATCAGGCGGCCGACGATATCGGGCGATGCTCCCGCACCGAAGGGCACCACATAGCGCACGGGCTTCACCGGGAAAGCCTGCCCAGAGGTTATCGAAGGGTTCTGCGCGCCCGCCGTGGCACAAACCATTGCAGCGGCGGCGGCCATGGTGGCGGCAACGTTCGCCGCGCGGTGTTGGCTTGTCATGAACACGTTACGCATCACGGCGCCTCCCCTCCGAAGGAACAGCGGTTTTGTTTCGCGAGTCTTTGCTATGCCGCCAATCTATCCTGCGTGACCGGCAGCATCAGTGTGACATAAGCCGATGAAATGTGGTAAGTATTTGTTTTTATTGAATTATTTACGAGTCGCTACTGCGCGGTGACGCCTATCGCTTTCACCAGTTTTCCCCAGCGCGTGAGGTCCGCGCGAATCAGCGCGCTGACTTCGTCCGCCGTCATCAGCGCCGGGTCCGCACCCTGCTGGCGGATGAAATTGCCGAAATCCGGGCTGCTTACCTGCTGCGCGATGGCCTGATGCAAACGCTGCACGATGGGCTGCGGGGTTTTCGCCGGCGCGAAAACGCCCATCCACTGCACCACGTCGTAGCCTTTCAGGCCTTGCTCGTCGACGGTGGGCACGTCGGGCAGCACCGGCGAGCGCTTCAATGTGGTGACGCCGATGGCGCGGATGCGGCCCTGCTTCAGGAACGGCGCTGCGTTGGTGACGCTGGTACACAGCACTTCGGTGTGGCCGGCAATGGTGTCGACCATCGCGGGCGCGCCGCCTTTGTACGGCACATGCACCATTTTCACGTCCGTGGTGTTGGCGAAAAGCTCGGTGCACAAATGCGGTGTGCTGCCCACGCCCGCCGAGGCGAACCGCAGCTCGCCCGGGCGCTTCTTTGCCAGCGCAATCAATTCCTTGACGTTTTTCGCCGGCACTGAAGGGTGTACTACAAGAATGTAGGGCGCCAGCGCCACCATCGCCACCGGTATGAAATCCCGCTGCGAGTCATAGCCGAGCTTTGGGTACACGAAGGGCGCAATCGACAGCGCGCCCGTCACGCCCACCAGCAGCGTATAGCCGTCGGGCGGCGCTTTTGCCACGAGCTCCGTGCCCAGCGTGCCGCCCGCGCCGGAACGGTTGTCGGCGATCACCTGTTGCCCCAGCGCATCGGAAAGCCGGCGCGCCAGCGCGCGGCCCAGCACGTCGTTGACACTGGTGCCGGAGGGAAACGGAATCACCAGCCGCACGGGCTTGGTCGGATAATTTTGCGCGGGCGCCATCGCTGAGAATGTCAGCATCGCGGCGGTCATTACTGCTTGTGTCATCAGATTCATGACGCCTCCTCGCGCGTCCTTTGGGTGGCGCGACTATAGTCGAAAACCCCGGCGCGCGCTGGCACGGACGAAACGTTGTCCGGCATAATCGCCGCATCACATCCGGGAGAGCGTCATGTCACAGCCGTGCATCAAAGTCGAAGTCAACGAATACATCGCCGTGGTCACCATGGACCGGCCGCCAGTTAACGCGCAGAACGCGCAGTTCCGCGAAGAAATCATCGAAGCGTTTGATTCCTTCAGCGACCGTGACGACGTGCGCGTGGCCGTGCTCACTGGCGCGGGCAAGGTGTTTTGCGCCGGGGCAGACATCAAGGAGCGCATCGGCCTCGTCAAAAAACCCGGCGATTATTGGCGCCACAACCGCGGCGCGCGCGAATACTCCAACGCCATCCGCGAATGCAAAAAGCCGGTGATTGCGGCGGTCAACGGCGCGGCGCTGGGCGCGGGCTTCGGCGTGATGACGGCGTGCGACATCATGCTGGCATCGGATAACGCCACCTTCGGCATGCCGGAGATTGATGTCGGGCTGGCCGGCGGCTGCGCGTTTATTTCGCGGTTTTTCAGCAAGTCGCGCGGCAGGCGCATTGTGTTCACCGGTGAGCGTTTCAGCGCGGCAGAGTTGTATCGTCTGGGCGCTATCGAATGGTGCGGGCCGCGCGAACAATTGATGGAGGAGGCGATGAAAATCGCGCGCAGCATCGCCAGCAAAAGCCCAATGGCCATCAAGCTGGCGAAAGAGGCCTACAACGTGGTGGAAAACATGCCGCAGCGCGATGGCTATCGCTACGAACAAAACATTACCGAACTGCTGTCGCACACCGAGGATGCGCGCGAGGCGCAATGCGCGTTCGCGGAAAAACGTAGACCCGTGTTCAAGGGGCGGTGATGGCCGACATGCGCCGCGCGGTTTACCGTCACGAAGAACTCGCGCGGTTATTCAATCCGCGCAGCGTTGCCATTTATGGCGTTTCGCCCAATCCGGCGTCCATTGGCGCGCGCACCATCGCGAACCTCAGGCGTTATCAGGGAAAAATCTTTCGCGTCAATTCGCGTTACGACAAAATCGGTGACGCACCGTGTTATCCGTCGATCGCTGCGCTGCCGGAAAAGCCCGATTGCGTAGTGCTGGCAATGCCACGCGACGGCATCGAAGCCGCGCTGCTGGATTGCGCCAACCATGGTGCCGGCGGCGCCGTGATTTTCGCCTCCGGCTACACCGAAACCGGCGTACCGGAGCGCGTGGCCGAGCAAGCGCGCATCACTGAAATCGCGCACGACACCGGCATCAAGGTGGTCGGGCCCAACTGTCTAGGCTTCGTGAATTTTGCCTCCACGGCGTCGGTGTCGTTTGCTTCGGGCGAGATGCGCGTTGACCCGCCTCGCGGGCCGGGCATCGGCATAGCCAGCCAGTCTGGTGCCCTGGGTTTCGCGCTGGGGCAGGCGGAACGGCGCGGCCTGCCGATCAGCCACGTGCTGACGTTCGGCAACGGCGCCGATGTGCATATCGCCGATGAAATCGCGTACCTCGCCGGCGACCCGGGCTGTGCGGTGATCGCCTGTTTGTTCGAGGGCATGGCGCATCCGCTGCAGGTGTTGGAAGCGGGCGAACTTGCGTGGCGCGCGGGCAAGGCCGTGGTGATCTGCAAGCTCGGCACCGGCGAGGAAGCGGCCACTGCCGCCCTGTCGCATACCGGCTCGCTGGCGGGCTCCACCGAGGCATATTTTGCGATGTTCGAGCGCGCGGGCTTTGTGGTGGTGCCTGCCATTGAACACTTGATGGAGACGGCGGCGTTTTTCGCGAAGACCGGCCGGCCCAAGGCCAGGGGTGTGGCGGTGATCGGCGCTTCGGGTGGTGCGCTGATCGCTTCCACCGACGCGGCCGAGGCGCATGGCGTGCCAATGCCACAACCGGTGGAGAAGACGCAGCAGCGGTTGCGGCCGTTTGTGCCGGAATTCGGCGCGCTGCGTAACCCGTGCGATCTCACCGCGATGATGACGCGCGACAACGCCATCGCCGGCAATGCCGTTGAGGCCATGCTGAGTGATGACGCCTATGGTGCACTGGTGTTGCCGCACAGCAGCCTGAGTCAGGGCAACGTGGCGCGTTTGCCGGGCATCAGCGCGGCGGGGCAAACTCTCGGCAAGCCGGTGTGTCTGCCGTACTGCGGCGGCTGGCTCGGCGGGCCCAGCCTGCTGGAAGCGGAAAGCGATCCGCATCTGGCGTGCTTTCAATCCATTGACCGCTGCTTCGCCACACTGGCGGCGTGGCACAAGCGTGATGCACGTATCCGCTCGGAGGAACAACACGGGCCACGCAAACTCGCGCGCCTGTCGCCAGCGGATGCGGCGGAAAAGGCCGCGCGCTTGATCGCCGCCTCCAGCAACACGACGCTCACCGAACGCGAAGCAAAGCAGGTGCTGGCGGCGTACGGCGTGCCGGTGGTGGGCGAGCAACTCGTGCAATCGGCTGCGGAAGCGGCCCGTGCTGCCGAGCGATTGGGTTTTCCCGTGGTGCTGAAAGCGGAATCGCCCGACCTTCCGCACAAGACCGAAGCGGGCGTGATATGCCTGAATCTTCAGACGGCGGCGCAGGTAGTCGCGGCTTACGATCAAATAATATTCAATGGAAACAAATACTTACAGAACAAGCCGCAGGCGCGCATTCACGGCGTGCTGGTGCAGCCGATGCTGCCGGCCGGGGTGGAAATCATGGCGGGCGCGCGCATTGACCCCCAGTTCGGGCCGCTCATCGTCGTGGGCCTGGGCGGCATTTTTGTTGAACTGCTGAAAGACACCGCACTGGAACTCGCGCCCGTCACAAACGGCGAAGCGCGCGCGATGTTGCACAAACTGAAAGGCCGCCAACTGCTCGACGGTTTTCGCGGCAGTGAGGCAGTCAACGTGGACGCGCTGGCCGACGTGATCGTGCGCCTGTCGGAATTCGCCGCCGATCAACGCGACGTGATCGCCGAGTTGGATGTGAATCCGTTGATCTGCGCCGGCGGGCGCGTGATGGCGGTGGATGCGTTGATCGTGAAACGTCAGTAAGTAATCTTGTACACCCGTGCCGCCGTGTCATGAAACATCGCCGCGCGCTCACTCGCCGAGTAATTTTTCGAGAAGCGCTTGAACGCGTTGTACATCACGTTGTATGAGAACGACACCTTGTCCACCGGGAAATTGCTCTCGAACATGCAGCGCGCGGGCGTGAATTTCTCGATGCAGTAGCTCAGGATCGGCGCCATGTCATTGGCGAGTTCCTCCGAGCCGACGGGCTTGTGGCGCGTGTGCCAGTCAAAGCCCGTGCGTGTCATGCCTATGCCGCCGAGCTTCACCACCACGTTGGGGCAGGCAGCAACGGCGGCGATGCCGTTGCGCCATGTAGCCATCACTTCGTCGTCGCGATTGCCGTAAGGGCCGGTGCGCAACAAGCCGCCGACGTGATTCAAGATAATCGTGAGTTCGGGCACGGCCTTGGCGAAAGCCGCGAGTTCGGGCAATTGCGGGTGGTAGGCCCAACCTTCCAGTGTCAGGCCCATACGCGCCAGCACGCGTGCGCCGGCACGGAATTGGTCGCTCGCCATTTGGCCCTGCATTTTATGCGCGGCAGAGTTTTCCACTTCGGGATGTGGATCCCACGTAACGGAATGGCGTATGCCGCGAAAGCGGTTGGGGCTGGCGGCCTGCAGCGCGTCAAGCACGGGCGCGACTTTGTCGCCGAGATTGAGATTGGCGTGGCCGATGATCGCAGCCGCCGCGCGCGGTGACCCATAAAGCCCGCTGGCGCTGGCGGCGGCAATGCCCTGCACGAATTCCACTTCGCCCACCGGCCGCAATTCGTCGGAGACAGAGCCGCGCTCGCGGTACATCGAACGGCACTCGATGAACACCGTCGAGCGCACGTTGTGTCCGCCGGCGATATCCGCCAGCAGTTCGTCGAGCAGATAGCGTTGATAAGGCGTGCGCTCGGCGCGCCGGTCCCAGAAATGATGGTGCGGATCGCAAATCGGCAGATCGGGTTCGAGGATGGGTTCCGTGGTCAGTGCGTGCCAGTCATTGCCGCCGTAAGGCATGGGATTCTCCGCATAGGGTTGAACGAATTGCTTTACGCAGGGGTGTAGCTGATTGCATTGCGAAGCAGCGTGTCGAACGCGGCGCTCTCCCACGCACCGCGCACCACCGGCTGATCGGTACCCACGGGCCGGCCTTCGCGCGAGGCGGGATTGTGGCAATGGCCCAGTGCGAAATAGGTGACCGCGCCCTTGCCCAGCGTGCGGGTGTAGCCCAGCACGCGGGTCTTGCCGTCTGGCTGCAGAGAAGTATCCGAGGGATAAAGCTTGGTGACCACGTCGGACACGGCGCGCGTTCCGTACTCGGCGGTGAGCAAAATTCTTGACGACGCAGGATGTTGCAACTCGACGAAATAGGGCTCGTCCTCGACTTCAAACGAAGCGGGCACGCCTTTTGTCAGCGGATGCGCGGCATCGCGCACATCGACAACGAATTTGCAAAACGGCGGATGCGTCAGAAAAAAAGCACCGAGCAGCGCGTGGTGTTCGGTCTTGATTGTGCGGCGCTGCCGCACGCCTTCCACGCGCGCCGCTTTGCCGCCGCTGGTGCCATGCAGGGCCAACCAATGGCCGCCGGCCTCGACCCACGACTGAATTGCAGCCGTCTGCGCGGCATCCGGATAAGGGCCGGCAACGTAAGTGATCAGCAAGCGGCTCACCGCGAGCCATTTGGCGACGTCGCTAAAATCATTGGCGGCGGAGGCTGGCATTTCCTTTTCAGCCAGCAGTGTCAGCAGCCGAAGGCGCGCATGATCGTGATCGTGGCCGGCAGCCATGCCGGGCGGAAAGCCGCCGGTGATGACGTGGGCGCGGGAAAATTTGGTTTCTGCCGTTTCTGCCGCTTTTGCCATAAGAGGCCTCGTTTGTGATGAGCCGTTGTTGCACTGAGTATAATGCAGCAGCACTTTTCAAATGCATGGACGCTCGCGCTTCACCGCTCGTCGCGTCTGATAAAAAGATGAGGAGACCAAATGCCGGGATTACCGCGCTGTTACCCCAAAACATTACCGTGGCTGCTGGCGTTTGCCGTTACGGTGATGCTCGCCCGCCCGGGCCATGCACAGGTACAGCAGAAAGCGCAGCAAGCTCCTGCGGCAAGCGCAGGACAGAGTTTTCCCACCAAGCCCATCCGTTTTATCGTGCCCTATTCCCCCGGCGGCGGCACGGACACGCTGGCGCGCGTGGTTGCGCAGAAGATGAGTGAAAACTGGGGGCAGTCGGTGGTGATCGAAAACCGCACGGGGGCGGGCGGCGCCATCGGCACCGCGCTTGCCGCCAAGGCCGCACCTGACGGTTACACCATGCTGGTGAGTTCGCCGGGTTTTGTGGTGAGCGCGGCGCTGCACGCCGGCAAGCTGCCGTACGACCCGATCAAGGATTTCACCGGTGTGACCAACATCGGCTACTCGACCAGCGCGCTCGTGACTGCGCCCTCGCATGGCATCAAAACGGTGAAAGCGCTCATCGACTTTGGCCAGGCGCGGCCCGGCAAAGTTCTTTTCAGTTCCGGCGGCGCAGGCAGCTCCACGCACATGAGTGGCGAGCGTTTTCGGATAGCCGCGGGCATTAAGGCCGTGCACGTGGGCTTTAAGGGTTCATCTGATGCGATGGTGGAAGTCGTGGCCGGGCGTGTGCACTATCTGGTTACCGGCCTGCTGACCGCGCTGCCGTTTATCAAGGATGGCCGCGCCGTGGGTTTGGGGGTGACCGGGGCGGCGCGCTCCCCGTTGTTGCCGGACGTGCCCGCCATCGTGGAAACGCTGCCAAACTACAAGCGCGAAGGCTCGCACGTCATGCTCGCGCCCGCGGGCACGCCGCGCCACATCGTCAATCAGATCAGCCGCGAGGTGAAGCGCATTTTCGATCTGCCCGACGTGAAAGAGCGGCTGAAGAATTTTGACTATGCGCTGTCGCCCACCACGCCAGAAGAGATGGACAAAATCCTGCGTGCCGACATCGAATCGTTTTCGGAACTGGTGGTGCAGGCCGGGCTGCGGCCGAAATAACCGGCCCGGCCCTGTTCCGATCTGCCCGTCATCCCATCGTCGAATTAAACGCGCCGCCGTCGAGCAGCAAATTTTGCCCGACGATAAAGCCCGACGATGCCGCGCACAGGAACGCGCACGCTTCGCCGAATTCGAAGGGATCGCCGGGGCGCCCGGCCGGCGCATTCTTGAAATGCTGCTTGATGAAATCATCCACCGGGATGCCGGCTTTCTTTGCCGCTTCCATGCGTCCGGAACGCAGCCGGTCGGTGAGGAACGGGCCGGGCAGCAGGCCATTGATCGTCACGTTATGGCGCGCCACCTGACGCGCGAGCCCCGCGACAAACCCGGTAAGGCCCGCGCGTGCGCCGTTGGACATGCCCAGCTCCGGAATTGGCGATTTCACCGAGCCGGAGGTGATGTTGACGATGCGCCCGAACTTGCGTTCGATCATGCCGTCGACCACGCCCTTGATCAGCATGATGGGCGTGATCATGTTGCCGTTCACGGCCTTGGCCCACGCGGCTTCGTCCCATTCGCGGAAATCGCCACGCGGCGGGCCGCCGGCGTTGTTCACCAGTATGTCGGGGTTGGGGCAGGCGGCCAGCACCTTCGCGCGGCCTTCCGCCGTGGTGATATCACAGGCAACGGCGGTGACGCTACGGCCCGTGGCGGCGCGTATCTCGGCGGCGGTGGCTTCCAGTTCGCTGGCGGTGCGTGAATTGATCACCAGATCAACGCCGTTTTTTGCCAGCGACATCGCACACGCCTTGCCCAGCCCTTTGCTGGCCGCGCAGACGATGGCCTTCTTGTCCTTGATACCCAGATCCATGATGATGCTCCTTGATTAATCGTGTTTATTTTACGGCGGCCAATGTAGCGCGTGGCGCGCAATGGGGTCAACCCGCCTTGCGTCTTGCGCCTTGTGTTGAGCCAGCCATGCGTTACCATAGATACAAGGTTGAACACAGGTTGGCGTGTCCACACAGGCAATGACGCCCGACAGGCACGCAGGAGTCAGCCGCCATGAAATCCATCGCATCCAACGCATCCATCTTCCAGACATCTCTAGCATCCGAACAAGCCGCCGCTCCGGCTGAGGCCGTGATCTTGCTCGGCCGCGGCATGCCACGTGGCGAGCAGGAAGTGCTGCTCGACAAGCTGGCGCGCGAGTTGATGGCGCATGACCCGCGCCGGCGGGTGGTGAGCGCGTTTCTGGAAATGACCGCACCCAGCCTCGAAGACACCATCGTCAAGCTCGCTGACGAGGGCGCCACGCGCATTGTGGTGACGCCCGCGTTTGTGCCGTGGGATCGCAACGTCCAGCGCTGGCTGCCGCGCTATCTGGCGTATCGGGCGCGTGAGCGCGGGCTTGCCGCTGAAGTGGTGATGGCGCAGCCGATAGAATCGACGCAGGGTTTTGCCGACGCGCTCAGGCAAAGCCTGGCGTGCTCGCGCGAGCTTGCTGACGTGCGCGATAGCTACAAACCGCTGCGGCGACGGCAGGGGCGTTCGCATGTGCCGCCCTACAAGCGGCAGGTGTATGTATGCCTCGGCCCGCGCTGCACGGCCGCTGGCGCGTGGCACAGCTACGACAAGCTGCGCGAGGCGCTGCGCGAATCCGGGCTGGATAGCCCCGGTGACGAACGCGTGATGCTGGTGCGTACCGCCTGCCAGCACCCGTGCAACCTTGCGCCGCTGGTGAGCGTGCAGCCCGACAACGTGTGGTACGGCGAACTGAATGAAACCCGTGTGCGCGAGATCGTGCAATCACATTTCGTTGAGGGCAACGTGTGCGAGGCGCACGCCTACCGCGCCGGCGAGCGCGTACGCACGCCCGACCTCGCGGTGGACATGAAAGACCATTACCCTGTGGTAAATGCCGCGCAGGGGGGCATTCGCATTCACGACGCGCTGGCGCGGCCCGCGATGAAGGTGGTGGATGCCGGCGCGCTTTTCATGCGCATTGAAAACCGGGGCGGCGGCGCGGATAAACTGATCGCGGTGGAGACACCGTTCTCCGACCGGCCGCGTATTCACGACCCCGCATTGTCACACAAGCAGGTGGAAGACATTGAATTCGAACCGCTCGCGCTGCCGGCGGGCGCCACGGTGGAATTAAAGCCCGGCCATTTGCACATGATGCTGCTTGCGCTGAAGGCCGATTTGATTGAAGGCGACGCGCTGCCGGTGCGGCTGGTGTTCGAGCGCGCGGGCGCGGTCGATCTCACGCTCACCTGGCATCCGCCGATCGATATGTAATTCTTGAATAATTCCCATCAGGAGCTAAGCCAATGACCCCATCGGAAACGCCGGCCCCGGCCGATCAGTATTACCAAAGCTCGCCGTACCGCGAGGCGTTCGACATCGAGTATCCGCAGGAAAATCTCGAAGGCGAGATGTACAAGTACCGCTGCAAGTTCTGCAAAATCATCACCACGGATATCAACGGCCGGCTGGAAAATCACGCGCCGGATTGTGAATACCGTCTGTCGCGCGGCAAATGAAACTTTTAATGAAAGCCTTCATTACCCCCACGTGGGCGGCATTGCTGCTGGCGAGTGGCGTTGTTGCGGCGCAAGGCTATCCCACCAGGCCGATCCGGCTGATTGTGCCTTTCACCGCGGGCGGCGGCACGGATATTCTGGCGCGCGCACTCGGCCAGCATTTCACCGCGACGATGAAGCAGAACGTGATTGTCGACAACCGCGCGGGCGGCAACACCATCATCGGTTCGGAGCTGGCGGCCAATGCCGCGCCCGACGGCCATACGCTGCTCGTGCAGATCAACAATTTGACGGCGCTGCCCGCGCTGTCGCCGGGCAAAAAGGTGGTGTCGGTGGATTCGTTTGCGCCGGTCACGCTGGTGGCGGTGCTGCCGCACATACTGGTGGTGCCGCGCAGCGTGCCCGCCAACAGCGTGAAGGAACTGATCGCGCTCGCAAAGGCCGCGCCGAAAAAGTACACCTATGCGTCGGCAGGCATTGGCTCGCCGATTCACCTGGGCGGTGCGTTGTTTGCTTCGATGACGGGCGTAGATCTGGTGCACGTGCCGTACAAGGGCGCATCGGAGTACACCACCGCCGTGCTGGGCGCGCACGTGACGATGACGTTCGGGTCGGTGCCCACGGCGCTGCCGCACATCCGTAGCGGCGTGTTGCGCGGGCTGGCCGCGACCACCGCCGCGCGCATCAAAGTGCTGCCCGAATTGCCCACGCTCGCGGAATCGGGCCTCGCGGGCTATGAAATGTCGAGCTGGTATGGTTTGTTCGCGCCGGCGGGCACGCCACCCGCTATCGTCAATCTGCTGCATTCCGAGACCGCGCGTGCCATCGCCACCAAAGCCGTGATGGATCGGCTGCCGGATTTTGAACTGATCGCCAACACGCCGGCGGCGTTCGCGGCATTCCTGCGCAAGGATGCGGAACTGACGGTGAAGCTGATTGCGCGTTCGGGGGCGACATCGGATTAGCGTGCGCCGCATCGGTCCGGCTGGGTGATGTTAATAACTATTTGTTTTAATTGGGTTTTTTACGAAGGTACGACATGAGGCGAACGCACTTTTGGCCATTTTCCCGTGACGTTGCGGTCAGCGCACTGGCGCTTCGCGTAACGCTTCAGGTAGCGCTTTACGCGATTGCCGCGGCGGCGTTCCCGGCCACAGCCGCTGACTACCCCACACGGCAAGTTCGCGTGGTGGTGCCGTTTCCGGCGGGCGGCGGCGCGGACACAATTTCGCGCACGATCTTTTCGCGCCTGAGCGAAACCTTCGGCCACCAATTCATTATCGACAACCGCGGTGGTGGCTCGGGCACCATTGGCACGGCCATCGTGGCCAAAGCCACACCAGATGGCTACACCATTTTGCACGACGCGACGGGGCACTCGATCAATCCGTCGATGTTCGCCAAGCTGCCGTATGACACCGCGCGCGATTTTGAGCCGGTGTTTCTGGCGGGCGTGGTGCCCAACCTGCTGGTGATGCATCCGTCGGTCAAGGCGGCCAACGTCGCCGAGCTGATCGTGCTGGCGAAATCCACCAAAGAGGGCCTTAACTGGGCCTCCAGCGGCAACGGCAGCGTGCAGCACATGGCGCTGGAGCTTTTCAAGGTGAGCGCGGGGATACCACTCAACCATATTCCATACAAGGGCGGTGCGCCCGCGCTGATCGACGTGGCGGGCGGGCACATCAAGTTTTATTTCAGCAACGCGGCCGCTTCCACTGGCCCCGTCAAGGCCGGAACGATTCGCGCGCTGGCGCACACCGGGCGCGGGCGGCTCGCGGCATTCCCCGATCTGTCGCCGATGGCCGACACGCTGCCCGGTTACGAAGCGTATGAATGGAACGGCGTGTTCGTGCCTGCCAAAACGCCGCGCGCCATCATCACGCGCTTGAACGCGGGCCTGAACGACACACTGCGCGCGCAGGCGGTTACCGACCGGTTGGCATCGCTTAGCGTGCAGACGCGCACCAACACACCGGCGGAGTTTGGTGATTACGTGAAATCGGAAATTGCCAAGTGGGGCAAGATTGTGCGTGGGGCGGGTATTAAGGTGGAGTGAGAGTCGCTGCTATCGCCTTGGCAGCGAAAGAATTCTTCGTTAAACAGACCACACCTGGTCCAATGTTTGCGTTGCAGGTGGTGTTGCAGTTTTCGTCCACCAAGGGACCAGCTTTCTGGGTGCTTGCGCTGACTGCGGTTTCACAGCTGCTTGGGGTAAGTACCACGTATTGGCTTTTTTGTGCAGCCGCACCAATCGCGAAATGGTTGCTATCACACTGTAGCTTGAGCAAGCGCTGAAAAAGACACGGCGTCCGCTTAGGGACGCCGTGCAAACACTACGATAGATACCGTCCGCCGGTCAGCGCCTGCTTGCTGCTAATTCGGGCTTGAAATGCTGGTGACAGCTGCTTTAGCCGCAAGCTGCTGCTGAAGCCGATGTGTACAACCATGGCATTGGTCGCTCCTTGATGAACGCACTCTTCGCTATAGCGTTACCCGAACAGGAAATCTTCTTGCGGACGGCCACAACCGATTCGGTTGTACCTAATACAACGTTTGACGGACCCGCGTACGCTGCGACGATTAGATTTTTTCTCGGTTTGGGGTTTAAAGAAATAGCAACTGTTCCCAATTATTGGGGCCCCGGTAATCATTGCTTGGTAATGGCAAAAGCGCCGCACGGTCAAGCATTCTCTGACCCAAGGAGTAATGTAAATTAGTCAATAAAATCAATGTGTTATGAAAGCTTTGCTTGCTTTTGCCAGCCAAGATCGTGTTGTGTAGAATCATGTGTAAGGAGCGACACATGGCGACCAATCTTTCTCTCGACCCTGATCTGATTGAACGCGCGCTTGAGGTAAGCGGCGAGCGCACCAAGAAGGCTGCGGTGACCCGTGCGCTGGAGGAGTTCATCCTGCGGCGCAAGCAAAAAGGTTTGCTCGATTTGATGGGCAAGCTCGAATGGGATAAATCCTTTGACTACAAGGCAGAGCGCTCGCGCTCGTGACCCTTTTTGACCGTTCGTGAATTTTTTCGTCGATACCAGTGTCTGGTCGTTGGCGTTTCGGCGCGATGCGGTGCCCGATGCCGCCGAGGTGCTTGCCTTGCGTCAGGCGCTCGAAGGCGGTGATACGGTAGTCACCACGGGCATTATTTTGCAGGAGTTGCTGCAAGGGTTCTCCGGGCCACGCGCACGCAAAGACATCATCGACTGCTTTAGCGCCTTGCCGCTGTTGATGCCGGATCGTCAGGATCACATCGACGCCGCCGAATTGCGCAACCAATGCCGGCGCTCTGGCGTGCAACTCGGCACCATAGACGCCTTGCTGGCACAGCTTTGCATACGCCACGCATTAACGCTGTTGACGGCCGATAAGGATTTCTCACACGCAGCCGCATTTTGCCCGCTGCGGGTGTGGAAACCATCGCTGTAGCCGCTGCTGCGTCAAGCTCGCGTGCTGTTGCCTGCGACGGCGATGCTGTGCGGCCACTCGGCCCGGCGCGGTGAACTGCTCACGTGAGCCAGTGCCTCATGAGTTGACGCGTAAACATTGGTGGCGCGTCCACGGCATAGCATTGAATCCGGGGCGGCGGTGCGCTAGACTGAATTCATTCGCGTCATCCGATTCACAATCGACGGACGAGACAGGGACATGAAAACAACCATCGTCATAGCGCGGCCTCCGGCCGCGCAGCCGCGTAAGCGCCGTTGCGTGGCCATCGTGGATATCGCAGCAGTTGCATGGAGAACCGTTGCCGCCCTGCTCATCAGCCAATTGATGATGGGCGCGACAGCACACGCGCAGGCGCAAACTCCAGCGCCCAAGCCGGTTGTGACAAAAAATCCGCGCGAAGGGGATCCGCAAGCAATACGCCTTGGCACGGCGCGCTTCGAACTGGTTTGTGCCGAGTGTCATGGCATGGATGCCAAGGGTGTGTTCGGTCCGGACCTGACGACGCTGTGGGTCACGGTTACACCGACGATCGGCTGTTTCGCGTCGTGCGGCAAGGGTTGCCCGGCACGTCCATGCCGCCAGCGCCTGCGGGGCGGATACCGGATGCCGAGGTTTGGGCGATACTCGCTTACCTGCGCACACTGGCGGCGACGGAACCGCCGCCGCCCATGACCGGTGACGCGGCTAACGGCGAGCGTCTGTTTCAGAACAACTGCACCATGTGCCATCGCGTGCAAGGCCGGGGCGGGTACCTGGGGCCAGACCTGTCACGCGTTGGCGCGAGCCGCTCGCGCGATGCCCTCGCGCGCAAAATTCGCCGGCCCGATTCCATGCCGCGCCTGCCCGGCTACAAGCCTGTCACGCTCGTGACCGCCGATGGGCAACGTATCCGTGGCATAGCCAAGGGCAGCGATGCATTTTCCATTCGTGTCATGGACACCAATGAGCGATTGCAGGGCTATCCGAAAGCGGATCTGCGCGAAATCATCGAAGAACCACGATCGCTGATGCCGGACTTCGCACACGGGTGCTGGCGGACCGTGATCTGGATGACCTGTTGCGCTACTTGAGCACGTTGCGCGGCAACAAATAGGGGGCACATATGAAACGCGCCATGAGTACGATGGGTTGGATGGCAGGTTTGTGTCTGCTGGCCGTAATCGGGATTGCCTCCGTGGCCGCCCAGCAGGCATCGACACCGCTGGTGACCGCGCAAGACCTGCTGGCAGGCTTGAAAAATCCAACACGCTGGCTGACGTACTCCGGTGACTACAGCGGCCAGCGTCACAGCCCGCTGACGCAGGTCACACCAGACAACGTCAAACGCCTGAGTGCGCAGTGGACGTTTCAGGCCGAGACACTCGCGCTAAATCGCGGCTTCGAAGCGACGCCCATTGCCGTCGACGGCGTGCTTTATCTCACCGGATCGTTCAACTACGCCTGGGCGCTGGATGCTCGAACTGGCCGCCCTTTTTGGCGTTACAAGCGTGACCTGCCGAACAATCTCACCTATGGCGCATCGGCGCCGGTCAATCGTGGCTTTGCCATTCTGGGTGACCGTTTGTTCATGGTCACTCTGGATGCGCACCTGCTCGCCATGGACAGACGCACCGGCGCCGTGCTGTGGGACGTGGTGCTGGCCGATTACCGCGTCGGCTACTCGGCCACATTGGCGCCGCTGATCGTCAAGGACAAGGTGATCGTCGGCATTTCAGGCGGTGAGTACACCACGCGCGGTTTTATTGATGCTTACGATCCGCAAACGGGCAAACGCATCTGGCGCACCAATACCATCCCCGGCGCGGGCGAACCCGGCAGCGAAACCTGGCCCAACGTCGAGGCGGCCATGCGCGGTGGCGGGGGCACGTGGATGACCGGCACCTACGATCCCGAACAGAATC
Organism: Betaproteobacteria bacterium; assembly: GCA_900299145.1. GTDB lineage: Bacteria > Pseudomonadota > Gammaproteobacteria > Burkholderiales > SG8-41 > UBA5216. The sequence goes on along the minus strand of OMIN01000015.1, from coordinate 67,965 downwards.
TGCTTTTCTGGGGCACGGGCAACCCCAACCCCGACTACTACGGTTCAGACCGCCAGGGCGACAATCTCTACACTTGCGCGTTGTTGGCGCTGGATGCGGATACCGGCCAACTGAAGTGGCATTTCCAGTTCACGCCGCATGATTTGCACGACTGGGATGCGAACCATGTGCCGGTGCTCGGTGAGGTTGCCATTGGCCCCGATGGAGGTCAGCCGCGCAAGGTGGTGATGATGGCTAATCGCAACGGATTCTTTTACGTCATCGACCGCACCAACGGAAAACTGTTGTTGGGTAAACCGTTCGGCGAACAACGCTGGGCGCGTGAACTCGACGCCAACGGCCGGCCCATCGTTCTTAACGTCACGGGCGAAAAGGAATGCATCCCCGACGCCCACGGCAGCACCAACTTCCAGCCGCCGTCTTATGATCCCAAGCGCGGTCTCTTTTTCGTCAACACGCGTGAAACCTGTGCCGCGTACTTTCCGGCAAAACAGGATCTGATACCCGGCCTTGCGTCCGTCGGCGGCGGCGTGCGGCGGGTGAGCGACCGCAACACCTATGGCGCGCTGCGTGCAATCGATCCTCGCACCGGCAACCGGGCGTGGGAATTCCGTTACCCCTCGCCCACGCTCGCTGGAGTGATGTCGACTGCATCGGGCCTAGTGTTCGCCGGTGACCACGAAGGCAATTTCACCGCCTACGACGCGCTCAAGGGCAAACCGCTATGGCATTACCCCACGGGGTCGTCCATCTGGGGCGCTGCACCGATGACCTACATGCTCGATGGTCGCCAGCATGTGTTGATCACCGCTGGCAACACGCTGGTGTCTTTTGCGTTGCCAAAAGATTAGCGCGTGATGGGTTTCAAAGCGGCGGCGTTGCCTGTAGTGAAACCTTTCCTGATCGCCGTGGTGAGCGCGGCGCTATGCGCCAGCCCCGCGCTGGCCGACTATCCGGAGCGCATGCTGCGTGCCATCGTGCCGTTTTCCGCGGGCGGCCCCAACGACACCATGGCGCGCATCGTATCGCCCCCGCTTTCGAAGGCGCTCGGGCAACAGGTCATCGTCGAAAACCGGCCTGGCGCTGATGCGCGCATCGGCATCGAAGCACTTGCGCGCTCCGCGCCCGATGGCTACACAATCCTGTTCAGTGCTGGCGCGGTAGCGTTGATCCCGGCGCTGCGGCGCAATGTGCCGTACGACCCGGTGCGCGACATGTTGCCGGTCGCCGAACTGGGTAATGCGCCTTATGGTATTGCCATTCACCCGCAGGTGCCGGCACGCAGTCTCGCGGCATTGATCGAACTGGCCCGGCAAAACCCCGGTAAGCTGAATGGGGCATCGGCGGGCAGTTCGTCGTTTCTGGCGCAAGTGTTGTTCCAGTTGCAAACCGGCACTCGGATTACCAATCTGCCCTACCGGGGCGGCAGTGATGCCGCACTCTCGGTGGTCAGGGGCGAAGCCGATCTCGCCATCATGGACTACTCCTCACTGGCCCCGCATGTCTCGGCGGGCCGTTTGCGCTTGTTGGCCGTCACCAGCCAGAAGCGCGCACCCACCCAGCCTGCGGTACCTACAACGCGTGAGGCGGGGCTGGATTACACGGCGGGCGGTGTATTCTCTGTGTTCACCGTCGGCGGCACGCCAGCCGACATAGTGCGCCGGCTGAATATGGAGATCACACGAATCGTTGAAATGCCCGCGACCTCAAACCGGTTTGCCTCGCTGGGCATCAGCGCCAGCACTAGGACTGTCGATGAGATGATGCGCTGGCACCTCGCCGAGTTGGCGAAATGGAAGGATGTCGTCGTGCGCGCGAAAATACCGCTGGAAAACTAGCGGTTGAACAGTGTTGGCAGTTCACTTGCCAGAATTTCCAACCACGCTTCGCAGACCTACCGCACCCGCACGAATTTATCCAAACTCTGATCCACCGTAAGTCCGGCATAAATATCGCCGCGTGAATCCACTCCCACACCGTGCACGTGGCGCGTTTCCAGCCGCCTCAGCACGTTGCCGTTTTTGTCGCGCAGGCAGATGTACGCGGGCTTGTCGTCGTATTCCTGTTCGGCGATGTAGAAAATGCCGTCCTTGCCGAGCGAGATATCGTTGGGGCCGCCCATGCCGGTCCACATGCCCAGCAGTTTGCCATCGGGCGTCAGCAGTTTGATGCGGCGGTTGGCGCGGTCGGCAACGTAGAGAGTACCGTTGCCGTCGATGGCGATGCTGTGCGGCAGATGGTATTGATCGTCACCCTTGCCCGGCGTGCCCCACGATTCCTTCAACCGGCCGTCACCGCTGAAGCGGTGCACGCGGCAATTGCAATAGCCGTCGGTGACGTAGATGTCGCCATTCGGGTGCGGCATCATTTCCGTCGGATGATTGAACGGCCCGCCCGCGCGTTCCGCCAGCCACGGTGATTTGACGTTGCCGGTGTCCGAATGCACACCGCGCTGGCCCAGCACCATCAGCGGCCGGCCATCGAGCGTGAACGACACGCACACCGAATCGGGCCGGTCAGTTGTGTAGGCAATGTCGTTAACGATCTTAAGGCCATGCGCTTCCTTCACCGCGCCCGTGCCCCATGCGCCGAGGTAATTGCCGTCGCGGTCGAACACCACCACTGGCGGATCCTTGCGCTGAAACACATATACGCGATCCTGCGAATCAGTGGCCACGCGGCTCACCACGCCCATGGTTTGCCCTTTAGGCATTTTGGGCCAATCCGTGATTTTTTCGTAAACGTAATCGCCGCTGCGGTGCTGTGCCATTGCGGAATCCTCTCATGCCGGTGAATTGAAATGGGGATATTACGCCGAATGCGCCAGACGTCGCCGCTTGGATAAAATGCCCCGCTATGTATACACCATGCGGGCGCGAATGATGATGAAGCCATCGGTCAGGATTATTGTGGGCATGCTTATGTTGGCTGCGGCGGGCACTGCGCTCGCACAGGTTTCCCCCAACAAGCCGATACGGCTGATCGTGCCGTTTGCCACCGGCGGGCAGTCCGACATTATTGCTCGCGTGATGTCGCAGAAACTCACTGAGTCGCTCAAGCAATCCATCGTTGTCGATAACCGCCCCGCCGGCAGCGGCACCGTGGGCACCGAAACTACCGTGCGTGCCAACCCGGATGGCTACACGCTGATGATGGCGTCTGCTGCCTACGCCACCAACGCCGCGCTGTATAACCTGCCGTATGACCCCGTAAACGATGTGGCGGCGATTTCTCTCATCGGCGAAAGCGGCTTTGTGGTGTCGCTGCATCCAGCGGTGCCCGTCACCAGCATCAAGGCGCTGATCGCGCATGACAAGGCCAACCCAGGCAAACTCAATTACGCGTCCGGCGGCACTGGCGGCAGCAACCATCTGGTCACCGAATATTTCAATCTGATGGCCGACACGAAAATGACTCACGTGCCATACAAAGGCGGCGGCCCGGCACTTAACGATTTGATCGGCGGCCAGATTCAGGTGTTCATCGGCACGCTGTCGGCGATGATCCCGTCGATCAAGGCCGAGCGCGTGCGCGGTATAGCCGTCACCACCGCCAGACGCGCACCGGCGCTGCCGGACACCCCCACCGTTGCCGAAAGCCTGCCCGGCTATGAGGCCGTGACTTGGGCAGCGATCCTCGGCCCCAAAGCATTGCCGCCGGAAATCGTCGCGCGGTTAAACAACGAAATCAATCGCAGCCTGCAACTGCCCGACGTCAAGGCTCGGCTGGCGGGCCTGGGCATGGATATTGTGGGTGGTGAACCGGCGCGTGTGCGCGCGGTGCTGGCACGTGAGATTGCGATCTGGAAGAAAGTGGTCAAGGCGGCGAATATTCGGGTGGAGGGGTAGGGTCGATCGCGTAGAAAGGGCAGCAAAGGCCACGCCGGGAGGTTGCTTTAGGGGCTATGTATAACTATTTGTTTTTATTAATATTTTTTGCATTTCCTGTCGTGGCGCAAAACTACCCGTTGCGCCCGATACGCCTCATTGTGCCGCAGGGCGCGGGCGGCTCCACCGACATCATTTCTCGTATCACCGCGCAGCGCATGGGCGTGCAAATGAACCAACAGATCGTCATCGACAATCGCACTGGCGCGGGCGGAACCATCGGCGTGGAAATTGCCGCCAACGCCGCGCCTGATGGATACACGTTGACGCTATCGGCCACCTCTACGCACGCGCTGAATCCCAGCCTGCGCCAGGTGCCGTATCACCCGCTGCGTGATTTCGAGGCGGTAAGCCTTGTCGCCACCACGCCGTATGTGCTGGTGGTGCATCCGGCGCTTGCCGCAGCCAGTGCGGCAGAGTTGATCAAGCTAGCCCGTGCCAAACCCGGCGCGATTCAGTACGCCTCCAGCGGCAACGGCACCATGCCGCAGATGACAGCGGAGCTTTTCAAATCGATGGCGAAAATCGACATGCTACACGTGCCTTATAAGGCCAGCCCGCCCGCGCTTGCCGACGTGATGGGCGGGCGCGTGCCGGTGTATTTTGCCGGCGTGCCTTCGACGTTGCCGCACATCAAGGCGCAACGCCTTCGCGCGCTGGGCGTTACTTCGTTGAAGCGCAGTGTGGCGTTGCCGGATTTGCCTTCGATCAGCGAAGCAGCCATTCCCGGCTACGAAGCCGTGCCGTGGATAGGTCTTGTAGCGCCGGCGAAAACACCGCAACCGGTGATTGCACGTTTGAATCGCGAACTGGCCGCCGCGCTCGCCGTGCACGACGTGCGCGATCAACTGCTGGCGCAAGGCGCCGAACCCAGCCCCGGCTCACCTGCCGCGCACGCGGCTTACATCGCCAGCGAACTGAAGAAGTGGGGCAAGGTGATTGCAGATATTGGCGTGAAAGCGGATTAATGGATCTTGACACACGCCGCAAAATGCCCCGGCCGCACTTCGCGCAGGGGCGGGCGTTCGGCCTTGCATGCGGACTCAGCGTGCGGGCAGCGCGTGTGAAACACGCAGCCCGCGGGCGGTGCGAGAGGGCTGGGCACTTCACCGCCCAGCACGTGGTGTTCCCGCTTTGTTTCGATACGTGGATCGGGCACCGGCACCGCCGCGAGCAGCGCCTGCGAATAGGGGTGCAGTGGCTCGGCGTATAGCGTATCGCGGCCGGCGATTTCCATCACGCGGCCCAGGTACATCACGATCACGCGGTCGGAGATGTGCCGCACCACCGCCAGATCGTGCGCGATGAAGAGATACGTCAGCCCCAGCCGGTCTTGCAAATCCTCGAGCAGATTGATGATCTGCGCCTGTATCGACACGTCTAGCGCCGACACCGGCTCGTCGCACACGATGAATTCCGGCTCCATGGCCAACGCGCGTGCAATGCCCACGCGCTGGCGTTGCCCGCCGGACAGTTCATGCGGATAGCGGCCCGCCATGTATTCGAAAAGACCCACCATGCGCAGCAGTTCGCGCACTTTTGCCTGCGCCGTTTTTTTGTCCGGCTGCAAACCGTACACGCGCAGGGGCTCGGCGATGCTGTCGCCCACAGTAATGCGCGGATTCAACGAGCTGAACGGGTCCTGAAAAATCACCTGGATTTTTCGGCGGTAGTTTTTCAATGCTTCGCCGCGCGCCGCAGTAACGTCGACGCCGGCAAACTGAATGGTTCCCGCCGTGGCGGCCTCCAGCCGCAGCAGCGTACGGCCGACGGTGGTTTTGCCGCAGCCCGATTCGCCCACCAGCCCGAGCGTTTCGCCCTTGAATACGTCGAATGACAAGTCATCCACCGCGCGCACCAGGGCCTTTTTTGCGCTGAAGGTGTTCAGGCCAGCGGTAACATCGAAATACGTTTTCAGCCCCTGCACGCGTAACAGCGGCTGGGCACGATCCACAGTCTTGGCTTGCGTGGTGTTAACAGTTGACGAGGGCAAACCCAGTGCTGCCGGCCCATCGTGATCCAGCTCGGCCGCACGCAAACAGGCGCTGACACGGTTGCCGCTCAATGCAACGGGTTCGGGCAGCGCGGCCTCGCACGCGGGCTGGCGCGCGGCACAGCGGGGTGCGAAACGGCAGCCGGGCGGCGGCGCCAGCAAATCCGGCGGCGAGCCGTCGATGGTTTCGAGGTTTGCACCACGCGGCCGATCAAGCCGCGGCACCGAACGCAGCAGCCCGGTGGTATAAGGATGCAAGGGTTTGTCGAACACTGCTGTGGCCGGCCCCTGCTCCGCCATGCGCGCGGCGTACATCACGTTCACGCGGTCGGCGTAACGCGCGACAATGCCAAGGTTGTGCGTGATCACCACCAGCGCGATGTTGTGATCGCGCGCGAGGTCTTTCATCAGCTTAAGGATTTGCGCCTGTATGGTGACATCAAGCGCGGTGGTCGGCTCGTCGGCGATGATGAGCTTCGGGTTGCAAGCAAGCGCAATCGCGATCACCACGCGCTGGCGCATGCCGCCGGAAAATTGATGCGGGTATTGATCCAGGCGCGTTTCGGCATCGGGAATGCCCACCATTTTCAGCAACTCGTGGGCCCGCGCCCGCGCGGCTTCCGGTGTCATTTTCAGATGAAGCAGCAGCGGTTCGCAGATCTGGAAGCCGACCGTCAGCACCGGATTGAGCGAAGTCATCGGGTCCTGAAAAATCATTGCGATGTCGCGCCCGCGAATCGCCCGCATCTCGTCCGCCGCAAGCGTCAGCAAATCGCGCCCGCCAAACAGCACGCGGCCTCGCGTAACGCGGCCCGTCTGCGCCAGCAGGCGCATGATGGCGAGTGAGGACACCGATTTTCCGCAGCCCGATTCGCCCACCAGCGCCACCACTTCACCGGCACGAACCTGGTACGAAATGCCTTCCACCGCGCGTACTACACCGCGAGAAGTGCGAAATTCGACGTGCAGGTTGTCGACTTCGAGCAGCCATGGCGCGCCACTAGCGTCAGGCGCGGCGGGTAAGGGCGTGGCAGTGGCTTGATCCATTGGGCTGCGGTGCGGGGTTCGAACGTGAGAAGCAGGTTTAGCCGGCCGGCGCCGGGTATTGACGCTATTGTAAGGCGGGGTGCCGGTAACGGCGGCCGCCTGGGTTAGTCATTACCAACAAACTTAAGGTGGAATGACTATAACTATATGATTTATTGAATATTATGAATTACCGTTAGCTGTATCAGTAGCCTGAGCCTAGCGGTTGCCGCGACGACAATCCGTTTGACCGCTCTTGCTTTTTGTTTATATGGAGACTATATTGAATAATAATCTATATATAAACATTCCATAGAGGTGCTTTTATGGCACTACAGGCAAACGAGCCTCGCGCTTCATATCTAACGCCCCTTACCCCCGAGAAGGTCGCAGGCGGCGCGTTGCGCACGTTGTTTCGCATTGCCGATGCCTGGCAGCTGGGCAGCAAAGACTTGATCAAACTGTTGGGCAGCCCGCCGCGCTCGACGTTTTACAAGTGGAAGGGCGGTGACGTCACCACGTTGCCCCAGGATGTGCTGGAGCGCATCTCCTATATTTTCGGCATCTACTCGGCGTTGCAGGTGTTGCTGCCCAAACCCGAAGCCGCGGACGGGTGGATCAAGAAGCCCAACACCGCGCCGCTGTTTGGCGGCAAAAGCGCGCTGGATCGCATGTTGTCGGGGCAAGTTGCCGATCTTTACGTGGTGCGCCAGTATCTTGATGCGCAGCGCGGCGGTTAAGGTTAAGCATGCTGCTGCCCGCCATCGCACCGCTGGCGTGGACGCCCAGCTATCGCCTGATTCCCAGCCGCTTTCCACCGGTGACACTGTTTGACCGGGTGGCCGATCCGGCGGATCTTGATGCCGTATTCTTCGTCGAAAACCTCACCAACCCACGTGTGCGGCAGGAAATCGGCGACATCTCGCTGGTGCCGGTGGAAGAGCGTGTCAGCGGCCCCGGCACGACACCGATCATGGCCGCGTTCACGCACCTCGACCCTGAAGGCAGCCGCTTCACCGACGGCAGCTATGGCGTTTATTACGCCGCATCCACGCTTGACACCGCGATAGCGGAAAGCCGTCATTCGCGCGCGCGCTTTCTCTCGCGCACCGGCGAGGCGGCGCTGGAAATCGACATGCGCATGTATCTGACCGATGTCGCGGCTGATCTGCACGACCTTCGCGGCATCAACAATCAGAGTGATTTTGCGCCCGCCTACGACCCCAATAATTATGCCGCGAGCCAGACGCTTGGCCGCGAGCTGAAGGCCGCCAACGCCTGGGGCATTGCATATGACAGCGTGCGCCACCGCGGCGGGCAATGCGTTGCGGTGTTTCGCCCGCGTGCACTGTCAAACTGCCGGCAGGGGCCGCACTTTCGCTACGTGTGGAATGGCCGGGAGATCACAGGCGTGCTGGCCATCAGCCTTTACCCGCCAAGCTGATTACAACGCCTGCGCCAACACGCGCGCCACGTGTATCGCTTCGCGCCCGGCGCCATCGTGAATTTGATGCCGGCAACTCGTGCCGTCGGCGACGATCAGCGTGTTCCTGTCCGCGTCCCGTACTTTGGGCAACAGCGAAGCCTCGGCCATTTGCATCGAGACTTGGTAATGTTCCGCGTCATAACCAAAGCTGCCGGCCATGCCGCAACAACTGGATTCGATGATTTCGACTTTCAGTTCTGGCACCAGCGACAACGCCTTTTGTACGGCGGGCATCGCGGCGAAGGCCTTTTGGTGGCAATGGCCATGTAATAGGGCCCTCTTCTGCACGAGCGGTTTCAGGTTGAGTTTGAAACGGCCCGCATCGATTTCGCGCGCGATGAATTCCTCAAACAGCAGGGCGTTCAAGGCCAGTTCGGCGGCTTCGCCGCTCGGCAACATCGAGATGAATTCATCGCGCATGCCGAGCAGACAGGAAGGCTCCAGCCCGACGATGGGCACACCGTGTTCGACGTAAGGCTTTAGCGCGGCGATGGTACGTTCAGCTTCGGTACGGGCCTTGTCCACCATGCCTGTCGCCAGGAAAGTGCGACCGCAGCAGAGTGGTCGATCTCCGTTTTGCGCTCCTAGAAGATGCACGTCATACCCAGCCGCGCGTAAGACTTGGTTCGCAGCCATGGCATTTTCGGATTCAAAATAATTCGTGAACGTATCTACAAATAAACCGACAGTGTGATCGTTGATACTTTCAGGGCCCTTGAGCGCATCATCCTTTCCTGTTCTCGAATATAGGTAACAGTGCTGGAGGTATGGTGCCCTCCACTCAGGCAATGATCGTTGTGACGCAAATCCTGTAAACCCCTTGCCCAGCGCCTGCGCCAGATTGGCCAGCGGCCCTAATTTGGAAACCCAGGTCGCGTAATGCGGCAGGTTGGCGATCAGCTTGTCCTTCAGCGTATGGCCGTGGCGCTGCTTGTAGTGATGCAGAAACTCGATTTTCATCTTGGCCATGTCCACGCCGGTCGGGCATTCGCGCTTGCAGCCCTTGCACGACACGCACAGGTCCATTGCCTTCACCATTTCGTCGGAGGTAAAGGCATCCGGACCAAGCTGACCTGACAACGCCAACCGCAGTGTGTTGGCACGTCCGCGCGTGAGATGTTGCTCTTCGCGCGTGACGCGAAACGACGGGCACATGGTGCCGGCGTCGAACTTGCGGCAGTGGCCGTTGTTGTTGCACATCTCCACGGCCTTGTCGAAGCCACCCCACTCCTTCCAATCCAGTTCTGTTTTGATCGGGATGGTCTTGTAGCCCGGTTTGAAGCGGAACAGCGAGCGGTCGTCCTGCTTCGAGGGCCGCACGATCTTGCCAGGGTTGAGCAGGCCCCTGGGATCGAAAATATCCTTGATCTCGCCGAATGCGCTGGTGAGCTTCGGCCCGAAAAATGGCGCGATCCATTCGCTGCGCACCAAGCCGTCGCCGTGCTCGCCGGAGTAGGAGCCTTTGTATTCCTTCACCATCTCGGCGGCTTCTTCGGCAATGGCGCGCATTTTCACCGCGCCATCTTCGCGCATGTTGAGTATGGGCCGTACATGCAACGTGCCCACCGACGCATGCGCATACCACGTGCCCTCGGTGCCATGCTTGTGGAACACCTGCGTCAGGCGATCCGTATATTCCGCCAAGTGCTCCAGCGGCACCGCGCAGTCCTCGATGAACGACACGGGTTTACCATCGCCTTTCATCGACATCATGATATTGAGCCCCGCCTTGCGCACCTCCCACACGTCACGTTGCAGGTTGGCGTCGGTAATTTCGATCACACCACCGGGGTAGCCCAGGTCACCCATTAACTCAACCAGTTGCTTTAACCGGCGGTGCTGTTCTTCCTTGTCATCACCTGCAAACTCCACCAGCAGAATCGCATCCGGATCGCCCTGTATGAATTTTTCGACAATGGGCCGGAAAGCCGGATTGCTGCGCGCGAGGCCAATCATGGTGCGATCCACCAACTCCACCGCCACCGGCTTTAACTTGACGATGTGCTGCGGCGCTTCCATCGACTTGTAAAACGTCGGGAAGTGGCACACGCCCAGCGTTTTGTGTTTGGGCAGTGTCGACAGATTCAGATGAATGCGCTTCGAATACGCGAGCGTCCCCTCGCTGCCCACCAGCAGGTGCGACATGTTGAAGGCCATGCCCGACACCATGTCGAGGTTATAGCCCCCCACACGGCGCAGCAGCTTCGGGTAGCGCAGCTCGATTTCCTCGGCATTCAGCACTGCGATGTCGCGGATTTTGCGCACGAGGTCACGATAGCCCTGTGGGCCATCGAGTTGCGACAAGTCGGATGGCGCGGCGCCGAAGTGATATTCGTTGCCATCGGCCAGCACGGCATCCACGCCACGCACGTTGTGCACCATGTTGCCGTAAAAAATCGAGCGCGAGCCGCAGGAGTTGTTGCCCGTCATGCCGCCGATCGTGGCCTGCGCACTGGTGGACACATCCACGGGGTACCACAGGCCGTGCGGTTTCAGAAATGCATTGAGATGATCCAGCACCATGCCCGGCTGCACCACGCACGTGCGCGCCTCGGCATTGAAGTCGGTCACATTCCGCAGGTACTTGCTGACATCAATGACCAGCGCCTCGCCGACAGTCTGCCCGCACTGCGACGTGCCACCGCCGCGCGGCAGCACCGCCACGCCGGCGTCGATGCCGATCTGCATCGCAGTAACCGCGTCCTCCTCGGTCTGCGGAATGACCACCCCGATAGGCTCGATCTGATATATCGACGCGTCGGTGGAATAACGGCCGCGTGTGGCGGCGTCGAACAGGACTTCGCCTTTGATTTCTTTCTTAAGGCGGCTGGCTAGGGCGGAATCGCCGGGGCGGATAGTCATGGGCACGTTCACGGATGGACTGCCCTTATAATACCGCACCCTTTCGCGGAGACTTCCCATGCCCTACACCGCAGGCCGTCACTTTTTGCAAATTCCCGGCCCGTCCAACGTGCCCGACCGCATTTTGCGCGCCATCGATCACCCCACCATCGACCATCGCGGGCCGGATTTCGCGCAGTTGGGGCACGATGTCCTGAACGGTATGCGGCGCGTTTTCAAAACCAAGGGCGCGGTGATGATTTACCCGGCCTCCGGCACCGGCGCGTGGGAAGCAGCGCTGGTCAATACGCTGTCGCCCGGCGACAAGGTGCTGATGTATGAAACCGGGCAATTCGCAACTTTGTGGAAAAACCTTGCCACGCGGCTGGGCCTGCAGCCGGAATTCATCGGCGGCGACTGGCGCCGTGGTATCGATGCCACGCAGATCGAAGCCAAACTGAATGACGACAAGGCACACGCCATCAAGGCCGTGTGCGTGGTGCATAACGAAACTTCCACCGGCGTTACCAGCAAAATCGCCGAGGTGCGCAAAGCTATCGACCGCGCGCAGCACCCGGCGTTGCTGCTGGTGGATACCGTGTCGGGCCTCGGTGCTATTGATTACCGGCACGACGAATGGGGCGTGGATGTCACCGTCGCTGGTTCGCAAAAAGGGTTGATGCTGCCGCCGGGCCTGTCGTTTAACGCCGTCAGTGAAAAAGCGCTGGCTGCGTCAAAGAACGCCAAACTGCCGCGCTCGTATTGGAGCTGGGACGAAATGATCGGCCCCAACAAGACAGGGTATTTTCCGTACACGCCCGCGACCAACCTGCTCTACGGCCTGCGCGAAGCAGTCGCCATGCTCGAAGAGGAAGGGCTGGATAACGTATTCAAGCGCCACGACCGCCACGCTGAAGCCACACGCCGCGCGGTGCAAACCTGGGGCCTGGATATTCTGTGTCAAAACGAAACCGAACATTCCAGCATCGTCACGGCTGTGCTGATGCCGACGGGCCACAGTGAAGTCGCGTTTCGCAAAGTGGTGCTGGACAACTTCAACATGTCGCTCGGCAGCGGGCTGGGCAAAATCGCCGACAAAGTGTTTCGCATCGGCCACATCGGCGACTTTAACGATCTTACCCTGATGGGTACGCTGGCTGGCGTGGAAATGGGCTTGAAGCTCGCCAAGGTGCCGTACAAGAAGGGCGGGGTTGAGGCGGCGATGGAGAGTCTTACGGAAAACTTAATAAAATCAAACAGTTGATCTAAACATGGCCGTAGAACCACGTGCCGAGTTTGTTTGGAAGTTAGTTGGGTTTTTTGTGCTTTGGTTTATAGGAAGCACGCTCCTTGGTGCCATGGTTGGGTCGCGATACGGACACGCCGTCGTTGTCTTTATAGCTGCTGGATGGGTGTTCGGTGCCATAGGATTCGTGATGCATTTCGCGATACTTGTGGCGCGGCGCGGGAAAAACCAAGAAACTCAGTAAGGCAACAGTTCAGTAAGTGAGTCGCCCTTACTGAACTGCTGGAAATACAGCCACCTACCGCAAATTCGCCTGCGCCGTAGTTCCCAGCGGCACCGCATCGGGTACATGCTCATTCACAAAGTTGAATTCGAGTTTGGTGCCGACCGGGTCGTATAGAAACACCTGATAGCCGGCGTCCTTGATGTTTTGCTCCTCGAATTCGATGTCGAGTTTTTTCAGGCGCTTGCGGAACTCCACCGCGCCGCTGGCTTTCCACGCGATGTGGTCGAGGCTGCCGCTGTGGTAATCCTTGATCTGCTCGCCTTTCTTGAAACGCGCGCCGACGTGCAAAATCGGGTCGTCGCCGTAGTAAAGCCAGATGCCGGCGCCGACAAAGTTCGGGCGCGGGCCCTTTTTGAGGTCAAGCACATCGCCGTAGAATTTTTCGATGGCCGGCAGGTCTTCCTCCGAGCAGCGGATGTTAAAGTGCAAAAACCCTTGAAAAAATTTCGGCGCGGCGTTGGTGGACGAGGCGGGGCTGGCAGCGGTATCGGGCATGGGGGTTTCCTAAATGGAAGTGATGATGCGGTGATTGTGCGCCGCCTGTGCCGCGGCGGCAAGCCGCGTTATCATCGCGGCCAGCACTGAACGCTATTCCAGAAACTTCCGGCGCGGACCCCGCGCGCCGCCTGCGCAAGGCAGCGCGCCGGCCGGTGGGGTCGCCAACAGCCCACAGGAGCGCACAGCATGAAACTCATCGACCGCATCGGCATCGACATCAGCCGCCGCCTGAAACTGGAAGACGCCATCGACTGGGCCGCGAAAAACGGCCTGAAACACATTGACATCCAGCTCGATACCGGCGACAACGCGCTGACAAAATTCGACAACAAGCGCTGTGCCGCCATTCGCAAATCGCTGGATAAACACGGCCTCGAACTGGGCCTGCATTCCAGCTCTGCGGTGAACGTGGCGGAGTATTCACCGATTGTCGCCGATGCAGTGACGGCGTATCTGAAAAAATACGTCGATCTGGTGGTCAAGCTCGGCGCGTCGTGGACGGAAATGCACGCGGGCTACCACTTCACCCGCGACAAGGACATGCGCATGGCGGCGGGCAAGGCGCGTCTTGAAAAAGTGGTGACGTACGCCGAGAAAAAAGGTGCGTTGATTCTGCTGGAAAATCTCAACAAGGAGCCGGACAACGCCGAGGTGCATTACCTCGCGCACACCGTCGAAGAGTGGCAGTACTATTGGGATATTCAATCGCCGAATTTCAAACTGAGTTTCACCGCTAACCACGCCCATCTGGTGCCGGAGGGCGTTGAGGGTTTTGTAAAGGCGTTGAACTTCAAGCGTGTGCACGAAGTGCGGCTTGCGGACTGCTGGCGCAACGGCTTCGAGGAGCATCTGGTGCCAGGCAAGGGCAACATGAACTTCGGCAAAATGTTCAAACTGATCGAGGGCGCGGGCTTTAAGGGCCACTACACCAATGCATTCGGCACGCTGGATGCGATGCTGGCGGCACGTGAATATTTCGTGAAGAAGGCGAAGGCGGCAGGCGTTAAAGTGTAAGCTGCTGGCAATCTGACGCGTTATTAGAGCATTCGGGCGCAGACCCGGCTCATTCGAGGAGATGATCATGCATTACTCTGGATACTTGCTGGCACTGTGCGTCAGCGCGGTGCTCGCGGCGGCAACCGCACAAGCCCAAACCAAAGCGAAACCGCCCGCCAAGGCGAAGGAAACGCCGCCGCCGATGGAAGCCGCCAAACCTGGCGCGTATCCCGACAAACCCATACGCTTCATGGTGCCGTTTGCGCCCGGCGGCACCACCGATTTGATTGCGCGCATGGTGGGGCAGCAAATGTCGGCATCCCTCGGCCAGCCGCTGGTGATCGACAACCGCGGCGGCGGCGGCGGCACCATTGCCACTGACATCGTGGCCAAGGCCGCCGGTGATGGCTACACGCTGATGATGAACCATCAAGGCATGACGTTTAACGCCACGCTGTACTCCAAGCTGCCGTACGACACGGTGAATGATTTCGCCACGATAGCGATGGTGGGTGTCACGCCGAACGTAATGGTGGTCAACCCCACTGTGGCCGCAAAGTCAGTGAAGGAGCTCGTCGCGCTGGCGAAGGCGAAGCCCAAAGGCATCAACTATGGCAGCGGCGGCGTCGGCAGTTCGGCGCATCTGGCGGTGGAATTGTTCATGCGTCTTGCGCAGGTACAGTTGCAGCACGTGCCCTATAAAGGCGCGGGGCCGGCATTGACCGACACCATCGGCGGGCAAATTCAGATGATGATTGCCACCATGCCGGCGGCGGCGGGCCACATACGCGGCGGCCGCCTGCGCGCGCTTGGCGTATCGGGCGCGAAAAAGTCCCCGGCGTTTCCCGAACTGCCGACCATTGCCGAAGCCGGTGTTGCGGGGTACGACTACACCACGTGGTACGGCGTGCTCGGCCCCAAGGCGTTGCCCAATGATATGGTGCAGTATCTCGCGGCTGTCACCAACAAAACGCTGTCGCAAAAGGATTTGCGCGACAAACTATCGCAGCAGGGCATGGAAGTGGAACTGATGGCGCCGGAAAAATTCGCCGGGGTTTTGAAAAACGACGTGGCGCGTTGGGGTAAGATCATCCGCGACGCTGGCATCAGGGCCGAATAAAGGCTGACGGTGGCTGGCACGCAGGTCACATTACGTCTTACAAAAAATCAATTAAAACAAATACTTACATGATTTGTGCGGTGCTGGCACTGGGCACGGCTGGTCATGCCAGCGCGCAGCAATATCCTGCAAAATCGACGCGCATCGTCGTGGGGTTTGCACCCGGCGGTGGCACTGACATCGTCGCGCGCATCATCGGCGCCAAGCTGACGGAGGCATTGGGGCAAAGTTTTATTGTCGACAATCGCGCGGGCGCGGCAGGCACCATTGGCTCGGATATTGTTGCCAAGGCGCCTGCCGATGGTTACACGCTGCTGATGGGCCACGTCAATTCTCATGGCATTGCGCCCAATCTCTACAAGAAATTGCCTTACGACGCGCAGCGCGATTTCGCGATGGTGGCTTACGTAGGCTATGTGCCGAACGTGCTGGTGGTGCATCCTTCGATCCCCGCAAAAAACGTCGCCGAACTGGTAGCCATTGCCAAAGCCAAGCCCGGAGCGCTCAACTATGCGTCCTCGGGCGTGGGCAGCACTCAGCACCTGGCGGGTGAGTTGTTCCAGCTCACCACCAACACCAAACTGGTGCACGTGCCATACAAGGGCAGTGGCCCGGCGGTGGTGGACCTGGTGGCCGGCCATGTGGTGATGAATTTCGACACCATGCCACCGGTGCTGCCGTTTGTGCGCCAGGGCAAGATGAAGGCGCTTGCGGTAACCACGCCCAAGCGCGCGAGCCAGCTGGCCGACGTGCCGACCATGCTGGAAGCGGGCCTGAAAGGCTTCGAAATGACCAATTGGTACGGCATGATGGCGCCCGCGAAAATTTCGCGCGACATCGTTACCCGGCTCAATACCGAGGTCAACAAAATCATGGCCCTGCCAGACGCCAAGGCCAAGCTCGAGGAAGTGGGCACGCAGCTCAATCCCATGACGCCGGAAGCGTTCGCAAAATTTCTTGAATCCGAACTCGCCAAGTACGCCAAGCTGGTGAAAGCGGCGAACGTGAGCATTGATTGATGGATCACGTGGTTGTTACGCGAGCAGGCGACGTTGCGACGGTCGCGCTCAATAATCCGCAGCGGTTGAATGCGTTAAACAGGCCGACGTGGGCACGGCTGGGCGAAGTGATGCGCGAGCTTTCCACCGATGAGACGTTGCGCTGTGTGGTGCTGCGCGGCGCGGGCGACAAGGCGTTTGCCGCGGGTGCGGATATCGCGGAGTTCGCCACGGAGCGTGCCGATGCCAAACAGGCCAAGGCATACGGCGATCTGATTCATCAAACCATGCAATCCGTCGCCAACTGCAAACACCCGACAGTGGCAATGATTAAAGGCGCGTGCGTGGGCGGCGGCCTCGAAATCGCCGCGTGCTGTGACATGCGCATTTGCGGCGAATCGAGCAAGTTCGGTGCGCCGATCAACAAGCTCGGACTCACCATGGGTTTCGGTGAGCTTCAGGGGCTGCTGGCGCTCGTTGGGCGCGCGGTGGCGCTGGAAATTTTGCTCGAAGGCCGCGTGTTTGGCGCAGCTGAGGCATTGCAAAAGCGCCTGGTGAATCGTGTGGTGCCTGACGACCAGGTTGAAGCTGAAGCGTACGCCATGGCCAAACGCATTGCCGATGGCGCGCCGCTGGTGGCGCGCTGGCACAAGCAATTCATCGAACGACTGACTGTGCGCGCGGACGTAGCGCCCGCCGAGTGGAACGAAGGCTTTGCGTGTTTCGACACTGCTGACTATCGCGAGGGCGTGGCGGCGTTTCTGGCCAAGCGTGCGCCAAAATTCAGCGCGAAATGATGCGGCGCATAGCGCATAAGTATCTGTTTTTATTTTTATTTTTATGGGGTGCCCCAGCGTGGGCGCAATCCCCTGACTACGCCCGTGAAAAGCGCTGGGCCGATGAAATCACCCCGGCAATTCTGGTTGGCGATGCGGTGTACCTGGCGCAGGAGTCCGGCCACAAGTTTCTCGCGATATACGCTGCGAACGTGAAGCCGCGCGCGGGTGTGATCGTGGTGCACGGCATGGGCGTGCACCCGGACTGGAATCTCATTAACGCGCTGCGCAGTGATTTATCCGAGCAGGGCTACGCCACGCTGTCGGTGCAAATGCCCGTGCTTGCTGCTGACGCCAAGGGCGAATCTTACCCAGCGCTTTTCCCGGACGCGGCGCAGCGTTTGCAGGCGGCGGTGAAATTTCTGCGCGACAAAGGCCATCGAAAAATCGCCATCGCCGCACACAGCATGGGCGCACGCATGGTGAATCACTTCATTGCCAACGGAAACGCTGGCGACATTGACGCGTGGGCGGCGGTCGGCATCAGCACTGGCGTGTATTTGCAAGCCGAAACCTTCAAGGCGCCGGTACTGGATATCTACGGCGAAAAAGACTTCCCTGCTGTGCTGGCGAATGCCGTAAAACGCGCCGACGCCATCAAACGCTTGCGCGGCTCGGGGCAGATTTCCGTCGCGGGCGCCGATCATTATTTCAACGGCGCGGAAAAGGAACTCTCGCGCCACGTAAAACGATGGCTGGATAACGTGACGCGCTGAATCGCCGGCGCTATTGTGGCTATAGTGCTATGGCGCCGCGGAAAATTCCTCGCTCACTGCCACGGGCTCGCCCGCCGGCGGTTGCGCCATCCGCCGCTCAATGAGATTCACCCGCAGCCAACGCTGCATGTCGTTCCACACGTGGGTGAGTTCCGCTTCGCTCGGCATTTTGAGCGCGTGCGGCAGTTCCAGTGTGACCACCGGGATGCCTTCCTTGAGGCCGCCGAAATTGCCGAGCGAGCCGGGATACACGCCGACGCGATTCAGATGCAGCCGCCCAAAGCGCAGAGGCGCTTCGACGCCGGTGGGCGGGCCATCAAAGTCGAGCACGCCGTACGGGGCATGTATCGACACAATTACGTCGGGCCGAAAGCGCACGATTTCGTCGTGCAGCCAGCGTGATTCCGGCTCGGAGGCGGGCGCCTTGCCGGGATAGCGGCGCGGGTCGCGGCGGGGTTTGGTTTCCCAGTAACGCGGCGCTTCTTTCAGCCAGTTATAGGTGGGAAAGTTTCGATTCAGATCAACACCGCGGGCGTTGACGCGAGTCGGCGGGCGGGCCAGCAGGCCGTCGGGGTTCAACACCGGAATGACGCGCCAGTGATAGACATTGGCGGCGTTGTCGGGTTGCTGCAAGATCTCCAGCCAGCGGAACACGATCGAAGCCGACGTGAGTTCGTCGCCGTGAATGCCGCCGATCACCAGCACGCGCGCGGCGGGCGGCTGCACCGGTCTGAATTCACGCAGCATGATGTGGCGGCCCTTCACCGATTTCACGGTCACCGGTTTCAGCTCAGCGCTCATGCACGGCTTCAACTTGATTTGCGGAATCGCCAGCGTGACGGCGTTGCACCACGCGTGCATTTCGCTGCCCATAGCGTCTACCGCCGTTGCAGGCACCGGCGCGACAGGTGCGCGCCGTGCCGGCGTGGCGCCGTGGGCCGCACCACAAGCAATAAAAATACTTAATAAAAACAGATAGTTACGAAACATGGCCATGATGTCTTGCTGCAACGCCGCGTCAGAAATCCCCCCACACCGCTTGCATGGCCGCCAGCGCGGCGGCGGCAGCGGTTTCGGTGCGCAGCACGCGCGGGCCGAGCGTCAGCGCCTCGAAACCCGCGCCCAGCACAGCGGCGGTCTCGTCGGGATTCCAGCCGCCTTCCGGCCCCACCAGCAGCGACACCGTACCCGCCGGGCGCGGCAGATCGCGCAGCCGCTTGCCGCCTTGCGGCGACAGCAGATATGCAGCGCCATCGTGGTGGTTAACAGAAGCCTGCGTGCCCAGCCACTTCATCAACGGCTGTACCGGCAAAATGTCCGGCAGTACATTGCGGCCGCACTGCTCGCAGGCGGCCGCGGCCACGGTTTGCCAGTGCGCCACGCGCTTGTCGGCGCGTTCGCCTGCCAGCCGCACCACGCTGCGCTGGGTGATCAGCGGCTGGATCGAGGTGACGCCCAGTTCCACGCATTTTTGCACCGTGTAATCCATGCGCTCACCGCTGGAAACGCCTTGCGCCAGCAGCACTTTCAGCGGCGACTCGCGGCTCACTTCGGCGCGGCCGGCAACGGTCAGCGTCAATCCGGATTTGTCGATGCGCTTGATGCGTGCAGCGTATTCGCCGCCGCGCCCGTCGAACAACGTTAGCGGCGCCCCCGCTTCCAGACGCAGCACGTGCAGCACGTGGTGCGCCTGACCGCCCGTCACGTGACATTCGCCGTGATCGGCGATATCGCCGGGAAAATAAAGTCGCGTCAAAAGCTCACCTGCGTGGTCGGGTGCGGCAGTGTTCGTTGTCAATGTGCGCGTTCATGCACAATGATTATGCCATGGCGCGGGCGGGGCACTCAGCATAGAATCCGGCATCTTGCGGGAGAAGCTGCTGTGAAAATCGTCATACTGGGCGCGGGGCAGGTGGGATCGTCGGTCGCGGAAAATCTCGCCTCGGAAGCCAACGACATCACCATCGTCGACACCAATGCCGACCGCTTGCGCGACTTGCAGGATCGCGTCGACGTGCGCACGGTGTGCGGCAACGCGGCGCACCCGGCCATACTCGAGCAGACGGGGCTGGAGGACGCAGACCTGCTGTTCGCCGTCACGCAAAGTGACGAGACCAACATGGTGGCGTGCAAGCTCGCCTCGACGCTCTTTAATACGCCGACCAAAATTGCGCGCATCCGTTCGGCGGACTATCTGTCACACCCGGAAATTTTCTCGCGTGAGAACTTCGCGGTCGATGTGCCCATCTGCCCAGAACAATTGCTCACCGACTACATCGTCAAGCTGCTGGAATTCCCCGAAGCGCTGCAGGTGCTGGAGTTCGCCCACGGCAGGGTGAGCCTTGCCGCAGTAAGGGCGTTTCCCGGCGGGCCGCTGGTGGGCCACCCTATTTCCTATTTGCGCACACACATGCCGCAGATCGACGCGCGAGTGGCCGCCGTCTACCGGCAGGATGCACCGATCGCGCCGGAAGGCAGCACGGTGATCGAGGCCGGTGACGAAGTTTTTATCATTGCCGCCACGGAGAATCTGCGAGGCGTGATGCGCGAACTGCGGCGCATGGATAAGCCGGTCAAACGTGTAATGCTGGGTGGCGGCGGCAACATCGGCCGGCGGCTCGCCAAAGCCATCGAGGACAAGTGCGAGGTCAAAATCATCGAGTTCGGCAAGGCCAGCGCCGAGCGGCTGGCCGCGGATCTCACCCGCGCGCTGGTGCTGCAGGGTGACGTCACCGACGAAGAGTTGCTCGAAGCCGAAAACATCGGCGAAATGGACGTGTATTGCGCGCTGACCAATGACGATGAAGATAACATCATGTCGGCGCTGCTTGCCAAGCGCATGGGCGTGCGCAAGGTGATCGCGCTGATCACGCGAAGCGCCTATGTCAACCTGTTGCAGGAGGGGCGCATCGACATCGCGATTTCGCCCATGCAATCCACCATCGGTACGCTGCTCGCGCGCGTGCGGCGCGGCGACGTGGCGGTGGTGCACTCGCTGCGGCGCGGCGCCGCGGAGGCGCTGGAGCTGGTGGCGCACGGCGATGCCCGCTCATCGCAGGTGGTCGGCCGGCGCATCGAGGAAATCGATCTGCCCAAGGGCGCGACCATCGGCGCCATCGTGCGCCAGCGCAATACCGCCGGTGCGCGTATTGCCGCCGGGGAACACGACACGGAGGATCAGGTCATCATGGCGCATCACGACACCATGATCGAGGCCGATGATCACGTGATTGTATTCGTGGTCAACAAGCGCATGGTGCCCCGGGTCGAGAAGCTATTCCAGGTCTCGGCGGGGGTTTTCTGAGCGTTCTATGAAGCCGTTGCTGACAGTGCTGCGCCCGCTGGGCGTCATCGGCATGGTGATGAGCCTGTCGCATCTGGTGCCCATCGCCATATCGTTACACTACGGCGATGGCGCGCTGCGTGCGTTTTGCGTGTCGATGTTGTTCAATTTCGCGGTGGCAATGATCGCGTTTTTCGCCACGCGCGGGTTCGATTACGAACTGAAGCCGCGCGACGGCATGCTGCTGGTGGTGCTGGCGTGGACCGGCGGCGCGGCCTTCGCCACATTGCCGTTGTTGATGCTGATTCCCGAACTGTCGTTCACCGATGCTTACTTTGAAACCATTTCAGGGCTGACCACCACCGGCGCCACCGTGCTCACGGATCTCGACAAGCTCGCCCCGTCGCTCAATATCTGGCGCGGACTGCTGGTGTGGCTGGGCGGCATGGGCCTGATTGTGCTGGCGGTGGCGATTTTGCCGCTGCTGGGCGTCGGCGGCCGGCAGCTTTACAAGGCGGAAACGCCGGGGCCGATGAAGGATTCGCAACTCACGCCGCGCATTACCGAAACCGCCAAGGGCCTGTGGGAAGTCTATGCGTTCATTTCGGTGCTGTGTTTTTTCGCGTTTCATTTTGCAGGCATGACCTGGTTCGACGCCCTGATGCACATGTTTTCCACCATGGGGCTGGGCGGGTTTTCCAGTCATGACGCGAGTTTCGGTTTCTGGAATTCACCGGCCATCGAGGTTGTCACCATTGCTTTCATGCTGGTGGCGGGAATCAACTTCGGCACGCATTTCACGGCGCTTCGCGCGCGTTCGCCCGCCGCCTACGTGCGTGACACGGAAGCCGGGATGTTTCTGCTGGTGACGCTCGCCAGTTGCGCGGGCATCGCCGGTTATTTGTACGCCATGAAAACCTACCCGACCTTCGGCGAGGCACTACGGTTTGCGTCGTTCAACGTGGTTTCGATTGCCACCACCACTGGCTTTGCCAACACCGATTACAACCTGTGGCCGCTGTTCGCACCGCTGTGGATGCTGTTTTTGTGCTGCTTTGCCTCCTGCTCCGGCTCCACCGGCGGTGGCATCAAGATGGTTCGCGCGCAGCTTTTATACGTGCAGGTGAACCGTGAATATTTGAAATTGCTGCATCCGCGCGCGGTGACGCCCGCCAAGCTGGGTGGCCAGGTTATTGAAAACAAAGTGATTTTTGCCGTGCTGGCGTTTATGTTTGTTTACGTGTGCTGCATCGTTTTCATGACCCTGGTGATGGTGGCGAGCGGGCTGGATTTCATCACTGCCTTCAGCGCGGTGGTAGCGTGCATCAACAACACCGGCCCCGGCCTGAATCAGGTCGGCCCTGCCACCACGTTTGCCGTGCTTACGGATTTTCAGACGTGGGTGTGCACGTTCGCCATGCTGCTGGGCCGGCTGGAACTCTTTACCCTGCTAATTATTTTTACCCCGGCGTTCTGGCGGCGGTAATAAAATTCCACAATGCAATCCGTCAACCTGACCCGGCATTTTCTGATCGCCATGCCCGCCATGGCTGATCCGCATTTCGCCAAAACGCTGACCTTTATCTGCGAGCATAACGAACAGGGCGCGCTGGGTGTGGTGGTCAACCGGCCACTCAACCTGGCAGATCTCACGCTGCACGCGTTGCTGGAGCAGATTGAAATCACGCCACGTGACGAAGCCTGCCGCGAAGTTCCCGTGCATTACGGCGGGCCGGTGCAGACCGACCGGGGCTTTGTGCTGCACACGCCCGCCGGCGCGTGGCAATCGACACTGAAAGTGAGCGACAGCATTGGCCTCACCACCTCGAAGGACGTGCTGCAGGCCGTGGCGCGCGGCGAAGGCCCGCCGCGCATGCTGGTGACACTGGGTTACGCCGGTTGGGCGCCCGGCCAGCTTGAAAGCGAACTCGCGCAAAACGCGTGGCTTACGGTCGACGCCGACGAACATATTTTGTTTGATACCCCCGCCGAACAGCGCTATGAAGCGGGCCTGAAACTGCTGGGCATTGACCTCTCAATGCTGTCGGATGCGGCGGGGCATGCGTGAGTGAATAGCGTGCTCGCCTTCGACTTCGGCGAAAAACGCATTGGCGTGGCGGTGGCCGACACCGCCATGGGCATCGCCCATCCGCTCGCGGCAATCCATGCCGAAGACAACCAGACCCGATTCGCGGCCATCGCAGCGCTGATTGCCGAGTGGAAGCCCGCGCAACTCGTTGTCGGCGAACCGCGCCATGCCGATGGCGGCGAGCATGAAATCGCACGGCTTGCCCGGCGCTTTGCGCGCCGGCTGGAAGGGCGCTTCGGTCTGCCGGTGGCGCTGGTGGACGAATCGTTCAGCTCCACGGTTGCGGAATCGGGGCTGCGTGAACAGGGCTTGTCCGGCGCCAAACTAAAAGCGGTGCTCGATTCCGCGGCGGCGTGCGAAATTCTGCGCGCATGGCTCGCGCACCATGCGCCCCACCGTGCATGATAGTTGTCAGTGCATTGTACGGCCACCTGCCTTGTGTTAATCTCGCCCTCCACACACGCCCATGAACAAGCCGGCTCCCTCACGCCCGCCCCTGCCAGACGCCGAGCACCTGCTGGCGAAGCTGCTGGATCAAATGCATGCCGTTGTCGGCCCCGATACGGGCCTGGTGGGCATCCATACCGGCGGCGTGTGGCTCGCGCAACGCCTGCACGCCGGGCTGGGCATCAAGACGCCGCTGGGCACGCTCGACGTGTCGTTTTACCGCGATGACTTTGATCAAAAGGGCCTGCACCGCAACGTCAAGACATCCGACCTGCCGTTTGATGTCGAGGGCCGTCAACTGATTCTGGTGGATGACGTGCTCTACACCGGTCGCACCATTCGCGCGGCGATGAACGTGCTTTTCGATTACGGCCGCCCGGCGGGTATCAAGCTCGCTGCACTGGTCGATCGCGGCGGCCGCGAATTGCCGGTGGCGCCGGATTTTCTGGGCGGTAACATTACACTCGCGGTGTCGCAAAGCATTGAACTGACGCGCGACGATGCGGGCAAACTTTCCTTCAAGTTGCACGAAAACTAGGGCCTGAATTCCGCATGTGGCTTGATCCGCGCAATCCGCAACTGAACAAAAACGGTGAACTGCATCACCTGTTGTCCATCGACGGCCTGCCGGCGGACGTATTGCGGCAAATCCTCGACGCGGCGGAATCCTTCGCCGGTGTCACGCAGCGCGAAGTGAAAAAGGTACCGCTGCTGCGCGGCAAGTCGGTGTTCAACATTTTCTTCGAGAACTCCACGCGCACACGCACCACCTTCGAAATCGCAGCCAAGCGGCTGTCGGCCGACGTCATTAACCTGGCAATCGCGCAGTCGTCGACCAGCAAGGGCGAGAGCATGCTCGACACCGTGGCCAATCTCGCGGCGATGCAGGCGGACATGTTTGTGGTGCGCCACGCGGCGAGCGGCGCGCCGTATTTGATCGCCAAGCACGTGGGGCCGGACATTCACGTCATCAACGCCGGCGACGGGCGCCATCAGCACCCGACGCAGGGGCTGCTCGATATGTTCACCATCCGCCACTACAAAAAGGATTTTACCCAGCTGCGGGTGGCGATCATTGGCGACATTCTGCATTCGCGCGTGGCGCGTTCGCAGATCCACGCGCTGACCACGCTGGGCTGCCCGGAAATTCGTGTCATCAGCCCGCGCACGCTGATCCCTGCCGACATCAAGAGCCTTGGCGTACATGTGTATCACGACCTGCGCGAGGGACTCAAAGACGTGGACGTGGTGAGCACGTTGCGGTTGCAAAACGAACGCATGCAGGGCGCGCTGCTCGCGTCGGGGCAGGAGTTTTACAAGTACTACGGCATCACACCGGACAAGTTGGCGCTCGCCAAGCCGGACGCCATCGTGCTGCATCCCGGCCCGATGAATCGCGGGGTCGAAATCGATTCCAGTGTGGCTGATGGCGGGCAGTCAGTGATCCTGCCGCAGGTGAACTTCGGCATCGCCATACGCATGGCGGTGATGAGCATCGTCGCGGGGAGCTGGAGAGGATGAAACTCCACATCAAGGGCGGCCGTCTGATCGATCCGTGCAATAGTGTTGATGGTACGCACGACCTCTTCATTGCCGCCGGTAAAGTCGTGGCCGTGGGCAATGCGCCCGCCGGGTTCACTGCCAACCACGTGATTGACGCGGCCGGGAAGATTGTGTGTCCCGGGCTGGTGGATTTGTCTGCGCGGCTGCGCGAGCCGGGCTTTGAATACATGGCCACTCTTGATTCCGAAATGGATGCTGCGATGGCGGGTGGCGTTACCAGTCTGGCGTGTCCGCCGGACACCGACCCGCCGCTTGATGAACCGGGGCTGGTGGAAATGCTGAAGTTCCGCGCACGTAACCTGAACAAGGCGCGCGTGTATCCGGTGGGCGCGCTGACCGAGGCGTTAAAGGGCGTGCGTCTTACCGAAATGGCGGAGCTGCGCGAGTCGGGCTGCGTCGCTTTTTCGCACGCGGACGTACCGCTGACTGATCATCAGGTGCTGTATTACGCCATGCAGTATGCGGCGACTTTCGATATCCCCGTGTGGCTGCGGCCGCAGGATGCCACGCTGGCGCGCAATGGTGTCGCGCATGAAGGGCAGGTGGCGACGCGTCTGGGGCTGCCGCCGATCCCGGTGTGCGCTGAAACAGCGGCACTTGCCGTGATCCTGTTGCTCGCGCGCGAGACCGGCGCACGCGTGCACCTGTGCCGGTTGTCGAGCGCCGAGGGCATCAACATGGTGCGCCGCGCCCGGCACGACGGCGTGAAAGTTACCTGTGACGTCGCCGTGCACCACCTGCATTTGTCGGAACTGGACATTGGTCACTTCGATCCGAATTGCCATCTGATACCGCCGCTGCGCAGCCAGCGCGACCGCGATGCCTTGCGAAAAGCGCTGGCCGAACGGCTGATCGACGCCGTGTGTTCCGACCACTGCCCGGTGGACGACGACGCCAAGCAATTGCCCTTTTCCGAAGCCGAACCCGGCGCCACCGGTTTGGAACTATTGCTGCCGCTGACCTTGAAATGGGCGGAAGAAGACAACGTGCCGCTCGCCACCGCGCTCGCCAGAATCACCTCGGATGCAGCGAATTTGCTCGGCATCGACGCCGGCCATTTAAGTGTAGGCGCCGAGGCCGATGTGTGCGTGATCGACGCCGGGCGCTACTGGACGGTCGAACCGGCCACGCTGAAAAGCCAGGGCAAAAACACCCCCTACAGCGGCATCGAACTCAAGGGCCGCGTAACGCATACGCTGGTGGGCGGGCAGGTGGCGTACGAGCTTAAGTAGAGGGCTGAACCCGCCCGGCGGGTGATGGTCGAAGGGTTCTGTTAGACTTCCCGTCCGCATTTTTTCGAGTATTACGCATGAACCCGCTACTGGATTTTTCCGGCCTGCCGCGCTTCGCGGATTTCAAGACCGAACACGTGACTCCCGCTGTCGATGCCTTGCTCGCCGAGTGCAACGCGGCCATCGAAAAGGTTTCCGCCGAGGCCACGCCCGCGACGTGGCGTGATTTTGTCGAGCCACTGGAAAACGCCAACGAGCGTTTGAGCCGCGCGTGGGGCCAGGTCGGGCATTTGAACGCGGTGATGAACAGCCCGGAACTGCGCGAGGTCTACAACGGCAATTTGCCGCGGCTCACGGCCTATTACACCGAGCTCGGGCAAAATGAAAAATTATTCAATAAATACAAATACTTACATTCGTCGGCTGAATTTCGCGCGCTGACGCCCGCGCAACAAAAAATCGTTGATAACGAATTGCGCGATTTTCGGCTGGGCGGCGCGGAGCTGCCGGCGGACAAGAAGGCGCGCTTCAAGGCGATCAGCGAAGAACTGTCGAAATTATCGTCACGGTTTTCGGACAACGTGCTTGACGCGACGAATGCCTTTTCGCATTTCATCGAAGACGAAAAAGGCCTCGCCGGCTTGCCGGATGATGCCCGCCAAGCGGCTCGCGAAGCCGCCGAAAAAGATAACAAACCCGGCTGGAAATTCACGTTGCACGCGCCATCGTACTTACCGGTGATGCAGTACGCCGATGATCGCGCGCTGCGCGAATTGATGTACAAGGCGTCTGCCACGCGCGCTTCGGAATTTGGAGACGCCAAGCTCGACAACACGCCGCTGATCGCGGACATCGTGAAACTGCGCCGTGAGCTCGCGCAACTGCTGGGTTTCAACAACTACGCCGAGGTTTCGCTGGAGCCGAAAATGGCGGAGTCGCCCGCACAAGTAATTAAGTTCCTCAACGAACTCGCCGCGCGCGCCAAGCCGTACGCCGAACGCGACTTGCAGGAAGTGAAAGACTTCGCGCGCGCCGAGCTGGGCATGAACGAGCTCGCGGCGTGGGACATTCCCTACGTGTCGGAAAAGCTGCGCGTGGCGCGTTATGCGTTTTCAGAGCAGGAAGTGAAGCAGTATCTGCCTGAAACCACGGTGGTGCCAGGCATGTTCAAGCTGATCGAGACGCTCTATGGCCTGACCATCACGCCGACCGAAGCGCCGCGCTGGCACGACGACGTGCGCTTTTATTCGATCCACGACAAGACTGGAGCGCTGATCGGGCAATTCTATCTGGACCTATACGCGCGCGGCACCAAGCGCGGCGGCGCCTGGATGGATGATGCGATCACGCGGCGGCGGCTTGCTTCTGGTGCAAATGGTATACAGGCGCCAGTGGCGTACCTGAACTGCAATTTCTCCGCCCCCGTCGGTGGAAAGCCGGCGACGTTCACGCACGACGAAGTGATCACGCTCTATCATGAATTCGGCCATGGTCTGCATCATCTGCTGACGCAGGTGGATTTTCTGGGCGTATCAGGCATACATGGCGTGGAGTGGGACGCGGTGGAACTCCCCAGCCAATTCATGGAAAATTTCTGCTGGGAATGGGACGTGCTGCGGCCGATGACGCGGCATGTGGACAACGGCAAGCCGCTGCCGAAATCCCTGTTCGACAAAATGCTCGCCGCGAAGAATTTCCAGAGCGGCATGCAGACGGTGCGGCAGATCGAATTCGCGTTGTTCGATCTGGAGTTGCATTCGAGCTTTGATCCCGCTGGTGGCAAAACCGCGCTGGATTTGATTCATGATGTGCGTAAGCGCGTGGCGGTAGTGTTTCCGCCCAATTACAACCGCTTTCCCAACAGCTTCAGCCACATTTTCGCCGGCGGTTATGCGGCGGGATATTACAGCTACAAGTGGGCGGAAGTGCTGTCGGCCGATGCCTTCAGCCTGTTCGAGGAACAGGGTGTGCTGGATCCGGCCGTGGGCGCGCGCTTTCGCAACGAAATCCTCGCCGTGGGCGGTAGCCGCCCGGCGCTGGAATCGTTCAAGGCGTTTCGCGGGCGCGAACCTAGTATGGATGCGCTGCTTCGGCACAACGGCATGACGGATGCCGCTGCTGCTTAGTGTTCCGGCGTTGCTATCGGATTTGCTGCCGGAATTGCGGTAAGCTGTGCCGGTTTGCACGTCACCGTTTACAAGGAGGCGCATCATGAAAATCGTGGCGAAAATCCTGTGTTTGCTGCTGATTGCCGCGGCGGCGCTATCGGCGCAATTCCTATATGCCGCGCAGCTGTACCGATGGGTGGATGCCAAGGGCAATGTCGAATGGCGAGACACGCCGCCACCGGCCAGCGTGCCTTCGAAGAACATTGAGCAGCGCAGGCTGGGCGCGAACGTCATAGGCACCGGCGAGGTGCCATTTTCTGTGCAACTGGCGGCGAAGAATCATCCCGTTACGTTTTGGATCAGTTCCGATTGCGGAAAGATTTGCGAGGCCGGGCGCGCGCACCTGGCCCGCCGCGGCGTGCCATTCGCCGAAAAGTCACCAAAAACGGATTTCGAGGAATTCAAGCGCGTGTCGCCGTCGATGGAAATTCCGGTGCTGCAGGTGGGAACGATCACGCTCAAGGGCTATCTGGAATCTGAGTGGGACAGCACGCTGGATTCCGCGGGTTATCCGCGTACGGCCGTGGGCACGCGGCCTACACCTGCGGCAGCGCCGGCAACCGCAGCCAAGCCGCCGACCGATGGCGCGAAGCCCCCCACCGATGCGGCTGCGCAGCCACCACAGCCACCTCAAGCCACCGCACAGCCAGCCGCAACTCGATAATAATCAATAAAAACAAATATTTATGCGTATAGCCACGTGGAATGTCAACTCGCTGAAAGTGCGCCTGCCGCACGTCACGGCGTGGCTCGCGTCGCATCAACCGGACGTGCTGTGTTTGCAGGAAACCAAAACCGAAGACGCGAATTTTCCGCTGGAGGCAATCAAGGAAACCGGCTATCACGCCGTGTTCAGCGGTCAAAAAACCTATAACGGCGTGGCGCTGCTGTCGCGCGCGGTACCTGCCGATGTCAGCGCGGGCATTCCGGGCTTTGCCGATGAACAAAAGCGTGTGCTCGCCGCCACATACGGTGACACGCGCGTGGTTTGCGTCTACATCCCCAATGGCGAGTCGGTCGAGTCCGACAAGTATCAATACAAGTTAAAGTGGCTGTCAGCGCTCACGGATTGGCTGCGCGCCGAAATGCAAAAATACCCGAAGCTCGCGCTGCTCGGCGATTACAACATCGCACCCGAAGACCGCGACGTGCACGACCCGAAAGAGTGGGCGGGCAAGGTGTTGTTCAGTGACCTCGAACACGCCGCATTCAAGGGGCTGCTCGCGCTGGGCCTGACCGATAGCTTCCGGATGTTCGATCAGCCGGAGCGATCCTTCACCTGGTGGGATTACCGCATGAATGCGTTTCGCCGCAAGCTCGGCGTGCGCATCGATCACATCCTGCTTTCCGATGCTTTAAAGTCCGGCTGCACCGCATGCGCGGTGGATGTCGAGCCGCGCAAACTCGAACGGCCCTCGGATCACGCGCCGGTGTTCGCGGACTTGCGTTCCGCGTAATCCAGCCACAAGCCCTTAATGCTCACATGACCATGCGACTGGGCATTTTGCTGCCCCCCCGCGGCGTGATTATTCAACCCGCGCGGCGCCCGCCGGTGGAAGACTGCTGGACCATCGCGCGCCTTTGCGATGATGCCGACATGGACGTGTGGGTGGGTGACAGCGTAGTAGCCAAGCCACGTTTGGAACCACTGACCACGCTCGCGTACGTTGCGGCGATGACGAAACGTACGCGGCTGGGCACGGCCATTCTGTTGCCCGCATTGCGCCAGCCGGTGGTGCTCGCGCATCAGCTTGCCAACATCGATCAGATTTCACGGGGGCGGCTGGTGTTGGGCCTGGGTGTAGGCTGGGGCCTGCCCGCCATCGAACGTGAATGGGAAGCCTGCGGCAAGATTCACAAGCGCCGCGTGCGCGACCTTGAAGAACACATGACGGTGTGGCGCGCGCTGTGGCGCGGCGAGCCCGTGACGATGACGGGCAGCGATTACAAGCTGACCGATCACACCATCGGCCCGCTGCCGTGGAACGAAGCAGGCCCGCCGCTGCTGGTCACCGCGGGCAATCGCGGCGAAATTATTCCCGCACAGATTGAGCGCGTCGGCAAATTCGGCGATGGCGTGGTGACGACGTACGTCACCGAAGACGATATCCGCAAGCTGCGTGAGTTGTGCAGGGCCGCGATGGAAAAACACGGCCGCGGCAGCACGGGGTTTTCCACCTGCGTCTACACCACCGTGCGGCTGGAGAATGACGCTGCCAAAGCCGAAGCGCTGACCACCGATTTCCTCAACAAATACTACGGCGGCGGTGTGAATTTTCGTGGCATGATGGGCTTGGGGCCGGCGGCAACGGTGATTGACGTTGTCAAACGCTACGAGGCCGCGGGCGTGACGGATCTGTGCATCCGGCTTGTGGGCGAGGATCAGGTGGCGCAGTTGGAGTGGTTTATTCGGGATGTGTTGCCGGGGGTGAGGAAAGGATAGTCTTCGCCTCATACCAAAAGTCCCCACCCGTCGTTCCAGCGAAAGCTGGAACCCAGTAACGTAAACCCATGCGAAGCATCAAAATAGATCCTGCGGATCGTGTTACAAACTGGGTTCCAGCTTTCGCTGGAACGACGGGGATAGCAATACTTGCTATCTTCGATGATCGGTCGAATCAATAATGTTTAAAAACAAATACTTACCTATGCTGCTGGGATTGGCATGTAGCGCCAGCGCCACTGCCCAATCCTACCCCGCAAAGCCCATCCGCCTCATCGTCGCCTTCGCCCCCGGCGGCGCCACCGACACGTTCGCGCGCATCACGGCGGCAGAACTCACGCGCACGCTGGGCCAGCAGGTGGTGGTTGAAAACCGCCCCGGTGCGGGGACAACGATAGCCGCCGAGTTCGTCGCCAAGTCACCGGCAGATGGCTACACGCTGCTCCTTACTGACCTCTCCACGCACGCCATCATGCCGTCGCTGTATCAAAAGCTCGGCTTCAACCATGCGCGTGATCTCACGGCGGTGGCACCCGTGTCGGCCTCACCATTGATCATGGCGGCACATCCTTCGCTCGGCGTCAGGAACGCCAAGGAACTCATCGCGCTCGCCAAGCGCAGCCCCGGCATCACCTGCGGCAATTCCGGTGCCGGTACCGTCACGCATCTGGCTGCTGAAAAATTCCGCACCCGCGCGGGCATTGAACTGCTGTCCGTCAACTACAAGGGCGGCACCACCTCCACCGTGTCGCTGATGACCGGCGAACTGTCGCTCATCGTCAACACTATCCCCGCCGTGCTGGAGCACGTGAAAAGCAAAAAGCTCGTTGCCATCGGCATCACCGCCGACAAACGCGCGACAGCGCTGCCTGACATCGCTGCGCTGGGCGAAACGGTGAAAGGCGTCGATGCCGCCGTGATCGCCGGCATCCTCGCGCCCGCCAACACCCCACGCGCGGTGATCGACCGGCTGAACGCCGAGATTGCCAAGGCGGTGGATGCGCCCAAGGCGAAGGAAAGTTTTCTCGTGAACGCGGCTGAGGCGTTGAAGCAGACGCCGGAGGTGATGCAGTCTCGGCTGGAGGCGGATGCCAAGACATGGGCTGAGGTGGTACGGGTAACTGGGGTGAAGTTGAACTAATGCCGTCTGTCACTGTGCAGATCACTCGTTTTGTTGACGATTCGTTTCCAGGATTTGTCGAATGCGAGTTGGTTGACGCTAACGGGACAAAACACCTTTTTGTCGATAAAGTTTCTGTTTTGAGTCTGTTCCACCTATGTTCGTCAAGCAGCTATCCATGCACAGGATCAATACGTTGTACGTTGGGAGCAGAATATAAGGATGAATCCGGTCATGCTGTTGTAAACATTAGCACTGAGATTCCCGATCACGTTGAGACAAAAGAAGGAAATACGCGTTTCGTGGTGTTGTCTTCACAGCTGAGTCGTTTTTAAAGGTAGTTGGCTTGTTAATTTCTTACTCCCGCAAAGTCTTCATCCCGCTGACCAAGCTTTGCCGCGACGTGTGCAGCTATTGCACATTCGCGCAAGCACCGCAGCCGGGTAAGCGCGCTTATCTTACGGCCGACGAAGTGCTGGCCATCGCCAAGGCGGGCGAAACGACGGGTTGCACGGAGGCGTTGTTTACGCTGGGCGACAAGCCGGAGCTGCGCTACAAGGCCGCGCGCGAGGAGCTGGCGGCGCTGGGTTACGCCACGACCATCGACTATCTGCACGCGATGTGCGCACGGATGTTGAAGGAAACATCGCTGCTGCCGCACGTGAACCCCGGCGTGATGACGCGCGAGGAGATGGTGAAGCTGCGCGAGGTCAGCGCGTCGATGGGGCTGATGCTGGAGAGCACCGCCGAGCGTTTGTGCGCCAAGGGCGGCCCGCATTTTGGCTCGCCGGATAAACACCCCGCTGCGCGGCTAGAAGTGCTGCGACTCGCTGGCGAACTGCAAATCCCGTTTACCACCGGCATCCTCATCGGCATCGGCGAGACGCGAGAGGAGCGCGTCGAAGCGCTCAACGCCATCCGTGATCTGCATGCGCGGTTTGGCCACATACAGGAAGTCATCATCCAGAATTTCCGCGCCAAACCGGACACGCGCATGGCGCATGTGCCGCACGCGGAGCATGAAGATTTGCTGTGGACCATACGCACCGCGCGCGGGATTCTCGGCGCGGACATGAACATTCAGGCGCCGCCGAATCTGAGTTTCGACAATGCAGGCGCTCACTGTGGTGATCTGATCGACGCCGGCATCAACGATTGGGGCGGCGTGTCGCCGGTGACGGCGGATCACGTGAACCCGGAAGCGCCCTGGCCTGCAATTGAGAAGCTGCGCGAGATTTCGGCGTCGCGCGGGCGCGTGCTGGTGGCGCGATTGCCGTCGTACCCAGCGTACGTGCACGACGCGTTTCATTGGCACGCAAAAGACATCGCCACGCCGGTGATACGGGCAAGTGACAGCGAGGGGTTTGCGCGTATGGATGCCTGGTCGCCTGGGTTGGCGATGCCCATGACGGCTATCCGCGCTGTCGAAAAAAAATCAACAAAAACAAATGCTTGTGATATTTCCACTGAGCGGGCTATCACGCGCCTTTTTGCCGCCCGCGACGGCGAGTTCGACGATATCTGCGCTGCCGCCAACGAACTGCGCGCAGCCACCGTGGGCGACACCGTGCGCTATGTGGTGAACCGCAATATCAATTACACCAACATCTGTTCGTTCCGTTGCACCTTCTGCGCGTTTTCCAAGGGCACGCATTCAAAATCGCTGCGTGGCGAACCGTACGATATTTCCCTGGAAGAAATCGAGCGCCGGGTTTCGGAAGCGTGGGCGCGTGGCGCGACCGAAGTGTGCATGCAGGGCGGCATCCATCCCTCGTACACGGGCAACACTTATCTGAACATCGTGCGCGCGGTGAAACGCGCCGCACCCGACATTCACGTGCATGCCTTCACGCCGCTGGAGGTGATGCATGGCGCGCGCACGCTCGGTATGCCGGTGCGGGATTTTCTGGCGCGGCTGATTGATGCGGGCTTGAACAGCCTGCCTGGCACTGCGGCGGAGATACTCGACGACGACGTGCGGCAGGTGATCTGCCCCGACAAGGTGAACACGCAGGAGTGGCTGGATGTGATGCGCACGGCGCATGGGCTGGGCCTGCGCTCCACCGCCACCATCATGTTCGGCCACGTGGAGCAGCCGCTGTATTGGGCGCGGCATCTGCTGCGCATCCGCACGTTGCAGGAAGAAACCGGCGGCTTTACCGAATTCATCCCGCTGCCCTTTGTGCACATGGGCGCGCCGGTGTACCAGCGCGGTCAGGCGCGCAAGGGGCCGACGTCGCGTGAAGCGATACTCATGCACGCCGTGGCGCGCCTGGTGCTGCACCCGGTGATTCAGAATGTTCAGGTGTCGTGGGTCAAACTCGGCGAGGCGGGCGTCACGGCGTGCCTGAATGCCGGCGCCAATGATGTGGGCGGCACGTTGATGAACGAGAGCATTTCACGCGCGGCGGGCACGCAGCACGGACAGGAAATGGAGCCCGCGCGCATGCAGGCGATGATCCGCGCGGCGGGGCGCGTGCCGCAGCAGCGTAACACCGTCTATGGCGCAGTCAGTGAAGAGCGCATGCGCACGGCGGAACAGGCGGCGCCATTGCTGGCAACCTCAACTACACCCATACAGAAAGTCGCAGCATGAAAATCGCAGTACTCGGCGGCACCGGCAAGGAAGGCAGCGGTCTCGCCTATCGTTGGGCATTGAAGGGGCACGCGGTCACGCTGGGCTCGCGCGACGCGGGCAAGGCGCAGGCGGCGGCGGCTGAACTCAACACCCTGCTTGCCGGCAAGGGCATGACGCAAGGCGCGGCCAATCGCGAGGCGGCAGCCGGTGCGGAAGTCATCGTGCTCGCCGTGCCGTACGCCGCGCAGCAGCCCACCGCGCTGGAGGTGAAGGACGCGCTCGCCGGCAAAGTCCTTATCGATGTTACCGTGCCGCTGATGCCGCCCAAGGTCGATCGCGTGCAGTTGCCCAACGGCGAATCCGCCGTGGTCGCATTGCAACGTGTGTTGGGCGAAGGCGTCAAAGTGGTGTCAGCGTTTCAGAACGTCTCGGCAACGCATTTGAAAGACGCCAGCCACGTGGTTGATTGCGATGTGCTAGTGTGCGGTGACGACGCGGCCGCGCGAGAAGTCGCGGTGGGCCTTGCGCACGACGCGGGCTTGCGGGCGTGGCATGCGGGTGTGCTCGCCAATTCCATTGCCGCCGAGGCGCTGACTTCGGTGTTGATTGCATTGAACAAGCGTTACAAGGTGTCGGCGTCGGGCATCCGCATCACGGGTATTCCGCGTGACTGAGCGCAAACCCGTGTTACAGGCGGAAGCGGTCCTGGTAATCGCTGTTTCGTGAGCAGGCATGCGCACCTTGCATCTGACCGCGTTGCCGGGTCTGCCCGAAATTTCGGCTGGCGACGATCTCTCTACGCTCCTGGCATCTGCTGCACGAAACGCGGGATTGGCCTTACAACCCGGCGACATCCTCGTTCTCGCTCAAAAAATTGTTTCCAAAGCCGAAGGCCGCCGCGTGTCGCTGGCGAGTGTTACACCGTCAAATCGCGCTCAAGAAATCGCCCGCGAAGCCAACAAAGATCCGCGATTCGTCGAGCTCATCCTGCGCGAGTCAAAAAACATTCTGCGCGTGAAGCCCGGCATCATCATCGCGGAACATAAGCTCGGTTTCATTATGGCCAACGCAGGCATTGACCAGTCGAACCTGCCGGGCGCGGAGGATGCGGTGTTGCTGCTGCCGGAAGACCCCGATGCTTCGGCGCGCCGCTTGCAGGACATCATAGCCAAACAAACCGGCTCCGCCATCGGCGTTTTGATTATCGACAGCTTTGGCCGCGCGTGGCGTCATGGCGTCACCGGCATGGCAATCGGTGTGGCGAATCTGCCCGCGCTGGTGGACATGCGCGGCGACACGGATCGCGAGGGGCGCGTGCTGAAAGTAACGCAAGTGGCCGCCGCCGATGAACTTGCCGCCGCAGCGTCGCTGGTAATGGGGCAGGCGCGCGAGGGCACACCCGCGGTACTGGCACGCGGGTTTCCCTATGCCCTGCGCAAAAGTTCGGTGCAGGAACTGTTGCGCCCCGAAGCCGAGGATTTGTTTCGATGATTGTCGCGCTCGCGGGCGGCGTCGGCGGCGCGAAGCTTGCCGTGGGGCTGGCTGCCGTGTTGCCGCCCGAGGAACTCACCATTGTGGTGAACACCGGGGATGATTTCGAGCATCTGGGTTTCACGATTTGCCCCGATCTTGATACGGTGATGTACACGCTAGCTCATGCGAACAATATGAAGACCGGCTGGGGACGCGCGGGCGAGGGCTGGCGCTTCATGCAGGAAATGCGGCGCCTGGGCGGGCCGGACTGGTTTCAACTGGGCGACCGCGACCTGGCGGTGCACGTGCTGCGGCGCGAGGCGCTGGCGCGCGGGCTGCCGCTGTCGCAAGTCACGCAGGATTTGTGCTCGCGTTTTGGCGTTCGACATGCCGTCGTGCCGATGAGCGATACGCCGGTGCGCACACGTGTGAAAACGGCTTCCGGTGAACTGGCGTTTCAGGATTATTTTGTGCGGCTGCGCTGCGCACCTCGCGTCAGTGGTTTTCGTTTCGCCGGCGTGCGCAAGGCGTGCGTGCCGCCGGCGCTCTCACGCGTGATGCGCGGGCGCGTGGATGCAGTGGTGGTGTGCCCGTCGAATCCGTACGTGAGCGTCGCGCCGATCACTAGCGTGCCGGCCATCGGCGCGTGGTTGCGCCAACGCAAATTTCCGGTGATTGCGGTGTCACCAATCATCGGTGGCGCGGCGGTCAAAGGCCCGGCGGCGAAAATGATGCGCGAACTCGGTGCGAAGCCGGACGCGCTGGCGGTTGCGCGGCACTATGGTGGCGCGGTAGATTGCTGGGTCATCGACGAACAGGATGCACCGCTCGCCGCAGCCATCAAGCGGCTGGGCAAGCGCGTGGTGGTCACCCGCACGCTGATGACGCACCGCCGCGATAGCGCAACGCTGGCGCGGCGCGTATTACGGGCCGCAAAAAATAATGAATAAAAACAAACACTTACATGCGATCGTGCCGCACCGAGGTGTGAACGCCGGCAAGTCGCGGCTGGCTGCCGTGCTGACGGATGCGGGCCGCGCACGGCTCAATCGCTGGCTGCTTGATCGCACGCTGGCGGTTGCCAGCGCTTGGCTGGGGGACGCCGCGCGCTGCGTGGTGGTGAGTCCGTGCGAAGTCACCCTGGCGCTGGCGCGTAAGGCCGGCGCCACAACCTTATTGGAACAATCGGGCGCAATTAATCTCAACGCGGCGTTGGCACAAGCGGCCGCTCATGCAGCGATACAGGGCGCGCAACGCGTGTTGATTCTGCCTTGTGATTTGCCGCGTTTGGATGTTGCGGCCTTGCGGGCGCTGGACGCGGTGCCGGTGGCGGACTGTGATGGCGACGTGGTGATTGCGCCCGACCGCCATCATCAGGGCACCAACGCGCTGCTGGTGAACGGGCATGTGCGCGAATTTGCCTTTGGCGCGGACAGCTACGCGCGGCACATGGCGCAAGGCAGCGCACGTGGCGTGCGCACGGTGGCCTGCGTACATCCCGCGCTGGCGTTTGATCTGGACACGGCGGACGATTTTGCCGAGTGGTGCGCAAGCGATGACGCGCCGCACGAATTTCTGGCGGGGTTGCCGCGCGCCATGCCGAGGAGCGCGATGGCAGTGACCTCGCGCACGAAATAAGGTGAAGGGAATGAACCGGCCGTTTTTACATCTGACTACTCTCACGGCCGGCTTGTTGAGCGTAACGCCTGCACTGGCGCAGCAGACAGGTTCACAGAACTATCCGAACCGCCCGCTGCGCATGATTGCGCCCTCTTCGGCGGGCGGGCCGGTGGACGTGATCGCGCGCGCGATATGCGTAAGTCTCGCCGACAGGCTGGGCCAGCAAATCGTGGTGGACAATCGCGCGGGCGCGGCGGGGCTGATCGGCGCGGAAATCGTCGCCAAGGCCGCGCCCGACGGCTACACGCTGTTAATGGGTTTTTCAGGGCCGCTCGCCATCGTGCCGCATCTCACGAAGCAGGCGCCGTACGACACCACCCGCGATTTCACGCCGGTGACGCTGACCGCCTCGGCGCCCTATGTGCTGCTGGTGCATCCCGCGCTGCCGGTGAAATCGGTGCGTGAGCTGATTGATCTGGCGAAGGCGCAACCGGGCAAACTGCTGTTTGCCTCCGGTGGCACCGGCGTGGGCATACACATGGCGGGCGAATTGTTCAATGTCGCGGCGGGCGTGAAAATCACGCATGTGCCATACAAAGGTGCGGGGCCAGGCATGACCGCGCTGCTGGCGGGCGAAGTAAACATGATGTTCAACGGCCTGTCGGCGGCGCTGCCGCAAGTCAAGGCGGGCCGCCTGCGCGCGCTGGCGGTGGGCGGCGACAAGCGCTCGGCACTGCTGCCCGAACTGCCGACCGTGGCGGAAAGCGGTTTGCAATTTAATACGTCGGGTTGGTACGGCGTGCTTGGCCCGGCAGGTTTGCCGCGCGCGCTGGTGGATAAGCTGCGCGCCGAAACGTTACGCGCCATGGCGACGCCGGAAACTAAAGAACGCCTGACGGCACTCGCCGTGGAAACCATCGGCTCCACGCCGGAAGCCTTCGCGGATTTGCTGAAACAGGAATATGCGCAATGGGGGCGGGTGGTTAAGGCGGCGGGGATCAAACAGCAATAAATTCAGAAGCATTTAAACCACGGACAAGCACAGATGAACGCGGATAACCCCGGCTCGTCTTTCCCGCGCAGGCGGGAATCCATAAGCCGTTTCAAGTGGCGCGGTGTTATGGGTTCCCGCCTGCGCGGGAACGACAAGGGTGTTTGTCCGTGCTTTTCCATGCATTGCTTGTGTTTTGGTCAGTCAATATGAAAACATCCAATATCCAGGTCCCGCTACGCGACGGCGTGATGGGTGCCTATCTCGCTGTGCCTGACGGCCCGCCCAAGGGCGGCATTGTCGCCATCATGGAAATTTGGGGCGTCAACGACACCATGCGCAAACACGCGCACGAGTTTGCCGAAGCCGGCTTCGTGTGTCTGGTGCCGGATTTGTTCTGGCGGCAGGAGCCGGGCGTGGAGTTGTCCGACCGCAATCCGGAAGACGGCAAGAAGGCGTTCGATCTGTATTACGACTTTGATTACGACCTTGGTGTGCGCGACATGGAGGACACGGTCAAGTATCTCGCTGCGTTGCCGGAGTGCAACGGCAAGGCCGGCGCGGTGGGTTATTGTCTTGGCGGCAAGCTGTGTTATCTGTTGTGTTGCCGTACCGACATCGAATGCGCGGTGGCGTATTACGGCACCTACATCGAGCACAACATCCGCGAAGTGAAAAACCTGCATCGCCCGTTCATGCTGCACATGGCAATGAAGGATCGCTGGGTCCAGGCCGAAGTGAACGAATTACTGGAGCGGCGTCTGTCACCGAATCCGCTGGTGACCCTACACAAGTACCCCGACGCCGATCATGCATTTGCGCGGCACGGCGGCAGGCCGTTTCGTCAGGCGGATGCGGATCGCGCGCTGGTGCTGACGGTGGAATTTTTCAAGAAACATCTTGCGTAGTTTGAAAGGCGGGCAACAATGAGTGGCGTTAAAGCAGGCATCATGGTCAGCAACCAGCAGTTCGAGACCGAGGACATGGTGAGCAAGCTGGAAGAGCAAATCGTCATGGTGCGGATGGCGCGCGACCGCGGCTGGGATTCATATTTCGCCGGGCAGCATTATCTGAATGAAGGCGGTAATCAGGGCTTGCAGGTGGTGCCTTATCTGGCGCGGCTGGCCTCCGACGCCGGCGACATGACCATGGGTGTCGGCCTATTGCTGGCGCCGCTGCACAACCCGGTCTACACGGCGGAAACCATTGCCACGCTGGACGTGATTTCGCGCGGCAACATGGTGTTCGGCGTGGGGCTGGGCTACCGTACGGTCGAGTTCGACGCCTTTGGCGTGCGCAAAGGGCAGCGCGTGCAGCGCTTCGAGGAATGCGTTGCCGTGGCCAAACGGTTGTGGACCGAAGACAAGGTGAGCTACGAAAGCGAAACCTGCATCCTCAAAGATGCGCACCTGTCGCTGCGCTGCGTGCAAAAACCGCATCCGCCGATCTGGATGGCCGCCAAGCATCCCAACGCCATTCGCCGCACGGCAGAGTTGGGGGATTGTCTCTACCACAGCCCCAAGGCGACCTTCTCCACGCACAAGCAGCGGCTAAAGCTCTACAAGGAAGAATTGGGGAAGCTCGGCAAGCCGCTGCCGAAAGAAAACCCGTGCCGCATCGAGATTTATTGTGCCAAGGATCGCAACACAGCCATGAAACTGGCGGGGCCGTACATTTCCGAAAAGTACAAAGCCTACGCGCAGTGGGAAAGCGACAAGGCCATGCCGGAACATGAGCGTATTAACAAGTCGTTCGAGGAACTGATGCAGGATCGTTTTGTGATTGGCTCGCCGGAGGATTGCTGGAATCAACTGGAGCCGTACATCCGCGAGCTGGGTATCACGCACTTTGTGTTTCGCACGCATTTTCTCGGCATGCCACTCTCGAGCGCGCTGGCCAGCATGCGGCTGATGTCGGAAGAGTTGCTCCCGGCGTTGCACAAGGCCACGCCGACGCCGCTGGATCAAATCACGTCCTGAGAACGAGGAGCGCGCAGCATGGAATTCGGACTCACGTGGGCCAAGCTCGACGAAATGCAGTATGTGACCGAGGCCGAAAAACTCGGCTTCACACACTTGTGGACTACTGACAGCCCGCTGATCCGCTCCGACGCATTTGTATTTTTGACTGCCGCCGCGCTGCAAACCAAGACCATGAAGCTCGGCATGGGTGTCGCCGTGCCGGGATTGCGTCTCGCGCCGACATTGGCGGGCGGGATGGCAACGTTGAACATGGTCGCGCCGGGCCGCGTATTCGTGGCGCTGGGCACCGGCAACACTGGCATGCGCCTGCTGGGCAGAAAGCCTATGGCGTTAAAGGGCTTCGAGACCTACGTGCGCACCGTGCGCAACCTGCTCGACGGCAAGGACGCGCAGTACGAGCATAACGGCGAGGCTCACACCATCCGCTTCATGCTCTCGGATAAGGGCTACCGCAATCTCAAGGATCGCATTCCGCTGTACCTCGCGGGCTACGGCCCGAAGGCACAGGCGCTTGCCGGCGAGATCGCCGATGGGCTGACATCCAACATTCCGCGCGGCGGATCGCTCGATCAGATACTCGCCAACGTCAACAAGGGCCTCGCCAGGAGTGGCCGTTCGCTGAATAACTTTCATCTCTCGGTGCGCGTCAACTTCGCCGTGCTGGAACCGGGCGAACCGGTGGATTCCGACCGCATCGTCAACGAATTCGGCCCGGCAATTACCACATCGATTCACTCCACGGTGGATCGTCATCTGGAGTTCGGCGAAGACCCCCCGGATTTTCTGAAACCCATCTGGAAGGATTATCTGGCGTTTCACATGGCTCGCCCCGCCGCCGAACGCCAGAAAATGATGCACCAGAGCCACAACGCGTACGTAGCACCTGACGAGCGTCGTTTTGTCACGCCCGAAGTCATCAAGCGCTTTTGCATTGTTGGCAAGCCCGCCGAAGTGCTGGAACAGGTGCGCGAGCTCGAACGCCGTGGCGTGCGGCAACTCATGTGCAATTTTCCGTTGGAACGCGGTTATCAGATGGTACGCGATTACGCTAAAAACATCATCCAGAAGCTGTAAACTTGTTCGTAAATTATTCCAATAAATCAAATAGTTACACATATGTCTAAAGTCGCAGTCATCGGCAACACCGCACGCGCCATCGGCGCCGTGTGCGCATCGGACATGACTTTGTCCGGTCATCAGGTTCGCTTCGCCGTGTTTCCCGAGCAGAAGGACCAACTGCCGGCGTTGCGCGCGGCGGGTGGTTTCACCGTCGATGGCGGCGCGCAGCATCTGGTGTCGAAGAAAGCCGGCTTTGCCAAACTCGACAAAATTTGCGACACCACGGCGGAAGCGTTGCGTGACGCCGAGGTCGTTCTGATCGAAGTCGACATGCATCAGCTCGAAAAAAAATTCAGCGCGATGATTCCCGAATTCGCGCGCGGCGCGGTGGTGCACGTGCAAAGCCACGGTTACTGGCCGGCGGCGCGCTTGACGCCGCTGCTGCGCAAGGCGGGGCGCGACGATGTATTGGTGACCGAAGCGCCAGCACCCACGCACGCCGCGCGATTTAGCAGCACGGTGGTCACGCCCAAGGGGCTACGCAAGGGCATCCGTATTGCCACCG
Source organism: Betaproteobacteria bacterium (assembly GCA_900299145.1). Taxonomy (GTDB): domain Bacteria; phylum Pseudomonadota; class Gammaproteobacteria; order Burkholderiales; family SG8-41; genus UBA5216. The sequence goes on along the minus strand of OMIN01000015.1, from coordinate 25,423 downwards.
TGCCCGCCTCGCGTTCCAAAGAGGCGCTGGCGGCGTTGAAGCCGCTATTCCCGGATTTCGAAGCGGCTAGCTCCGTGTTGCAAACGGGCCTGGAGAATCTCAACCTCATTGTGCATCCTGCGATGGTGTTGCCCAACGTCGGCGCGATGGAGCGGGCGAAGCTCGACGGACGGCAGTTCGGTTTCTATCAGGAAGGCGTGGTGCCTGCCGCGGGCGTGCTGGGCGATGCACTCGATGCCGAACGCAAGCGTGTGTGCGAAGCGTATGGCGTTGAACACACGCCCATGGCGGTAGCGATCGATCAATACTACGGCTACAAGAGCAACACATTTTTCGAGGCTATGCACAACCCGGTGTACAAATCGTTCCCGGCGTTTCAGCCCGATGTGTGGCGCACGTGGGCGGCGGACGATTTGCCGTTTGCCATTGTGCCGTGCGTGCAACTGGCCGAGCAGGCAGGCATTGCCGTGCCGCTGCACCGCTCATTCGCTGAAATTCTCGGTGTGCTGCTCGGGGTTAATCCCTGGAAGTGGGGGCCATCGCTGGCGGACATGGATCTCGCGGGTACACTGGCAGCGGTAAAGCAGCGCATGCTGGGTGCGGCGTAAGGCACGCGTGAGCAAGGCTGTGAGAATGGCCCATCGCTGCATTTGCGGCGTGTTTGTTGCAATGACCGTCACGACGGCGGCCCTCGCGCAAGACCCCGCAAACTATCCCAATCGCCCGCTGCGCCTCATCGTGCCGTTCGCCCCGGGCGGCGGGCTCGACATCAGCTCACGGCTTATCAGCCACAAGCTCACCGAAAAATGGGGCCAAAACGTCGTGGTCGATTCGCGCCCCGGCGCCGCCACCATCGTTGGTACGGAAATCGCGGCGAAGGCTGCGCCCGACGGCTACACCGTGCTGATGATCACCACCACCTTCGCCATCAATCCCGGCCTGTACGCGAAATTGCCGTACGATCCCGGCAGGGATTTCACGCCCGTCACGCAATTGAATTCGCAACCAAACGTCGTGGTGGTTGCGCCGAATTTCGCCGGCAAGTCAGTGAAAGATTTGATCACGGCAGCGAAAGCCAAACCGGGAGAGTTGACGTTTGCCAGCCCTGGCGCGGGTTCTGCGCCACATCTCTCAGCGGAAATGTTCCAGCGCGCAGCCGGCGTGAGCCTGATTCACGTGCCCTACAAAGGCATTCCCGCCGCGGTGACCGATGTCATCGGCGGGCGCATCACCATGCTGTTCACCACCACGATTTCCGCCGCGCCGCATATCAAAAGCGGCAAACTGCGTGCGATTGCCATCACCAGCGCTGCGCGCCAACGCGCTCTGCCCGATGTCCCGGCAGTAAGCGAAACGCTACCCGGCTACCGCGCCGAAGCATTCCAGGGCATGTTGCTACCAGCAGGCGTGCCCGTGGCTGTCGTCAACAAGCTGTCGGCGGAAGTCGCGCGCATCGTCAAACTACCTGATGTCGCCCAGCGCTTTGAACTTGACGGCGCGGAAGGCGTGGGCAGCACGCCGGCAGAATTCGCCGCATTTCTCAAGGTTGAAATGCAAAAGTGGGGTAAGGTCATCCGCGACGCGGGCATCAGGGCGGAGCAGTAACCAGCTGTTGCTGACCAGGTGGCGGCCGCTGGTGCGGATTTTGCCTTTTGCATCGTTAGTGCCGGGCCGACAAATGTTCCATAAAATCAAGTAGGTAGGGTGCCTTTCGTGCGCGTACGCACCAGCGGCACGCGTCGGCAAGCGACAGCATTCCGCCGGCAGCGTATCATGAATTTACGATTCATTTTCACGGGAGCGATCATGGGTACGTTGCGCATCGCGGGAAAAATCAGCCTCGGCCAATTCTGGCCCAAGGGCGCCAGCGGCAATAGTCAGGGATCTGACGCCGACACCATCAAGGTAGTGGTGGACAAAAGCCGCGTGCTCTTTAACGGGAAAGCCAGCACGGCGCTGGGCAGTGCCTACGCCATCGACAAGGGCAAGAAAAAACTGGTCATCAATACCAAGGGTGAAATCAACGTGCGGCTGCAGGGTGTGGATGCGCCGGAGTTGCATTACCCGACAACCATTTCAAAAAAAATCGCCAAGGCGCCCAACGGCCACTTTCGCCAGGCTTGGGGCGAATCGGCTGCGAAAGCGCTCGCCGCTTTTCTCAAGAAAAAATTCGGCGACGGGCCGCTGACCTGTGACGTGATTTCGCAGAACATCGGCAAGCCCAAGGACGTGTGTGATTCGCACGGCAGGGTCGTCGGCAACGTGGTGATCAATGGCGTCGACGTCAATCTGTGGCTGCTCAACAACGCTGGGCATTCCCCACGTTTTACAACAGCATGCTGAAAGACGAGATCGAAGAGGCCACCTCGCTTGCAAAACAGGCCAAGGCCAAAAATCTCGGCATCTGGAAGGACTATCAGGCCATCGCGTTCTTTGACGCAAAAATGTTGTTCAACAGGGCCGACACTGGCAAAAGCGACAAAGGCGCGGTGCTACTGCCCAAATTGTTCCGGCGTTGTGCCGCATCGTACGTGACCCATGGATCGCTGCAAAAATTGCTGCCGGATATTCGCGCTTCGAAGTCGGACCGTTTTGTGCGAACCAGCGATTATCTGAAAGGGGGCTCCGTGTTCAAGCAATGGGGCGACGCCCAGAACGGTGCGGTGCGCGCGGCCGCCGCCAGCAAGGTCAAACTGGCGTTGGCGCCTTGGGAGTTTGTGATGAAGGAAGAACCTTCGACGTTATACCGTGACGTCAACGGGCAGCGGCGCGAGATAACTGCGTTCTAATAGTGAGCGGCGTGCGGCAACCCGGGTTTTGCCGGCTGTGCGAGCATCATAAAATTCTTAATAAAAACAAATAGTTACAGCCAACCCGTGATCGGGTAGCCGGTGGTGAAGCAGCAATAAACCTGCCGCCGCGCCCGCCGCCTTATCACGTAAAAAACTCAACCTTCGCCTCGCGGAACCACAGAAAATTCGCCGGTGCCGCCGATATCGGCCCGTTAATGGCAAATATCGCGATTTCAAATTTGTCGCCGGGTGCGATGACGTTTTCGCCCAACAGTACGCGATTGGGTATGTTGAACCCCTGTATCGTGGCAGGGCTGGGGCGGCCTGCCGTACGCGGCAGCGCGCCATTGATCCACACTTCCGCATAGTCGTCTACGTTGACGCGCAGCACTGCTTTGGAGCCCGCCGTGTTGAACCCTGCCGCGTTTGCCGGAATAGTCAGCACGGTGCGAAACCAGAAGAACGACACAATGCCGCCACCGCGCCTGCCGCCCAAATCGGTGGCGGGCACGAGTTCCCATTTCGAATCATCAAAGCCCGGCACCTCGGCGTGCGGCTCAATGTCGTAGGTGGATTTGTATTCCGGGCGCGAATCGCTCAGCGCGGGGCACTCGACAAGCTTGACTTCCTTTGCCCGCCACACCGCGCCAAATACCGCCGAGCCCGCATCGGTCATCAAATCGACCACGTGCACCGGCGGCAGCAGCGGCGCGAGCGATAGTTGCGGCTGCAACAGCGGCGCAATGGCCGGCGGCATGGACTTCGTGGGGCGGACGTACGGTGGCATCACGGCTTCCTTTCAGTTTGCCACGCGGACCGGCGCAAGGGCATGGCGGTTAGTTTTGGCTGCGATTCTGAATCAGTGAGCGGCGTTTAGAGCTTAGTGCTTTGCCGGGTGGGCCTTGCGAATCGTCGGCGACACCACGCGGTCGGACACATGGAAATCCCACACTGCCGCGCCGCCTTTTTTCGCGAACTCGTCCACCATTTTCGGCAGTTCATCCACGCTCGTGAACGTTTTGCCTTCGATGCCAAAGCCGCGCGCAATAGCGGCAAAATCCGGCCGTCCGAATACCGAGCCGGTGTCGGGTAGCCCTTCCGAGCGCAGCTTGTGCACTTCGGAGCCATAGGCGCCGTCGTTGAGCAGCACGATCAGGATGTTAAGGCCGTGACGCCTGATGGTCTCCAATTCCTGAATGTGCATGATCAGGCTGCCGTCACCATCGAACAGCACCACGGTTTTGTCCGGACGTGCGGCAGCCACACCCATGGCGAACGACGTGCCGTTGCCGATGGCACCGAATTCGCGAATGGTGAGAAAGCGCTCTTGCGGGCGTGACGGCATCTGCGCAAAGAACCAAGAGCAGTGGCCGCCGGAATTCACCAGTTCCCAATCCTTGGGCAGCGATTTTTCGAGCGTGGCGATCACTTCGCGCGGGTCAAGCAAATTGGGTTCGACTTCAAACACGTGGTTGTCGGCTTTGGTGTCGCGGATACGCGCGGCCATGGCTTCGGTGCGCCATTTGTTGGCGCGATCGGGAATGGCGGCGGTCAGCGCCTCTACGCCCAGCCTCGCATCAGCGCGCAGATGATTGCGCGCGACTTCCTGACCCTGCGCCACCGCCACGGGGTCAATGTCGATATGCAGCATCTTCGCCTTCTTCCACAGCTGCCCGCCACCGCCGGCGTGGAATGCGAGCGAGCCACCGACAATGATCACCAGATCGGCCTGCGCAATCAGGTCCAAACCCACCTCGGTGGAGAAGCTGCCGGAGATGCCGACGCAGTAGGGGTCATCATGAAACAAGCCACGGGCTGGCAACGAAGTCGTCAGTATGGCGCCAGTCTTGGCTGCCAGCGCGCGGCACGCGGGCGCCGCTTTGGCTGCAACTGCGCCAAGGCCTGCGAAAATCACGATGCGCTCGCTTGCGGCCACCAGTTTGGCCGCTTGGGCCACATCGTCGGGATGCGCTGGTATCGGCGACAATTTTGGCAACAACTGATGAGACGGTGTCGGCAGAGTTTCCGGCCCCGTCCACGGGCGCTCCTGCAAATCAAACGGAATGCCCAGCACCACCGGACGGCGCTCGCGGCGCGCTTGCAGGAAGGCATCACGGATCGCCACCGGCATGCGCTCGGGCAAATGCAGTGGGTGATACGCGGCTCCAGTGGCCTCAATGATCGGCCCCTGATTGATCATCTGGTTGTACCAGCCCATCTTGATCGGCGATTCGCCCGCGAACACCACCATGGGCAGATGCGCACGCACGGCGGCTGGCAGGGCGGTGATCAATTGCGTGACACCGGGGCCGCAGGTTACGGTGGCAACACCCACATCACCGGTCTTGCGCGCGTAGGCCATCGCCGCCGCCGCTGCGCAATGCTCGTGCCGCACATACACCATGCGGCAGCCCTGCGAGGCGAGCTTGGAAGCCCAGTTCATGTTGGCATCACCCATCAACGTGAAACAGGTCTTCACGTTTTCCTGGATGAAGCATTTGGCGAGTACGTCGTAGACGTGCAGTTTGGTATCAGTGGTCATGGTTCTTCTTTCGACGGGAAATTGTATGTTCAGAGGAGGTAGTTTTGAGTATACAAGTCAACTGCTTATGCGCCCAATCCCGGAAACAACCGCAGCGCATTGCCGCGATCAATCGCCATCAGGTCTGCAGCGGATAAACCACCTTTTACCAGATCGGCCGTCACCTTGCGTCCGTCCCAGAACGGATAGTCGGTGCCGAACAGTACTTGCGAGGTGGGGATGATGGCGAGCAATGCTTTGAGCGCGCCTTCGTGGTGGCCTTGCGCGGTGTCGTAGTAGAACTTGCGCAGCTGGTGATTGACGCCCTGCGGCAATTGCTTCTTGAAATCTTTTTCCACTTCCTCGCGGTGATAGCGCGACAGCAGAAAAGGCGTGACGCCGCCGCTGTGCGAGAAAATCCACTGAATGTCGGGGAATCTTGCGGCGCCGCCCTGGAACATCAGGCTCACCATGGTGCGCGTGGTGTCGACCGGGCCTTCGATGGCGTTGATGGATACAAACGGTTGCAGGCCGCCGCAGCACGCGGGTGTTGTCGGATGCGTGTAAACCACGGCCCTGCGGCGGTTGAGTTCTTCGAGGATTGGAAAGTGCGTGGGGTCGCCGAGGTATTTGCCGTTGTAGCTGGTCATCAGCGAAATACCGTCCGCTTTCAGTACGTCGAAGGCGTAAGCGATTTCCGCCAGGCTGTCGTCGATGCTGGCGAACGGCAAGGTTGCGAGCAGACGGAACCGTGTTGGGCGGTCGCTCACCATTTTTGCGCCAGCCTCGTTGATGTCTCGCGCGAGTTTGCGGCGGAAGGCTGTGTCTCCAAAGGTGACGCCCGGCGGCGGCGGGCTGATCATGCCTGTGGCGATGCCGCTTTGGTCCAACTCTTCCAGCGATTTCTGCAAAGACCAATCCACCGGCCGAATCTTGTTCGCCTTCATCGCGGCCACGTAGGGCGCAGGCACGAAGTGGTGATGCACGTCAATGCGGTGCGGTGCGCCCGGTGTGCTGTTGGCGGCGGTCTGACAGCCGTTCAGCCACGTGCTGGCGCCCAGCGCGCCGAAGGCTCCCAGGCCCGCGAGCACACGGCGGCGTTGCGTATTGCCAATGGAGTCGTGAAATGGATGCATGGGGTTTCCTCCGCTCATATGTCGCAACCTTTTCGCAGGTTCCTAAAGGTGTAATAGCTTCGCCGCGTTGTCCCAAACTATCTGCTGCCGCTGATCGGCGGTCAGTGATTTCACGCCATTCAAATACCGGATCGGCTCTTCGTACGCAATATCAAAACAGTAATCACTCCCGACGAGGATGCGATCCGCCCCTACCAGTTTGATCAGGTCTTCAAGCAGTTCTTCGTTGTAGCTAATCGTGTCGTAGGTAAAGCGCTTCAGGTAGCTCGATGGCGGCTTGGAGATGGTTTTGCATTCGGCGCGGGTGTGAAAGCCGCGGTCCAGCCGCCCGCGCAGCGCGGTCAGCACGCCGCCGGCGTGCGGCAGGCTCACTTCCAGCTTGGGAAATGCATCAAGCACGCCGCCGTAGATCAGGTGCGAGGCCGCCAGCGCGGTATCAAACGGATTACCGCATAGGTTGATGAGGTAGTACTGCTTCATGCGCTCGTTGTTGATCATCATCGGGTGCAGGAAGATCGGCAGGCCCAGCGCTTCGCAACGTTCATACACCGGGAAAAAGCTGCGATCCGACAACTCACGGTCACGCACGGCCGTGGCGAAGTAGACGCCCTTGATGCCGGGCAGCTTTGCGGCACGCTCCAGTTCCTTCACCGCCAGTATCGGGCTTTGCATGGGCAGGCAGGCAAAGCCGATCAGGCGATCCGGATGGGCCTTGTGTGCGGCGCTTACCGCGTCGTTAAACGCTACGCACAACTGCGCACCAAGTTCATCATCAGCCCAATACACCATGGGTTGGGTAAGCGACAGCGCGTGCATGCCCACGCCCTGTTGATCCATGATTTTCAGGCGTTCATCGAGATCGATAAACGTGCGCGTGATGGGGCCGGTACGCAAATGCAGGCCGACCTGGATGAAAGTGATGCCCTTGTCGTCCACGGTTACCGTGGTACCGCAGCGCTTGCCATGCTCGGCGATGAGGTCGATGTAGCGCTGCGGGAAGTAGTGCGCGTGGGTGTCGATGGTCTTGATGGGGGGCATGGGCGTTTCTTTCGATTACAGCAGCTTGCAAATGAATTCCCACTCCGCCGGATCCACCGGGGTGATCGACAGCCGGTTGCCGCGCGCCAGGATGCGCATGTTGGCGAGCGCCTTGTGCGAGCGCAGCTCGGGCAGATTGACGGTGCGCGTTTTCTTTACGAACTTTACATCTACGTGCAGCCAGCGCGGGTTGTCGCGCGTGGATTTCTCGTCGTAGTACGGGCTTTTCGGGTCGAACTGAGTTTCGTCGGGGTAGGCGAGCTTCCATACTTCAGCGATGCCGACGATGCCCGGCTCTTCGCAGCTGGAGTGATAGAAAAAAACCTTGTCGCCCATTTGCATCTGGTCGCGCATGAAATTGCGGGCCTGGTAATTGCGCACGCCGGTCCATGGCGCGGTTTTGTCTTTCGACAGTTGATCGATGCTGTAAGCGTGGGGTTCTGACTTCATTAGCCAGTAGCGCATGGGCTTTTCCTCGCAAAAAAAATGCGGCCAGGCCGCATTTTCATTCAACACTAAACACTCAATACTGACTATAGGGTTCCCCCGCCTGTGCCGTCAGACCCGGTTTCTTGAACCAAAGGTTCAAGGGGTCGCCTTCCGGATTCCTTTAGGTTCGTCCGACGTGGGACGCTCACACCGGTATCACAAGGTCAGCAACCTAATACCACTTATTGGCTCAAAGAAATTAAGGGCCTTTACGAACACCGCAGGGGAATTTCTGAGCGACTGGCCGAGTTGTCTTGCCAATCGCCACGATTCAAATCCGGCGCAGATCAGAACAGTTGCGTCTGCTCTGCCATGGCTTTATCGATCACCGCTTCCATGCCAGCCATTCTACGCTTGAAGCCCGCCATGTCAAAATCACCGCCAACCTTCGCGCCGAGAAATTCGTGGGTGATATTGAGCGCCGCCATGATGGCGATGCGCTCAAGCCCGACGATCTTGCCCTGATCGCGAATTTCTTACATGCGGCGATTCAGATAATCGACGGCTTCGAGCAAACTGGCTTGCTCACTATCTTTGCACGCAACGCGAAAATTGCGCCCCATGATGGTGATTTGCAGGCCCTTGGCGTCTTTCGCGTCCTTCGTATCCTTGGCGTCCTTGCTTTCGCGGGCTTCGGCGGTGCTCATGCTTGGCTCACGCTCGTGTCTTCGGGGATTTGTTGCAACAGCGCTTCCAGCCGTGCCGTGGCGCCGCTGATTTTGTCTTCCAGTTGGCGGCGTGCGCTTACCGCAGCGGCGACATCCTGCCGCAGCTGGTGATTCTCCGTGCGCAACTGCTGGCACAGCGCAATCAACTGCGCGAGCTTGGCTTCGAGCGATTTCAGTTCCGCTTCCATGCGGGCACTATAGTTGTAAAAAATCCATGGAGTCAACTACTAACAACGAAAAGTGAATGTGATTTGGCAATAGTTTGCGCTCGTGCCGACGCGTGCTAAGTGCGTGCTAACATACGCCTGTTCGCGCGCGGGCCGTCCGTAGGCCCTGCACGCGCGATCACGGCAAAGGGTGCCGGCGTTTCCTTGAGAGCGCCGGTTAAACGGGAAGCCGGTGAGAAAAAGTGTTTTAAAACAAACACTTACATTCAATTCCGGCGCTGCCCCCGCAACGGTCAGTGAACGCGACAGTGCGATGTTGCACGGTCGCGGCGATGTGCCAGCAAAGCCACTGTGTGTGTCGGCAAGAACACATGGGAAGGCGGCACGTTCGATGCACGAGCCCGTATACCGGCCCCTGCCGAGGGATGGAAATGCCGCGGGGATGCGGTGTGCCTGATCCTTGCCGGCTGCTCGCGCGCCCGGCACGGCATTGCGCTGACGTTTCCCCAAGGTGTTTTCGAGGCATTTGAATGCGCGCGGCGGGCGCGCAACACCTTTAAGGAAATCATGAGAAAGCAGTCTGTGTCGTCTGCGGCGCTTGCCGCGAGTCTTGCAGTTGCGGCAGTCGCCGCAAGTCATGTATTGCCAGCAACATTCCCGGCAGCCCATGCCGCGCAACCTCCGGCCTCGCCAACCCCGGTGGGGCCGCCGGTGGTGGTCACCGCAACACGCTTCCCGGAAACCACCGGAACGGCAACACCGGGCGTCACCGTTATCACGGCGGACGATATCCGCAACAGCGCCGCCAAAACCGTGCCCGACATTCTGTCGCAGCAGGCGGGCATTAACGTGCGCGATCTCTTCGGCAATAACGCGGCGAGCACCACCGTCGACATGCGCGGCTTTGGCGCGAGCGGCACGCAGAACACGTTGATTCTCGTCGATGGCCGGCGCGTGAGCGATGTGGATTTATCTGGCGTACAGTGGGCGGCGGTGCCGCTGGGCGCCATCGATCGCATAGAGATCGTGCGCGGCAGCGGCGCGGTGCTGTATGGCGACGGCGCGTCATCGGGCGTTATCAACATCATCACCCGTTCACCGGGCACGCAAAAAAGCGGCGTCACGGTTGAAGGCAGCTACGGCAGTTACGACACGCACGAGCTGCAACTCTACGGCAATCTCAATGGCGAACGCGCGGGCTTCAGCGTGCAGGCCATCGACAGGGCTTCCGGTGGCTATCGCGACAACAATCACAACCGGCAGCACAATCTGCTGGCCGATCTGTACTGGCTGCCGGGTTTGGGCGAAATCACGTTAAAGCTCGCCGCCGACCGGCAGGGCATACGCCTGCCCGGTGCGCGGCAGATTCAACCCAGCCTCAACGTCAATCAGTTCATCAGCGACAAACGCGGCGCACAAACGCCGCTGGATTACGCCTCGCGCGACGGCGACCGCGCGCTCCTCGACTGGCGTGTGCCCACCAGCTTTGGTGAGTTCAATTTAAGCGGCGGCTGGCGCGGCAAGGAGCAAAAATCCTACTTTGACTTTAGCGGGTTTCCCAATTACCGCATCGCCGACTTAAACGTGCTGTCGCTGACACCACGCGTCAAAGTCACCTTGCCGCTGGCGGGTCACGCCAACACGCTGATTGCCGGCGTGGACAGCTATCGCTGGGATTACCGGCTGCTCGTCTCCAACGCGCCGGGCAATATCACGCGCCCCATCAACACCGTCGAGGCGCAACAGCAAAACACCGCGATCTATTTGCAGGATACGCTGCAACTCACCCAGCGGTTCTCGGTAACCGCGGGCGCGCGCCGTGAGCGTTTCAACATCGACGCCACGGACCGTTACAACGCCGCCGCACCTGGCGGCGCTTTCGGCTCGGGTGCGCCCCCCGGATCGCAAAGCGAATCCGCCAACGCGTTTGAACTCGGCGTGCGTTACCAGCTTGCCGCGCAGAGCACGTTGCACGCGCGCAGTGGCACGAGCTTCCGTTTCGCCAACGTCGATGAAATCTACGAAACGTCCGCTGCGTTCACCAACCAGTTCCAGTTTTTGCGTCCGCAAAAAGCGCGCACGCACGAAGTGGGCTATGAAACGCGCGGCATGGCAGGCCGCATGCGCGCCGCCTTGTACACCATGGAGGTGCGCGACGAAATCCACCTCGACCCCTTCACCAACGGCACCGGTAATACCAATCTGCCGCCGTCACGCCGCCGTGGGTTTGAACTCGACGGGCAATGGCTTGCCACGCCCACCGTCACGCTGGGCGCTGCCTACAGCCACATCGACGCCACCTTCCGCGAGGGCGTGCTGCCGGGTAGCGCGTTCTCGCAACTGAACGTGCAACTCGCCGGCCGTACCGTGCCGCTGGTGCCGCGTAACAAATTGTCGGTGAACGCCGCGTGGGCGGTCAACGCCCACACGCGGTTGAGCGCCGCCGCCAACTACGTCGGCTCGCAATTCATGGACAACGACGAAGGCAACACGCTGGGCGTAAAAATTCCCGCTTACACCGTGGTCGACCTGAAACTCACCTACCGCAACGGCCCATGGCGCGTGGGCGGCGCGATTAACAATCTCTTCGGCAAGTCATATTACAACTACGCCGTGCGCAGCCAGTTCGTGGCTGACCGGTATAACGTCTATCCGTTGCCGGAGCGGAATATTTCGCTGAATGTGGCTTATGAGTTTCGGTGACACTCCGACGACTGCAGTTAGGTTCGTACTCTATCCCATGAAGCTGGTTATGGTGCGAGGCAAGGTGTATATATAGTCACTTTACGCATTGCTTCCGCCAAATGAACAGAAGGAATATTGGGAAACTAAGATTCACTTCTAAACGGAGCCTTTAGCGGGAGAATCCATGAAGAGGGCGCCGCAACTACTGTTATGGCTAGTTTTTATACTGCCGGTAGCAACGATTGTTGCCGAGATTGTGTATTGTCATGTTCAACCCGATCTAAATACACCCATCGAACTGACAGGCATATATGTTGGGGTGGGGTCGTACTTAGCCGAAGAGTTGGAACTGCGCAGCGACAATACGTATACGTACGTCCACAAAGGTAATAGTAACGTAGCGGGTGGCGTGATTAATGGCACATGGAGCGGGGGTTTCGACAATAGTCGGGGGAGAAACGAAATTACACTTATAGGGTTCAAACTTTTCTACCCCGATATTTCCGCAACGTTCTGGTACACAGGTGTCTCAAGAGACTGCAGTGGAAGCATAATGATTTGCTTAGAAGCAGATACGCATTGCCTTCACCGAAAAGGATCATAGCCAGCGTGGGCACGCTTCGCTTTGCCCACCCTACAAATAGCTGCAAGGCCCCAAACTCCTATGAAAAGCATTCTTCCGGCAATTGCCGCGTTGGTATTTCCCCCACTCGCCACAGCCCAACCCCAATGGTCCCCCACCCGTCCCGTGCGCCTGATCGTGCCGTTTCCACCGGGCGGCGCGGTGGACACCATCGCGCGCATTTTCAGTTCACGCTTCGCCGAGCGATTGGGCCAAAGCGTGGTGATCGACAATCGTGGCGGCGCCAACGCCATTATCGGTTCGGAACTGGCTGCGCGCGCGGCGCCCGATGGACACACCCTTTTGATCGTGCCTTCGGGCCACGCCATCTCGCCGTCGGTAACGAAGAAGCTGCCGTACGACACGTTAAAGGATTTCGCTGCCATCGGGCTGGTGGGCAACGGCGCCTATGTGCTGGTGATCAACCCGGCGCTGCCCGCAAAATCCGTTGCGGAATACGTGGCTCTCGCCAAATCGCGGCCGGGGCAACTTAACTACGCGATGACCGGGCACGGCAACGCGACACACCTCGCGGGCGAGTTGTTCAATGTGCTGGCGGGCGTAAACATCGTGGGCATCAATTACAAGGGCGACGGCCCCGCGATGACGGATGTCATCGGCGGGCAAATCAATGCTTTTTTCTCCGGTGTTTCGTCGGGTGCGGCGCACATCAAGGGCGGGCGTATCCGCCCGCTGGGTGTTACCACCGCGCGGCGTACGCAGGCGCTGCCCGATGTGCCCACCATTGCCGAGGCGGGCGTGCCCGGCTACGAAGTCGATGGTTGGTACGGCCTGCTCGCGCCCGCGGCCACGCCGCCGGCAATCATCGCGCGCTTTAATGCGGATTTGGTTGCCACGGTGTCCACGCCCGAAATGAAAGAGCGTTTGCTCGGCGCGGGCATCGACGCGCGCGCATCCACGCCAGCCGTGTTTCACGAGCGCATCACCAAGGACATGTCGCGCTGGGCCGAAGTGGTGAAGAAAGCGAAAATCGGGGTAGAGTGACGCGACACAATTTCAAGAACGACATTAAAAAACCCAAGGGAGAATCACCATGTTTTTCACCTGCTCCGCCCACGTTCCGAAAAGCGCAGCTGCAACCAAACCCGCCAGCCGCAAAATCATCAAGAAGGCCGGCAAGAAAAGTTTTGCCGTCGATCTGCATTGCCACGTGCACGTGCCGGAGGCGGACGCCATCGCCAAACAAACCGCGCTGCCGCCGCGTGATCCGGTGCTCCAGCATGGCAGCCAGCGCAGCGCCGACCGCCAGAAAGAGCAGTGGCAGCAGATTCATCACAAGGCCACCTCGACCGAGGCGCGCCTCAAGGAAATGGACAAGATGGGCATTGACGTGCAGGCGATTTCCACCTCTCCCAGCCACTACAATTACCGCATCGAGCCGGAGTTGAACCGGCAGGCTTCCCGCGTGGTAAACGAGCGGTTGGCGGAAATCGTGGCGTCGCATCCGGATCGTTTTGTGGCGCTGGGTACCGTGCCAATGCAGGATCCGAAAATGGCCGTGGCGGAACTGGAATACTGCATGAAAAAGCTCGGCTTTCGCGGGCTGGAGCTTGGCACCAACGTCGGCAAGACTGAAATCGCCGACCCGAAGTATGAAAAACTTTGGGCGAAAGCGCAGGAACTCGGCGCGGTGATTTTTCTGCACCCGAGCGGCTTCACCGACACCAGCCGCATGAAGGAACACTTTCTCACCAACGTCATCGGCAACCCGCTCGACACCACAATGGCCATCGCGCACATCGTTTACGGCGGCATTCTTGAGCGTTACCCGAAGCTCAAAATCGTCGCCGCGCACGGCGGCGGTTACATGGGCCACTACCCCGCGCGCATGGATCACGCATACCGCGTGCGCCCCGAGTGCCACGACTTCATCACCCGCCCGCCGTCGTATTACATGAAGAAAATTTACTACGACACCATGGTGTTCGGTGAAGCGCAACTGGAACATCTGGTCAAACTGTGGGGTGAAAGCCACGTCGTCATCGGCACCGATTACCCCTACGACATGGGCTACTACAAGCCGGTGGATTTCATCGAGCGTACCGCGTCGCTGACGCGCAAACAGAAGGACGCCATCATCGGCGGCAATGCGGCAAAGCTGCTGGGGTTGAAGGTGCCGAAGCGGTAGTTACTCGGGCTGGGCGCTCGCGAGGCGTTTACGTATCGCTCTTGTCACGATGCGTAATGCGCTTCGGCGACGCATGCACGCCGTAAGAGCGCATCGGCGTTTGCCCGGTATTGCGAAAACCATGCTTGGTGTTCGGCGGCGCGACAATGGTTGAACCGGGGCCGATGGCTTTCGCGTCGCCCTCGCCCTCAACCCATGCCTCGCCCGTGCCTTCGATCACGGTGATGACTTCCACGTAGGGGTGCGAGTGCGTGCCGGTGGAATAACCGGGCGGTGAGGTCTGAATGCCGATGCGCACCGGCGTGGAACCGGCCTCGTCGCCGACGATGGTCTGGTAGGTACGGCCGGTATCAAAGGTTTCGACTTTGACGGTTTCGAGAGGAATGATCGGCATGGTGGGGCACCGGTTTGGGGTCGTTGCTAAATGACGCTCTTCACAGTGTATCCCGAATCGCCCGTGGATGAAAAACACGGCAGCTCGCCCTGAGCCTTCTGGTAATCTGGCGCTCACGTGGACTATTGCACAGGAGGGCTCTGCCATGAAAATCACCCGCATTGAAGCCTTTCAGGTCGCCTGGTCGCCCAACGACAAGCCGCAGCAACACAGCGCCTTCGTGCTGGTGCATACCGATGACGGCTTGACGGGCATCGGCGAGGCCTCGCCCATGCAGGGTGGCCGCGCATCGTTGGGGATGATCCGTGACGATATTGTGCCGATGCTTATCGGGCGCGATCCACTCGATCACGCCGTGCTGCTGGATCAGGCGCTGCACACGCTGGTCAAGCTCGGACCCGAAGGTGCGCTGACCAGCGCGTTGGCCGCGCTCGATATTGCGCTGTGGGATTTGAAAGGTAAGCTCACCGGCTTGCCGATTTACAAATTGATCGGCGGGGCGTGGAAGACTGCGTTGCCCTTTTACGCCTCCATCGGCGGCAACGGCGAGCGCACGGTCGATCAGGTGTGCGCGGTGGTCGAGCAGCGATTGAAGGACAAACCCGCCGCGGTGAAAATACGCTTCGATAACAACCGCACGCAGCTGGATGCCGATATCCCCGGCGACATCGCCAAGGCGAAGGCGGTGCGCAAGCTGGTGGGCGACGGCTTTCCGCTCGCCTTCGATGCAAACAATTGTTATTCCATCGGCGGTGCGATTCGCGTCGGCCGAGCGCTGGAGGAATTGGGCTACTGGTGGTTCGAGGAGCCGGTGCAGCACTACCACATCAAGGCCATGGGCGAGGTCGCGCAGCGGTTGTCGATCACCGTATCAGCGGGCGAGCAGACGTACACGCTGGCGGGTCTTGCCGATCTCATCGGCGCGGGTGTGCGCATGGTGCAGCCGGACATCGTGAAAATGGGCGGCATCACCGGCCTCTTACGTTGTGCAGCGGTGGCGCATGCACACGGGGTGGAACTCGTGCCGCATCAGACGCAGCCGATGATCGGCCACACCGCCAGCCTGCATGTGATGGCGTCGCTGTTGCAAAACACCAAGCCGGCGGAGTGGAACGACCCGAGCACACGCACGCACGTGGTGTTTGAGAATCCGCCGCTGCCGGTGCAGGGGCTGTTTCATTTGTCGGATGCGCCAGGGCTGGGATTGCGGCTTAACTTGGCGGAGCTGGCGAAGCGGCGAGTTGGCTAGTTCAAATAATATCAATTAAAACAAATACTTATAACACACCCCTGAGATGGTTGCCCGCTACGGCTACTCACTCCAGCTTGATCCCCGCGTCGCGTATCACCTTGCTCCACTTTGCGCTGTCTGCTTTCACCAGATTCGCCAATTGCTGCGGCGTGCTGCCGGTGGCCTCGGCACCGGTGGCGAGAAATTTCGCCTTCACGTCCGCGCGCGCCAGCAGCCGTAATGCTTCGCGATTCAGGCGCTCGATTATCGGCAGCGGTGTGCGAGCTGGTGCGAAAAATCCCGTGGCCGCACCGGATTCATAGCCCGGCACGGTAGCCGCTACCGTCGGCAGATCGGGGAACACACTGTAAGGCTTTAGGCCGGTCACGGCGATTGCGCGCACTTTGCCGGCGTTGATCTGCGCGGTGACCGATGCTGCACTGGCAAACGACAATTGCGCCTCTCCGCCGAGTACGGCAATGATGGCCGCGCCCGCGCCCTTGTACGGCACGTGGGTGATGTCCGTGCCCGTCATCGATTTGAACAATTCCGCCGCCAGATGCGGTGAGGCGCCGATGCCGCTGGTGGAATAATTCAGCGCGCGTGGCTTGGCTTTGCCCAAGGCAATCAAATCCTTCACCGAATGTACCGGCAGCGAAGGATGTACCACCAGTATGTTCGGTGAGTCGGTCAGGATCGCGATATAGGAAAAATCCCGCAGCGGATCAAAAGGTGCGCGGCGAAACAGCGGCCCCAGCCACAGTGTCGAGCCGATTACCAGCAGGGTATGGCCATCGGGTGCGGCGCGCGCAACGATCTCGCCCAAGATGGTGGCGCCGCCGGTGGAGCGCGGATCAACCACTGCGGATTGATTAAACGCATCCGACAGGCCTTGCCCCAACATGCGCGCGGCGAATTCCGCCGTGCTGCCCGGCGCGCCGGTGACGATACGCAGCGGACGCGCAGGATAGTCCTGCGCCGCGACGGGAATGCCACTCAGGCATAGCGCACAGACCGCGGCGACCCGCACAAACCGCCGAGGCGCTTTCAGGCACAGCATGGGCGGACCTGGCGCCGCACTGCACTCATTCCGCGCGCGCACCGGTGGCCTTCACTACCTTGCCCCACTTGGCGATTTCGCTGCGGATGTGCGCGCTGAATTGTTCCGGGTTCAACACCGTCTGCTCGAAATCGTTGGCGTCCATTTTTTCGCGGCTGCCGCGATCCTGCAGAATCACAGCACTTTCCTTGTAAAGCCGAGCGATGATGTCCGGTGAGGTTTTCGCCGGCGCGGCGATGCCATACCACACGCTCGCTTCATAACCGGCCACACCCGATTCGGCGATGGTCGGCAGATCAGGCAGTTTGGCGATGCGTTTGGCACTCGAAATCGCCAGCGCCTTTAGACGGCCAGCCTTCACCAGCGGCATCGCCCCCGGCGTGGAGGCAAACGACAGTTGTATCTGCCCGGCCACCAGATCGGTGTTGGCGGGCGCGGCACCTTTGTACGGCACGAACACCATTTGCACACCGGCCATGCTGTTGAATAACTCCGTGGCAAGGTGCGCGGCATTGCCGGGCACCGCGCCGAAATTCAGTTGATTGGGCCGTGTCTTTAGGAGGGCGATCAACTGCTTGACGTTGGTCACCGGCAAGGCCGGATGCACCACCACCGCGAATGGGGCGGACGCCGCCAATATCACTGGCGCGAAGTCGCGCACCGGGTCATAGCCCAGTTTGGGGTAGAGGCTGATGTTGATCGACATCGGCCCCGACGTGCCCATGAACAGCGTGTAGCCGTCGGGAGCGGATTTGGCCACCATTTCCGCGCCGATATTGCCGCCGGCGCCAGGGCGATTTTCGACAATCACCGATTGACCGAGCTTTTCGCCCAGCGGCTGGGCGATCAGCCGTGCGAGGATGTCGGTGGGGCCGCCCGCGACCAACGGCACAACGAGGCGGATGGTTTTGGCGGGGTAGGGTTGTTGGGCTTGGGAGATATTAGTCGTTACAAGAGGGACAAGCAGAGCGGTCAGTGCGAACAATGCTGTGCGATACATAACTTACTTTCTGTTACGTAAAATAGATTGAATCGAAAACTTCCCTCGTCGTTCCCGCGCAGGCGGGAACCCATAACACAGTGCCCCTTGATACAGGCTTATGGGTTCCCGCCTGCGCGGGAACGACAGGATAGGGTTTTGACAGTACTTCTTTCTACGGTTCAAATTCAAAAATCACAATCTCATGATCCGCCAGTTTCGGCACGGTTACTTGGTAAACGCCGTCTACCAAGTTCGTGAGCGGTAAACACTGCTCATCCCCTGCCAACCGCACCGACTTAACCTGCTGCTCAGCTGGCGCCCGCAACCGAACCACGATATCCCGCACCTCAACCAGATTGCGCCCCGGATGCCGCCAGCCGGTGTTAAGCGGTTTATCCAACGGCAGGTTGATCAAATGCACCAGTGTGCGCCCGGCGTGATGCGGTTGCGCCATGTGCGTCACGTCGACAAAATCAGGCGCTTCGACTTCCACCGACAGCGGCTCGCCCAGCGCCCAGCGCACCGCGTTCGCTAGCACGCGGCCGAGATCGGTAAAACCATAGTGGTAATACACGCTTTCCAAGGTGTTGGCAAAATACACGACGAGTCCGTTGCCGCAGGTGCCGCGTGTCGCCACGGGAATATCCGTGGTTTCGCGAATCGCGCTGTATTCAGGAATGCTGATGGTGGCGCCGTCGTGCGCGATCACCGGCGGAATCAGCGTGAGCGGCACGGTGTGTGAGGTCCTTATCTCAATCAGCGCGCCTTCGTTGGGAATCAGATCGGTATCGCCGATGCCAGCCAGCAGCGGGTCGTCGCGGGCTTCGAGTTTGGCGTACGACGATTTCAAGCCTTCGCGCCTGCCCGTGCGCGTGATGCCGAGCAACGCGTCAAACGCTGGTGTCTGGCGTGCGTTGCCATCGGCATCGTAAAGCCCCGCCTCGAAGCTGGCGATCAATCCACCGCCCTCCTGTGTGAACTGGTGCAGCGCCGCCACCGCCGCGTTGTACACACAGGCGAGATTGGAAATCACCACCACGCCATAACGTTGCAACCGCTCCGGCGAAAGCAATTTGTCCGATATCACGTCGAACGGAATGTGCGCTTCCTGCAGCGCGAGATACCAGCCGCGGACAAAGTTGAGATAGCGCTCCTGCGGTTTGTCGCGGCCATGGTTGTCCTGCGTGTGGCGCGACAGCACCAGCACCACACGCGCCTGAGACTGTGCGCCGTCGAGATATTTCTCCCAGCGCGCAAGGCGCTGAAAAACCTCTTTCATCGGCGCAAGGCCGCGCCGGTCGAACAAATCCGAATAGCCGCCGTTGATGTGCAGCCACGGGCTCACGCCGTTGGCCACCTGCTGCGCGATCCACGGGCGGTTCTCCGCCTCGGGCGAAGCATACAAACGCCACCAGGGATAAAAGTAACTCGCGGTCATCCAGCGCGGCTTGTCGGGCGCGAGCGTCGCTAGGTATTTAGCCTGTATGCCCGGCCAGAACGGTGCGGTGTGGCGGCGCTGACACTCAAAGGTGGGAATGTCCTGATGTTCAAGCCAGTAATCGATGTCCCAGCCGCCGGGGCGTATGGTTTCCAGTGACTCCATCAACTGCACGGCGGCGATAAACACCGCGCCGGGCTTCACTGCGTGTATTTCGCGATGCATCAGCGCCACCCAATCGGCGACGCGCCGGTAGCGCCATTCGTTGTATTGCCGCCAGACCGGGTCATTCCAGTCTTCCTTGCGCGGAATGGCGTGGCCGGATTCGGCCTTGAACATCGATTCGCAGGTGCCGCAATAGCACACGCCGGTTTCCCATGCGGCAAACTTGCCCTGGTTGTTCCAGATGCCATAGGCGTCGTAGCGTTGCAGGATTTCGCGCACCACTTCGACCATGCGGGTGCGGTAGTAACCTGCATTGGGGCAGGTGACGTAATGCTCGCTCACCTCGCAAAAATTGCCATCGCTGTCGCGCGTGAACCATTCCGGATGTTTCGCTGCCAGCGACTTGGGTGCGCAACTCGGATCAATGCGCGCCAGCACGCGCATGCCTTCACGGTGCGCAACAGGAATGATCTCCGCCAGTAAATCACGTTGGCCCAGGCCGTTGGAAATGCGATGGCCGGCGATTTGCGTTTGATAAAACGCCACGATGCCGCCGCCGGAAATGCAAATCGCGGTCGCGCGATAGTCCTTCGCGCCAGCGACCAGCGCCCCGGCATCCACCTTGGGTTCGTCGCCTTCGCGCAGATTGAGCAGCAGTACGCGATGCGTGCCCTGGGCCCATGCGGGTGTTTGTGTTGAGGAGGGCATATAAATTGTTTAAATAAATCAGATATTTATATCTGTTGCGGTGGCTTACGATTTGTGCCGCGCAATGAAGTCGCGCATTGCCCTGGCGCATTCCACCGGCGCCGTGGCGGCAACGTGATACCCGTCTGCCGGCAGCACCAGCAATTCCGAGTTGGGGATTTTCTGCTGCCACGCGCGGATGACGTCCACCGAATACATCGGATTATTTTGCGTGGTGATTACTTGTGCAGGGCAGCGGATGTTCGGCAAATCCCCGGTGACATCGACCTTGGGTACGGAGCCGATGAAGCCCAGCTGCGTCGACGACGCGGTTTTACCCATGAGTTTGATCCACCACTCGATGCCCGCCGCGGGAAAGCTCACGCCCAGCCGCTTGCCCATGGTTTCGCGCGCCCAGCCTTCGACACCACTTTTTTCGATGAGCTGAACCCAGGCACGGTAACGCTCGCCGGCGTCCTCGCCGCGCGTGGGCGATGACAGCACCGTCACCGTCTTCACGCGTGACGGATGCCGTGCGGCCAGATGCAGCGCCATGGTGCCGCCGACTTTGGCGCCGGCCAGGTAAAACCGGTCGATTTTCAGGTGATCCATCACCGCAATGAAATCATCGACGATTCGGTCGAGGGACCACGCGTGATCGCGTGGCATCGGCGTGGGGCGCCCGAAGCCGCGCATATCGGGCCGCACCACGCGGTAGTTGCGCGTAAGTTCAGGCATCCAGCCGTACCAGGCGTCCCCGCTTTCGGCGTTGCCGTGCAGCAGCAAAATCGTTTCGTGCTCGCGCCACGGCTCGGCGAAGTCCGTGACGTCGTAATACATGTTGCAGTCTGGAGTAACTTGAAGCGTAGGCATGGCGTGCTGCTCCTGTTCGGCTTATTCTGACTTGATCCCGGCGGCCTTGATCACTTTCGCCCACTTGGCGATGTCGGTGACGATAACGCGCGTAAATTCTTCCGGTGTGTTGCCTACCGCCACGATGCCTTCGGCGGCAAACTGTTCACCGAACGCCGGCGCTTTGACGATGCGCACGACTTCCCGGTTGAGCAATTCGACCGTCGGGCGCGGCGTGCCCGCGGGCGCGAGCAGTCCATTCCAGCTCTGCACCTCGTAGCCCGGCACGGTGTCGGCAATCGGCGGCACGTCGGGCAAAAACGGCAAACGTTCGCGTGTTGCCACGCCGAGAAATCGCACGCGGCCGGCTTTCACCTGCGGCAGTGCGGTGGCCATTGAGGCGACGAAATAGACCTGAATTTCACCGCCAATCAGCGATGTCATGACCTGCGGCGCGCCCTTGTAGAAAATCTGTGTCACGCGGATGCCCGCCATGGCGCGAAACAATTCCCCTGACAAATGGCCCAGGCTGCCGCTGCCCACCGAGCCGAAATTGAGCGTGCCCGGCTTCTCTTTGGCCAACACAATGAACTCCTGCACGCTACGCGCGGGGAAATTCGTGGTCACCGCGATCGCCGGCGCCACCACGCTGATCAGCGTCACCGGCGTAAAACTTTTTACGCTGTCGTACGGTAGCCTGGCCACCAGCGACGGATGCACCGCATGCGACGGGAACGCCAGCAGCAGCGTGTAGCCATCGGGTGTCGCCTTGGCGACAATCTCGGAGCCGGTGACACCGCCCGCCCCGGGGCGGTTATCGACAATCACCTGCTGGCCGATGCGATCTCCCAAACGCTGCGACACCACGCGCGCCACCACATCGGTGACGCCGCCCGCGCCGGCGGGTACGATGATACGCACCGGCCTGACCGGAAACGTGTCCGCAGCCCGCGCAGGCCCGGTCATAAAAAATAGCAATAAAAACAAATAGTTATGTAATTCCCCCAACCGCATCACGAGCGCTCGAATATCAGGTAGTAATTGGTTTTGAGCCCGAGAGTTTTCACTTCTTCGCGCAATTTGAAGCCGGCGGCGAGCACTTCCTCAATCACCGGTTCCTTGCCCGCACGCACATGATCGAGCGTACTTTGCGGCGACACGCCGGGAATGCGCTCAAAATCGACAATGACAAAACGCCCGCCACTTTTCAGTGCGCGGCGTATCGACCCAAGCACAGCCGACACCTGCTCGAAGTGGTGATATACGTCGGTGGTGATGACAATGTCCACGCTGTTCGCCGGCAAGCCGGTTTCGGTTTGTGTGCCGACCACCGTCGACAGATTGGTGACGCCTTCGCGTTTTGCGCGCTCCGTGATCGCCGCTGCAAATACCTTCGACACTTCTGCCGCGATCACGCGCCCCGATGGCCCCACGTGTTTCGCGAACAGCATTGCCATGAAGCCGCTGCCCGCGCCCACGTCTGCCACCACCATGCCCGGCTTCACGCCGGTGGCAGCGACGATGTCGCCACGGCGTGCGTAAATTTCGCGGCTCTCGCCCTCAAAGCGCTCCTGCCACTCCGGGCCGGGATTGAGAAAGCGCTCGTTGATTTTGGGGTCGGCGCCCGCCGCAGGGGATTGCTGTGCGAATGCAGGCGTGCCACACGCGAGCACAAGCGCCATGAGAATGCCGCGTAGTGTGAAAGTTGATTTCATCGTAGCCATTTTAGCCATGGGAGTGTTTTGACTCGTTTGTTTATTGTGCAACAGCAATATTCGCCGCTTTGATCATGGCCGCCCAGCGCTCGGTGTCGTTGAGAAAATGCTTCGAGAATTCACCCGGGCTGCCGCCCACGGCCACCAGCCCGGATGCCTTGAAGCGCTCCTGCACATCCGGGTCGCGCAAAGCGCGGTTGACGTCTTCATTCCACTTGCCGACGATGGCTGCTGGTGCGGCGCGCGGCGCGAATATGCCCACCCATGAATTCGCCTCGTAGCCCGGCACGCCTGCTTCGGCGAATGTCGGGAATTCACTCGCGAGCGGGCTGCGCGCTGTGGTGGTCACTGCAACGATGCGGATGCGCCCGGCACGGTGATGCCCCTGCACCAATGTCACCGGCGTGATGATGCCGCTCATCTGCCCGCCGATCACGCCGACAATGCCGCCGCCGCCGCCCTTGAACGGCACGTGTGCGACATCCACTTTGGCCATGGTCTTCAGCAACTCAATCGCCAGATGCGTCGATGTGCCGGTGCCCGCCGAGGCCAGCGTCAATTTACCCGGCTGCGCGCGCGCCATCGCCAGAAATTCGGGAAAGGTCTTCGCCGCCAGATTCGGAAAGAGCGCCAGCGCCATGTGCGCGTCGGCCATGCGCACCACCGCCGCGAGATCGCGCGTCGCCTTGAACGGGAGATTCGGATAAAAGCTCGGATTCGTCGCGATGGCGCCGGTGGTGGCAAGCATCGTGTAGCCATCGGCCGGTGCGCGCACCACGATTTCCGTGCCGATGTTGGTGCCCGCGCCGGGCCGGTTGTCGATCACGATCTGCTGTCCCCACGCTTGCACCAGCTGTGGCACGACAATGCGCGACGTCACATCGGTGACACCGCCGGGCGCGTATGGGTTGACCAGACGGATGGGGCGTTTGGGGTACTGCCCCTGCGCGGCGGCAGAATGTGCCGAGAGGGCTAAACAAATTACAACCAGTTTGCCTGCGCAATGCAGAAGATTGGCGAAGACCGTGGAAAACGCGTTGAATTTCATGGGGATAAGGTCTGTGATTTCAATGGCCTGCTACGGCGGATAGCACTTCAATGTCCGGCAAATGCTCCGCGACCTGCTCGACAGTGTGATGCGAGGTCAGTGCGGTGACAACCAGCGGCAGCGGTTCGGCCCAGATTTCCGGGAAATCCCTTTCGGATTTCGCGAGGGCTTTAAACGCCAGTGCCTCGGCGGGCGGGCAAAATGCTGCGGCAATGCCGGGTTTGTTGCCGCGTGCGTCGATACGGTACCAACCGTGGTTTTTCAGATACACCGCGTTCAAGCCATGCAGACAAAACGGCGGCCCTTCGTTTTCAACGGCCAGCCGCTGATAACACAACCCTGCGGGAATCGCATTCGCTCTGAGCAGCGCCGCCAGCAAATGGCTTTTCGCGTAACAGTATCCGGTGCCATGGCGCAGCACATCGGATGCCTTGCAGGTCACGGGATTCTTGCGATAGTCCCAGCTGTGCTGAACGTCATCGCGCACAAACTCAAAGCAGCGCTTGGCCACGACCTCATCAGTTTTTCCGGCCCCGGCAAGTTCCGCAGCCTTTCCTAGGATCAACGGATGGCGCCAGTCAATATACGCACTGGCGGCAAGATAGGCATTCATAAGCGTTGAGTTGCGGGTGGCGAAGGTGAGTCAGTCACCCATGTGCCGCCCGGCTATCCGCCGGCGCCCCGGCCCGTTCATGCATGCCGTAGTCGCGCATCACCGAAGCCACCCGTAACCGGTAGTCGCTGAACACATCGCCCCGTCCACGGGCTTGCGCGGCACGATGGCTTTGCCTGTTGCGCCATGCCGTGAGCGCGGTTTCGTCGCGCCAGAACGACAGCGACACGAATTTGCCGGGCGTATTGACGCTTTGAAATCGTTCGATGGAAATGAAGCCGTCGAAATTTTCCACCTCGGCTTTGAGCGCCGCGCCCAGCGCGAAGTAATCCTCCGTCTTGCCCGGCGCGGGCGTGAATTCAAAAATGACGGCGATCATGGCGGCTTGTTCCGATGCATTTGCTTCAGGTGTATTCATTAAAACACGGCATTTCGCCTGGCGGCACGTACCACGCCGCGCGCGAGGCCCAGAAGATGCTGTTCTGCGGACGTGTCATGTCAGCCGGTGCATTGTCGATAAGACCTGCTGGAACAAGGAGTTCACCGCGGCTGGGGATTTCATGCGGCACGCGCGAGCCGCACTGCGTGCAGAACCACACCGCGAAGCGTTGCGCGCCGGGCAAGGGGAAACGCTTGATCAGCGCTTCACCCGCCGTCCATTTGAATTGCGCTGCTGGTACGAAGGCGTTGGCGGCGTGCGCGCTGCCGCTCGCCTTTTGGCAACGCGTGCAATGGCAATAACGAAATGCGGCGAGAGGTGGCGTGATTTCAAATTTCACGCTACCGCACAGACAACTACCATTCAAAGCGGATTGCGCCATAATGTGTTTCCAAAAAAAGTCAATAAAAACAAGGGTCTTAGGAAGCAAACACATGCAAGGCATGTGCTAACTTCCTGAAATGATTGGTAAAAACAGGTATTTCCGCCGTTCCAAAATCAGTGAGGCTAAATTCCGGTATCTGCTGCGTCT
>OMIN01000014.1 GCA_900299145.1 Betaproteobacteria bacterium | reverse complement strand
TTCGAGAAGAGCGGCCGCGTGGATTGGGTCACCGATCTGAGTGAAGTGCCGGCCAAGCACGGCGTGAAAAACGTCTATGCCGATGTGGGCCAGCTTTTTGCGCAGAGCACCGTGGCCGAGCCGCGCCTGTGCGCGCTGATGCTTGGGCAGCTTATCAAGGGACTGGGCGCCGACCATGTGGTGTGGGGTTCGGATGCCATCTGGACGGGTGCGCCGCAATGGCAGATCGAAGCGCTGCGCCGGCTGGAAATCCCCGAAGCGCTGCGTAAATCGCACAACCTGCCGATGCTGGGCGCAGCCGACGGCCCGACCAAGAAGGCCATCTTCGGTGAGAACTCCGCGCGGCTCTACAACTTTACGCCCGCGCAGCGTGCCGCGCTGTCCGGCGATTGGGTGGCGAGCGTCAAGCGCGACTACGAAGTCTACGGCGAGGGACGCACCAACCTGCGCTACGGCTATATGCAAAAGCCGATGGCGTAAGTTGCCAGTTCAAGGTTGTAAAATGGCGTCACCCATGGGTGGCGCCATTTTTTTACCTGCATTTGAATCCTAGGAGAACGCGTTATGCCCCGCCGTTACGACGAAAAGAAATTCACCCTCGCGCACTTGCGTGCCACCGCCGAGAAATGCAAGAACTGGGGCAAGTGGGGGCCGGATGACCAAATTGGCACGCTGAATTACGTCACGCCGCAGGACATCATCGACGCCTCGCGCCTCGTCAAAAAGGGTCAGGTGTTTTCGCTGGGCCTGAATTTCGATCGCACCGGCCCGCAGCGCGGTCTGTGGGGTAACCGCTTCAACCCGATCCACACCATGCTCGCCACCGGCACCGATGCCGTCGCCGGCAATCAGGACAAAGGCGGCCTCAGATACGCCGACGATATGGTGTCGCTGCCTTTGCAATGCGGTACGCAATGGGACGCACTGGGGCATATCTTCTACGACGATAAGATGTGGAATGGTTACGACGCCAAACTGGTGGATGCCAACGGCGCCCAGAAAAACGGCATTCACAAGACCCGCAACAAAATGGCAGGCCGCGGCGTGCTGCTCGATGTCGCGCGCCATATCGGCAAGGATTTTCTCGAGGATGGAACCGCCATCACCAACGCCGATCTCGACGCCTGTGCCAAGGCGCAGGGTGTCGCAATCAAGCGCGGCGATTTTGTCATTGTGCGTACCGGGCAAATGGAGCAGCGGCTAAAAGCGGGCGAGTGGGGCGGCTACGCAGGCGGTGACGCGCCGGGTCTCGCGTTTGAAACGGCGGAGTGGATCCACCAAAAGGAAATCGCCGCGATTTGCACCGACACTTGGGGCTGCGAAGTGCGCCCCAACGAAACCGATGATGCCTCGCAGCCGTGGCACTGGGTAGTAATCCCGATGATCGGCATAACCATGGGCGAGATTTTTTACCTCAAGGATTTGGCCGACGATTGTGCGCAGGACAAGGTTTACGAATTCTTTTTCTGCGGGCCGCCGTTACCGATTACGCGCGCGGTGGGGTCGCCTATTAATCCGCAGGCGATTAAGTAGCACAGGTTAGAAATCGTAGGGCGCAATCCTATTGCGCCGCGTGTGTATCTTCGCCACGGGTATTCCATTTGGCGCAATGGGATTGCGCCCTACATCGTCGGATCAGTGGTCTTGATGCCGATACTGCTCCAGCTTCGACTCGTCCAGCTTGACGCCCAGTCCAATTGCGTCGCTCACTCGCAACGTCCCGGCTGAGATATCCAGCCGCGTCGTCGTCACAGTATCCACGACCTTCAGCGGCCCGACGCATTCCAGCCCAGGCACGACGTTGCGTGACGTCGTGCACAGCAGGATTTCCGCCATCGTGCTGGGGTCAAGGCCAAAGCCATGGCCGACCACGCAGGGGATGCCCGCCGCTTCGGCGGTGGCGAGCATGCGTTGCGCGCGCAAGATACCGCCGGCCTGTTTGATACCGAATTTCACGTAATCCGCCGCGCCGGCCTTGATTACGGCCAGCAGACTTTGGTGATCGCTCACGGTTTCGTCAGCCATGACCGGGATACCGCCTTCGCGGCGCACTTTGGCTAGCCCCGCGATATCTTCCTTCGGCGCGGGTTGTTCGTAGAGTTGCAGGTTGTAGGGCTTGACCATGGCGCAGAGTTTTAACGAGGTCTCCGCGTCGTAGAGGCAGTTCGCGTCGATGCGCAAATCCATGGCATTGCCCACGGCCTCGCGCACGGCGGCGACGCGATCGTGATCGGCTTGAATGCCGAAACCGCCGACCTTGATTTTGGCCGACTTGAAGCCGGCCTTGAGCCAGCGCTTGCCTTCGGCAGCGGCTTCCGCCGGCGGCAGCGCGCCGATCCAGCCGTTGAATCGCACTTCATCAGTCACCGAGCCGCCAAGATACGTTTGCATCGACACGCCGTGAATATTCGCAGCGAGATCAACACAGGCCATCTCCGCGCCTGCTGCCGCGCCTGGTTGGGCGGGCGTGAGCTTGTCGAAAAGTTCGATCAGCTTGTGCAGATTCAGCGCATCTTGTCCGACGATGGCCGGCGCGATTTTGCCGCGCAGCGTGGCCGCCAGTTCGACCGCGGTGCCCGGCGACTTGGCGGCGGCCGACGGTTCGATGCTGCTGATGCCGATGGCGCCGCTGGAAGCGGTGAGCCGGATCACCACGCACTTGGTGACGTTCTTGGTGATGCCCGCGCTGGTGAAATTGCCGGCCAGCGGCATGTCGACGCCAAAGATTTCCATGCGTTGTATGGTGTGTTTCATTTTATTTTCTCCACGAATTCATTGGGGTTTGCGCCGGCGAATTTCCTCGATAACGATGGCGTTGTCGCGCTCGCCTTCGCCCGCCGCCACGCAGCCGTTGACGATGCTTACATACGTTTCGGCCAGCGGCAAGCCCTGTCCGCGCGCTTTCGCCTGTTCCAGCATCAGCAAGAAATCCTTGCGCGTTTGCGTAATGAAGCCGTGCGGGGTGAAATCGCCGCTGACCATTTTTGGCCCCTTGATATCCATCACCTGCGATTGTGCGGCGGATTCGCGCGCGACTTTCAGGAACGCGCCGGGATCCAGCCCCAGCGTTTGCGCGAATACCAGCCCTTCAGCGAGCGCGGCGCGGTTCACGCCGAGGATCAGATTGATCGCGAGCTTTGCGCGTCCGCCATTCCCCGCCGCGCCGAGGTGATGCCGGCGAGGGCAGATGGCGTCGAGCACGGCTTTCGCTTCTTGCGCGGCGGCTGGGTCACCCCCGATCATGCCCAGTGCGTCACCTGTCTCGGTCTGCTGGCTGGTGCCGGACACCGGCGCCTCCACGTAACGTACTTTTTCCGCCGGCGTACGCGCCACCAGAGCGGAAATTTTGTCCGGATCGCAGGTACTCACGCACACGGCGATCAAAGGCGGTTTGCCTGCGGGCCGCGCCTTTGCCAGCGCGTCGATGGTTTGTTCGACCTGCTCGGTGTTAAATACCGCCAGCACCACCTGTGCGCAGCGCGCGGCAATGTCTGCGATCGACGGGGCCGCTTCGCCGCCGATGGCCGTCAGCGCAACGGATTTTTTTGGATCCACGTCGTAGCCCAGAACCTCGAGCCCCGCGCCGCGCAGCCGTTTGGCGCAAGCCATGCCCATCAAGCCGATGCCGATAAGTCCCGTTGGTGTTGAATTTGCCACTGCCGCCATGAAATTTCCCAATGAAAACGATTACCAAGCCAGACAGCCATTATAAGAGCAGGGGCCGCAGGTGCATTGGCCGCGCCGCCGTGAGCAAGGGTACAAAGGTATAATCCGCCGCGCGCCGGTATAGCTCAGTGGTAGAGCAACCGCCTTGTAAGCGGTAGGTCGTCTGTTCAATCCAGACTACCGGCACCACCCCGCAGGGCGCTCAAAATAAATTCAATAAAAACAAATACTTATAAATATTACGCCCAACCCGGTGAGCGCATTCGGCTCTTGAAAGCATTTGAAGCGGCCCCGATATGGGCAGATGAACTAAACACCGCTGGCAAGGTCTTGCGTAAGTTGCGTGAGTTCTGGCCGGGGCACCAGCAGTAACGAGGAGGAATCGCAGTGATAAAGGTTGAAAACCTGTGCAAGCATTTTGGCGCCAAGATCGCGGTAAACGACATTTCCTTTACCGTTGAAAAAGGCGAAGTGCTGGGATTTCTTGGGCCGAATGGTTCGGGCAAATCCACCACCATGCGCATCATCACCGGTTACTACCCGGCCACGTCCGGGCGCGTCACCGTCGGCGGATTTGATGTCGCGGAACACCCGCTCGAAGCCAAGCGCCTGATGGGCTATCTGCCCGAAAGCGCGCCTGGCTATGCCGACATGACGGTGCACGGCTTTCTCGGTTTCGCGGCGGAATTGCGCGGGCTGAACGGCAGTGCAAAAAAAGCCGCCATCGACCGCGTGATCGAGATGTGCTTCCTGCAGACCGTGGTGTATCAGACCATCGACACGCTGTCGAAAGGCTACAAGCACCGCACCTGCCTCGCGCAATCGCTGATCCACGATCCGCAAGTGCTGATCATGGACGAGCCGACCGACGGCCTTGATCCGAATCAAAAGCACGAAGTGCGCAACCTTATTCGCAAAATGGCGCCGGAAAAAGCGATTATTTTTTCCACCCATATCCTCGAAGAAGTCGAGGAAGCCTGTACGCGCGCCATTATCATCGACCGCGGCCGCATGGTCGCCAGCGGCACGCCCGCGGAACTGAAGGCGCGCTCGCCGTCGGGCAGGCTGGACGAGGTGTTCCGCTCGTTGACCCTGTCCGATACGGTCAAGGCCGCTTAAGGTCACAGCAAGAGAACGCGATAAAACCACAAAAGCGAATCCAAAATGAATGCCTGGGCCAATATCAAAACCATCATGAAACGCGAGCTGGGCGGCTATTTCACGTCGCCCATCGCTTATGTGTTCCTGATCATCTTTCTGCTGCTGACGGGGTTTTTCACCTTTACCATCGGCAACTTTTTCGAGCGCGGCGAGGCCTCGCTGGTGTCGTTCTTCACCTGGCACCCGTGGCTTTATCTGTTTCTGGTGCCCGCCGTCGGCATGCGCCTGTGGTCGGAGGAACGGCGCCTGGGCACCATGGAGCTGTTGCTCACCATGCCATTGACGGCGTGGGAGGCCATTGTGGGCAAGTTTCTCGCGTCCTGGGCTTTTCTGGCGCTGGCGCTTGCGTTGACCTTTCCGGTGTGGATTACGGTGAACTGGCTGGGTTCGCCCGACAACGGCATTATCGCCGCCGGTTATGTCGGCAGCCTGTTTCTAGCCGGTTCGTATCTGGCGATCAGTTGCATGACCTCGGCGATGACGCGTAATCAGGTAATCAGCTTTATTCTGTCGGTGGTGATATGTCTCTTTTTCATTCTGGCGGGCTACACGCCGGTGACAGATTTGCTGGTCCGCTTCGCCAGTCCGCTGGTGGTGGACATCATTGCGTCGTTTTCGGTGATGACGCATTTTGAAGGCTTTCAGCGTGGCGTGATTGATCTGCGCGACTTTCTGTTTTTCGTCTCGGTGATCGGCTTTGCGCTGTTTACCACCGGTGTGATTATTCGTGGCCAGCGGGCAGGCTAGGCGGAGAAAACCATGAAGAAATCCAATCTCGATACCCTGTTTTACTCCGCTGGCGGCCTGGTGCTGCTGGCGATTATTCTGATTGCGGCGAATTTTCTGCTAAGCGTTATCAAGGCGCGCGTTGATCTTACGCAGGGCAGCGTCTACACCCTGTCGGATGGCACGCGCGCAATACTAGCCAAGCTCGAAGCGCCGGTAAAAATCCGCTATTACTACACACAGGGCGGCAACACCGTGCCGGTGGGCATCAAGACCTTTGCCAAACGCGTCGAAGATCTGCTTGCTGAGTACAAAGCGGCATCCAACGGTAAGGTGATTATCGAAAAATTCAACCCGGAGCCGGATTCGGATGCAGAAGAATCCGCCGCGCTCGATAACGTCGAAGGCCAGCAGACCAACACCGGCGAGAAGTTTTATCTGGGTCTCGCGGTGTCGTTCCTCGACAAGAAGGAAGCGATTCCCGTGTTGTCAGCCGACCGCGAGCGGCTGCTCGAGTACGATCTCACCAGCAAGATTTCGCAGGTGACGCAGGCCAAGAAGCCGGTGATCGGCCTGATGGCCGGGCTGCCGGTGCTGGGCCGACCGTTAAACCCGATGACCAAGCAGCAGCCCACCGAGCCGTGGGTGCTCGGTTCGGAACTGAAGCGTACATTTGAGGTGAAAAAAGTCGAACTTGACGTGAAGAAGATCGACGACGACATCAATGTACTGCTGGTGATTCACCCGAAAAACATCACCGAAGAAGCCGAGTACGCGATCGACCAATTTGTGCTGCGCGGCGGCAAGCTGGTGGCGTTTGTCGATCCGTATTCGTATTTCGATCAGCAGCCCGACATGCAAAATCCGTTCGGCGGCAATCAGGCCGGCAGCTCCACGCTCTACAACCTGTTCAAGGGCTGGGGCGTCGAGGTCGACAGCAAAGTCATTGCCGACATGACTTTCCCCAGTGGCTCCGGCCCGCGTCTGCTGCCGACGTTGTTGATGCTCACCAACGACGCGTTCAACATGGACGATATCGTGATGAGTCAGGTGGGCACGATGCTGGTGCCGTTTGGTGGCAGCTTCAAAGGCAAGCTCGCCGAGGGCCTCAAGCAAAATGTGCTGATTCACTCGTCGAAGAACGCCATGCCGGTGGATCTCATCATCGCGACGTTGTCGGGCGAGCCATCCACGCGCGGCTTTGCGCCCACCGGCAAGGAAGAGCCGATCGCGATGCGCCTCACCGGCAAGTTTAAATCGGCGTTCCCCAATGGCGAACCCACGCCGCCACAGGCGCCCGCCAAGAAAGGCGAAGAACTTAAGCCGCCGCCCCCGCCTTCAGGCAACCACATGCGCGAGGCCAAGGCCGAAAACTCCGTGGTGCTGGTGGCCGACGTGGACATGCTTACCGACGGCGCCGCGGTTGAGGTGCAGGATGTGTTCGGACAAAAAGTAGTGGTGCCGCGTAACGGCAATCTCGCGTTTGCGCAGAGCCTGGTCGAGCAACTCGCGGGTGATCAAAACCTGATGAACTTGCGCAGCCGCGCTGCGTTCAGCAAGCCGTTGACCGTGCTACGGCAAATGGAAGCGCAGGCGCAGCAGTCATATCTGGGTGAAATCAAAAAGCTCGAAGACTCGCGTAATCAGATCACTGAGAAACTGCAGGCGCTGCAAAAAGGCCGTACGGGCGGAACGGCGGGTGGCGCTGCCGCCACCGTGCTCACGCCGGAGCAGCAGGCGGAAATCGAAAAATTCCGTAAGCAGGCCACTGAAACCAGCAAGCAGTTGAAAGAGTTGCGGAAAAACCTGCGCGTGGATACCGACAAACTTGAACTGTGGACCAAGGTGGTGAACATCGGCGCAGTGCCGCTGCTGGTGGCGATACTGGGTTTGGTGCTGGCGATGCGTCGCCGCAATCAGGTGAGAAGGGCGGTGGCCGCATGAACCGCAAACAGTTTTTGATCATGCTCGCCCTGGTGGGCGTGCTGGGTGGCGCCGGCTTGGCGATGTTCTGGCAGGACTTGGCTGGCTACAAGGAAGCGGGCGCGAAAATCGGCGCGAAGGTGCTGCCCGACTTGAAAGCCGCCGATGCCACGGAAATCCGGCTGAAGGATGCCAAGAGCGAGATCACGTTGGTGAGCAAGAACGGCTCGTGGGGCGTGAAAGAGCGTGGCGGCTATCCCGCCGATGTCGCCGAAATCAGCGAACTGCTGGCCAAGCTGGTGGAAGCCAAAGTGGTGCAGTCTGAAACCGTGGGTGAATCGCTACTTGGCCGCTTGAATCTGCTCGATCCGTCAAAAGGCGGCAAGGGTGACGGCTTGGGCACACTGGTTGAATTAAAGGACAAGACGGGCAAGCAGATCGCGCATCTGATTTTCGGCAAGGTATCGCTGAAAAAAGACCCCGGCAATCCGCTGCCCAATGCGGTGGATGGCGTGCCGGCCGGCCGTTACATGATCGCAACGGGCAAAGTGCAAACCGTGGTGGTGGTGTCCGATCCTTTTGCCAATGTCGAAACGCGCCCGGGACGCTGGCTCGCCAAGAATTTCTTCAAGGCGGATCGCATCAGGTCGTTGAGCAGTGGCGAAGGCAAGGAGCAATGGAAAATCGCGCGCGAACTGGAATACAGTCAGTGGAAGTTCGCTGGCGGGGCGGGGCAGCTGGATCCGAGCGCCGCCGTGGGGGCAAACAACGCGCTGGGCCAGTTGGCATTTAGCGATGTGTCCACCGATGCGAAGGTGGAGGGTGACAACGTGCGCACCCTCGTCGCCGAAACTTTCGACAATCTCACCTACACCATAAAAATCGCCAAGCAGAAAGCGGGCGATGATTATCTGTTTAACTTCGTGTTGACCGGTGCGCCGCCCAAAACGCGCACGCCGGAAAAGGATGAGAAGCCCGACGAAGTAAAGCGCCGTGCCGAGGAATACGAAAAGTCGCTCAAGGCACTGGAAGCGCGCGTTGAGTTCGAAAAAATTCTCGGCCAGTGGGTTTATGTGATGCCCGCCAAGACGTTGGAGCCACTGTTGAAAGACCGCGCACAAATGACGGTGCAACCGCGTAAACCCGGCGATGGCAAGGGCGGCCCCGGTGGCCCGCCCGGCATGCCGCCTGGAATGATGATGCCCGGCATGGCCAGATAAATATCAATAAAAACAAATACTTACGGTAAATTCATCACTTTTGACTCAGGGAGCTTGCCATGCCGTTCTACGAAAAGGGTAATGTCCGCATCCGCTATGAAGAGGCCGGCAAAGGCTTCCCGCTGTTCATCATCTATGGCGGTGGGCTGAATTCGAAAGTGACTTACGGCAATGGCCCGTTCAACGCAATGGCCGAATTCAGTTCCGAGTATCGCTGCATTACCATGGACCTGCGTAACGCCAACGACGGGCAATCCACCGGTCCGCTCGATTTTGATGATCCGTGGAATGCGCATACCAGTGACCAGCTCGGGTTGCTCGATCACCTCGGCGTGGACAAATTTTTCGTGATGGGCTTTTGCATTGGCAATCCGTTGATCTGGAACCTGTTGCAGCGAGCGCCCGGCCGTATCGTCGCGGCAGTGTCGGCGCAGCCCAGCGGGGTGGATCCGAAGAATCCCAAGTGGTTTTACAACAGCAATATCAAGGGATGGGCGCCGAAGCTCATTGCCAGCCGGCCCGAGATCAACATGGGCATGGTCGAACGCTTTCTCGAAAAAATGTACGGCAACGTGGATTTTGTGCTGACCGCCACGCGCGATTTCGTGCGCAACTGTCACACGCCGCTGCTGGTGCTGCCGGACAACACCGATGCACACCCGTACTCGACCTGCATGGAAATGGTCAGTCTCGCGCCCAACGTGCAGGTGAGTCTGTTTCCATGGAAGGATAAGAAAGAGAACGTCGCGCTGGCGGTGCGCCACGTGCGCACGTTCTTGAAGGCGAACCGGATCTAAATGCGGCGCGGCCGTTAGCCGCGTTTCACTCCGGCTTGATCCCCGCCCGCCGCGCCACCTCCGCCCACTTGGGGATCTCTGCGCGGATCATCGCGTCGAACTCGCCAGGCGTTGAGGTGGCGATTTCATTGCCCATGGCCTTGAAGCGCTGTTGTGTGTCGGCATCGCGCAGCACGGCATTCATCGCCTCGTTCAGTTTGGCAACAACGGTGTGCGGCGTGCCGGCGGGCGCGATGAAACCGTACCAGCCTTGCGCGGAAAAGCCCTTGATCGCGGCTTCGCTGATGGTGGGCAATTCCGGCATTAACTCGGAACGTTTTTCGCTGGTGACCGCCAGCGCCCGCAGGCGGTTGGCCCGGGCGAGCGGCGCTACCAATTGCAGGCTGTTAAACATGAAATCGAGTTGCCCCGCGAGCAGATCGCTCATCGCCGGGCCGTTGCCCTTGTACGGCACGTAAAGAAAATCCACGCCCGCGCTTATTTTCAGCATCTCGGTTGCCAGATGCTGCGAGCCGCCGGGAATCGCGCCTGCGGTCAATTTGCCAGGGCGTGCCCTGGCCAGTGCTATCAACTCCTTCACCGAATTCACCGGCAGTGCGGCGTTTACCACCAGCGCCGAGTTGTTGTAGCCGATCAGGCCCACCGGCGCAAAGTCTTTCAGCGGATCGAACGGCAGCTTTTTGAACAACGCCGGGTTGATCACATGCCCGGTATACGCAAACAGCAGCGTGTAACCGTCCGCCGCTGCGCGCGCCACCATTTCGGTGCCGATGTTGCCCGCCGCACCCGGGCGGTTGTCGACCACCACCTGCTGGCCGAGCAACGGCGTGAGCTTGGCCGCCATCACGCGAGCCACGCCATCGCCGCCGCCACCAGCGGAGGAGCCGACGACAACGCGTATGGGGCGCACGGGATACGGTTGCGCATCTACAACCGCTACGTGCATCGCCGCCAATGGCAGCAGCGTCCAGAATTTATTCATTTAATACAGATACTTATGGATCAATTCGAATGCCCGCGGCTTTCACGACTTTGGCCCATTTTTCGACGTCGTTACGGATGAAATCACGAAACGCGTCCGGTGATGTGGCAACGACTTCGGAGCCTTCCGCAGCCAGACGCGCGCGAATGTCGTTTACTGCCAGCGCCTGCCGGATTTCGCTATTCAGCCGGTCGATTAACACGCGCTGCGTCGCCGGTGGCGCCACCGCGCCAAACCAGTTGGTGACTTCAAAGCCCGGCACACCGGATTCGTCCACTGTCGGAATGTCGGGCATGGCCACTGCGCGTTTGGGGCTGGTGACGGCCAGCAGTCGCAAGCGCCCCGCGCGGCCCAGCCCCAGCACGGTAATGGGACCGGCAAACTGATACGCCACCTGGCCCGAAACCACTTCGTTCGTGGCGGCTGCCGCCCCCTTGTAGGGCACATGCGTGACCTTGAGTCCCGCCAACAAATTGAACAATTCCCCGCACATATGTCCGCCGGTGCCATTGCCCGCCGAGCCATAAAGCAGCGGCTTTTTCTTTGCCAGTGTTACCAGCTCGCCCGCGGTTTTTAATGCAAGGCCCGTATGCGCCACCAGCACCAGCGGCGAGGCGGTTGCCTGGGTAATGGGTGTGTTATCCCGCGTGGGTGAGTAAGATGCCTTCGCTCTCAGCACCGCGTTGGTGGTGTAGGAGGTGTAGATCATGCCCAGCGTATGACCGTCCGGCACGGCATTGGCGATCAATTCAGCGGCGATCACCCCGCCAGCACCCGCGCGGTTGTCAAGCACGAAGGGTTTACCCATTTGCTCCGTGAGCGGTGTCGCGATCAGCCGTGCAACATGATCCACGGTGCCGCCGGGCGGCGCGGGGATAATGAAACGCACCGGCCGTGACGGAAAGCTGACATCCGCGGCGAGGGTGCAGCATGGATTCAGAAACGCGACGGCGAAAGTGGCATTCGCAATGCGCGTTACGCCGAGGAGTTTAAGTCGTTGCACTGCCGTGTCCATGCCATTGTGGTTTGTGGCGGCCCCATGCCCATTCCGACTGTATTACAAAGGGTTCAGCTTCGCGGAGGATTGGCTGCTCAATGGTATGAGCCTCCTCGATTTACCTATAAGCGATTGATTTTATTGAATGTTTAGAATTCTGTAAATTCAAGATCAAAGCCGCCTGGAAACGTTGCCGCCCGCGCAACATGAATTTCGCCAGCAATTCAGGGTGCCGCCATATGCGAAGCTAGGGATTTACAACAGCGGAGTTATCTCCGCGCCGCCGCCTGTATTCTTCGCCGTCAGTTCCCCCCTCGCGCCGTTGCCGCCGCTCGGGCCCGTGATAAGGCGGATGTTTTTTCTGATAGCGCCGCTCGAAGATGACGTACAGCGTCGGTAGCACGATCAGTGTCAGCACCGTCGCTGATATCAGCCCGCCGATGACCACGATGGCGAGCGGCTTTTGTGTTTCGGAACCGATGTCGTGTGAAAGCGCCATCGGCAGCAGCCCGAACATGGCAAGCAGCCCCGTCATCAGTACCGTGCGCAGCCGGATCAGTGAGCCCCGGATTACCGCATCCTCGGGTGACGCGCCGGCATTCTTCAACTGATTGTAGTACGACACCATCACCACCCCATTCAACACCGCCTGACCGAATAGCGCAATGAAGCCGATGGCCGCCGACACCGACAGCGGAATGCCGGTGACAAAGAGGGCGAGGATGCCGCCGATCAGCGCGAACGGAATGTTGAGCAAAATCAGCGTGGCGCTCTTGAACGATTTGAACGCGTCGAACAGCAAAATAAAAATCAGCAGAATCGAAATCGGCACGATCACCGACAATCGCTTCATCGCACGTTCCTGGTTTTCAAACTCGCCTGACCACGCCATGGTGTAGCCTTCGGGCAGCTTGACCTTTTGCGCGACACGGTCCTGCATGTCGGCCACCACCGACCCCATGTCGCGGCCCTCGATGAACACGCCGATGGCCATGACGCGGCCGCCGTTTTCGCGTGCGATATTCATGCTGCCACCCACGGTTCTGAACGTGGCTACCTGCGCCAGCGGGATGATCGTGCCGTTGGGCGCGGTGAGCAGAATGTCGCGCAGCTGCGTGAGCGTGCGCTGGTGCGTCGGCACGCGAACCACCACGCTGAATTTCTTTTCACCTTCCCAGATCACCGTGGCCTCGCGCCCGCCGAGTACGGTTTCGATCACGTCCTGAATATCGACAATGTTCAGGCCATAGCGCGCGGCCTGCGCGCGGTCGATCTGGATCAGCTCCTGCGGCAATTCGCCCTGACGGTCGATCATCGCGCGCGCGACGCCGGGCACATCGGATATGGCGGAGAGCACATCCTGCGCGTAACCCTTCAGTTTCACCAAATCGTCGCCGAACACCTTGACCACGATCTGCCCGTCGATTTGCGAAATTGATTCGAGGATATTGTCACGAATCGGTTGTGAAAAACTTGCCTGCACGCCCGGCAACTTGTCGAGCGCGTCGTCCATTTCCTTGAGCAAATCCTTCTTCGAGATTTTGCGTTTCCATTCGGATTCCGGTTTGATGTCCACCAGAATTTCCGCCATGCTGATCAACTTCGGGTCGGTGCCGTCTTCCGGCCGCCCGGCCTTGTAGACAATGGTGTTGATTTCAGGAATATGCGCGATGGCGGTGCGTATTTTGTTCATCTCGCCGCGTGCTTCCGTCACCGACAGGCTCGGGTGCAGCGGCACGTTGATCCAGATCGAGCCTTCGTTCAGCTCGGGCAAAAACTCCGTGCCGAGTTTGGGAACGATGGCCAGGCTGCCCGCCAGCACACCGGCGGCGACGAGTACCACTTTTTTGCGATGGTTCAGCGCCCACTTCAGCACTGGTTCGTACACGCCCTTGCACCAGTGCACGAGAAAGTTTTCCTTTTCCGGAAGATTCTTGCGCAGCATCAGATGGCATAGCAGCGGCACCAGCGTCAGGCTGAAAATCAGCGAGCAGATCAATGCCGACGTCACCGAGTAAGCCATCGGCGCGAAGATGCGGCCTTCGTGGCGCTGCAACGTGAAAATCGGAATGTGCGCGGCGATGATGATGAGCATCGAGAACAGCGTCGGCCGGCCGACTTCCACCGTGGCATCGAGAATTTCATTGAGACGCTCGCGCGGGGTCATCTGCCTGCCGTGGTGCTCTGACAATCGCCGGAAGACGTTCTCCACCACAATGACCGCACCGTCGACGATGATGCCGAAATCCATCGCGCCCAGCGACAACAGGTTTGCCGGAATGCCGAGCCAAGTAAGGCCAAGGAACGTGCCCAGCAGCGACAGCGGAATAATCACCGCCACGATGGCCGCCGCACGCAGATTGCCGAGGAACAGCAGCAGCACGAAAGTGACCAGCAGCGCACCCTCCACCAGATTGGTAAACACGGTTTTCAGCGTTTTGTCGAGCAGCCATGTGCGGTCGTAGTAGGCCTTGATTTCCACGCCCTTGGGCAGGCCGTCCTTGTTCAACTGTGCGACGCGCTTATTCACCGCCGCCAGCACCTCGGCGGGATTTTCGCCCTTGCGCATCAGCACCACGCCGGTGACGATGTCGTGGTCGTCTTCCTGCCCGACCACGCCCTGGCGTGGCACGGAACCGACGGTGAGTGTGGCCAGGTGCCGCACTAGCACCGGCGCGCCATTGCGTTCGGCCACGACCACGTCGAGAATTTCCTCGGCGCTGCGCAATAGGCCGATGCCGCGGATCAGTATCTGCTGGCGGCCCTGCTCGACGTACCCGCCGCCGGCATTGGAGCTGCCTCGCTCCAGCGCAGAGAACACCTGTTGCAGGCTGATCTTGTAATACTTGAGTTTTGCCAGATCGGGGTTCACCTCGTACTGCTTGATAAAGCCGCCAAAGCTCACAATGTCCGCCACGCCGGGCAACAGGCGCAGCTTGCGGCTGATGGTCCAGTCCTGAATGGTGCGCAGCTCCTGCGCGGTGTAATCGGCGCCCTTCACGCGATAACGGTAAATCTCGCCGATGGCGGTAGAGAGCGGCGCGAGTTGTGGCTGCGCGTCCTTGGGCAAATCGGCTTCGCGCAGCCTTTCCAGCACCTGCTGGCGCGCGAAGTAGGGGTTTGCCTTGTCATCGAACGTCAGGATGATGAACGACAAGCCGAACTGCGTGTGCGAGAACATGCGGATCATGTTCGGCATGCCCGCCAGCGCGACTTCAATCGGAAACGTTACCTGCTTTTCAACTTCCTCGGCGGCGCGGCCGGGAAACAGCGTAATCACCTGCACCTGCGTATCGGTGACGTCGGGCAGCGCTTCCACCGGCAATTGTTTGAAGGCAATGATGCCGCCGCCGATGAAAAGAATCACCCCCAGCAATATGAACAGCGGCTGGTGCAGTGCAAATGAAACGAGGCGCTTCATGGAGTATCGTTTTTCTGCGGGGTTACTTCTGCACCCGCCGCGGCTGCAGCATCTGCTGCAACATCAGCGCGCCATCGACGACCACTTTTTCGCCTTCTTTCAAACCGCTCAAAATCTCGGTGCGGCTGTCGCGCACGTCGCCCGCCTTGACCGCGCGCCGCGTGTATTTGCCGCCGCCTTCGTCGATGAACACGTAGTTCTTTTCGCTCTGAAAATAGAGCGCCTTGGAAGGCACCAGCAGTTCCGTGGCGCCGCCGGTGTCGATTTCGGCGGTGACGAACATTTCGCCTTTCAGTTTGCGTGAGGCATTGGCTAGCGTGGCACGTGCCTTGATGGTGCGCGTGACGGGGTCGAGAAAATCCGCCACGCTGGCGATTTGCGCGGGGAAATTTTCCTCGGCGTAGGCGGGCGTGCGAATGGTGATGGTTTTGCCGCGCGTGAGCAGCGGCAGATCGCGCTCGGTGGCGTCGATCTGCACCCACAGCGTTGCCGGATCGGTGATCGTGTAAAGCGGCGGCGCGTTGGCAATCGCCTGATCGGGCCGCAGCTCCTGGCCGGGGTTGATGTTTTTCTCTGCCACCACACCCCCAATCGGGCTGGTCAAAGTATACGACTGATCGACGCCACGCCCCGCACCGCCGTAAAGCTCCAGCCGGCGGCGCGTGCGCGCGAGCTCGGCGGCGGCGCGCGCCTGATCGGCCTCTGCGGCGTGCACGTCCTTGCGCGGTGCGACGCCGTTCTGCTCAAGTTCGCGCAGGCGCGAAAGGTTCTTTTCGGCCAACGCGAAATCGCTTTC
This sequence comes from Betaproteobacteria bacterium, assembly GCA_900299145.1. Lineage (GTDB taxonomy): Bacteria > Pseudomonadota > Gammaproteobacteria > Burkholderiales > SG8-41 > UBA5216. The sequence goes on along the minus strand of OMIN01000014.1, from coordinate 1,062 downwards.
CGCGCGCCGCGCGTCGGTTTGCGCCTGGCCAAAATCGGGTGATGCGATCACCGCCAGCGGCTGGCCGGCGGCCACGGTTTGCCCCGCCTGCACCAGAATGCGCTCGACACGCCCGGCGAACGGTGTGTAGATGCGCACGGTTTTGTCCTCGTTCCACACCACGCGGCCATTGAGCTGCGTGGCCGGCACGGGCTGCATGGTGATGACCTGTGACTTGAGGCTGGTGGTCTGCTGTGCGCCGGGCGGGATGATGACGCTCTCGCCTTCGGTGCGTGCTTGGGGTGGTTCAGCGGCGGGGGGGGGGTCGCGGCACGCCCCTAAAATGACCATCAATGTGAAACAACAGCTAGCGGTCAGGGTTTGACCGTATTTCCTCGCCATGGGCGCAAGTCTCCTAGGGATGGAATTTCCAGTGCCCGAAATTATTATATTTATCGTGATAGGTCTGTAAGTAATATTACTTATTAATATGTTAAGTATCTGATTTTTATAAACTTTTATAACTGGTGCTGAATGCAATCAGCGTAAGTCATCACATTTCGATCGCGTGACTTCGTTATTCATACTGGCTGCTTCTTGCGAACAGCGGAAACAGCGTCGGAAGCAATACAATGGTGAACAGCGTGGCCGAAATGATGCCGCCGACGATAACCACGGCAAAAGGCCGCTGGGTTTCCGAGCCGATTCCGTGTGACAGGGCGGCGGGCAGCAGGCCAAGGCCCGCCATCATCGCGGTCATCACGATGGGCCGCAGCCGCAGCACCGCGCCTTCCATGACAGCGGTGGCGAGATCCTTGCCTTCGCGTAAGAACTCCAGAATCTGCTCGACCATGATGACCCCGTTTTGCACCGATATGCCCGCCACCGCGATAAAGCCCACGGCTGCGGAAACCGACAGGTTTAACCCCGCGACGGCGAGGCCGGTGAATCCGCCGATCAACGTAAACGGCACCATCAGCAGCACCAGTACCGCCGGCGTAATGGATTTGAATGCCCAAAACAGCAACACAAAAATCAGCAGTATTGACAGCTGTCTCTTATACACATCTGACGCTGCCGACG
>OMIN01000013.1 GCA_900299145.1 Betaproteobacteria bacterium | reverse complement strand
GCTCACCAGAAACCTAAGCTTTACAACTAATGTTGTTGATTCTAAACGAAAAAATACGGGCAGTCGCGGCTCCGGGCGTAACTTTCGCGTGCTGTGGCGATTCTGCAACGGCAAGCTCGGCATATATTAAAAATATTAAATAAAAACAAATACTTATGATGAATTCCTGTGCAAACTCCTACATGCCGGCCGCCGGCACGATGAGCAAACCATGAGCGGCTTTTACTATGGCCACGCGGCCGGCGCCGATTGGCGCGAAGCCGCCGACCGCTCTCTCCAGCAACTTGGCACAAATGGCGGCACGCTGGGGTTCCTGTACGTCACCGACGTGATCGCTGATCACTACGCCGACGTGCTTGATCTGATGCGCGAAAAGACCGGCGTGGCGCATTGGGTCGGCGCGACCGGCATCGGCGTGTGCGCCAACGGCGTGGAATACATGGACCAGCCGGCCGTTGTGGCGATGACCGGCCAATTTGATGACGACAGCTTTCGCGTGTTTTCCGGCGTGGCGAACGACCAGGATGCGGCGAAGGTCGCGTTGGAGTGCGGCGGCTCTGCGCCCAATTTCGCCATTGTTCACGCCGATCCGCAAACGCAGCAGATGGACAAACTGGTGGCCGCGCTCGCCAAGCGCGTCGAAAGTGGCTTTCTCGTCGGCGGGCTGGTGAGTTCGCGCGGCACAGCCGCGCAGCTCGCCGACAGCGTGAGCGAAGGCGGCGTGTCCGGCGTGGCGTTTTCCGACAGTGTCATCATCGCCACGCGCCTGACGCAAGGCTGCTCGCCCATCGGCCCGCGCCGCGTGGTCACCGGCTGCCAGCGCAATGTGCTGATCAGTCTGGATAACAAACCCGCGTTCGATGTTTTCCTTGAAGACATTGGCGAAAAACTTGCAGGCGATTTGAACCGCGTCGGCGGCCATGTGTTCGCCGGCCTGTCGGTGGCGGGCAGCGACACCGGCGATTATCTTGCGCGCAATCTCGTCGGCATCGACACCCAAAGCAAGCTCATCGCCATCGGTGACTATCTGAAAAAAGGCGACGGCCTGATGTTCTGCCGCCGCGACGCCAAAACCGCGCGAGACGATATGGCGCGCATGCTCGAAAGCATTCAACAGGGCCTCTACAGCCGCCCGAAAGCAGGCGTCTATTACTCGTGCCTCGGCCGTGGCGAAGCGCTGTTCGGCAAAGGCAAGGGCGAACTGAAAATGATTCAGGACGTGTTCGGCGACATTCCGCTGGTCGGATTCTTCTGCAATGGCGAAATTTCGCACAACCGGTTGTATGGGTATACGGGGGTGTTGACGTTGTTTATTTGAAGTAGTTCTCGCGGGGGAGGGGCAAGAGATGAAAACCATAAAGATCGTTGCCGCGTTCACATTCGCATTCGTTGTCGGTCAGTGGTGTGTAGCCGGCGTTGCGTGGCCCCAGCCCTATCCCGCCAAACCCGTCCGCGTCATCGTCCCCTTCCCACCCGGCGGCGCCAATGACATCGTAGCGCGCGTGGTGCTGCCGAAAGTTTCAGAGCAAATGGGCCAGCAGTTCGTTATCGAAAACCGCACGGGGGCGGGCGGCACCATCGGCACCGCGCTGGTAGCGCAAAGCAAGCCCGATGGCTATACCCTGATGGTGCAGTCCATTGCGTCACACGTTTCCAATCCGCATCTCTACAAAAAGCTGCCCTACGACGCGCTGGGGGATTTTGTCGCAGTGGCGCCAATGACGCGGCTGGTGGCGGTGCTCTCGGTGCATCCGTCGCTGCCGGTGTATTCCGTGAAGGATTTCCTCGCGCTGGCGCGCAGCCGCCCGAAGCAAATCATGTTCGGCCATGCCGGCGTGGGCAGCTTTGTGCATCTGAACGCGGTGCTGCTGGAGTCTCTGGCGGGCATACGCGTGACGCAGGTGCCGTTCAAAGGCGGCGGCCCCGCGATTATTGGCCTGATGTCGGGTGAAACGCAGGCGATGATTATCGGCGTGGGCGATATTTTCGAATACCTCAAGTCGAATCGCGCGCGGCCGCTGGGGGTGACTTCGGCGGAGCGCATCGCGCTGATCCCCAATGTGCCGACGATTGCGGAAACCGTGCCCGGTTATGAATCCGCGACGTGGGTCAGTATTTTTGCGCCGGCGGGCATGTCCAAGGAACTCGTTGACCGGCTAAATACGGAGTTCAGCAACGCGTTGCGCGATCCGGGCACAGCGTCGAAATTGAGCGCGTTGACCTACGACCCCGTGCTCAGGAAGCCGGAGGAGTTTGCGGTGCGTTTAAAGGCCGACTACGAAAAGATCGGTAAATTGTTCCGTGAAGCCGGGGTGAAGCTCGATTAGCGTCGGCAGCGAGTGGGGTTGTTGCGTAAGTATTTGTTTTAATTGAACTATTTTTAAAAACAGGCTTGCGTCATGCGGGATTAAACCTGCTACCCCAGTACGAAACCTGCTGTACCTGGCCCGCCAGCGGGACGGTTAGCCAATGTCCTTCGACGGATTCGCGCTGGGCTTTCTGCGGCGCGCGTGAAAGCCCATCAGCCCCAAGCCGGCGAGCAGCAGTGCGTATGTTTCGGGCTCCGGCACAGGCGACGTCAGCGCTTGAATGGTCAGCTGCGTGGTTACGGTTTCGATATCGACGTCGATACCGCTGAAATTCGCGCTCAAGTCATTGAAGGCAATAAACTCGGTGCTCAAGGTGTAGCTGTGTCCCGCCATCAAGCTGAATGCCGGTAGTTGGCTACTAAAAAAATCCGCCAGTGGGGCGTCTTGGCCAAAACGGGTGCGTGAGAGCGAGAATAGCGAAGTGCCGGGGCTGGCATCGTCAGTTAACCGCAGGCTCATGCTGCGGCTGGAACTGGGGGGCATGAGATCGTTGAAACTGTTAAAACTGGAAAATGCATTGCTCAGGATGCCGAGGGCCTGATTTTGCTGAATCTGGTACGCGCCGCCATTCCATGCGCCGCCACTCAGGCTGAGTTGCGGCATAAATGATGGGTCGCGCGCAAAACTGGTGAAATCGGCGGTTACGGGAGAGCCGCTTAATTGGTAGCTGAATTTAAAGACGTCATTACCCGACGGCGCGGCGGGTAATTCATTTACTGGCGTGAAGGGGGCAAATTGACTCCTCTCTGCAAATGTCGCGTAGCCTTTATCCAGCAAGTAGGTTGCCGTGCCTGCCCCCAGGTTGTAGCCCGGCAGAAGAGACAGCGACTGGGTGGGGGTGTCTCTGAAATTGCCCAGGATATCTTCTCGCGTCAGACGTACCGTCGGCACCGGGTCGGTGAGCGGTTGGGCGCCGGATAAATAATTTGCCTGCAGGCCCAAATGAAAGGGCAGATTATCCGCCGGACGCTGGCCGCCCGTCGCGAAACCGGGCGCAAGGCTGCCCGCGCCGCTTTGCACGTAGTTCGAGGTGGTGCTGGTTTGCAAGGCGACGACTTGCGCCCGGCTCTCGCCCACTGCGGCGAGCGACAGCGCGGCGAGGAACACGCCAGTGCGCGCCACGATTTTCGGCGATGGCATGCGACGCAATCCCGGTAGCGTACTGGGGGCAACTGCGGTAATGGTTGTCGGCATGTGAGTTTCTCCGTTACAGGATTGTCGAATGATGGCTGTCCGCCGGATGCCGGCCAGGCACAAGCCATGCACGCAAGCCCATGCTACGAAAATTAAAATGTGAAGTCATCAGTCCATTTGGACTGGTTGCAGCAGTTCTCGTGACTTTTGTCACGGCAGACTGCATTTTTATGCCGCTTTTCGAGGCGGGTGAGGGCGAGAGCGCCGCGAACCCGGCCGCCACGGTGCGCGGGAGACGCGGATCAAGCGTGCGTTTTGTTCAACTTGCCCACTAACCCCGCCAGTTCGATTCCCGTCACCAGCGCCAACGGCTTTTCGATCACGAATTCTTTTGCCTTGGGTGACACGTTACCGGCGGCGATGCAAATGCCGTTGTGCGCTTCGGCGGCGCTGACGGCGCGGGCGAGTTCTTCCAGCGGCCCCACGCCGAGCTGATTCACCTTCCAGCGGCGGCATTGCAACAGGGTTACGCGGCTCCCCTGCGTGAGCGTGAAATCGTAGGCGGATTTATCGGCGGCTTCTACTGTGTAGCCCTGTTTGCGATAAGCATCTGCGATAAGCACGCTGAATTGATCCCAATGCATGTCGCGTAGTGCGGCGAGGCGGTCGTCGACTTGCCCCGGCGACACGGTGCGCATCTGGCGAAAGCCGACGTAAGCCGCGAGCAGCAGAAACGGCAGCGCGACAAACGGCGCCACCGGCGGAAATGCCAGTTGGGCGATGCCGAACAGCGCGCCGCCGGCCAGCGCGGAAATCCACCACGGTTGTTCGAGCAAAATGGAAAATAAGGTGCGGGGTTGTGCCATGAGGGTGCCTGTGTGCCGATGCACCGGTGTGCGGTGCGTGTGCGGTGCATGTGCGGTGTAATAAGGCCGTCATTGTAGTGGCATTGCGGCTGAATGGCGGCTCGCTTCACAATGGGTAAGCTGTCACTTAAACTTGGTTGGGTCTGGCGTGAGGTAAGAGTCGTAAAGGGTAAATCCGTGGTGAAAGAAAAAAATGCAGGCCCGCTGGCGGGTATCAAAGTAATCGAACTGGGCACGCTGATTGCCGGGCCGTTTTGCGCGCGGATGTTGGCCGAGTTTGGCGCGGAGGTGATCAAGATCGAAGCGCCGGAAGGCGGCGATCAGTTGCGGCAGTGGCGCAAGATGTATGAGGGCACGTCGTTGTGGTGGTACGTGCAGGCGCGCAACAAAAAGTCGGTGACACTGAACCTGCGTTCACCGGAAGGCCAGCAGATCGTTCGCGAGCTCGCGCGCGATGCCGATATCGTGGTGGAAAACTTTCGCCCCGGCCAACTTGAGAAATGGGGCATCGGCTGGGACACACTGTCGGCGATCAACCCGAAACTCATCATGGTGCGCATTTCCGGTTACGGGCAGGATGGGCCGTATCGCGACCGGCCGGGATTTGGCGTGGTGGCCGAGTCAATGAGCGGCATGCGCTATGTGACGGGTTATCCGGAACAACCGCCGGTTCGGCTCGGCATTTCCATCGGCGATGGCCTCGCGTCGTTGCATGGCGTGATCGGTGCGATGATGGCGTTGCATCATCGCACGGCCAACGGCGGCAAAGGCCAAATTGTCGACGTGGCGCTGTATGAATCCGTGTTTAACATGATGGAGAGTTTTATTCCGGAGTTCGACGTGCTGGGCTTCAAGCGCGAGCGCGCGGGCAACGCGCTCCCGGGCATCACGCCGTCGAACACCTATGCCACGCGCGACGGCAAGTACGTGATTATCGGCGCCAACAATGATGCGATTTTCAAACGCATGATGATTTGCGCCGGGCGGCCTGATCTGGCGAACGATCCCGCGCTCGCGACCAACGCCGGCCGCGTGCCGCGCACCGCCGAGCTCGACAAGGCCATCGGCGATTGGACGGCGCAACACGACATGGCTGATATTCTCAAGGCGCTCGATGCGGCGGAAATTCCCGCCGGGCGCGTGTATGACCCGGAAGACATCGTCAACGACATGCACTACAAGGCGCGCAACATGATTGAGCAGTGGAAATTGCCCGACGGCAAGCCCATGCGCATACCGGCGGTGATTCCCAAGCTGACCGAAACCCCCGGCGGCACGCGCTGGATCGGGCCGAAGTTGGGTGAACATACGGCGGAGGTGCTGGCGGGGCTGGGGTATAGTGACGCGAGGGTGGCGGAGTTGCGGGGGAAGAAGGTGATTTGACGTTTAATGTTCGTTCCAGCTCAAAGGTGGATCGAAGAACCGAAAAATCACGCCTGTCGTTCCCGCGAAAGCGGGAATCCATAACGCACGTGCCACGGGCATCCACGTATGGATTCCCGCTTTCGCGGGAATGACAGGGAGAGATTGGTGGGCAACCTTAACTATTTGTTTGGGTCTTAGGAAGCAAACTGGGTTAAAGAGGTTGCATTCTGAGTAACTTTAACAGGACGGTATAGAGATTGTCGTGCCGGTGGTTGAAACGAAACTCGGTTTCCTTCAAGTGCAAGGC
>OMIN01000012.1 GCA_900299145.1 Betaproteobacteria bacterium | reverse complement strand
TTGCGATGATCTACAACACCTTTGACGCCCGCCCGCTGACCGGCGCACTCGGCGCGGAAATTTATGGCGCCAACCTCAAGGATCACGGCAACACGGCAATGTGGGATGAGTTGCAGCGCGCCCTGCTGGAGTTCAAGGTGATCGCGGTGCGCGGGCAAAATCTCACGCCCGCCGAGCAACGCGATGCCGCCAGCCACTTTGGCGAACCCAGCCACTATCCGTTCGCGCAGGGACTGCCTGACATTCCGCAAATGACGCTGGTCATCAAGGAGGCTCACGATAAGCGCAATTTTGGCAACGGCTGGCATTCCGACACCCCGTATCTTGCCGAGCCGCCGGCGATTACCACACTCTACGCGGTAGAGACGCCGCCCAAGGGTGGTGACACACTGTTTACCGATACCCAGATGGCCTACGAAGAACTGTCACCGGGCCTGCGCAAACTGATTGACGGCGTGCAGGGCGTGTTCAGCGCAAGCCTCAAGTACCGGCCCGGCGGCAACCGCATCGAGCATCATGCCAAGATTACCTCCATGCCAGTGACCAACACCGAAAACGCCGAGCGCTACGTGTCGCGTCACCCGATCGCGCGCACCCACCCCCAAACCGGCAAAAAGGCGCTCTATTGCAGCCAGACCCATACGCTGCATTTCGAGGACATGACAGAGAAGGAAAGCCAGCCCCTGATCAAGATGCTCTACGAACATGCGAGTACGCCGGAATTCACCTGCCGCGTGTGCTGGGAACCGGGGCAGATGACATTCTGGGACAATCGGTGCACCATGCACAACGCGGTCAACGATTACCACGGCGCGCGGCGCGAGATGCGGCGGCTGACGGTGCGACCCGAAAAACCAGTTTAACCATAACCATCCCCGAGGAGAATGGAATTGGCGGCCTACGTCATTGCAGACATAGAAGTAACCGATAAAGAAGGCTTTGCCGAGTATCAGCAAAAGGTACCGGCCACCATCGCCGCCTACGGCGGGCGATACCTCGTACGCGGTGGCGCCACGGAAATTCTGGAAGGCAGCTGGTCGCCACGCCGCACCGTGGTGCTGGAATTTCCGGACATGGCCCGGCTGAAAACCTGGTACAACTCGCCCGAATACCGGCCGCTGATCGCAATTCGCAGCCGCACCACGCGGTCAAATCTGGTAATTGCCGAGGGGATTTAGCCCCTCGCCACCATTCCGGTAAACCGTTCGAGATTCCCCGGTGCCTCGAACTGCTTGAGCAGATCGTATAGTTTGCGCGCATTGTCACTGCCCAGCACCGGCGCCACCAGCCCGTCGAATTTGCCCCACACTTCGTCTTCGCTCATCGGGTTGTCAGCGTGGCCCAGCACGAGCAGGGTGTCGGCGTGCAGCGGCTTTTTTTCGCCTTCAACGTGCACCGTGAGATGTGCCTCGTATTGCGGCTGATCAGCCACGACTTCGACCTCGCTGACTGCGGCGATTTCCTTCAGCTTTTTGTCCTGCAACAGTTTCTCGTTGAAATCGGACGCCACCAGCCGGTAGCCGGTCAGCCCCATGGCCACGCAATAGCGCACGCTGAATTTATGCGCCAGCGGCGTCTGTGGCGCGGGGTTGTTGGCGACGATGGCCACGTTGGGATGCACCTTGATGTGCACTTTGTTGATCTTGCGCCCGGCAACCTGTGACGCCAGTTTGCGCGAGCTTTGGATCGACGCATGCGTGGCACGGCAGGCGGCGTAAGGTTTGAAACCGTTGCGCTTGATTTCCCAGTAGCTGAAATCCATCGGCGGAATATCCACCGGGCGATCCCTGGTCTGAATGAATACGTCGTAAATGCCTTTTTCCAGTTCGAGCAGCTTGTTCGACGATTGAAAGCCTTCCTTGGCCAGCTCGGCGGCAAGGATGCCATCCATGGCCGCCTTGCCGCCGTGGAACGGCTTGGCGTGCGTGCCGAACGAGCCGACCATACCGCCGGCGGTAGTAGTGGCCGCACCGATGGCGTATTCGATTTGCTGCGGCGTCAAACGCATCAACACGGCGGCAGCCACCGCCGCACCGATACGGCCAAACACCGATGTCGGATGCAAGCCTCGCCGGTGCAGATTGCGTCCTACGCCCTGTGGCCCGCCGCCGCCCACTCGCGCCATCACCTCAAATGCGGTGATGAAAGCCGCCAGCGTATCCTTGCCACTGCTGCCCAATTCGCCTGCCACCGCCAGCGCCGCCGTGGCGCAGGGGCAGCTGATATGGCCCGCGCCCATTTGATGCGCGTCATCGTAATCCATGGCATGCGCCATCGCGCCGTTGGCGAGTGCGGCGAATGCGGGCGCGGTGCTGCCGCCGACAAACACCTGTGCCTTGCCCGGTACGCGCCATCCTTCAACCACGCGCCGCACCGGACGCACGCATTCGTCGTCCCAGGCACCCACTGCGCAGCCAATGGTGTCGATCAGCGCCAGTTTGGCGGCGGTTAACACCTCGGCGGGATAGTCGCGCGTCAACGCGCCCGCTACGTAGGCGGCGATTTGCTGGCTGCGTGTGATGGTGAGTTCGGCGGGGGCGTTCATGGCATCTCCAGTCTGGCAAAGTGTTTTGGGTGATGGTGAATCTTAAGGCGAAACCTTAACCCCGTCCAATTGGCACCGCTCCAATATGGGCGGCGAGAAATTGGGTTACGATCACGCATCATGCAAATCCGACTCATTATTGTGTTGTTGCTGCTGTCTGCCGCGCCCGCGTCGCACGCACAGGCAACGTGGCCCGCCAAACCCGTACGACTGATTCTCGGCGTGCCTGCCGGTGGCACACCGGACGTGGTGGCGCGCATGGTGACACCCGGTTTGTCTTCGCTGCTTGGTCAGCAGTTTGTTGTGGACAATCGTGGTGGTGCGAGCGGAGTCATCGCCACCGAACTGGCTGCGCGAGCGGTGCCGGATGGTTATACGCTGTTCTTCGGCGCGCCCGGTTCAATCACGATCCTGCCGCACCTCGCGAAGAAAGTGCCGTACGATGCGCAACGCGATTTCGCGCCAGTCAGTCTGGTGTGCAGCGGGCCGTTTCTTATGGTGACGCATCCGTCGGTGGCGGCGAAAACCGTTGGAGAACTGATCGCGCAGGCCAAGGCCGAGCCGGGCAAACTGAATTACGGTTCGGCGGGGAACGGCGCACCGAATCACCTGGCGATGGAGTTATTCAAATATATGGCTGGCGTGAACATCACGCATGTGCCGTACAAGGGGGCGCCACAAACGGTTACCGAGGTGCTCGGTGGCAGTATGCAGTTGACGCTGAACTCGATCCCGCCGGTCATTCAGCACATCAAAGCGGGACGCTTGCGGGTGCTGGGTGTGTCGAGCGCGAAACGTTCATCACAACTACCGGATGTGCCGACCATAGCGGAGGCAGGCGTGCCGGGTTATGAATTCGCCACCTGGTTTGGCATGCTGGCCCCCGCGCAAACCCCAAAAGATATTGTCGCGCGGCTGCATGGCGCGATGGCGAAGGTTGTAAATGCGCCGGAATTGAAGTCACAGTTCGAGCGGCTTGGCTACGACACCGTGGCGAGTTCACCGGAAGCCTTCGGCGCACACTTGCGGGCGGAGTATGACAAATTTGGCGGCATCATCAAGCGAATTGGAGCGAAGGCGGATTAACTGCGTGACCGCCCCTGCGTCAATCGATCACGATAGAAAGTAGCCTACTTATGTCCAGTTACAAGACTGAAATCCGAGACAACATGCGCATCGAATGGGATGTGCCGATCACCATGGACGACGGCCTGGTGCTGCGCGCCGATGTCTTCCGCCCGGTGGCCGAAGGCAAATACCCCGCGATCATGAGTTACGGCCCCTATGGCAAGGGCCTCGCGTTCCAGGAGGGCTACAAGACCGCGTGGGAAATCATGGCCCGCGAATTCCCCGATGCGGTGTCGGGCACCTCCAACAAGTATCAAAACTGGGAGGTTGTCGATCCGGAAAAGTGGGTGCCGCATGGTTACGCTGTGGTGCGCGTGGATTCACGCGGCGCGGGCCGCTCGCCGGGTTTTCTGTGCCACGGCGACGCGCGCGAGAACAAGGATTTTCACGATTGCATCGAGTGGGCGGCGGTGCAGCCGTGGTGCAGCGGCAAGATCGGGCTGAACGGCATTTCGTATTACGCGTCAAATCAATGGAAGGCGGCGGCGATGCAACCACCGCATCTGGCCGCGATCTGCGTGTGGGAAGGCTGGGCTGACAACTACCGTGACTCTACGCACCATGGCGGCATCATCTGCGTGTTCCGCAAAAACTGGCAGGATATGCAGGTGAAAACCGTGCAGCACGGCGTCGGTGAACGCGGCTCGCGCAGCCCGCTCACCGGCGAGCTGGCTTGCGGGCCGGAAACCTTGAGCGACGAGGAACTGATCAAGAACCGCGAAGACATGTGGGCGAATCTCAGCAAGAATACGCTGGATGGTCCGTACTACCGCGAGCGCAGCGGGGATTTGTCCAAAGTGAAAGTGCCGCTGCTCTCCGCCGCCAACTGGGGTGGGCAGGGCCTGCATCCGCGCGGCAACTTTGAGGGATTCATGCACGCCGCGTCGGAACACAAATGGCTGGAGGCGCACGGTGGTTCGCACTGGGCGCCGTTTTACACCGACTACGGCGTTGGCTTGCAGAAAAGGTTTTTCGATTATTTTTTGAAGGGTCAACAAAATGGCTGGGATAAACAGCCGAAAGTGCAACTGCTAATCCGGCATGTGCACGATAGCAACGGACGCGAAAAATTCGTACTGCGGCATGAAAACGAATGGCCGATTGCGCGCACGCAGTGGACAAATTTTTATCTTGATGGTGCCAATCTCACGCTTGGTACCGCTAAAAATAATTCAATAAAAACAATTACTTACGATGCCATGGGCGACGGCGTTACGTTCAGCATGCCGCCGATGGACAAGGAAACCGAGATCACCGGACCAGCCGCACTGAAACTGTTCGTGTCGTCAACGACCGCTGATGCCGATCTGTTTGTGATACTTCGCGTGTTCGATCCGCAAAACAAAGAGGTGCTGTTTCAGGGCGCGCTCGATCCCAAGACCCCGGTCGCTCAAGGCTGGCTGCGCGCCTCGCACCGCAAGCTCGACAAAGCGAAGAGCCTGCCGTACCGCCCGTATCACACGCACGACGAAAATCAGCCGCTGACACCCGGCGAGGTCGTCGAACTCGACATCGAAATCTGGCCCACCTGCATTGTCGTGCCCAAGGGTTACCGCATTGCGCTCACCATCAAGGGCAAGGACTACGATCACGGCTTGAGCGCGGCATCGCTTTCCAACATGAAAAACCCGATGAGCGGCTGCGGGCCGTTCATGCACGACGATCCGGATGATCGTCCGCCAGATATCTTTGGCGGCAACGTCACGCTGCACTTCGGGCCGCAGTATCCGGCAGCGATGTTGCTCCCGGTGGTGCCGGCGAAAGTCTGATCCGGGCGTTGGCCGCGGCACGGCATTACGGCGCCAGCGCGCGTTATGTACTGAGGCGGCCTCCGTTTGCTTCCTTGATGAGAATAGTCAGTGCGGCCGTCAAGCATCTGCCTGCATCGTCTTCGCTACGTCCCGCGCGGTGTCGATAAAAATTTTCACTGCCGGGTTTAGCGTGCGGTTCTTGAGCGTGAGAATCGCCACGGGCAATTTAAGCGCCATATCCACCACCGGCAGTTCCTTGATGGGTCTTCCCGCGGCGCCGTAACGGTAAACCGAGCCCGGTATGCAGGAAATGTAGTTACCCGATGCCAGCAAGGCGAGTCGCAAGTTCATGGACGTGGTGTACATGGCGACCCGCGGCAGCCGTCCGGTTTTGGCCAATATGATTTCAGATATGCGCGCCTGCGTGGCGTTACCCGGCTCGCCGTAAAGCCACCCTTCGTCCATCAAATCCGCCAGTGCAACCTTGCGCCGGCGCGCCCAGGGATTTTTTTCCCCGGCGACCACGGTAAACGCATCCTCAAACAGGGTTTCCGAATTGAGATCATCATCCCCTTGCGCCCGCGTGGATCTGCCGATCAACAGATCGAGTTTACGTTCGCTCAGGACGTGAACATTCTCTGACGGATTTACCTCTGTCGCATGCACAATAATCTTCGGGTGCCGTTGCGCAAGCCTCTGAATGACTGCGGGCAATAATCCATGTAACAGCGCTTCCATGCATCCCACCCAAACATCACCCGCACCAGACGTTGCGTGAAACTCAATATCGCGCATGCCCTGCTTCAACGCATCGAACGCTTCGGCGCCGCGTTTCAACAGAATTTCACCATAGACCGTCGGCACGACACCTTGCGTGCTGCGGTCAAACAGCCGTACACCCACGGCTTCCTCCAGATCGGCGATGGCTTGCGACACCGTGGGCTGTGCGGTCGATAGCTGGGCCGCAGCTTTCGCCATGCTGCCATGCTGCGCAACGCTGGCGAGGATTTGCAGATCGCGCAGCTTGAGGCGCCGGCCAATGTGGCTGTCGGTGTCCTTCGAGTTCGGGGGCATCACGATTCCTTATATGGGTATAGCATATATAGCCCTATCGCAAAATACCGGGTTCCCCAACGGCGCGCAAGCCGGAATACTCGCGCCCCGTTGCAACCAAAATCCACTCAAAAACAGGGAGAACACCTTGATCCACTTTGCCCGATTCACCCGTTTTGCCGTCTTGGCCCTCAGTGCCGTCGCTACCGCCGGACACGCGCAGGATTACCCCGTGAGACCCATTCGCGTCATCGCGCCTTTCCCGGCAGGAACAGGTCCCGATGTTGATACTCGCAGCGTTACGGCAGAACTCAGTAGGGTACTAAAGCAGACAGTGGTGGTGGAAAATCGTCCCGGCGCCGCAAACCGCATTGGCATGGAAGCGGGCGCCAAGGCGACGCCGGACGGCTACACGCTGGTGGTTGCCACACCTACTGCGCTGTGCATAGTGCCGCACGTTTATAAATCGGTGCCTTATAACGTCGAGCGGGATTTTGCGCCAGTCAGCCTCATGGGCTTGGTGCGCGTTGGGCTGCTCGCAACCGCCGGCCTGCCCGCAAGCAATGTCAAGGACGTTGTGGCACAGTTAAAAAGCAAACCGGGCAGCCTGATGGCGGGCAACGTTGGTGTCGGCAGCGGCAACCATCTTGCGGCTTTATTGTTTGAAAACCGTTCAGGCGCCAAGTTCCATCACGTGCCCTATAGCGCCAGCGCGCCTTTTGCCGATCTCGTGGGCGGGCAAATACATTTGATGTTCGACGCACTACCTGCATCGTACGGCAACATTGCGGCGGGGCGGCTGAAGTTACTGGCACTGACAGGCAGTTCTCGCCACGCCGCCTATCCCAATGTGCAGACTTTTGCCGAATCGGGGGTGACGGATTTCAATCCCGTGTTCGGTATCGGCTTGCTCGCACCGGCGGGCACCCCCCATGCGAATGTGGAAAAGCTCAGTGCCGCGGTAAAGCAGGCCATCGCGCAGAGTCAGCCTCTGATCGATAAGTGGCATTCCTATGCTGGCGAGATCAAGGGCACGACCCCAGCTGAGTTTCAGGCATTTATCAAGGCTGAATCCGCAAAATGGCTGGAAGTCGTGCGCCAGTCAAATATCAAGCTCGACTGAATTGTCCATCCGTTTACGTCCAACACGAGTATTTCATGACCGTCGATATCGAAAAGCTGCGCGCCGCAATCTCCGAAACACAGCCGCCATTCGCACTCAAAAAGTTGGGCCACGTGGTGATCAAGGTGACGAATCTGGAGCGTTCACTGGCATTTTACGCCGGCGTGCTGGGCTTCAAGGTGTCCGACATTATTGGCGAGGACAGAATGCCGGGCGGCATGATCTTCATGCGTTGCAACCCGGATCACCATGGCATCGCGCTGATCGGCGGTGCGCCGGCGGCCACGCAGCGGTACGAGCTTCACCACATGGCGTTTGAAGCCGCCTCGCTGGACGATATTTTTCGCGCCCGCGATCACCTGCGCGCGCAAGGCGTCACATTGGTATTCGAGGGCCGCCGCGGCGCGGGGGCGCAGGTGCTGATCGAATTCCTTGATCCGGATGGGCACCACATCGAGTTCTATTGGGGCATCGACCAGATCGGCGCGGATGGCGTGGTACGCCCGCCGCATGAATGGCGCAGCGCCAAATCGCTGGAAGAAGCCGTGGCGAATCCGCCGGTAGATCGAGCTATTGTAAAATAAGTCAATAAAAACAAATAGTTACGAAACTTCTACTCCGGCACTTTCCCCCAAAGCTCTTTTAGCCGCGCATCGCGCCCGCAGCCGTTGCGATAGAGTTTGTAGCGCACCGGATTCTTCTGGTAGTAGTCCTGATGGTAGTCCTCGGCGCGCCAGAATTCGCCGGCCTTGGTGATTTCGGTGACGATGGGCTGCTTGAACGGTTTCGTTTTGTCCAGCGTGGCTTTAGACGCTTCGGCGAGTTTGCGCTGCGTGTCGTCGTGATAAAAAATGCCCGTGCGGTATTGCGTGCCGTGGTCGCAGAACTGGGCGTTTTTCACCGTCGGATCGATGTTCGCCCAGAACACTTCCACGAGTTTTTCGTACGTCACCTTGGACGGGTCGTATTCCACTTGCACGGCTTCGGTGTGGCCGGTGCGACCGGAGGAAACCTGTTCGTAAGTCGGGTTGCGCACTGTGCCGCCGATGTAGCCGGAAATGGTCGAGATCACGCCCGGCAGCTTGTCGTAGGGCGCTTCCATGCACCAGAAGCAGCCGCCAGCGAACGTTGCCTTGGCGGTTTTGACCACGGGCGACTGGGCCTGCGCCAGCGCGGGGCCAAGCAGCAGGGCGGAAAGCGTGATTCGCAAAAGCCGGCGCAGGTTCAGCATGGGATTCTCCTGATCGAAAGTGGCGCGGTGAAGTAGCGGGTTCGCGGTTTGGTCGATTCGGGCGCCGCGACCTTACAGCCGCGGGCTTAAGGGATTATGCGAAAGTCTGAAAGTCCGGATACCCGTAAGGGTTGCACGAAAGGTTCGACTCAGACCCCGAATGTATTGCAAAATTCCCCCCGGCGCGACTTCACGCCGCAACCCGACGGAAATCCATATGAGCGACACAGCAAACTCGAATACGACGGCGGTTCCTGGCGCAGTTGCCACCGCAGTTGCCACACTTGGCGGCGGCTGTTTCTGGTGTCTGGAAGCGGTTTACGACGAGCTCAAGGGCGTGATTTCCGTCGAGTCGGGCTACATGGGCGGCAAGAATCCCAACCCGACGTACGAGCAGGTGTGCGGCGGCAACACCGGCCACGCCGAGGTGGTGCAGATCACCTACGACCCGGCCGTGGTGAGTTTCGTCAACCTGCTCGACGTGTTTTTTGTGATACACGACCCGACCACGCTTAACCGGCAAGGCAACGACCAGGGCACGCAATACCGCTCGGCGATTTTTTATCATTCACCCGAGCAAAAAAACGAAGCCGAACAAATCATCGCGCGGCTTAATGGGGCGAATCTATGGCGCAGTCCCATTGTTACCGAAGTCACGCCCGCCGGTGTGTTTTACATCGCCGAGGGTTATCACCAGGAGTATTTCGCCAACAATCCCGGCGCGGGATACTGCCAGTTCGTGGTCGCGCCGAAAGTGGCGAAGTTCCGCAAGCACTTTTTGGCCCAACTGAAAAAGTGAATTAAAACAGATAGTTGTAAATCACCAATCGCCCGAGCTGCCTCCGCCGCCCGAACTGCCGCCCCCGCCGGAAAAGCTGTCGCTCGACCCCCACGAGCTTGAACTGGAACTGGACGACCAACTGCCGCTGCTGTGGCTGACGCCGTCGTAGCGTGAGCGGTTGCGGCCGCGGCGGTCGCCCGAAAGCGCATTGCGTTTCTTGAACCACTCGCTGCGCTGGATCAGCAGTTTGGCGATGGGGAAGCCGATGACATAGACGCCAAGGATAACCATCGCCGTTTTCAGGCCGACGATGGCAATCGGGAACAGGCCCCAGAACGGGATTAGGAAGAAATACAGAAACCATCCCATGCCCGGCGTGAACAGGCCGATCACAGTGAATAGCCCGATAATGCCGAAGATGAAAGCGCCGAACAGCAGCTTGTCGCTGAGCGACATATTCGGCTCCTGGAAGCCCGACGCGCTTTTTTCCGGCTTGTCGGCGGGTGTTGCAGCGGCGTCGCCTTCCAGTGCGCCGATGATGGCGGTGACACCGGCCTCCATGCCCTGATCGAACTGGCCGGCCTTGAACGGCGGCGCGATGACGTTGCGGATAATGCGGCTTGCCACCGCGTCGGGCAGTGCCCCTTCGAGGCCATAGCCGACTTCAATGCGAATTTTTTTCTCTTTTGGCACGACCAGCAGCAGCACGCCGTTGTCCTTGCCCTTTTTGCCGATTTTCCATTGCTCGACCACGCGCACGCCATAAGCATCGACGCTTTCCTCGCCCAGCGTGGGAATGGTGAGCACCACCACCTGATTGCCGGTTTTGTCTTCGTGTGCCTTGAGTTTGGCGGTGAGGCTCGCACGCGTGGCGGGCGTCATCAGCTCGGCGTTATCGACGATACGGCCGGTGAGCATCGGCACGTCGGCAGCCAGCGCCGCGTGCACGAAGGCAAACAGCAGAAATGTCAGCAGCGTGCGGATGATTTTCATGATGCGCCCTCCTCAACCACTGCGCCATCCTGCAATTCATTGCCGTGTGCCGTAAACCGGATGTTCTTGCGCGCGAGCAGCGCCGCCATGCCATCCAGCCCGGCGCGAAACGCCTCCACTGGCCGCCAATCCGCCAGATGCGGCGCCATGGCCGCAATCACCGGGGTGAGATCGCCGCGCGTGAGTTGCCGCGAAATGCCGGTGTCGGGCAGGATGTACACCTTGCGTTCGAAACGGCACACCATGATCAGCAGGCCGGAGCGCTCGGCGGTACGGAACATTTCCCGCTGCAAAAACAACCCCTGCGCGTACTGCCGCACTTCGCCCGCCGCCCGGCCCCGGTTCAAAAACAGCCGGGCGAAGCGCGGGTTAAAAATCGCCGCCAGCGCACACAGCACCCCGGCGGCAAGGATCGCCGCCACGTCGCGCAGGGGGGTGTGGATACTCGCCCAGTCGGGGCTGATGAACTCATCCAACACCACTGCCAGCGCCGCCAGCCCCGCCCCCAGGGCGAAGGCGCGCCATGGAATATCCGGGTAATCATCCGCCTTGCCGACCACGGCGGCCACTACCTGCGCTCCTGTCACGCGCTCGAATTGCCGCGCTAGTTCGTTGATTTCTTGTTGCTCTTTGGAATTTGGCAGCATAGAGGGCACCATAGGGGCAGCATGTCGGCACGATCCTGAAGACGGGTAAAACCCGTGGCGGGCTGCCCAAAGATTACACAGCCGCACCGGCAAAGCGCAAGCGCCGCTTGTCGCCGGAGGGGCACACGCCCCAAGAAAAAGTCGATTTTCCCTCTAGGAAAGCATTGACAAGCCCGTTTTCCCTCGGCATTCTGTCGCCACCATGCGGCCAGCGTCATAGCAGTCGGCGTTGGCTTCAGGGCAAAAACAGAAACAGCTAAAAAAGCATAACCCGATAACGTTCAATCCTTTTATAACGGAGAACCACGATGGCAGCAAAGAAAAAAGCCGCAAAGAAAGCCCCCGCAAAAAAGAAAGCCGCTAAGCGCAAGCCCAATGCGGCGTTCATGAAGCCGATGAAAGTCAGCGCCGAACTCGGCGCGGTAATCGGCAACGGCGCCATGCCGCGCACCGAAGTCACTAAAAAAATCTGGGCCTACATCAAGAAGCACGGCCTGCAAGATGCCAAGAACAAGCGCAACATCAACGCCGACGACAAACTGAAGCCGATCTTCGGCGGCAAGAAAACGGTGTCGATGTTTGAGATGACCAAGCTGGTCAGCAAGCATTTGAGTTAAGCGTTTTCTCTTTTCGCGAGACGGCCAGTCCCTTGGGGCTGGCCGTTTTTGTTTGATGGGGGATGAAAGTGAAAGGTAAACAGGTTCGCGGTCTATGGTAGATCAATGTCTGCTACTGTATGAGTTTAGATATTGTCTGACAAACTTCGTCTGAAGATGTGAGCACCGCTCAGCTCGGGCCAATCCGTCATAATATTGGCGCCTTCGATAACTTCGGCCTATTGCAGGTGATGCACGTGATGCAAGTAGAGTGCGCTACTCGGAGAGTGCCCATGACCAAGCCTACGAAGATCGAACGTGTTGAAACCTTGCTGTGGGACCGCTGGCTGCTGGTGCGCATCTATTGCGAAGACGGCACGGTCGGTATCGGCGAAGGCGGTGTGCACGGCTGGCAGAGGCCGACGCAGACCATGCTCGAAGTCATGAGCACTTATCTGCGCGGACAGGACCCTCATCGCATCGAGCATAACTATCAGTTCCTCTATCGTTCGTCGCACTTCATGGGGGCCGTGGTGCAGGGGGCGCTGTCCGCGATTGACATTGCGCTGTGGGATATTAAGGGCAAGCGTTTGGGCGTGCCGATCTACGACCTAATGGGGGGCAAGACTCGTGACAAGGTGCGCTGCTACGTACATGTGCGAGGCGATAGCGTCGAGCAATTGGCGCACGATGCCGTGCTCAAGGCGCGGCTGGGGTTCACCGCCGTGCGCTTTTCCCCGTGGGGGCGGGATTTTTATCTGCACAAATCCTATGCCGGCTGGGCCGAGGAGGCCGTTCGCCGCGTCGGTGCGGTACGCGAAGCAGTCGGGCCGGACGTGGATCTGTGCGTGGAACTGCATCGGCAGATGAATCCTGCGGAATCAGTCGCGCTTGGACGCCGGCTCGAACAGTTTCACCTTTTCTTCTACGAAGATCCCATGCTGCCCGACTCGCCCGCACGCATGGGCGATGTCCAGAAACAGTGCGCGCTCCCGATTGCCACGGGTGAACGCTTCACCACCATCTTCGAGTTCCAGCAATTGCTGGAGAACAAGGGTGCGGCCTATGTGCGCCCGGACCTGTGCCTGTGCGGCGGCTTAACAGGCTGCAAGAAGGTCGCCGCACTGGCAGAGGCGCAACACGTGAAAGTGATCCCGCACAACCCCCTTTCTCCGGTCAGCACGGCGGCCTGCGTGCAACTCGATGCCTGCATCCCCAATTTTGCGTTGCAGGAATACACCGGCGAATCGGAACCGCCAAAGAGCGAGTTGTTACAGCAGCCGCTGCGCCTGGAAGACGGTTATCTGATCGTGCCCGAAGGACCTGGCCTTGGCATTGCGCTTAACGATGCCGCTATTGCCAAGTATCCGCCCGTGGACAAAGTGCTGGACACGCCGCTCGGCTACGACGGCTCCGTGCAGGACCGATAACCGCGCGAGGTGGTCGAGTGACCTCGACCGTCCACTGTAGAGTCTCTAGATAAAAGGTTCCAGGCCCGCATTTTTCAATCCCCGAAACCGGCCCTCACCACCATCACATGCCGCTCGGGCATGTCAGTTTCTTGGAAGTACAAGCCGACGTTCGAGGCAGGTTTTGCAAAAGCGGCAGGCAGTCGGCGTATTGCCGGCAAGCCGTCCTACTTCACCGACCGATGTCCCAGAACGGACATCAATGCCCGCACGTCGGGCAGGGTCTCCAGTGCCTCGGCCATGCCAATGACGCGCTCGATGTCGGCAGGGTCGAGTCTTCGCTTGGCGCAGTCATTGAACTTGACAAGACGTTCCTCGCGATTCATCGGATTGGCAATCGAGCCTTTGTAGTGACGGCATTTTTCGCTCAGCACGCGCCCGTCCGATAGACCCACGCTGGCCACAGCCCAGTTGTCAGGCGGATCTTTCGGAATGTCGGGATTGCGCTTGATGCGAACTTTTTTCAGCAGGGATTCCACTGTGGGCGAGAAGCGCTTGGCGTCGCTGAATGAGTCGATATCGACCCGCCCGTCGGCAACCGCCACCGCCCCGCAATAGGCGAAGTCGAATTTGCCATCCAGACCGCTGCTGGCGGCTCCCGCATGGCCTGATCGCTCGTGTCTTCCCGGCACTTCCAATTCCAGATACGTGATGTCCTCGGGGCGAAAATCGTGCCGCTGCCGTAAGGTGACAGCTGCTTCGATTACCCACTGCATGAAAATTTGCGCCGGGTAGCGCTTGATATTGAACCCGGGGTCGACAAGCTGGAACCGTGTGCCCAGATCGCGTGTGAGCTCATCCCAGTCGAAGCCGGCGCCAAACAACGTTTCGATGAATCCTCGCGAGGCCTCCAGAATGCCGTCGCGGCTTTCAAACCCGGCCTGCGCGAGCAAAGCGGATTCAACGCCCGTGCGGCCCGCGTTACCGGGATGAGTTGACTTGACCATGGTTCCGGTGTTGGCGGTAAGCCCGCCCGTATGCGAAGCCGCGATGCCCAGCGCCATGCGAACACCGGTGGCATCCAGTCCCAATATTTTGGCGCTTGCTGCGGCGCCGGACAATGGGCCAATCAAACCGGGCGGGTGGTAGCCGCGCGTATCGCACTTCACCGAGGCCTTGCGCAGTCGCGCGTTGATTTCCCATCCGATGACATAGGCTTCGATCAGGCGCTTCCCCGACGCACCGGACATTTCCGCCAAGGCGAGCGCGGGCGGTAAGATATTCGAGGTGCCATGGGCAACCGGCTGGCCCTGAATCTCGTAATCGAGACAGTGCAGGAAAACCCCGTTGGCGAACGCGGCGGCGGGTGCATTGGTTCGAAAATCATGGCCCACCACCGCGCACTGAGGATTACCGCCAATCTGCTTCAGGTATTCGACAAGGATGGCCGACAACGGCTGCGTAGACCCGGCAAGCATATTGGCGATGCCGTCGAATATGGCAATTTTTGCCGCAGTGACCACTGCGGGCGGTAACGCGTCATAGTGGGTGTCAGTGACAAATCGAGCCAGCGTCTCTGTTACGCCTGCCCCGCGTTCGGTTTGTTCCGCCATGGATTGGCCTCATTTGAAAGTTGCAAGTTGAAAATTCAAGCGTGCGCCGAGTGTCACACCGGTCACGCGCCGCATTGGATTCTGACTATCGTGGCACGGCACTGTCAAGCCGATGGGAATGCCGATTCCAAAGTCATAACCGCTACGGGTTACCGTTCATCTCGCACCCCGCGCATACCAAGCCCCCCACAACAACGCAGCGCCCATGGCAAAGAACACCGGCGTCATGCCCAGCGCCGCGCCCAGCGCGCCGAAGATCAGCGGGATGGTGGCCTGGGTGATGTTTAGTAGCAGCGTGCGCATGCCAGTGGCTTCGCCGCCGCGGCCCGGCGGGGCGCTGGCGTAGAGCAACGCCATGATGATGGGCTGGGTGCCGCCGAGGCCGATGCCCAGCACGAAGGAGGCCGCCATCAGCAGCGCCACGCTTTTGGTCAACGGCACCAGCGCCAGCGTGATGCCGGTGAGCACCATTGCGCCGATGAGGAGTTTTCGTTCTTCCACCCGGTGCACGAGCCACGGCAAAATCAGCCGCGTGATGAATACCGCGCTGCCGAAGGCGCCGAGCACCAGGCCGATTTTCGAGGCCGACAGGCCGATGCCGGAGCCGTGGATCGGCATCACGAACGAATACAGATCCCAGCACGCCGACAGGAGCCCGCTGATGACGAACACGCGCAGCAGCGGCGGGATGCGCAGCAGGTCGGCGATGTGTTTGTCCGGCGCTTCTTCGGCTGGTGGCGGCACGCCTGCCGGCCGGTGCAGGCGGTGCAGCGCGCGCCGCCGAGCGTGGATCAGTGCGAGCGTGGCGACCACAAAGCCGGTGCTCAGCAAAAACGTGTTGCGGTGGCCGATGGCGTCGATGGCAAAGCCCGCCATCATCGGCCCCAGAAAGCCGGAGGTGGAAAACGCGAGTGCCAGCACGCTGAAGTTGCGCGTGCGGTCTTCGGGCCGGCCCACCAGCGCGGCAGCCTGATTGACGCAGATGTGATACAGCATGAAGCCGCTGCCCGCCAGGACGCTCACCACGAACAGCGTTTCGATGCGCGGCAGCGCGAACGCCAGCAACGCGCCCGCCAGGATCAGCCACGCGCCAATGCGCATCGGCGTGTACATGCCGATGCGGTCGATCTGGCGGCCCCAGCGCACCGAGCAGAACATGGGCACCACCGCCAGCAGCGAAATCAGCACGCCGACCGTGAGTGGTGTTGCGCCCAAGTGCAGCGCGAACAGCGAAATCGTCACGCGCGCGCTGGCGAACGCCACGTGCGGCAAAATCGTGAGCAGAAATATAAGGCCAATACTCACAGCAGAATTATCATAACTATTTGTTTTTATTGACTATTTTTTAAAAGCCACAAGGCCGACGCCGGCGCAGGTGATGACTATGCCCACCCAGCTGATGGGCGAGGGCGTGATGCCGAACCACACGAATTCCGGCACGATGGCAAACGCCGGTGTGAGGTAGATCAGGCTGGTGACGCGCGTGGCGCCGCCGTGGCGCAGCAGATAATGCCACGCGCTCACCGCCAGCAGTGAAGCAAATATCACCAGATAGACCATCGCGCCCGCCAGCGCCCACGACCAGCGCACGTTGCGATCCTCGAACAGAAACGCCAGCGGCGCCAGCACCAGCAGGGTGGCGGCGAACTGCACCAGCGCCGCCGCGCGCAGATCGACATCCGCGCAAAACGCGCGTTGATACAGCGACCCGGCGGTGATGCCAATGAGTGAAATCGTCACCGCGATAAGGCTGCCGCTGCTGGCTTCGCGCACGTCTATTTTGTGCCACACGATCAGCGTTACGCCGGCGAGCCCGGCGATAATGCCCAGCCACTGCGCGCGATTCAGTTTCTCGTTCATCCAGCGCGCGGCAATAATGGCGGTGATCACCGGCTGGATGCACAGCAGCACCGAAGTAATGCCCGCAGACAGGCCGAGATACTGAGTGTAGTGGCTGCCGCCCAGATGAATCGCGTGCATCAGCAGGCCCGCAATGGCAACGTGCACGAACTTCATGCGCGTGGCCGGCCACGCCGGGCGCGTCAGCCACAGGAAAGGAATCAGGCACACAATGCCCAGCGTAAACCGCATGCTGAGAAAGGTGAAGGGCGGTGCGTGTTGCAGCGAAATCTTGGAGGCGATAAATCCGCTGCCCCAGATAGCCACAAAGTACCAGGCGAGCAGCGCATTAAGTGTACGAGGGTGCGCGCGGGGATTCAGCGAGTGCACGATGGCAGGGGCGCACCGCGTTCGGGAAGCGCTTTTGAGAGCAAAAGGGAAGCCAACGGCTTGGTGGTAAACAGCGAACAGCGCACAACGAACCACGCGCATCAGACAATGTGTTGATTATATCGCGGCGACAGGCCGCGCAAAACCATCGGGAAGCCGTTACACTACGCGCCTTGATTTTTAGGATTGCGGTTTAAAATTGCGGTCGTGCTCGCCGTTCGCTGCCGCCGCTGTAATCATTCAAAGACCACGCAGCCGCCACGTTGTGGCCACGCAGTTGTCACTCAGTTGCCACGCAGTTGCCAATAAGGGGGTTCCATGTTTGGCCGTCTCATGCCCAAGGAAGCGCAATTTTTTGATTTGTTCAACGAGCACGCCGAGCTGATTGTTCAGGGCGGACGTGAATTGGCCGCGTTGATGGCGGCGGGGGATGACATCCAGCGCCGTGCCTACGCCATCGAGACCATTGAAAAAAAGGCGGACAGGGTCACGCAGACCACCATCGAGCTGCTGCACAAGACCTTTATCACGCCGCTCGACCGCGACGAAATTCACCGGCTGATCACGCGCATGGACGACGTTCTGGATCTGATGGAAGACGTGTCGCAGTCGATGTTTCTCTACGACATCCGTACGTTGACGCCGGAAACGAGGAAGCTAGGCGAGGTGTGCGAAGCCTGTGCCTTACAGGTCAAAAACGCGGTCCGCATGTTGTCGAACATGAGCAATGCCGCGCAGATCCTCAAGGCGTGCGAGGAAATCGACCGGCTGGAATCGGAAGCCGATCACGTCGAGCGCGCCGCGCTGGCGAAGCTCTTTCGCGACGAAACCGACGTGAAACACCTGATCAAGATGAAGGCGATCTACGAACTGCTGGAAACCGTCACCGACCGCTGCGAGGATGTCGCCAACATCATCGAAGGCATCGTGCTGGAGAATTCATGATGGCCCGTTCTTCCCGTGCGGCGGGAGTACGCGCATGAGCTTCGAAGTGCTGGTGTTTCTGGTCATCGTGGCGCTCGCCTTCGATTTCATGAACGGCTTTCATGATGCCGCAAATTCGATCGCAACAGTGGTTTCCACCGGGGTGTTAAAGCCCACGCAGGCGGTGGCGATGGCGGCGGCGTTCAACTTTATTGCGCTGTTCATTTTTCAGGTAAAAGTTGCCACGACTGTTGGCAAGGGCATAGTCGATCCGGGCATCATCGATCATTACGTGGTGTTCGGCGCGCTGATCGGTGCGATCACCTGGAATATCATCACCTGGTATTACGGCATTCCGTCGAGTTCGTCGCACGCCCTGATCGGCGGGTTGATCGGCGCGGCGGTGGCCAAGGTCGGCACCGGCTCGCTGGTGGCGAGCGGTATCACCAAGGTGGTGGCGTTTATCCTGATTTCGCCATTGGTCGGGTTTTTGCTCGCTTCCACGTTGATGGTGGTGTTCTCGCATCTGGTGTTTCGCAGCACGCCAAGCAGGGTCGACCGATGGTCGCGCCGCCTGCAATTGGTGTCCGCTTCGATGTACTCGCTCGGCCACGGTGGCAACGACGCGCAAAAAACCGCCGGCATCATCTGGATGTTGTTGATCGCTTATGGCGCCACCGGCGCGAAAGAGCCGCTGCCGATGTGGGTGCTGGTGTCCTGCTACATCACCATTGCGCTTGGCACGCTGTTCGGCGGCTGGCGCATTGTGAAAACCATGGGCCAGCGCCTCACCAAGTTAAAGCCCTTTCATGGTTGCTGCGCGGAAACCGGCGGCGCGATGACACTGTTTATGGCGACGGGACTGGGTATCCCCGTGTCCACCACGCACACCATCACCGGCGCCATTGTCGGTGTGGGTTCCGCGCAGCGCTTTAACGCCGTGCGCTGGGGCGTGGCGGGCAATCTGGTGTGGGCGTGGGTACTCACCATTCCGTGCTCGGCGTTCGTGGCCGCCATCGCGTGGTGGGTAGGCAGGCAGATTCTGTAATGCACGGGGATTGATTAACTGCGTGCTGCTGGATACTCAGTCCTCTCAAGGCGCCAGCCGCTGAATCTGCCACTGCGCACCAGCGGCCATGCGCGAGTACAGCAGCCGGTCATGCAGCCGGTTTTCGCGGCCCTGCCAGAATTCGATCTCAACCGGCGTCAGCCGGTAACCGCCCCAGTGCGCCGGGCGCGGTGGGCTTTCGCCGCCCGCTGCCGCAGCCTCGATAAATCGGGCTTCCAGCGCCGCGCGGCCGCTGACCACTTCGCTTTGCGGCGAGGCAATCGCGGCGTGGCGGCTGCCCAAAGGGCGCGTGGCGAAATAGGCATCGGATTCGGCGGCGCTCACTTTTTCGAGCGTGCCGTCGATGCGAACTTGGCGTTCCAGCGGCAGCCACGCGAACAGCAGTGAGGCGTGATTATTGCCGGCGATCTCGCGGCCCTTGCGGCTATCGTAATCGGTGTAAAACACGAAGCCGCCGCTATGACCACTGAGACCACCGAGACCGCCAAGACCCTCATCGACACCTTTAAGCAGCCCCACGCGCGACGATGGTTTGCCGTCCGCCGATACGGTCGCGAGCGACATCGCGTTGGGCATTATCAGATCGGCTTTTTGCGCGTCATCGAACCAGCGTGCGAACTGCGCAAGCGGGTCAGCGAGCACATCTTTTTCGTCGAGGCCGTCGCGCATGTACTCTTGGCGCACGCGGGCAAGATCAAGCATGGTTATCGACGACCGCTAACGTAATTATTTGTTTTTATTGACTATTCTTATGACTACTTTTTGCCTTGCCGCGCTTCGTATTCTGCCGCCAGCTCGCGGTTGGTTTTGTAATGCGGCACTTTAAACAGCAGCCGCTTCCACGATTGAAGGCGCGGCACGCTGCCTTGCACCTCGGTCTTCCAGTAGTTTTCAGCGAGCTGCAAATTGCGCGCCTCGTCCATCTCAAAATATTTTTTCGACCCTTCACCGCCGAACATGAAGAGCCTGCCGTTGATGATCTTGAACGTGTCGTGGTTGCCGCCCAGCGGAATCGCATACACCATGCCGTTGGAGCAAAAGCCGTTGTACTGTGGCTTGAATTTATCCGGCGCGGCGCGAAACTGCGCCAGGTTGGCTTCGTTGGCGAAGCGATACGTGACCCCTTCGTGATCCATTTTAAGGTCAGGGCGGCCGGGCAATGGCTTGCCCGCGGTGAAATAACTGACCGGATCGTGGCCCTTTAACATCAGCCGGCTATCGTCGCCGTCGCTCACGGTGTTGTGCGTGGCGCAACCTGCGGCAGTTAACAACAACAGGGCAAGGTAAAACAGACGGAAAAATCGATAAGTCATGGCGGCGCCCTCCAATGGCGTGCGGGAAATTATAACCGCGCCTCCGGTATACTGCGCGCCAGAGTGAGAACGCGTGGAGGGAGAATCATGCCGGGCATTACCGTGACCAAGATTGCCGGAGGCATCGGCGCCGAAATCGGCGGTGTCGATTTGCGGCGCGAACTGTCAGACGACACTATCGCCGAAATCCGTCGTGCGTGGAACGAGCACGTGGTGATTTTTTTTCGCGATCAGGATCTTTCAAGTGCGCAGTATCTGGCGTTCGCCGGGCGCTTTGGTGAGCCCGTGGAGTATCCGTTCATCAGCGGCATCGAGGGCTTTCCGGTGATCACGCCGGTGGTGAAGCTGGAGCACGACCGCATCAATTTTGGCGGCATCTGGCATTCGGACACCACTTATCTTGAAAAGCCGCCGATGGCCACGTTTCTGATCGCGCGGGAAGTGCCGCCGCAGGGTGGCGATACGATGTTCGCCAATCAGTATCTCGCGTATGAGGCGTTGTCGGAAGGCCTGAAACAAACCCTGTCCACGTTAAAAGGCGTGAGCTGCAGCGCCAAGGCCGACGTGTCGAAATCACGCGAAGACCGCATGGCCAACAGCCCTGGCGCCAAAGCCAATCAGGTGTTCGAGGTGGCGCACCCGGTGGTGCGCACGCATCCGGAAACGGGACGCAAGGCGCTGTACATCAACATCGGCCACACGGCGCGCTTCGAAGGCTGGACTGAAGAAGAAAGCGCGCCGTTGCTGAATTTTTTGCATCAACATCAGATCAAGGCCGAGTTTACCTGCCGCTTTCAGTGGCGCGTGGGGTCGCTGGCGCTGTGGGACAACCGCGCGGCGCTGCACTACCCGATCAACGATTACCACGGCCACCGGCGCATCATGCATCGCATTACGCTGCAGGGCGACCGGCCGCGCTAGCAAACAATCTTCTGGAGAAAGCAACGATGAAATCCGTCACGAATGGTTGCGTGTTGATGCTGGCGCTGGCTGCCGGCGCCGCGCACGCGCAGACTTACCCCGCCAGGCCGGTGCGCTTCATTGTGCCGCAGGCGCCCGGGGGCGCTTCCGACGTGCTGTCTCGCATCGTCGCGCAAAAGCTCACTGAACAATGGCCGCAGCAGGTGGTGGTCGACAACCGCGTGGGTGCGGGCGGCAATATCGGCACCGAGCTCACCGCCAAGGCCGCGCCGGATGGGTACACGTGGGTGCTGGGCTTTCCCGGCACGCATGCGATCAACCCGGTGCTCTACAAAAATCTCTCGTGGGACCCGGTGAAAAGTTTCGAGCCCACGGCGAATCTAGCGGTGGTGCCGTATGTGGTGGTTGCCGGCAACAACGTGCCCGCGAAGGGCATGCAGGAACTGATGGCGCTGGCGAAGGCCAAGCCGGGGTATCTGAAATACGGTTCCGCGGGCAACGGCACCGTCAATCATCTGATCGGGCCGATGATCGCCACGGCCGGGGGCGTGCAACTGACGCACGTGCCTTATCGCGGCATCGCCATCGCGGTGACCAACATCATCGCCAACGAGGTGCAACTTGCCTTTGGCAGCATGCCGTCGGTGATCGGCCAGATCCGCGGCGGGCTCATTCGCCCGCTGGCGGTGACCACCGAAAGACGCCTCGATGCACTGAAAGACGTGCCGACCATGATCGAGCAGGGCTTCGCGGGCTTTGTCGTCACGCCGTGGTTCGGCATTCTGACCACAGGCGGCACGCCGCCCGCCATCGTCAAAAAAATCAACACGGACGTGAATCAGCTACTGACGCAAAAAGACATGGCTGAAAGATTTGCCGCACAAGGCGCGATCCCCGCGCCGTGGTCGCCCGAAGAGTTTGCGAAAGTGATCCGCAGCGACATCGTGAAGTGGGCAAAGGTGGTGAAGGATTCGGGGGCGACGCTGGACTGACGCGCATCACAGGGGGAAGTTGATGAAAATCCAAATAAATCAAATACTTGCAGTAAGGTTCTTGCGTGCCTTGGGCTTGCTCACGCTGATGTTCGCCACGTCAGCCCTGTCGCAGCAGGCCATCGTGATTCGTGCCGGCCAGTTGATCGACGGGAAGGGCGGTGTATCGCGTGACATGGCAATTACCGTTGAAGGCAACCGCATTGCGCGCATTCAACCGGCGGCAGGGGTGCGCGCGACATACGACTTTGAGCGCATCACCGTGATGCCGGGCATGATCGATACCCATGTGCATCTGGACCGCTGGTTCGGCAAGGACGGCAAGCCCACCCACGGACAGGGTAGCGCTGCAGAGAAAGCATTGCACACGGCCGAGAACGCTCACTTGATGTTGATGGCGGGCTTTACCACAGTGCAATCCATCGGCGCGGCGTCCGATGTGGATGTACGCAATGTCATCGCGCGTGGTTTGCTGCCCGGTCCCCGTATTCTCACCTCGTATGCGTCGCTTAATGAGCACTCGGGCACGCCCGACGAAATCCGGGCGCTCGTGCGCAAGCAGGTAGCCGCGGGCGCAGATGTGATCAAGCTCTTCGCCTCGGGCAGCATCCGCATCGGCGGCCCGCAAACCATGACCGATGAGCAGATACGCGCGGCGTGCAGCGAAGCGGCGGCACTCGGTAAACGCAGTTGGGTGCATGCGCACTCGCCTTCGTCCACCATCGCCGCGGCCAAGGCCGGCTGCAACGCCATCGCCCACGGCGCCTATCTTACCGATACGGAAATGGAAGTGCTCGCCGAGCGCGGCATGTTCTTCGAGCCCAATATCGGGCTGGTGTCTCAGAACTACATCGAATTCAAAAAGGAATACCTCGGCACGCGGCCGGATTTCAGCGAGATCGGTTTTGCATTTACGGAAAAAGGCATCCCCATCAAGCGTGAAATGTTCAAGCGCGCGCTGAAGTTTCCCAAACTCAAGATCATCATGGGTACCGACGCTGTTGCTGGCGCTTTCGGGCAAAACGCGCGCGAAACCATTTACCGCGTCAAGGAGGCAGGCATGGACCCCATGGCAGCCATACTGTCCACTACTTCAGTGGCGGCCGATTCGCTGGGCCTCGCGCAAAGCGTGGGTGCGATTGCGCAGGGCATGGAAGCGGACATTATCGCCGTCGACGGCGACCCGTTAAAGGACATTACCGTGCTAACGCGCGTGGTGTTTGTGATGCGCGGCGGCAAAGTGGTGAAGAACGCCGCGCCAGTAAACCGTTAGCCGTTGATCAAGCGCCCGGCTGAAATTTGATCGCTTTCGCCACGGCGATCCAGCGTGCGATGTCCTCGCCGATCCACGCCGTGTAGCGCTCGGCGGAATCAATCCACACGTCCACGCCGAACGAGGCGTAGGCCCTTTTGATGTCGGCTTGCGAGAGCGCCTTGCCGGTGGCTTCATTCAGACGTGAAATGATGGCGCGCGGCGTGGCGGCGGGGGCGAGAAAGCCGTAGGTGGAGGTAATTTCAAAACCGGGATAGCCGAATTCCGCCACGGCGGGCGTTCCGGGAAAGGCATCGGAGCGCTGCGGGCCGGCAATGGCGACCAGACGTAACTTGCCGGCGCGGATGTGGCCTACCGCGGGCGACGTGCCGACAAACATCAGGTCGACGTAGCCGCCGATCAAATCCTGCATCGCCGGCGCAACGCCCTTGTATGGCACGTGCAGCACGTCGATTTTTGCCATGAGCTTGAAGCGCTCCATGCCCAGATGAATGATGCTGCCGGGGCCGGCGGACGCGTAATTCAGTTTGCCCGGCTGGGCTTTGGCCAGTGCCACCAGGTCTTTCACGCTTTGCACCGGCGTGCGCGAGTTTACCACCAGCACTGAATGCCCGCGCGCCAGCGGCGACACGCCCGTCAGATCCTTTAACGAATCATAGGGCAGCACCGCCGTGGTGGCCGGCGCCGCCGTAAAAGACCCGGTAATGACGAGAATGGTGTAGCCATCGGGCGCGGCCTTGGCCACATATTCCGCGCCGATGGCGCCCGCTGCCCCGGCCTTGTAATCGACAATGAATGGCTGGCCCAGTGCCTCATGCAGCTTCGCGCCCACCGGGCGCGACAGCAGGTCCGTCGGGCCACCCGGCGCGAAGGGCGAGATGATGCGCACGGGCTTTGCCGGGTAAGGCTGCGCGTAGGCCGCTGGCAAGGCAGCAAGGCCGAAAACAACGCACCAGTAAACGGCAAATGGGCTTTTCATGATCGCCATCATCCGGCAACATCGGGCTCACTGCAACCGTGCGCACTCATTGGACAAGAAACCCCCATGCTGATCACCGAAGACTTCATGATCCCCGCGGCTGACGCGGGCATCGAACTGCATGTGCGCAACCGGCGCCCGGCCGAACTCACACGCTTTGCGCCGGATAACATTATCCTGTTTGTGCATGGCGCAACCGGTTCGCCGGAAAGTGGATTTGATCTCAAACTTGATGGCGTGTCGTGGATGGAATGGATGGCGGAGCGCGGCAACGATGTCTATTTCGTCAGTGTGCGCGGCTATGGCCGGTCCACGCGCCCGCGCGAAATGGACGAGCCTCCGATGGCGAACCCGCCCATCGTGCGCACCGACACTGCCGCGCGTGATGTGGGCGCGGCAGTCGATTTCATTCTGAAGCGCCGCAACGTAGCCAAAATCAGTCTGCTCGGGCACTCGTGGGGCTGCACCATCATGGCGTTGTACACCACCGGCCACAACGACAAGTTGCATCGCCTGGCGCTGTACGCGCCGGGGTGGCTGCGTACGCAGGGCGTATCGCTGACCGATCAGGGCGGGTCGCTGGGCGCTTACCGCATCGTTACCGCGGAGATGGTGAAAAAGCGCCGTGGCACCGGCCTGC
Organism: Betaproteobacteria bacterium; assembly: GCA_900299145.1. GTDB lineage: Bacteria > Pseudomonadota > Gammaproteobacteria > Burkholderiales > SG8-41 > UBA5216. Next base: position 42,923 of record OMIN01000012.1, on the reverse strand, counting down.
CGCCCGGCAAGCAGGAGGAACTGATGCCCGCGCGCTGGCAGGAGGCTTATATGGAAGCCGCATTCGAAGCAGACCCATGGTCAAAAACCCAGAACCCGCGCGCGTTTCGCGCACCCAACGGCGTGGTGCTCGACAGCCGCGAGTACGCCAACGCCGGCATTCCGCGCTACAACCCGGCCGACATCCGCGTGCCCGTGTTGCTGATCCTCGCTGAGTGGGACGCCGATACGCCGCTTTACATGGCGCAGACGTTGTTCCCACTGCTGGTCAACGCGCCGTCAAAACGCCTGGTGGTGATTGGTGAGGGCACGCATATTGTCCTCACGGAGAAGAACCGGATGCAGTTGTTTCGTGAGGTGGGGTTGTTTTTGGAGGAAGGACGCGAATTGTAGCGGTGTCATCTCGCTAGGCGACGCCTGTTGTTCTGGACGTTAAAAACTCCGCCAGCACCCGCGACGTATGCGAGCGCTCCGGTTTGCCCGCCAACATACGCGGCGTACCTTGCGCGACGATGCGTCCGCCGGCGTCACCGCCTTCGGGGCCAAGGTCGATGATCCAGTCGGCATCGGCGATCACATCCAGATTATGCTCGATCAGCACCACGGTGTTGTCGGCATCGACCAGACGGTGCAGCACGCGGATCAATTTTTCCACATCGGCCATGTGGAGGCCCACCGTCGGTTCGTCGAGCACATACAGCGTGGCTTTTTGCGCACCGGCCCGGCCTGCGCGCTGGCTGGCGTCGTCGGCATTGGGGCGCACTTTCGATAGCTCCGTCACCAGTTTGATGCGCTGTGCTTCGCCGCCGGACAGTGTGGGGCTTTGCTGGCCGAGCGTCAGGTAGCCCAGGCCCACGTCCTGCAGTAGCGTGAGTGCGTGATGAATCGACGGATGCGCGGAAAAAAACTCGACAGCTTCATCGACATTCATCGCCAGCACTTCGCCGATGTTCTTGCCTTTAAAGGTGACGGCCAGCGTCTCCGGGTTAAAGCGCGCACCGTGACAGGTCTCGCACGCCACGCGTACGTCCGGCAGAAAGCTCATTTCGATTTTGCGCAGGCCCTGGCCTTCGCAGGTTTCACAGCGCCCGCCCGCCGTGTTGAACGAGAAGCGGCTGGCGGTATATCCGCGAACGCGGGCTTCGGTGGTTTCCGCATACAGGCGGCGGATGGCGTCCCAGAAGCCCACGTACGTCGCCGGGCACGAACGCGGTGTCTTGCCGATGGGCGTTTGATCGACTTCGAGCACGCGGCCTACCAGCTCCCATCCCGAGATGTTCTTGTAAGTACTTGTTTTTATTGAATTATTTTTAGACAGTAAAGCCGACAGCTGCGCGTGCAACACATCGCGCGCCAGCGTCGATTTGCCCGAACCGGAAACACCGGTGATGGCGGTGAAGCGCGCCAGCGGAATGCGCACGCCTACTCGCTTCAGGTTATGTAGTGTCGCGCCTTTGATGGCAATCGACGGTGTTTCGCGATTCACCGCGCGCGGCGGGTGCAGCGGATGCTGCAACGGCTTTGCCAGAAATTTGCCGGTCAGCGACTGCGGATTGCGCATCAGATCAGCCGCAGTGCCGGCGCCGATGACCTTGCCGCCAACCTTGCCCGCACCGGGGCCAAGGTCGATTACATGCGCGGCGCGGCGGATGGTGTCTTCGTCGTGCTCCACCACCACCAGCGTGTTGCCCTTGGCTTCGAGCTTTTGCAGCGTGTCGAGCAATATCTTGTTGTCGCGCGGATGCAGGCCAATCGTCGGTTCATCCAGGATGTAACACACACCGCGCAGATTGGAGCCCAGTTGCGCCGCCAATCGAATGCGCTGTGCTTCGCCGCCGGATAGCGTGGGCGCGGCCCGGTCCAGCGCGAGATAGCCCAGGCCCACTTCTTCAAGGAACGTGAGCCGTGTGCGTATCTCGGTCATCACGTCCCGCGCAATATCAGCGGCGCGGCCTTTCAGTTCGAATTTTGCCAGCGTCGCTGCAACTTTGGACACGGGCAGCGCAGTCAATTCCGCAATCGATTGCCCGTGAAAGCGCACGGCCAGGGCATTGCGATTAAGGCGCTTGCCCTCGCATGCCGGGCAGGCTTCCTCCAGCTCCAGCCATTCCAGCCACGAGTCGAGGACGTGCTCCTCGGTGCCGGTCTTTTCGCGCTCCTCGCTCCAGTCGAAGCCGGTGAGCTTGATGCCCGTGCCATAGCATGCGGTGCACCAGCCGTGGCGCGAGTTGAAGCTGAACAGGCGCGGATCAAGCTCCGGGAAACTCTGGTTGCACGACGGGCATGCGCGATTGGCGGAGTACGTCGTCTGCGGCAGCGCAGAGATGGATTTTTCGCGACGCTCAATGGCACGCTTCAGCGCGTCGAGCCCGCCCAGCACGTGCATCACGCCTTTGCCGTGGGCGAGCGCCTGCGTGACACCTTCGCGCAATGCGCGCTCGTTGGCGGGCGTCACCGTCACATCGGCCACGGGCAGTTCGATGTTGTGTTCGATAAACCGTGCCAGGCGCGGCCATTGCGCGGTGGGCAGGAAATCGCCATCCACCCTCAAATGCGTGTGGCCTTTCGCAGCCGCCCACTTGGCGAGGTCCGTGTAATAACCCTTGCGGCCCACCACCAGCGGCGCCAGCAGACCGACATGATCATTACGCGAGTGCTTCATGATGCTGGCGACAATGGCCTCTGGACTTTGCGGCTCAATCGCCACATCGCAGTCGGGGCAATACTGCGTGCCAAGCTTCACATAGAGCAGACGCAGGAAGTGGTAAATCTCGGTGAGTGTCGCCACCGTGCTTTTGCGTCCGCCGCGGCTGGTGCGTTGCTCGATGGCCACCGTCGGCGGTATACCGGTGATGCTGTCCACCTCCGGCCGCGAGGCGCCCTGCACGAACTGCCGCGCGTAGGCGTTGAGTGATTCGAGGTACCGCCGCTGACCTTCGGCGAACAGTATGTCGAACGCCAATGTCGATTTGCCGGAACCGGAAACGCCCGTGACCACAGTGAACTGCCCGCGAGGAATTGCGACATCAATATTCTTCAGATTGTGTTCGCGGGCATTGTGGATGGCAATGGTGGTAGCGGCGGCACTGGTGCGTGAGTTTTGCGTGATGAGTTTTGAGTGTTGCGTGAGTGGTGCAACTGCCTCCACGGGCGCTGATACTTGCTCATATTCCCGCAACGCCTTGCCGGTATGCGATGCCTCGCAGGCCATGGCCTCATCCGGCGTGCCCACACACACCACTTCACCGCCGGCTTCGCCGCCTTCCGGACCAAGGTCAATGATCCAGTCCGAGGCACGGATCACATCCAGGTTGTGCTCGATGACAACAAGCGCATTCCCCGCCGAGATCAGCTTGCGAAAGGCTTTCAGCAGCTTTGAGATATCTTCAAAATGCAGGCCGGTGGTTGGCTCATCGAACAAAAACAGCGTGGCGTTTTGAGTGTTGAGTCTTGAGTTCGCGGCTTCGGCCAGATGGCCCGCCAGCTTCAATCGCTGTGCTTCGCCACCACTCAATGTCGGCACGGGCTGGCCCAGTCGCAGATACTCCAGCCCCACTTCCGCCAGCGGGCGCAGCGCGGCGGCGACCTTGTAATCGCCCTTGAAGAAGGTGATCGCTTCGCTCACCGTCATGTCCAGCACATCGGCGATGGATTTGCCTTCAATGGTGATCTCGAGGATTTCCGGGCGATAACGGCGGCCATCGCAATCCGGGCATCTGAGATACACATCCGACAGAAACTGCATTTCCACGTGCTCGAAGCCGTTGCCGCCACAGGCCGGGCAGCGCCCATTGCCGGAGTTGAAGCTGAAAGTGCCCGCCGTATATTGGCGCTCCATCGCCAGCGGCGTTTTGGTGTAGTGATCGCGGATGGCATCGAAGGCGCCGACGTAACTTGCCGGGTTGGAGCGTGTGGTGCGCCCGATGGGCGATTGGTCAACCATCACCACGTCGCCGATATGCTCATGCCCCGACAGCATGCGGTGCGCACCCGGCGTTTCGGTGGGCTTGCCCTTCACCTTCAGTAACGCGGCGTACAGCACATCCTGCACCAGCGTCGATTTGCCACTGCCCGACACGCCCGTGACACAGACCAGATGGCCAAGCGGTATTTCGACATCAATGTTCTTGAGATTGTGTTCCGTTGCGCCCCGCAACGTGAGTTTGCGCGTGCGCGGATTTGCCATGTCCGGGGCGTGACCGCGCAGGCCGCCATCTGCGCGCAGTGCGCCCGTGAGATAGCGTGCCGTCAGCGATGAGCTGTAATTGTTTGTTTTTAATAGGTTTTTTGTTTCATCGAAATAAACGACTTCTCCTCCGCGTACGCCCGGCCCCGGCCCCATATCGAGCACACGATCGGCGGCAAACATCACCTGAGGGTCGTGCTCGACCACCACCAGCGAATTGCCGGCATCGCGCAGCTTGTGCATGACGCCGATCACGCGGCCCATGTCGCGCGGATGCAGGCCTATGGACGGTTCATCCAATACAAACAAGGTGTTGGTTAGCGACGTGCCCAGCGCCGTAGTGAGGTTGATGCGCTGCACCTCGCCGCCAGACAGCGTGCGCGATTGCCGGTCGAGCGTGAGATAGCCCAGGCCCACCGCCATCAGGTAATCGAGCCGCGTGCGAATCTCCGTGAGCAGCATGGCCGTGGCTTCGTCCGCCAGGCTGGGCGCCTTGAAGGCGTGAATAAACTCGCGCGTGCGGCTGATGGGCAGCAACATCAGGTCATGCACATTGTGTGCATCAAGCTGCCCACCCAGCTTCCAGCATAGCGCTTCTGCCTTCAGGCGCGCACCGTTGCAGGTTTCGCATTCGGTGTAGGCGCGGTACTTCGAGAGCAGCACGCGCACATGCATCTTGTAGGCCTTGCTTTCCAGCCACTTGAAGTAACGCGCAACACCGTACCAGGTGCCCGGCCACGACTTCTTCCAGCTCACCCATTGCGGCTCGCCATGGATCACCCAATGGCGATGTTTTTCGCTGAGTTCCCGCCACGGCGTATCCAGCGGAATGCCGCGCTGCTTCGCGTAGTTGACGAGATCGTCCTGGCACTCCTTGTTCGAAGGCGTCTGCCATGGCTTGACCGCGCCTTCGCGCAGCGTCTTCGCTTCGTCGGGGATCACCAGGCCGTAATCGACGCCGATCACACGCCCAAAGCCGCGGCAGGTGTCACACGCACCCAACGGCGAGTTGAATGAAAACAGGCTCGGTGTGGGATCCTGGTAGTGGATGTCGCAGTCGGGGCAATGGAGGTCCGTGGAGAAACGCCACGGAGCGTGAGGGGTGAGGGGTGAGGGGTGAGGCGTGTCTGCGGTGGCATGCACATTGACTCGCCCATTGCCTACTTTGATCGCGGCTTCTATGGCCTCAATCACCCGCGCGCGCTCGGCGTTTCCCGCGCGAAAACGATCCTGAATGACTTCAAAGGCTTGCTCGCCTTCGCTGAGGTAACGCGTATAACCCTGTGCTTCGAGCAACTTCTTCACTTCGGTGGCGGCAAAGTTCTTCGGTACCGCCACGGGAAACGCCACCGTGAGTCTCGGATCACCCGCTGCCTGGGCACGCGCCATAAGCGATTCAAAAATTGACTGGGGTGTATCGCGCGTGACCTTTGCGCCACAGCCCCTGCAATAGAGTTCCGCCGCGCGTGCGTAGAGCAGTTTCAGGTGGTCATTCAACTCCGTCATCGTGCCCACGGTCGAACGCGAGGTGCGCACCGGGTTGGTCTGGTCGATGGCGATGGCAGGTGGAATGCCCTCTATCGTGTCCACCTGAGGCCGGTCCTGCCGGTCAAGAAACTGCCGCGCATAGGGCGAGAACGTTTCCACGTAGCGTCGCTGGCCCTCGGCGTACAGCGTGTCGAACACCAGCGAGGACTTGCCGCTGCCCGATACGCCGGTGACCACGATCAGTTCATTCGTGGGCAGGTCCAGCGAAAGATTCTTGAGGTTGTTCTGGCGGGCGCCGCGGATGCGGATGAATTCCATGGGGATTTTGTGGGCGGCAGTAGCGTGAGAATGTGCGGAAAAACGTGGCGTGCGGCGGGGCATTGTACTCTGCCGCGCGCCCGCGCCTTGCGCGACACCGCCAGTGTTCTGACCTACAATCCGCGCGCAACCCTACCGCCGCAGGTGTGTTCCGCGGAGCTATTACAGAGGAGACTATCGCATGAAAGCTGTGTTGCTTACCGGCCCCGGCCAGCCGTTTCAGGTCGCCAATGTGCCCGACCCCACGCCCGGGCCCGGCGAGGCCGTCGCGCGCGTGCTGGCGTGCGGGAGCGGTCTCACCATTCATCACGCGCGCGCGGGGCGGCTAAAGCTCAATCAGTATCCGCGCATCATCGGTCATGAAATCACCGCGGAAATTGTGGCCGTGGGAGCGGGCGTGAACGCCGCCGATATCAAGGTGGGCGATGGCGTTACCGCGTATTTTTATTTCACCTGCGGGCATTGCCATTGGTGCCGCATCAACCGCGAAACGCTGTGCGACAACTTCGGCGGCTATGTCGGGCGCGAATGCGACGGCGGCTATGCGGAGTACATCAAGCTGCCCGCGCGCAGTTTCATGAAATTTCCTGACGGTATCGACTGGCGCAAAAACCCCGCCGAAGCAGGCGTGATCACCGACGCACTGGCGACACCGCTGAAAGTCGTGCGCCGCGCGCGCGTGACGCCGCATGACACGGTGGCCGTGTTCGGGGCGGGCGGTGGGCTAGGCGTGCATATGCTCAAGGTCGCGCGCTGGGCGCGGGCAAAAAAGGTCATCGCCGTCGATACCGCCGCCGCCAAGTTTGAAACGGCGGTGAAGTGCGGCGCGGATATCACCATCGATGCCTCGGCGGGGCGCGTGGCAGAGCAGTTGCTCGAAGCCACCAACGGCCAGGGCATCGATGTCGCGATTGATTTCGTCAGCAATGCCAGCACGCTGGAACCCGCGCTCGCCGCCTTGGGCAAGGGCGGGCGGCTGGTGACGTTGGGCGGCAACGGCCAGCCGGTGAAGGTCGATGCGGCCCGACTGCTGCGCAACGAAATCGAATTCATGGGCAGCCGCTACGCCACGCGGCAGGAAGTGATGGACACCCTGGAACTGGTGGCGCGCGGTGAATTCAGCGCACTGGTCACCGACACCGCGCCGCTGGCTGAGGCCGAGGCCTTGCATCAGCGGTTGGACAAGGAATTGACCATCGGGCGGGCGGCGTTGGTGATGGGGTGACGGCAGGCGCGTGCAACCAACCATTGCAACCTTGCCAACAACACCGTCGTTCTGGCGAAAGCCAGAACCCAGGTTGTTATTATCCGGCGCAAAGCGCCGCTGGTTTACGCACTGGATTCCGGCCTTCGCCGGAATGACGAAGTGAGTGTTAAGAGGCAGGATAAAGAGAAGAGAAATAAATGAATAAAAACAAATACTTACAAACCGTTGGCGTCATTGGTCTTGGCATCATGGGCGGCATGATGGCGGAAGCTCTGTGCGCTGCCGGTTACAAAGTCGTCGGCTACGACCCTGTCGCCGCAGCACGCGCCCGGCTTAAAAAAGCTGGCGGCCGCCCACTCGCATCGGCAACGGCAGTGGCGGCAGCGGCCGACATCGTGATTACCTCGCTTGCCAAGGCCAGTGTGCTCGAAGATGTGGTGAAACATATCGCGGCGGCCAAACGCGGCGCGAAACAAGCGCCGCTGATCGTCATCGAAACCAGCACGCTGACCATGGACGACAAGTCCCGCGCGCAAGCGGCGCTCGCTAAAGTAGGCGCGAAAACGTTGGATTGCCCGATCAGCGGTACGGCGGTGCGCATGAAGGAAGGCGGCTGGACGATTTTTGCCAGCGGGCCGCAAGCGGCGTTCAAAACGGCGAAGCCCGTGCTCGACGTATTCACCAAAAACGTCCAGTATGTCGGCGCGTACGGCAACGGCACCAAAATGAAATATATCGCCAATCATCTGGTGGCGATTTACAACGTCGCCGTCGCGGAGAGCATGACCTTCGCCCGCAAAATGGGTCTCAATGCTGAACAGACGTGGGCGCTGTTCAAGGACAGCCCCGTGCTCGGCAATGGCATTTACAAGCTGCGTGGCAAACTGATGGTGCAGCAGAACTACCTGCCCGCCACCATGAAAGTTGAAGTGTGGCAAAAAGACATGCAGGTCATCGGCGACATGGCGAAGTCGGTGGATTGCCCGTTGCCGCTGTTCACCACCTGCGCGCCGGTTTACACCACCGCGATGGCGCAGGGGTTGTCGCAGCAGGATACGGCTTCGGTGTGTGAGGTGTTGGGGCGGATGGCGGGGTTGAGGGTTTTGAAACGAGCAATATAACTTGGTGATATACGGCTATGACAAAGCTATCAAGTGAAACAGCGGGAGTTCAATTGCTCGCAATGGGAGCCTTCATCCTTGTGGGGATTGCGTTCCTTGGCGTCGTGGGATTCATTGCCGTAGGAGGACACAACGGCGCGGCTGCGTTATATTTGGTTGTCCTTGCTGCGCTAATTTCGCTACCTGCAATCGTTTTTGGTTTGGTTATTCGGCTAAGAAGGATGCGTGATGCCATAGGCACGAGATGGGTGGATATCCCACTTGCACTGCTAGTTGCTTTAGTCGTGTGTACGACTTCGCTTTTCCTGATGATCGATTAGCATCGTAGGGTAGTGCCGTAGGGCGGGTGAAGCGCAGCGCAACCCGCCGTTCGCGCGGCGGCGGCGCAGATAAGTGGCGGGATACGCTACGCTCCTCCCGCCCTACGAATTGCTTGTTGCGAACGTGTGGCGTTCAGCGCTTTTTCTTCTTTTCCGCCAAATATTCAGCCTCCAACGCCGGCAACGCTTCCTTCATGATATGAAAAGCGTCGAGCGACGCCGGCCCGCCGCAATACAGGAATGAATGCAGGCACAGCTCGCTCAATTCCTTTTTGCTGATGCCGTTGCGCAACGCGCCGCGAAGATGCACGCGGATTTCGTTGGGGCGGTTGAGCGCGATGACTTGGGCGAGAGTGACAAGGCTGCGATCGCGCAGCGACAGGCCCTTGCGCGGCCACACGCTGCCCCACGCGAATTCGGTGGCGACTTCCTGAAACGGCATGCTGAATTCGTCGGCGTTTTTGAACGAGCGTTTGACGTATTCCGCGCCGAGCACTTTGCTGCGGGTGGTGATGCCGTTTTTGAAGGCTTTGCTACGGGCGGCGGCTGGGGTTTTCTTCATGGCGGGGCCTTGTCGTAAATATCGCAAATATTGTAAGTATATGAATTATTGGAATTATTTGGATCTCTGGGATTTTGCGAGTTTCATCCACTTGTCGATGTCGGCGCGGATGATGGCCGAGAATTGGTCCGGCGTGTTGCCAATGATGTCGAGGCTCAGGTCGACCAGTGTTTGCCGCACATCGGGCGCTTTAAGCGTTTGCGTCACGCCACCGTGCAGCTTGGCGAGCACGGGCTTGGGCAGGTTTGCCGGGCCGATGAGGCCGTACCAGATCGACACGTCAAAGCCCGGCACGCCGGATTCGGCAATGGTCGGTACGTCGGGCATTAACGGCGAGCGCGCCTGAGTTGAAATGCCCAGCACACGCAGCCGCCCGCTTTTTACGTGAGCGATGGATTGCGCGAAGCCCGCGAACGCCATGTTCACCTGCCCGGCGATGAGGTCGGTAATGCCGACCACGCCCTTGTAAGGCACCAGCAATATGTTTACGCCCGCCATGGTGTTGAACAATTCGGCGGTGACGTGGATCGCGCTGCCGGGGCCGGCGGTGGCGCTCGAAAGCTGCCCGGGCTTTGCTTTGGCGAGCGCGATCAGTTCCTTGATGGATTTCGCCTCCACCGCCGGATGCACCACCACGATGTAGGGCGAGGCCACCGCGAGCGATATCGGCGTGAAATCGCGCAGCGGGTCGTACGGCAGTCTGGGCGTCGACGCGGGTTGCATGGAAAACGTCGATGAAATAAAAATCAGTGTGTGGCCGTCGGGCGCGGCGCGCGCGGTGAGTTCCACAGCCAGCATGCCGGCGGCGCCGGCGCGGTTGTCCACCACGAATTGCTGGCCCCATGCGTCGGTGAGTTTGCGGCTGATGATGCGCGCCACCACGTCGCTGGTGCCGCCGGGTGTAAAGCCCACCAGCATGCGCACCGGGCGCGAAGGATAGTGGGGATAGTTCACGCTGGCGGTGTCGGCCGCGCGGGCGCTGGTGCAGGCGCAGGCCGCGGCCAGTGTCATTCGCAGGGCGGTCTTGGTCAGGAGACGCGAAGGGAGACACGAAGGCGCGCGTTGCAGCATGTGGAAGTGTGGGGCGAAGTCAAAGGTCGTTCACAGTATAGCCGAGGCGCATTGCGCTGCCGCCGCAGGTTGGTGATTGTGCGGCAATGCCGGGCGGACTACGATACAGGGATGGGTCGGGTATTGATCGACTCTCAGTCAAGAATCAAGTAACGGGGAGGTCACTTGCTTCAGCGGAATTTTTGCAGAGTCAGGTTGCTGCTTGCGGGGCTGGCGGTAACTGTGGCCGTGTCGGCGGCGGCACAGGAGTTTCCGTCACGCGCGATACGCATTGTGTTGCCGTTTGCCGCCGGCGGCGGCACCGACATTCTCGCGCGTGTGCTGGCGCAACGCTTGCAGGAGGCGTTCGGGCAGACAGTGCTGGTGGACAATCGCGCGGGCGCGGGCGGCAGTATCGGCGCGGAGATTGTTGCGAAGAGCGCGCCCGACGGCCACACGCTGCTGTTTACCACGTCGGCGATTGCGGCGAATGTCACACTGTATCCGAAGCTGCCGTTTGACCCGCGCCGCGATTTGCTGGCGATTACGCAGCCTGGCTCGGTGCCCGCGCTTCTCACGGTGCATCCGTCGGTGCCGGTGAAGACGGTGCAGGATCTGGTGGCGCTATCGAAAAAAACGCGCGGCGGGCTCAACTTTGGGTCCAACGGCGGCGGCACCACCAGCCATCTTGCAGGCGCGATGTTTCAGCAAATGACGGGCGCGGCGCTGGTGCATATTCCGTACAAGGGCGCGGCACCCGCAATGAACGCACTGATGGGCGGCGAAACCGAAATGGCGTTTCCGGGTGTCAACAGCGCGGCGCCGTTCTTGCGCGCCAATAAAGTGCGCGCGATTGCGGTGACCACCAGGCGCCGCTCCGCAGTGCTGCCCGAAGTGCCGACGCTGGATTCGATGTTTCCGGGTTTTGATATTTCGAACTGGTTTGTGTTTTTCGCGCCGGCCGCCACGCCCGCCGCGATTGTCACGCGCCTGCATTCGGAAACCCTCAAGGCGATGCAGCATCCGGACATGAAATCGTTCATGACACGCGAGGGCGCCGACCCGGTGGGCAGCACGCCGGCGGAGGCGGCAGCGTTTGTCGCGCGCGAAATTGAGGTGCTCGGCAAAGTCATCAAGTCGGCGGGCGTGAAGGCGGAATAGCGCAGATTCGTACAAACGACATTTTTGAAAAATTCAATAAAAACAAATACTTATATCTTATTCGCGCTGGCTTTGCCGCTGGCGATGATGGGCCACGCGCGGGCGCAGGCTTACCCGGTGAAACCACTGCGCATTATCGTGGCCACAGTGGCGGGTGGCGGCAGCGACTTTATCGCGCGGCTATTGGCGCAAAAACTCACCGAAGCGCTCGGGCAACAGGTAATCGTGGAAAATCGCGCGGGCGCAGGCAGCACGTTGGGCATTGAGGCGGGCATCCGTGCCGCGCCTGATGGTTACACGCTGAACCTCATCACACCGAGCTACTCGATCAACCCCAGCCTGTATCCGCTCAAGTTTGATCCGGTGAACGACTACACGCCGGTGATTCCGGTGGCGCGCGGGCCGCTGGTGGCTTCGGTGCATCCGTCGCTGCCGGCCAGGAATTTGCGCGAGCTGATTGCGCTGGCGAAAGCACGTCCGGGACAAATTGTTTATGGCTCGGCGGGGCAGGGCACCATCGTGCATCTGGCCAATGCGCTCTTTTTGCATGGCGCCGGAATCAGCATGGTGCACGTGCCTTACAAGGGCGGCGCGCCCGCGATGACGGATTTGATCGCCGGACAGATTTCGCTGGTTTTCGCCACGGCGCAAGTGGGTCTGGCGCAGGCCAAGGCGGGGCGCATCCGCGCGCTGGCGGTGACCACGCGTGAACGCATCGCCGCAGAGCCGAATATCCCCACCATCGCCGAATCAGGCGTGCCCGGCTACGATGTTAGCAACTGGCACGGGCTGATCGGCCCCCGCGGCTTGCCGCGCCCGGTGGTGGAGCGCCTGAACGGCGAAGTCGGCAAGATCATCCGCGGCAAGGACATGGAAGAGCGCCTGCGCGGTGACGGCGTCTCGCCCACCGGCGGCACGCCCGAGGCGCTGTTCGAGCAGATTCGCCGCGAAATCGGCATGTGGCGTGATGCGGTTAAGGCTGCGGATATCAAGATTCAGTAGTGGCGGAACCGAGAAATTGATTGAGATTGCGGACGCATCAACACTAACATTGCCATTCCCGCGAAAACGGGAATCCATAACACAGTGCCATCTGGCACGCCTCATGGATTCCCGCTTTCGCGGGAATGACAGGGAAAATTTTGCCGTCCCTTCGTTGCACAAAGGTCTGCCACGAATGGCTATCCCCAAAATATGAGTGACGCACTACCCAAACGTTCCGCGCTCGCGCCCTTCGCAGTGCCGAGTTTCCGTTTTCAATGGCCCGCCGATTTATCGACCTCGTGGGCCATCGAGATGGAAAACATCATTCTCGCGTGGTACATCCTTGTCGAAACAAAATCGGTGGTGATGCTGACGTTGTTCGGCTCGCTGACTTATCTGGGTACCGTGTTCGCGCCGGTGCTAGGCGTGACAGGGCAGCGCGTGGGCAACAAGACGACCTATTGTTCACTGCGGCTGGGGTTCGCCATATCGTCGGCCACTACCATGACGTTGGCGCTGACGGGCGTGCTGCAGCCGGTGCATGTTTTTTTCATTGGCATCGTGATGAGCGTGTTGCGGCCCGCCGACATGGTGCTGCGTTACGCAATGCTCGGCGAGACCATGCCTGCCCAGGGGATCATCGGCGCCACCAGCATTTCGCGTACCACGCAGGATTCCGCGCGCGTGGTGGGGGCGCTCAGTGGTGCAGCGCTGGCGGCCACACTCGGCATGGCGAAGGCGTATGTGGTGATCGCGGGGTTGTATTTCTGCTCGTTGCTGCTTAGCCTGAAAACGGCGAACAAGCCGGTGACACAGGCCGCCCGGGACGCGCGCCCGGCGTCGGCATTCGGTGATCTTCGCGATGGCCTTCTCTATGTGTGGCGCACACCGCATTTGCAGGCGGCGATGGCAATTGCCTTTCTGGTGAACGTCAGCGCGTTTCCGCTCACCAACAGCCTGCTGCCGGTGGTGGCCAAGGATGTGTATCACACCGATCAGCGCGGCTTGAGTTATCTTGCGGCCAGTTTTGCGTTTGGGGCGCTGATGGGGTCGATCATTCTCTCGCGCATTGGCTACCGCCTGCCGCCCGCGCGCATGATGCTGATTTTTTGCGGCATCTGGTACACGATGACTTTGACCTTCGCGCAGATGCCCGGCTTCAGCGCGGGCATCCCGATGATCATGCTGGCCGGTTGCGCGCATAGCATGAGCATGGTGCCGCTGTCGGCGATGCTGTTGCGTACCACGCGCGAGGGGTTTCGCGGGCATGTCATGGGCACGCGCACGCTGATGATATACGGCGTGCCGGTGGGGCTGCTAATCGCCGGGCCGTTGATCGCGAATCTGGGCTATCGCGTTACCGCGACGCTGTATTGCGTGTCGGGGCTGATGTGCACGGCGTGGATCGGCTGGCATTGGCGCGAGACCATCTGGCGCAAGGACGCGCCGGCAAACCGGCGGTGATGTTGCGTAGAACGCGGGCACAATCCCGCGTATGATAGGACGTCAATTTACGAGGAGAGCGTCATGAGTTTTGTCGAAGTCGAACGCAACGATGGCGTGATGACCATCCGCCTGAACCGCCCGGAGCGCATGAACGCACTGGGCACCGAAATGCGCACGCGGCTGGCCGAAGCGTGGTGTGAGTTTCGTGACAGCAAGGATCTGGAAGTTGCGATATTTACTGGCGTGGGCCGCGCCTTCTGCGCGGGCGAGGACATGAAGGAATCCGTTGAGAAGGGCCGCGTCGGCGCATCCGAGGAAACAGCGAAGCTCGACAATCCGTACAACAACGGCACGCTCGACAAGCCGGTGATTGTGGCGATCAACGGTTTTGCCATGGGCGGCGGCTTTATGCTGACCGAGCGCGCGGATTTTCGCGTGGCGGTGCGCGGCGTGACGTTTGAATCGTCCGAGGCGAAGCGCTGGCTGCTGGGAGGCCATAGCCACGGCATTCTCAATAACCTGCCGCACGCTGTCGCCACCGAGGTCGCTTTCGCCTTCCGCTTCACCGCCGAACGGATGTATGAAGTGGGCTACCTCAACCGTCTGGTCGATGCCGAACAACTGATGCCCGAAGCGCAGAAGATGGCCGACCACCTTTTAAGCCTGCCGCCCGCTTCGCGCGTCAACACGCTGTACATGACGCGGGCACTGCGCGGCCGCGTGCCCGATGACATCGAGGCCTACGCCAAACTGCTGCACAACCACGGCGCGCAGTCCGATCGTGTGGAATCACGCAAGGCCTTTGCAGAAAAGCGCAAACCGAATTGGAAGGGTTGGGACAACCCGGGGGATCGGGAGCGCACGCCGAGGTTTAAGCCGGCCGCAAAGTAGCCAGCGCCAGATATACCTCACCGTCGTTCCCGCGAAGGCGGGAACCCATAGGGTGTTCGCGATGGCACGTGTGTTATGGGTTCCCGCCTTCGCGGGAACGACGGGTTAGGGTTTTGACTTGTACGAAGTCTCGACAACTGTAAATTTGGAAATTGCCCATGTACAAATCCATCCTCTGGGAAGTCCGCGAACATACCGGCATCCTCACGCTTAACCGCCCCGACCGCCTCAACGCGCTCGACTACAACATGCGCGAAGAAATCGCGGATGTCGTGCGCAAGGCCGAGTACGACACGGACATCTGGACGCTGATCGTCACCGGCACCGGGCGTGGCTTTTGTTCCGGCGCGGATTTAAAAGCGCGCGCCGAGGCCGAAAACACCGGCGGCGGCAACAGCATCCTCACGCAGCCGATGTTCGACGCGGGGTATTACTACCCGATTGCCTTCGGCGAGATATCCAAGCCGGTGATAGCCGCCGTCAATGGTGTCACGCGCGGCGCGGGCAACAACATGGCGTTCGCGGCGGATTTTCGTATTGCCAGCGACAAGGCCACCTTCGGCTGTAACTTCGTCGAGCGTGGCTTGATGGCGGAGGCGTCCGCGTACTATTTGCCAAGGCTGGTGGGCATGGCCATCGCCACCGAGATTTGCATGCTCGGCGAACCGTTCGATGCCGCGCAGGCCAAGGCCTGGGGCGTGGTCAACAAAGTGGTGCCGCACGACACGCTGATGGATGAAGCCATGGCGTTGGCGCGCAAGCTGAACAGCAAGGCGCCCATCGCCGTGCGCATGACCAAGCAGGCGCTGCACCGCGCGCACGACATTTCCGCCGAGCAGTTCATCGACATGCAAAACACCATGAATACCAAGCTGCGCTACACGGCGGACGCGAAAGAAGCGCTGGCGGCGTTTATCGAAAAGCGGCCGGCGAAGTTTCAGAATAAGTAGCAGGCGGGGTTTCTGCGGCACTAGTTTCCTAGTATATCGACCACGACTCATTTGATCTTAGTGGATACTACGGCGCAACTGGCAATGGATATGTGGTTACACCAAGCGGGCAGTTTTGAGCCTACAATCCAAAAACGAATCGTGCAAATGACATCGGATCTATAGTTGCTCATGAAGTGCAGTTTCACTGCAAACGCATCGGGTTGTTGCATTTTGCTCGCGTTGTTAGCCGCGTGTCAGTCAGATATTCCTCATCAATATCCCGAAAGCGTCGGTTCATCAATAAAGCTTGACGGTAATATTCTTCGCGCATTGGAAGTTGCGGTTGCAAGCCTAAAAGAGGAGACAGTTACGCATCCAGATCAAAGGATGCTTGAAAACTATGAAACTGTCGTCGAGGAAAATGCGACCACATATTTAGTTCGATTTTCTTCGCGCTTCATAAAAACAGACGAGCCGCCATTTTTTAAGTCTTTGCGGGCCATAAATCTTCATGTTGAAGTCGATAAGGCAACATGGATGGTCATAAAGAAGGTGAGATTCAAATAATCAAAGGTGTATGTGGCTAATCAAGGGGGCGAAGGCAAGTTAAATCTTGCTTGATATAAGCATTTGATTTTATTGTATTTTTAAATTCTCTCCATCCCCGCGCAGAATGTCTGACCGAAAGCTGTCCAGAATTTCAATCTACCGCCCCCGAAACACCGCCTTACGCTTCTCCATAAACGCCGTGCGCCCTTCGGTGTAATCCTCGCTCGCAAAACAGTCATCAACCACGCGGTCGCATAGCGCGATGTCGCGCTTGTGGTCGTCCTTGGCGATTTCGCCGAGGCAGACTTTTACCGCCTTTAACGTGAGCGGGGCATTGCCACCGATGGTTTTGACGTAATCGGCCACAAAGGCTTCGAGCTTGTCGACCGGCAGCACGCGGTTGACGAGGCCCATGTCCTTGGCTTCCTGTGCGTCGAATTGGCGTGCGGTGTAAAAAATCTCCGCGACGTTAGCGGGGCCGACGAGATCGCTCAGGCGCTTTAACGCGGTGTATTTGTAACCTACGCCGAGCTTGCCGGCGGGGATGCCAAAGCGCGAATCGTCGGCGCAGATGCGCAGATCACACAGTAACGCGGTGCCCAGCCCGCCACCCATGCAGTAGCCGCGAATCATGGCGATGGTGGGTTTCAGGCAGTTCTGCAATTTTTCGGCGATGGCGCCGGAGACTTTGTTGAACTCGGCCACCATTTGCGGGTTGGCGCGCTTTTCTTTGAATTCACTGATGTCCGCGCCCGACACAAATGCCTTGTCGCCTGCGCCTTTCAGCACAATCACGCGAATCGCCGGGTCGGCGATGAAGGCATCAAGCGCGATGTCGAGCCCCAGCCACATCTCATACGACATGGCATTGCGCTTGGCCGGGTTGTTAAAGGTGATCCAGCCGGCGGCCCCGTCTTTGTGGGCGAGGAGTTTTTCGGTGTTGGTGTTAATGTTCATAATCGCCTCAAAAAAGTTAATTAAAACAGATAGTTACGATTTGCATGCGCATTGTGGCCTGGTGCGGGATTCGCAAGTCAGGGCGTGATGTTGCCGTAATGGGTGCGCGGTGGCGATGCGGTATAGTCACGCCCGCTGCCGTTTGTGGCAAGAAACGATTTTGCAATCAGGAGTCAACATGTTCAGTCTCAAGGGAAAAGTAGCACTCATTACCGGTTCCACCAAGGGCATCGGCAAATCCATCGCCGAGGAAATGGCCAACCTCGGCGCGAAAGTGGTGATTTCCAGCCGCAAGGCCGATGCCTGCGACAAGGTGGCCGCCGAATTCACCGCGCGCGGGCAGGAAGCGCTGGCGGTGCCGTGCAACGTGGGCGACAAGGCGGCGGCGCAGAGCTTGGTCGATACCGTGATGAATAAATGGGGCCGCATCGACAGCCTGGTGTGCAATGCCGCGTCGAACCCGCACTTTGGTCCGCTGACCACGGCCACCGACGACGTGTTCGACAAAATCATGTCCACCAATGTGAAGAGTGTTTTCTGGCTTGCCAATATGGTGCTCCCGACGATGGCCGAGCGCGGCGAAGGCGGCTCGATGATCATCATTTCCAGCATCGGCGCGCTGCGCGGCAGTCAGGTGTTGGGGCTGTATGGCACTTCGAAAGCGGCCGAGGCGGGCCTCGCGCGTGCGCTCGCGGTGCAGTGGGGCGACAAGAACATTCGCGTCAACACCATTCTGCCGGGGCTGGTAAAAACCGATTTTGCGAAAGCGCTGTGGTCAGATGAAAACCGGCTGAAATCGCGCGAGGCCGCAACGCCCTTGCGGCGCATCGGCCAGCCGAAGGACATTGGCGGCGTCGCCGCGTTTCTCGCTTGCGAGGCGGGGGCGTTTGTGACGGGACAGATGATTGTGGTGGATGGCGGGGTTACGGTTTCGGGGTCGTGAGTTTCCGTTGCGTTTGCGCGTGCTTGACGCCACCAGTCTTATCGGCGTAAGTGTCAGTCATTTGCCACACCGCGTTTGTTGGGTTGCGTCGAATAGTACCCTCTTCATTCCCGCGAAAGCGGGAATCCATAACACAGCGCCAACTGGGACCACGTATGGATTCCCGCTTTCGCGGAATTACACATGTGGTTTGTAGACGCTTGTAGAACTGTCGATAAAGGGAAGTTATGAAGTTTCAAAGCATTGTTCGGGCTGTCGTATTGATCGTGCCAGTGATGCTCGCGTCAGTTGCCATTGCCCAAACCTACCCCGCCAAATCCGTTCGCCTCGTCCTGCCCTTCGCGCCCGGCAGTGCAGTTGACGTGCTCGCCCGTCACTACGCGCAAAAGATGTCGGAGCAATGGAAGCAGCAAGTCGTTGTCGACAACCGCACCGGCGCCAACGGCATTATCGGCATGGAGGCGATTGCGCGCGCCGCGCCGGATGGTTACACCGTGGGAATGGGCAACGTGGCGACACTCGCGATCAACCCGTATCTTTACGCCAAGCTGCCATATGACCCGCTGAAGGATTTTGCGCCGGTGCTGCTGGCGGCAGAGATCAATAATTGTCTGGCGGTGCATCCGTCAGTGCCGGTGACGAACGTCAAGGAGCTGATCGCGTTTGCCAAGGCGCGGCCGGGGCAACTGAACTACGCGTCGGGCGGCGTCGGCAGCGCGCAGCACATTCCGATGGAAATGTTGAAATCGATGACCGGCATCAACATTCTGCATGTGCCTTATAAGGGGCTCGCGGCGGCGTTTAACGATACGCTGGCAGGGCAAATACCGATGATGGTGCCGGGGCTGGCGACAGCGCTGCCACACGCCAACAGCGGCAAGCTGCGCATACTTGCCACTACCGGCGGCAAGCGCATTGCCGCAACGCCCAACATTCCCAGTGTTGCCGAATCCGGCGTGCCGGGCTATGACTTTGATTCGTGGACGGGCTTTTTGTTGCCTGCGGGCACGGCGGCGGATACCGTGGCTCGGCTTAATGCCGAGACGCTGCGGGTGACGCGGTTGCCGGAGACCAAAGATCGCTTGTCCGCTTTGGGGTTTGCTCTCATTGGCGGCACGCCGGCGGAGTTCGGCGATTACATTCGCGCGAATCTTTCGCGCATCGGGCCGGTGGTCAAGGCTGCGGGAATCAAACCTGAGTAACATGCAAAAACAACACAGAAACGTTTTAGTTCTCTCCGCCTGTCAGGCCACGCTGCAAACCGGCGGCGTGACGCTGATTCTGGTCACCGGGTTGGCCGGCGTGGCATTGGCGCCGGTGGCCGCGTTGGCCACCATACCGCTGACGTGTTACGTGATCGGTTCGGCGCTCACCACATTTCCGGCATCGATGCTGATGAAGGCGGTGGGCCGCCGCAATGGCTTTCAGGCGGGCACGGGCATCGGCTTCGTGGGCGCGGGCATTAACGCGCTGGCGATTTATCTGTCGAATTTCTGGCTGCTGTGTCTGGGCATGATGGTGATGGGCAGCTACACCGCCTTCGGCAAGTATTACCGCTTCGCTGCGGCGGATGCCACCGATGCCAGCTTTCGCGCCAAAGCGATTTCGCTGACGCTGGCGGGCGGCATTGTCGGCGGTTTTGTCGCGCCGGAAATGGCCAAGCGCACCAAGGATCTGTTTGCGGATCACATGTTTCTGGGGTCGTATCTGTCGCTGATGTGTGTGTGCGTGGTGGCGGCGCTGGTTTTGACGCAGTTGGATATTCCGCAACTCTCGGAAAAAGACCGAAAAGACGGCGGCCGGCCGATCCGCGAGATCATGCGCCAGCCGGCGTTTATCGTGGCGGCGCTGGCAGGGGCGCTGTCGTACGGCATCATGAATCTCTTTATGACCTCGACGCCGCTGGCGATGCGCGCGCACGATCACCACTTCAATTCGGCGGCATTCGTGCTGGAGTGGCATGTACTGGGCATGTACGGGCCGTCGTTTTTTACCGGTTCGCTGATCCAGAAATTCGGCGTGCTGAAGGTGATCTTCGCCGGCATTGTGCTGTTGTTCGGCGCGGTGCTTGCTGCGCTGGCAGGTACCGGCGTCATTAATTTCTGGATCGCGTTGTTCGTGCTCGGCGTGGGCTGGAATTTCATGTACGTCGGTGGCTCGGCGCTGCTCACCGAATGTCACACACCCGCCGAGCGCGCCAAAACGCAGGCAGCGAACGACCTGATGGTGTTTTGCACCATGGCGATTTCGTCGATGTCCTCGGGCATGCTTCTGACCATGAGCGGCTGGCACGCGGTGAACTACGGCACCATTCCGTTTTTGCTGCTGGCAAGCGGATTTACCCTGTGGCTGATGTGGCTGCGCAGCAACGGGCAGTCCGGTGTGGCGCCGCTGACCGGCCCCGTGGCAGCGTCGGCGCGGGCGAAAACCTGAGATACGCCGGTGAAATTTTGTAACAGCGTTTTGCACGCTGTCCCGCGCAGGTGCAGATGATTGGTAAGTATCTGTTTTAACAGAGATTTTTTGAAGATGCTTTTCGGCCAGCGCAGAAGCGGCTGTAACCGTCTGGCGGGAACCGCGTTTAGGGAAATGCGCCTAAGCATCATCGCACCGGCGGCGCGACCGTGCTGGCGTGCGATTTCGCGCAACGAAAGGAAATTCGACTATGAAGCAACTGTACAAAACACTGATGGTATGGCTTGGCGGCGTGACACTGTTGGCGGCGGGCGCGGCCTTCGCGCAATCCGCCGCGGCGCCGGACTCGCTGGTCAAAGGCATGGTGGACGAAGTGCTGAGCGTGATCAAGGCCAACAAGGATCGCCGCCAGCTATCCGACGTGGTGGACAAAAAAGTGCTGCCGAATTTTGACTTCCAGGCAATGACGCGGCTGGCCGTGGGGCGTGCGTGGCGCGATGCTTCGCCCGCGCAGCAGCAGTCGCTGGAAAGCGCGTTTCGCACATTGCTGGTGACCACCTACAGTCAGGCGCTGAGTCAGTCGAACTCGGCTGATGCCGCGGTGGACGTGCGCCCGGCGGCGGTGAAGCCCGCGGACGACGACGTGACGGTGAAAACCTTCGTGAAAGATTCCTCGCGCAAGCCGATTTCGGTCGACTACCGGCTGGCGAAGTCGGGCAGCGGCTGGAAGGTGTACGACGTGGTGGTTGAGAACCTCAGTCTGGTGACCAACTATCGCAGCACGTTCAATAACGAAATCACCAAGTCCGGCATTGATGGTTTGATCAAGGCGCTGGAAGCCAAGAACAGACAGAACGCTGGCTGATGGCATTGACGGCGTTACGATACACCGCAGCGCTGGCGCAGCTCCTCGCGTCCAGCTTGGCGCTGTCTCAGGTTACCCCGGCAAATTCAGCACTGAATTATCCGGTCAAGCCGGTGCGCGTGGTGATTCCCTACGCGCCAGGCGGCGGTGTGGATATCGTCGGGCGGTTGACCGGTGCGAAGCTCGGCGAGGAATACAAACAGCAGTTCATCGCCGATAACCGCATGGGCGGCGGCGGCATCGTCGGCAATGACATCGTCGCCAAGGCACCGGCCGACGGCTACACGCTTCTGGCAATGAACAGCGCGCTAACGTATCTGCCCGCGCTGTATCCGAAAATCCCGTATGTCACGCTGCGTGAATTTGCGCCGATTACGTTGATCGGCGTAACGCCGAGCGTGCTGGTGGTGAACCCGGCGGTGCCCGCGAAAAGCACGCGAGAATTGATCGCACTGATGAAAGCAAAGCCGGGGCAGATTAACTATGCGGCCGGCGTGGGCGGCACGCTTCACCTGGCGGTGGCGCTATTCGAGGACATGGCCGGCGTGAAAGGCACGCTGATTCCGTACAAGGGCGGCGGCCCGGCGTTGATCGACACCGTAAGCGGGCAGGTGCAGATGATGATCGTGCCGGTGGTGTCCGCCATCGGCCACATCAAATCGAACCGGCTGCGCGCGCTGGGAGTTTCCGGCGCTCGCCGCTCGCCGATGCTGCCGGACGTGCCCACCATCGCCGACACCGGCGTGCCGGGCTACGAATACATTACCTGGTACGGGCTGCTTGCGCCGGCTGCGACACCGCGCCCGATCATTGCGAAGCTCAATCAGAGCGTCGCCCGCGCGCTGGCGGGCGCGGAGTTGCGCGAGCGCTTCGCGCAACAGGGCGTGGAAGTCGAAGCGAGCACGCCGGAACAGTTTACGGCGCTGCTGCAAAAGGAATTGCCGCGCTGGGCGCAGATTATCAAGGCGGCGAAGATACAGGGGGAGTAGTTGGACGCCGGCGTACGCTGCGGGCCAAGCCCGCAGGGGAGTGCTGGGGGCTACGCTCGCAGGCGTGTGATCCTTGCCACTTCAGGTATGCGCCGCAACTCGATCATGATGCGCGCAAGGTGATTGCGGTCAGCCACCTGCAGTGTGAAATTCATTGTGGCGTAGCGGCCGCCGTCCTGCGGGTCGACCGTCACGTTTTGTATGTTCGATTCCTCGTCGGCGATGCTCGCCGCCACCTTGGCCAGCACGCCGCGTTCGTTGGCCACCACGATGCGTACGTTCACGTCGTGCAGCTTGCGCGATTCGTTGTCCCATTCCACGTCGAGCAGCCGCTCCGGCTCGTGCTGCGATTTCGCCAGAACCGGGCAATCGTGCGTGTGAATCGCCATGCCTTGACCCTTGCTGATAAGGCCGACGATGCGGTCGCCCGGTATCGGATGGCAGCATTTGGAAAACTGTACGGCCATGCCTTCCGAGCCGCGAATGACGACGGTGCCCAGTTTGGTTTGCGCGGCGGCTTCGCCCGGCGCCAGTTCGCGTAGCGCGAGCAGCTGGCGCGCCACCACCACGCCGTGACGTTTGCCCAGGCCGATGTCCGACAGAATATCGTCGCGCGATTTGCCGTGGTTTTCGCGCATGAGTTTGGTCCACTGCGCTTCCGGCACGGCTGCAAGGTTTGACTTCAGTGCGGTGAGCGCCTGATTGAGCAGGCGCTCACCCAATTGCACCGACTCGTTGAAATGCATGGTCTTCAAAAAATGCCGGATGTGCGCGCGCGCCTTCGCAGTGGCGACGAAATTCAGCCACATTGGGTTGGGCTTGGCGTGCGAGGCGGTGATGATTTCCACGCGGTCGCCGTTCTTGAGTTCCTGCCGCAGTGGCAGCAACTCGTGATTGATTTTCACCGCAACACAGCGGTTGCCGATGTCGGTGTGCACGGCATAGGCAAAATCCACCGCCGTGGCGCCGCGTGGCAGTGACATGATTTTGCCCTTGGGCGTAAACACGTAAACCGCGTCGGGAAAGAGATCAACCTTCAGATGTTCGAGAAACTCCACGGAATCACCGGATTCGGACTGCATCTCGAGCAGGCTTTGCAGCCACTGGTGCGTTTTACGCTGCAATTCGGTGATTGATTGATCCGAGCTCTTGTATAGCCAGTGCGAGGCCACGCCGGCCTCGGCGATCTTGTGCATTTCCTGCGTGCGGATCTGGATCTCGATGGGGCTGCCGAACGGGCCGAAAAGGTGTGTATGCAGGGACTGGTAGCCGTTCGATTTCGGAATGGCGATGTAGTCCTTGAACTTGCCGGGAATTGGCTTGTAGAGGCCGTGCAGCACGCCCAGTGCGATGTAGCAGGCGTGCACGTCCTTGACGATGATGCGAAAGCCGAAAACGTCTAGCACCTGGCCGAACGACAGGTGCTTCTCGCGCATCTTGTTGTAAATGGAATGCAGATGTTTTTCACGCCCCTGCACCTGGGCAACCACGCCGTTATCGGCGAGGCGCTTTTCGATATTGGCGAGCACTTTGCCCACCACTTCGCGCCGGTTACCGCGTGCGTTGGTGACCGCCTTGGTGAGCACGTTGCAGCGCGTCGGATACAGGTGCTTGAACGACAGATCGTCGAGCTCCTGATAAATGCTGTTCAGCCCCAGCCGGTTGGCGATGGGCGCGTAAATTTCCATGGTCTCGCGCGCGATGCGCCGCCGCTTGTGCGCGGGCACGGCATCCAGCGTGCGCATGTTGTGCAGCCGGTCGGCGAGCTTGATGAGGATGACGCGCACGTCGCGCGCCATCGCCAGCAGCATTTTGCGGAAATTTTCGGCCTGCGCTTCTTCCTGCGTTTCAAACTCGATTTTGTCGAGCTTGGAAACGCCATCCACGAGGTCGGCCACCGGTTTGCCGAACGTCTGCTGCAACTCGTGTTTGGTGATGGGCGTGTCTTCCATCACGTCGTGCAGCAGCGCGGCGGTTAACGCTTGCGGATCAAGATGCCACTTGGCAAGAATGCCGGCAACGGCCAGCGGGTGCGAGATATACGGCTCGCCAGAATTGCGAAATTGGCCTTTGTGGGCCGATTCGCTAAAGGTATAGGCGGTTTGCAGTTGCGCGACATCGTCCGGCTTCAGATAGCCGGCGCATTCCTGGAGAAGCGTCGCGCCGTCGGGCATGACTGCGAGCTAGAACATGGCTAAGTATTTGTTTTTAAAAGAATTTCTTTGCCGAATTTGGCGGCGGCCAATTCGCGCAGCGCCATCACGGTGGGCTTGTCGCGATTGGTTTCGAGCATCGGCTGCGAGCCGTTGGCGATTTGCCGCGCACGATAGGTCGCGGCGAGCGCCATTTCAAAACGGTTGGGAATGCGTTTCAGGCAGTCTTCTACGGTAATGCGGGCCATGATGTGTCCAGTGAACAGAGAAAATTGAAAAGTGCGGGGTTACGAAAGCGCGGGGGTATGAAATTGCGAAATTACAAAATTACGAAATTACAAAGTGGCGGTCAGCCGGATGCGGGATTACGCAACTGATCAATCAGCGCCCCGTTGCGCGCCTGTTGGCTGGCGCGGGTCGAACGTTGGGCAACCACCACGGCGGCAAGTTCCCGCGCCGCCCGATCAAAGTCTTCGTTAATAATAACATAATCAAAATCAAGCACATGCGTGATTTCCTCACGCGCGTTGGCGAGCCGTTGAGCGATGATCTCGGCAGCATCGGTGGCGCGCCCGGTGAGCCGCTCGCGCAGCGCTTCGTAGGATGGCGGCAGGATGAAAATCGTAACCGCCGCTGGATTTACGCGGCGCACCTGGGCTGCGCCCTGCCAGTCGATTTCCAGCAGAATGTCCTGCCCCTCGGCAAGCCGCGCACTCATCCATTTGTGCGATGTGCCGTAATGGTTGCCGTGCACCAGCGCGCTTTCCACGAACTCCCCCGCCGCACGCATGCGTTCAAACTCGTCGACACTGACAAAATTGTATTCGCGGCCGTTGACCTCGCCCGCGCGTGGGCCGCGCGTGGTGAACGAAACCGATTTGCGTACCAGCGGGTCGGCCTTGAGCAGCGCCGCGACAAGGCTGGTTTTTCCCGCGCCGGAGGGGGCGCTGACGATGTAGAGGTTGCCGCTCATGATGAGGAGTTGGTGAACAGTGAACGGTAAACCGTGAACAGCACCGCTGTGGCGGAGTTACGGTTCACTGTTAACGGTTTACTGTTAACTAGCCATTACTCAATATTCTGAATTTGTTCGCGCATTTGCTCGATCAGCAATTTCAAGTCCATCGACGCCTGCGTGATTTCGATATCGGCAGCTTTCGAGCCCAACGTGTTGGCTTCCCGGTTCAGCTCCTGCATCAGAAAGTCCAGCCGCTTGCCCGCAGCACCCCCTTTGGCAAGGATACGCCGCAATTCGCCCATGTGGGCTTTCAGACGCGTGAGTTCCTCGTCGACGTCGATTTTGCCGGCGTAGAGCACCACTTCCTGCCGGATGCGCTCGTCGTCGGCGTTGATTTGCGCATCGCGCAGGCGCTGGTTGAGTTTTTCCTGAAATGCGGTGATGGCGGCGGGCATACGCGGCGCGAGGCCGGCGACCCGCGCTTCGATCGCGCTGGCGTGTTGCAGGATGGCATCCTTCAGCTTCGCGCCTTCGCGCGCGCGCGCTGCCATGAAATCCTCCAGCGCGGCGGCGGTGAGTTCGCGGCACGCCGCGCGCACCGCGTCGGCGGAAAGCGTGTCTGCACCCAGCATACCGGGCCAGCGCAGCACGTCGGCGGCGCGCAAACTGCCGGCTTGCGGGAACACTTTCAGCACTTCTGCGTTCAACGCGGCGAGTTGGTGCAACAAGGCCGCGTTCAGTTCCGGCGCCACGGGCGCGGCTGCCGCTGCGTACAGCGCTACGCGGCATTCGATTTTGCCCCGAGTCAACTTCGCGGCGAGCACTTCGCGCAACGCCGGCTCGATTGCGCGCAGTTCTTCGGGCAAACGAAACTGAATGTCCAGATAACGATTGTTGACCGCGCGAATTTCCACGGTAAGCGCGCCGCCGGGCAGTTCGCGCGCGGCGGCGGCGTAGCCGGTCATGCTGTAAATGGGCGGATGTGTGGAGGAGGCGCTCACGTATAATCTGCATTCAATAATTGAACGCGGAAGATAGCATGAGCGCAGCAGCCGGTAAAAGACCCAGCGGCAGGAAGCCCGATGAATTGCGCGTGATACGCATCACACGCAACTTTACCTGTCACGCCGAGGGCGCGGTGTTGATCGAAAGCGGCAATACCAAAGTGCTCTGCACGGCGAGCGTGCTGGAAAAGCAGCCGCCGCATCTGCGCGGCACTACCAGGGGCTGGGTAACGGCGGAGTACGGCATGCTGCCGCGCTCGACGCGCACGCGCACGGATCGTGAAGCGGCGCGTGGCAAGCAGTCGGGCCGCACGCAGGAAATCCAGCGGCTGATTGGCCGTTCGCTGCGCGCGGTGGTCGATCTGGAAGCGCTGGGGCCGCGCACCATACACCTCGATTGCGATGTGCTGCAGGCCGACGGCGGCACGCGCACCGCCAGCATTACCGGCTCGTTCGTGGCGTTGCATGACGCGGTCAGCGGCCTGCTCGCCAAACAGCTGGTCGCTACATCGCCCCTGCGCGAACACGTTGCCGCGGTGTCGGTGGGTATGCACGGTGGCACGCCGCTGCTGGACCTCGATTACCTCGAGGATTCCAGTTGCGACACCGACATGAACGTGGTGATGACCGGCAGTGGCGGGTTGATCGAAATTCAGGGTACCGCCGAAGGCGTGCCATTCTCGCGCAAGGAGATGGATGCGATGGTGGAGCTTGCGCAGCAAGGCATTCGCGCACTGATCGGGAAGCAGCGCGCCGCGCTGGGGCTTGATTGATCGTTCACTGTTTCAGGGAGCAACGCCCGTGAATAATCCGCAACCACTGTATCAAGTCAACGAATACACGCCCGATCCGCGGGTGACGTTCGACCCCGCGGTGGGCGGAACCTACGTGCGTTACGCGCACCGGCTCGCCGCGCGCGGCTACGTGCAAAGCACGCTGGGCGGCATGGTGATTCGGGTGCCGCACGCGGATTTTCCGGATGGTCTAGCGTATGCGAAGCCGGCGGGCGTGTCGCTCGAAGAAATGGAAATCGGCGACTTGGTGATCACCGACATCCCCTTCGGCCGTGTGTTGCATGGCGAGCAGGCGACCAGTGTCGGCCATCAGATGAATCGCGAAATTCTGCGGCTGCGGCCCGATGTGAACTGCGTGATTCATTTGCATCACGATGAAACCATCGCGCTGCTGGCCGCGGGTTGCGAGGAGATACGCAGTTTTTCGCTGACGTTTTCGTATCTGATGCAGAAACCGCTGGCGTATCTGCCCGCGCATCTGAACGTTGAGGAAGATGTCGGCCCGATCAAGACTTTCATCCACGGCACCAACTGCATTGTGATGAAGCGCCACGGCATTACCGTGCTGGGGCGCAACGTGTCCGAGTGCTATCACCGGGTGAATGTTTATCACGCTGAGTGCCGGCGGCAGATCATGGTGGAGGCGCTGTGCGCAGCGAAGGGCACGCAGCCGGAGTATCTGAAAAAGGAAGAAATGGAATGGATGTTTGGGCAGGGCGATGGCGTGGTGTATCCGAAGTTGATACGCAAGTAACGGGAACCGGCGTGAGCAAATTGTTCGCAGGCGCATTGGTTGCGTTGCTGGCATGCAATACGGTAGTCACGGCCACGGCCGCTCTGGCCGCGGACTGGCCCGCCAAACCCATCCGCATGATCGTGCCGTTTCCACCGGGTGGCGGCACGGATCTCGTCGGGCGCGCGGCGTCGAATGCGCTATCGGGTGCGGTGGGGCAGCCGGTGGTGGTCGACAATCGTGGCGGCGCGGGCGGCATTATTGGTACTGATCTTGTGGCCAAGGCCAATGCCGACGGTTACACGCTCGGCATTGCCACGTCGAGCACGCATCCGGTGGCGGGACTGACGCAAAAAATCCCGTACGACGCACTAAAGAGCTTCGCGCCGGTGACGCAAATTGGTGTCACGCCGTACATCATCGTTGCCGCGCCCGCGTTGCCGGCAAACACGCTGGCGGAATTCGTGGCCTATATGAAAGCGAATCCGGGCAAGGTCAACGTCGCGCACGTGGGCACTGGCACGCTGGGCTATTTGCTGACCGAGGCGTTCAAGAGTGCGACTGGCACGGACATGGTGCCTGTGCCGTTCAAGGGTTCCGCGTTGATCTATCCCGATCTGTCATCGAACCGGGTGCAGGCGTTTTTCGATAACCCCGTGGCCTCGGTGCCGCTGGTGAAAGCAGGACGGCTGAAGGCCATTGCGGTGACGCAGCGCACACCGTTGTTGCCGTCTGCGCCGACGCTGGAAGAAGCGGGCTTGAAGGGATTCACGCATGGTTTCTGGTACGGCATCGCCGCACCTGCCGGCACGCCGCGCGTGGCAGTGGAGCGTGTATCACAAGCGATCAATGCGTATGTGAAATCCGGCGCCGGCAAGAATGAACTCGCCGCGCTGGCGGTGGAGCCGGTGGGGTCATCACCGGCGGAATTCACGGCCATCATCCGCGACGACATCGAGCGTTGGGGCAAGGTCGCGCGTGCGATAGGCTTGAAGCCGCAATAGCAATACCACGATCCGCCGCGCTGCAGAGCGGTATGCTTAAGCGGTATCCATAACCAATTGATTTAATTAATTATTTTATGAGTTCGCTGCTGGCCAAAAAGCTGATACTGGCTTCGGGCAACCCCGGCAAACTGCGCGAGTTTTGCCAGTTGTGCGAGCCGCTGGGCTGGCAAATCGTGCCGCAATCGGCGCTCGGCATCAGCGAGGCGGAAGAGCCTCACGGCACCTTCGTTGAAAACGCGCTGGCGAAGGCGCGGCACGCGGCGCGTGCGTCGGGCCTGCCAGCCTTTGCAGACGACTCCGGCATTTGCGTGGAAGCACTCGGAGGTGCGCCAGGGGTGCACTCGGCGCGGTACGCTGAAACTGCGGGCAACCGCGATACACAAGACGCACGCAACAACGCAAAGCTGATCGCGGCGCTACAAGCCAATGCCGACCGACGCGCGCACTACACCTGCGTGATTGTGCTGGTGCGCCACGCCGATGATCCGGAGCCCTTGATTGCCGAAGGCCGCTGGCATGGTGAAATTATCGATACGCCGCGCGGCGACGGCGGATTCGGTTATGACCCGTATTTTTTCCTGCGCACGTTGAACAGGACGGCGGCGGAGTTGCCAGCGGCTGAGAAAAATAAAATCAGTCATCGGGGGCTGGCGCTGGCGGCGTTGGCCGCGCTGTTAAAGCGTGAGGCGTGAGGGTTACATCGTGAGGCGTGAAGCGCAAGTGTCTGGCAAGGACGCTGACTTGCCAGCGGAAACAGCGCGAGTGACACATGCCGGATCAACCCAACCGGTCCACACCTCACGCCTCACGCCTCACGCTTCACCAGCATTTAAAGCGCTGCCGCCGCTCTCACTCTACATCCACATCCCGTGGTGTGTGAAAAAATGCCCTTACTGTGATTTCAATTCGCATGAAGTGAAAGGCGGGAGCGGCGCGCCTTTTCAGGAGTACGTCAATGCGCTGATCGCCGATTTCGAGCAGACACTGCCGCGCGTGTGGGGGCGGCGCATCGGCACGGTGTTTATCGGCGGTGGCACGCCGAGCCTGTTGCCGGGCGAGGCGGTGGATGCGATTCTTGCCGGCGTGCGCGCACGGCTCACGCTCAACCCCGACGCTGAAATCACGCTGGAGGCGAATCCCGGTACAGTGGACGCGGCCCGCTTTCGCGAATACCGTGCAGCGGGGGTGAACCGGCTGTCGCTGGGTATTCAGAGTTTTAACCCGAAACATCTGAAGGCGCTGGGCCGCATCCACGACGACACCGAGGCACGCCGCGCCATCGGCATCGCACGCGAGTACTTCGACAATTTCAATCTGGATGTGATGTACGGCTTGCCGGAACAGACGCTTGATGAAGCCCTGACGGATATCGAAACTGCCCTTTCTTTCAAGCCGCCGCATCTGTCGGCTTATCACCTGACACTGGAGCCGAACACTTACTTTTATCGCTACCCGCCGAAACTGCCGGACGACGATATCGCCGCTGACATGCAGGCACGCATTGAAACGCTGCTGGTGGCGCACGGTTACGACAACTATGAAACCTCGGCCTTCGCGCAACCGGGCCGGCGTTGCCGGCACAATCTGAATTATTGGTTGTTTGGCGACTATATTGGCATCGGCGCAGGCGCGCACGGCAAGATTTCGTTTCCGGATCGCGTGGCGCGTGAGGCGCGTTACCGCCAGCCGGCGCAATATAGGGAAAAAGCGCTGGCCGGCAACGCGGTGCAGACGTTACAGGAAATCGGCGCCGCCGATATCGGCTTTGAATTCATGATGAATGCGCTGCGTCTCACCGAAGGATTCGAACTCGCGCTTTTCGTGGAGCGTGCTGGTGTGCCGCTGACGCGTGTGCTGCGTGCGCTCGACGCTGCCGAACAGCGCGGTTTCATCACGCGTGACCATCAGCGCGTGACGCCCACCTTGCAGGGGCGGCGATTTCTCAATGATTTACTGCAATTGTTTCTACCGGCTGACGGTAGCGCCGGTAAGTAAAAATTTTTTTAAAACAAATACTTATAATAGAGCCCGGCATCCCGGACGCACCTTATTGGACGTTGCAGGGAATTCACGCCAGTGAGACTTTTTGTGGATATTTGCGCCATGGGTTACGTGGTAAATTTGCTGCGGACAATAACAAACCACCATCAGGAGGAAGCGTGAATCGGTTGATCAAATTGACGTTGAGCGCGGCCGCCGCGGCCGGGGTACTTGGGGTGTTCGGCCCGATTTACGGCACGGCTCACGCGCAAAACTATCCGAACAAGACCGTGCGCTTTATTGTCACTTATCCCGCGGGTGGCAGTTCCGATGTGATGGCGCGCATCATCGGCCAACAGCTGTCCGAATACTGGGGGCAGCAGGTGCTGGTGGAATCGCGTCCGGGGGCCGATGGCTCCATCGGCATGGAATACGCTTCGCGTCAGCCGGCCGATGGTTATACGTTTCTGCTCGGTAACTTCGGCCCGGTGGTGGCGAAGCCCTTGTTGGCGAAGGTGAATTACGACTGGCAGAAGGATTTCGCGCCGGTGTCGCGCATCACCATTTCCGCCAATATTCTGGTGGTGCCCAAGACCATGCCGGTGACCACCATTGCGCAACTGGTGGCGCTGGCCAAACAGCGACCCGGTGAGTTGACCTATGGCACCAGCGGCCCGGGCAGTATGTCGCACTTCGCCGGTGAAATGTTCCAGCAACTTGCGGGCGTGAAGCTGATCACCGTGCCGTACAAGGGCAACGCACTGGCGATTACCGACCTCATGGGTGGGCAGATCACCACCATGTTTTCCGACGCGGTGCCCGCGATGCAGGCGATGAAAACCGGCAAGTTGCGCGCCATGGCGGTAACCAGTGAGCAGCGCTGGCCGTTCACGCCAGAATTGCCGACGCTGGCCGAAGCCGGTTTGAAGGGTTTTGCCGCTGTGAATTGGTGGGGCATTCTGTTTCCGGCGGGCGTGTCGCGTCCGATCATCGACAAGGTGAACGCTGACTTGGTCAAGGCGCTCGCAACGCAAAACGTGAAGTCGCGGCTGGCCGAATTGGCTGTGGCGGCGGTGTCCAGTACGCCTGAACAGTTCGGCGCCTTTATGGCGGGCGAAAGCGCGCGCTGGGGCAAACTTATCAAGGACGCGGGGCTGCGGGTTGAATAGGGTCGAATAAGGTCAAATAGGGTCGAATACGGCCGAATAGCGCCGGGGCAGTTCGGTACTACCCGGCGCGCCAGTGCGCAAACATGGACATACAGACGCTCGCGCAAGTTATTTCCGATGGTTTTCTGGAAACCCTGCCTGATCCGGCGTGGGTGAAGGACGCCGGGCATCGCTATGTGGTGGTGAATCGCGCGTTTCGTGAGATGTGTCTGTTTCAGACCGGCGGCGATGACATTGACGTCATCGACGTCACCGATTTCAACCTGTTTCCGCTGGAGCTTGCCGAACAGTCGTTGCAGGAAGATGGTGAGGTCGCCACCACGCGCAAGGCGCGGCACGGCAAGCTCTTTTTATTCAGTCCGTCGGGCGAATCGCGGCATTACGCCACGCACCGCATCGCACTGCTCGACAACAACGGCGGTGTCGCGGGCACGTTGGGCGTGGCCGTTGATATGACGCAGCAGGTGGTGCGCGATATCCGGATCAGAGATAACGAACGGCGGCTCGACACGCTCATCGACCATCTGCCGCTGGTGGTTTACCAGCGCCGGATGGCTGAAGACTGGAGTATGCAGTTTGTCAGCGAAGGCAGCCTGGGCCTGACGGGTTATCCGGCGGCTGATTTCACGGAGGGTGCAGTTCGTTCGTGGGCATCGATTATTTCACCCGACGACGTGTCCATGGCGTATCAGGACGTGCAAAATCAGCTGGCCAGGGGCGACAGCTACAACGTTGAGTATCGCGTGATTTCGCCGGACGGTACGCCGCGCTGGGTTACCGAGCGCGGTGTGGCATTGCCCGGCGCGGGCGGCGAACCATCGTCCACGCTGGTGGGCACCATCACCGACTTCACGCAGACGCGCCATTATCTTGATGAAATGGTGCAGCGGGCCACGCACGACAGCCTAACCGGTGTCGCCAACCGGCCATTGCTGGTCGATCATTTGCGTCATGGTATCGCCTACGGGCAGCGCTATGAGCGCATGGTCGCCACTTTCGTCGTCAACGTCGACCATTTCAAGTACGTGAATCAGAGTCTCGGTCACGACGCGGGCGACGAGTTGTTAAAGGGTGTTGCGCAGCGGCTGCGCGGTGCGTTGCGCGATCATGATTCGGTGGCGAGGCTGGGTGCAGATTCGTTCGCCATGACGCTGATCGATATTGACACCCTTGGCGGCGCCGCGCAGGCGATGAAGCGTGTGCTGGCGGCCGTGCGTGAGCCATTCATGATCGGCACGCAGGAAGTGGTGGTGACTTGCAGCATCGGCTGCGCACTGTTTCCGAACGACGGCCCCGATCCGGAAACGCTGTTGCGCCGCGCCGATACGGCCATGCGCCATGCACGCACGCTGGGCGGTGACTGCTACTATTTTTACTCGGCCGACAGCGACCGTTTTACCGAGGAACGGCTTTACATGGAGGCGCAGTTGCGCCGCGCCGTCGAGAACGGCGAGTTGCTACTGCAATACCAGCCGCAGGTGAGCGCGCGCGACGGCCGCGTCATCGGGATGGAGGCGCTGGTGCGCTGGAAGCACCCGGACATGGGCATGGTGTCGCCGGGACGTTTCATCCCGGTGGCCGAGGAAACCGACTTGATCGTGTCCATCGGCGGCTGGGTGATGGAGGAAGCCTGCCGTGAAACCAGGGCGTTGCGCGACGAGGGTTTTTCAGTGGGGCACGTCGCGGTGAATCTTTCGCCACGCCAGTTTCGCGACGAGCGGCTGATTCTCAAGGTGGCGGAAATTCTCGCGCGCACGCGGCTTGATCCGAAACATCTGGAACTGGAAATCACCGAAGGGTTGGCGATGAAGGACGTCGACGCGGTGGTGGCCAAGTTAAAGGAACTCAAAAGCCTCGGGCTGCAAATGGCCATTGACGATTTCGGCACCGGCTATTCCAGTTTGAGTTATCTGCGGCGTTTTCCGATTGATCGCCTCAAGATAGATCAATCGTTCACGCGTGAGGTGAATTCCTCGGCCGACGGCGCGGCCATCGCGCGCGCGGTGATACAGCTGGGACACGCGCTCGATCTGAAAGTGATTGCCGAAGGCGTTGAGACACAAGAGCAGTTGGGCTTTTTGCGCGACAACGGTTGCGACGAAATTCAGGGCTATTTTTTCTCGCGGCCGCTTAATCCGAAGGCGTTGCGGGAATTTCTGGCGGCACGCGCGCAGGCAAAAGCCGACGAAGGTGCCGCCGACGTACCGGCCGCCAACAGCGGCTGAAGATTTACCGCCGCCGGAATACGATATCCCACACGCCGTGGCCCAGCCGCAGGCCGCGCGCTTCAAACTTGGTTTGCGGGCGATAAGCCGGGCGTGGCGCGTAACCCGCTGCGGTGTTTTGCAGCGCTGGCGAGGCGCTGAGCACCGCGAGAATCTGTTCGGCGTATTCGTGCCAGTCGGTGGCGGCGTGCAGATACCCGCCAGGTTTGAGTTTTTCCGTCAGCGTGTCCACCAGCAGTGGCTGGATCAGCCGCCGTTTGTGATGGCGCTTTTTCGGCCACGGGTCGGGGAAAAAAATGTGTATGCCGTCGAGGCTTTGCGGCGCGATCATATGGCGCAGCACTTCTACCGCGTCGTGCTGGATGATGCGCACGTTCGTCAATGCCCCCGCATCAATCAGCTTGAGCAGATTGCCTACACCGGGCGTGTGCACCTCGATGCCCAGATAATCATTCTCCGGCTGCGCGGCGGCGATGGCCGCTGTGGTTTCGCCCATGCCGAAACCGATTTCCAGAATCTTCGGCGCAGCGCGGCCAAAGCATCGGGCAAGGTCAAGCCGTGTTTCGGAAAATGCCACGCCATACTGGGGAAGCAGCGTTTCGCAGGCGCGCTGCTGCGCGCTGGAGACGCGGCCCTGGCGCAGCACGTAGCTGCGGATGTGGCGTGAGGTCTCTATAGTGTATCGTTTCGTAACTATTTGTTTTTATTATTTATTTTATGGCTTTCCGATCATGCCGCCGGTCGGCGAACTCGGTGACGCGGAATAGAGCTTCTTCGGCATGCGGCCGGCGCGGAAGGCATCCCGGCCGGCTTCGACCGCCTTTTTCATGGCGCCCGCCATCAGCACCGGGTCGCGCGCGGCGGCAATCGCCGTATTCATCAGCACGGCGTCGCAACCCAGTTCCATGGCAATCGCCGCGTCGGAGGCCGTGCCCACACCTGCATCGACCACCACCGGCACTTTCGCGTTTTCGATGATGATTTGCAGATTCCACGGGTTCAGTATGCCCATGCCGGAACCGATCAGCGAGGCCAGTGGCATCACGGCGACACAGCCAATGTCTTCGAGCTGCTTGGCGATGATCGGGTCATCAGACGTGTAAACCATAACCTTGAAGCCGTCTTTCACCAGGGTTTTCGCAGCGGCGATGGTTTCGACGACATTGGGGTACAGGGTTTTCGGATCGCCGAGTACTTCGAGTTTGACGAGATCATGACCGTCGAGCAACTCGCGCGCAAGGCGCAGCGTGCGCACCGCTTCGTCGGCGCTGTAGCAGCCGGCGGTGTTGGGCAGCATGGTGAATTTCGACGGCGGCAATGCTTCCAGCAGGCTCGGCTCGTTGGGGTTCTGGCCGATGTTGGTGCGGCGGATGGCAACGGTGATGATTTGCGCGCCGCTGGCATCGACTGCCGCGCGGGTCTCGGCGAAATCCTTGTACTTGCCGGTGCCCACCAGGAGGCGCGAGGTGTAAGTTTTGCCGCCGATTACCAGTGGATCGAGATGTTCATGCGCGGTCATGTTGTGTCCTTGGAAACCTTGATGAGGGGATCAGCCGCCGCCAACGGCCACCACGATTTCGACTTTGTCGCCATCGGCGAGCGCCTCGTCGGCATGTCGCCCGCGCGGCACGATCTCACCGTTGCGTTCAAGCGCCACGCGTTTGCCGGCCAAACCCAGCGCGGCAATCAGCCCGGCGCAGGTGAGCGGCGATGAAAACTGGCGGCTTTCGCCATTGACCGAAAGTGTAATCAATTACGTGGTGGTGCAGCGGTTCGGCACTGCGGTTGTGTTTACGATGGCGGTAATGGGCTTCGCCAAATGCCATGAAAACACCAGACGATGCCGCTTGCAACCTGCATTTTAGCGGGTCTGAACAGCGCCGTCGCTGGCAAAACAACCGGGCCACCCCGATTCGGGTAGGTAAATATCTGATTTCTTGTTAGAATTTCCCACGGGCAATCGAGTGTTCGGAGCAAGTATGCTGAACTGGATGGGGACTCAGAAAACCGCGGACGGCATGGCGTTGCTGCGTGAACCGCACGATGTCATCTCGGGCCTGCCGGTGGACGACCCGGTTGCGGCGGCGGTGCAGATCACTGAAGCGCTCGACGCCATCAACTGCGCGGATTCAATGACCCTTGAAGAGCGCTACGACGACATTTGTCTGCTCGATGCGGCGACGGTGGATCACACCCGCTCGTTGTTGCGTGAATATCTGCAAACCTCGCGCCAGACCAAGCAGCGTGAAAGCGACTTGTGGAATGGCGCCTATAACTGCTGGAACGAACTTGCCACGGCCTACGTGCTGTGCGTGCAGCACTACGCGGCGGATCCCGCCGCCGCCGCGGGCTTTCGCAAGCCGGCACGCGTGTCTGTCGGACGCGCCATGCGTGCGCTGCGCCGCCAGTTGCATTGGCTGCGGCTACGTTATGCTGCGCCTGCACCCTCGATCTGGATGGGGCTGGCGAATCTGTACAGCTACATCGAGCCGGAAAACATCGACGAGGAAATGCTGATTTACCCCGGGGAAACTTCCACCATCAAGCGGGAGTTTCTGAAGGTGCTGTTGCAGTCGGTGATTTCCACCGACAACCTGCAGCCGCCCGCGCAGGATCTGGCGACGTTCATCGTCAGCCGCCATGCCTCGCACTTTGTGCTTTCGCGCACGCCCGGCGCGGGCTGCACGCACGCGTTCGATCTGAAGAATCCGCGCGTGCCGGCGTTGCTGTCGCGCGCGCCGGAGGCAAACGCCGAGCGTATTTACATTGGCGCGGGTGCCGCGGTAGATGCGCTGTGCACGGCGCTTGCGTACATCGAGGATACGGGCAAGACGCCGCCGGAATTGGGGTTTACCTATCCCATCGATCTGGAGTTTTTGACGCCGGTGCTGTCGCAGATACACCGCGACTGGTCGGGTAAGCCGGCGGAGCGTGCGCACGAGCGGCAAAAAACCAATGCGCGCCTAACCGTAGTGCCGGGCTTCGATCACATCGTCGCCGTGCTGGAGCATGTCGAGGAAGACCCGTTCGATTTTACCGAAAAATCCAACGCCGAAAGCTGGCTCGCCAACGACGTGAGCGAGGGCGGCTTCGGCGCGGTGATTCCCGCGGTGAATGCGGATTGGGTGAGTGTGGGCAACGTCGCTGGCATTGAAAATCAGGCCACCGGTGATTGGGCGGTGGGCATGGTGCGGCGGGTGGAACGGCTTGACGGCGGACAGCAGCAAATCGGTGTACAGGTGTTAAGCCGCAGCGCGCAGGCGGTGCGCGTGATGCGCGAAGATTACGCCGAGGAGCCGCTGCGTATCACCCAGCGCATGCCGATGGACAAGGCGGTGCTGCTTACGGCGAACCCGGCCGAGCAGGCGGAAATTGAACTGCTGGTGGCCGACCCCTTGCGCTACGACGATGAGACCAGCGTGCACATGAGCTTTGGCGATCGCGTGCTGGCATTGCAATTGCTGAACGTGGTGGAAAAAACCGACGCCTGTGCGCGCGTGCGTTTTACCGTCGACAAGGTTGAATCCTGACGCCGTGCGGTACACGCGTTGGCCGCGATGCCGGCGAGCCGCAGTGGTAAAATCACAAACCTGATCAGGCCGCGCGGGTGTAGTTCAATGGTAGAACGGCAGCTTCCCAACACTGTGAGTCGAGGCTAGCGTCCCCATCGGTCCTACCGTTTGCTTCCGCCGTGATTCCAGTCGTTGTTCGCCAAATCAAGGCTGCAATAGCGGTAGCTGGAATGGGTGTTACCAATCACATCCCACCTCGATCATCGAAAATATGTGTTTGTCATTAGGCATGTCATTGGCTGACAGATCGTGATTGGATCCTAAGTCGCCACAGTTCTCTACCACTTCAAGTGTGGATTCAGAGAATTCCCTGTTAAATCACCGGTGTACCAAGCCCCTATCATCAGCTTGATAAGACCCGGCTTCGAGAGGCAGTGGGGATTGTGAACTGATAATAAAAAAATGCTATTTGAATATTGGCTTCGAAGTGTTGTTGGTATTTGCTGGTCTGATAAATACCTTCTACACATTCAACAGGAGGAAGCCTATATGAAGCCAAAAAGAAAACTTCTCACGTTCAAGATGTTTTGTGCCCAAAGAATGAAACAAAAGAAAGCAGATAGTGAGCCGGTGATTTCCGTGATCGATTCTGGGACCACAAATGCCAAGGCACCAAACGAAATTCATGCAGGCACACTGCTTTCCATCGAACACACCGCTAAGTAACTATAAAGTGTGACGGACACTCCTGCATTCCCTAATTGATGGATTCCCTTTGTCATTCAACGGGATTTTTTTATTAAGACTGGGGTTATTTACAATATGGACTAAAATTCGGAGGAGGGGATAACAGTAAGGGTTTTTTATAGATTCTATAAAAGATCAAAAGGGTTATCCCCAGGTTCATGCCGGATTAAATGGGAAGTTGATCCTCAGGGGGTATTGCCTTAAATTTCCTCAACTTTTCGTTGGCGACCATATCTGCATAAACACACTTGAAATATTTATCCCAAGGAATTCCATAATGTGAAATTACACCCTTATCATAGGGTTCATCCTGGGGACTTATTCCATTGAGGTCATCAACAAATTTCCAGCCATCGGCAATTTCTCTTCTCCGTCTGGTGATTTCAGTGACCTGCTGTAGTGACTCATCTTTCAGAGAGTAGACGTAAATCTTGGTGTCGTCCTTCTTTGACATTTTTACAACTTCATGGCGCAATCCAATTGTGCCAAGAAGATCACCAAGAAATTGCGTCGGCTTCTTCATTACATCACCTCTAACGGTGATTCCAACCTGACCTTCTATCAGACGTTTGTGCTTCTTCGCTGTTCTAGCCAGTTCAGAAAGATCATCAGCCGTATAGTGCACTGTCGTTAAAAACTGCTTGCCATCAAAAACCGGAGTCCTCTTGAGTAATTCTCTGATAAGGATTGCCTTCATGTTTTCGTTTAATCCCAATTCAAGTTTCATTACCAAGCTTAGGCGTGACATCCGTTGATCAATCTCGGTAGCAGCCTTCCAAAGATAATTGGATATATCTTTGCCCAACTTAATATTCTCAGGGTCAAATAACGACTCAAAGCTTTTGACGGCGCTGCGATAAAGTCCATTACGGTCTACAGCAATCAAGTTCTCAGTGATCTTCGCTCTATAGAATGCTTCAATCCGGGACCTCGACAACGATCTTTTATCAGCAAGCGAAACCTCTTCATTAGCGCTGATTGATTCTTCAATTTCATCGGCACGTTGCTTGCCTATCGGTCGACTGTCTATCAGCGACAGGGCGAATGATTCCCTGGCAGCCCTTTTGCCTTCCCTGTAAAAAAACTTTCCTTCATCTGCAATAAGATCATCCCTTTTGACATGAATCACCTCAAATCCTGCTTGAATCTTGTAGGCAATAAAATTGTCACGCAGATTATTCTTTGAGTGTCTTTGCTGAGAGACAACCACAGAAGCCATATTGAGGAAGGGATCCCCAATTTCCGATAGGTCTGCAGCGGGTATCGGTGTTCTGCCAATAGCCGTGTTTGCAACGATGTGGTCAAGTAGCAAATCGGTTTTGATCGTGGTGACACTGGTCGACATGTTAAATTTCCTGCTAGACACCCAAACACGAACATTCTTTGGATGCCTCACACGGGAAAGGTGTTGGTCAATGTCCGTGTGCGTGTTGATTAGCACCTCAAAAAAACCGTAGACAGTATCAAAATGCTCTTCATTATTAGGGAACGTGATGTCCAATCCGGTGTTCAGGGAGGGCGATGACAGAATCGCATCAAACTTCTTGGCTTGGGTCTTAATGTTGAGAATAAAATCCTGAATTTCTTTTGTATTTGAGTTATCCGATGTAATTGCAATAACATTCTTGGGATCCTGCCCAGCAAACTCCCGCTGTATTGTTTCAGCGAGGTTCTCAGTCAAAGTCTTTGAATTCGATGCAACAAAGATTTTCTTTCCAAGATACAAGTCGACAATCATCATTGCAATCAGGTGCGCCTTGGAATCAAAAATTTCAACTTTTCTTGCCGGGTGCTTATACTCATTAATATAAAAATGCAGTTGTGAAAAATTCGACTTTGTAATCGACTCTAACCTTTTCATCCTCCCAAGCGTAAGGAAGGTTGTCCAACCAAGATCCGCATCGAGAGCAACAACCGCAGGCGTAGTCCGAATAATATCCCCTAGAAAGTTGAATATTTTTTCGGGGTCCCTCATGGTCTTCGACATGAAGTGGGAGAAAACTTGCTCACTCTCGTCGATAATGATCAAGTCGTATTGGCAATATGCAACCTTCTTCAAACTATCAAGGCAAACGCCATAGCGCCTCTTTCTATGCCGATCTGAGGATGACCAATCATCACAATCATCGAGATAGCAAAAGAGATTCAACCTTTTGCACAAATCCCGTATCAGTGCTTGCCTGTGACCAATCAACAGCACCTTGTAGTCAGTCTCAAGGCTACGGGGCGGCTCATCAGCATCTTGATTTTCAAACTGCTCAAGAGTGATCTTTGCATAGTTACTTCGAACAAGAGGATCCAATATTTGCAGGAGTGTCGTTGTCTTTCCAGTTCCCTTGGGGCTGCGAATCAGTGTAATGCCACTGGGCAATGCGTCGAGCTGGAAAAACTTTTTGTTCAAAAATTCAATTCTGTCTCTCGAGTCAAATGCCACAAGAGGCTTAAATTCCAAACGTGCAAATGTGTGGTTCCAGCTGCCTTCAGCAATCTCTTTATTACTTTCCCGTAGCATGTCAACAAAATCGGGAAGGTGAGGGGCTTTTGACCCTTTCATCCAATGCGTTGTCCGGCAGACAACACAGTGCAGGAACTTACCTCCAGAATTCGTCGTCGAAACAAATGCACTGGCACGTTGGTCAATGTGGAACGGGCATTTGACTGAGAGTTTTGATTTGATGTCTTTAAGTAATATCTTTCCCCGCTTCTCGGTCTCGATGACAAGATCGGGGTCTAGGTATATTGCTGACTGCCGACTTGCTGTGCCGGAGTCGTTGTGCGAATCGCTGATTCTCGGCTTGCCGATTTCAAGCAATTGATCAAGCACTTCCTCAGTGATCATCCGTGGAAATACCATTGGTTCGGAGTCAGCATTCCCGAAAAATATCCTTGCAGCATCTCTGGTGCTGGGGTCACCGTGAAACTTGATATTCAAGGCATTGTTGACAGCGACTTGCTCCACAGCCGATTCAATTAGCCTTGGCAATACAAACACCAAGCGAAACCGGGGATTCTCAAGGGTATTAGAAAATGTCCGATAAACCAGTGAGAGGTGAGACTGACAAAAGGGGTGCGATAACGCTTCTTCCATTGTCATTCCACTATCAATGTCGACCGATGATATATTGCAGCGGAGGAAATTCTGTGTCTTGCGTGTCCCGGACATCTGGGCGCAATATGCCCATCCTTCGTTAATGCATTTTGCAAAATCATCAATCAGCAACTCTACATTAAGCCAACCCTCAGCAAAGAGACGGGTGTCGCCGCCTTGGTGCTTGTTGATGATGTGCTGGTGGATTGCAACAACAACTTCCGTATTTTTGGTGTCCATTCAGTTCCCCTAAATTTTCACTCGAGTCCGTGAGTGTGGTGACAGAGATGGCTTGCATGGGTAGGGGAAGTGCTTCGGACTCCTGTCCCGCTGCAAACCACCAGTGTCGCCATTATTTATCGGGTCGAGAAAACACGTAAAACAGGAATTGCGTTGTCTGGAAATCCCAGGCTAAGGATGGGTCATCCACCCCGGGATTATTCAAATTCGTCTTGGGTTTATATGGGTGGAGACGCTAAAGATTTACTGAGGGCAGGTCCAAAAACAG
This sequence comes from Betaproteobacteria bacterium, assembly GCA_900299145.1. GTDB lineage: Bacteria > Pseudomonadota > Gammaproteobacteria > Burkholderiales > SG8-41 > UBA5216. The sequence continues at coordinate 662 of OMIN01000012.1, read as the reverse complement.
TGTTTTACGGATTTGGAAAATACCTGATGGGGGGTGAGCAAGGGGGCGATTTTCCCAATTCCGCAATGGCGGTTTAAACGAGGATTTAGGGGGTTTCTGAGGCTGCATTGCCGCTTAGTTTTTCTATCAGGTCTTTAGCCTTTCGAAATACCGCCTTTTTCTCAAGATGGGCATACCGCATTGTTGTCCGGATGTCTGAATGCCCAAGGATTTCCTTGACCTCATAGATCGTCATGCCATTCTGGATGAGCCGGGTTGCATGCGTATGGCGAAGGGTATGTGGGGAGCAGTCCGGTAATCCAGCCCTTCTGAATGCCCGTGCGAGGGTGGTGCCGGTGTATCCTTTGTGATCACCGGATCTATTGGTGAAGACGTATTCGGACGTTCTTGCTTTCTGCCGTGCTTCGAGTGTGATCTTAACCCTTAAAGTCATGTAGAGGATCGATTCGTTCTTGACCTTTGATCGCCACAGGGCGATTGCTTGGTTTTCGAAATCAATTTGCGACCATTTCAGGGTCGCAATTTCTCGGAATCGTGCCCCGGTGACCTGACTGGCTTTTTCTGTGCCAGGTTGAATGTTGTATTTTTCAACTTGGAAGAAGGAGTCTACGAATGGCGAACAAGAAGCATGGCCCGGAGCAGGCGGTCGCAAAGCTCAGGCA
>OMIN01000011.1 GCA_900299145.1 Betaproteobacteria bacterium | reverse complement strand
TATAAGAGACAGCTGTGTGGCGTGCCCGCCGCTGACGTGCAGCGCATGAAGCAAAGCGGCATCGTTTGATTTGGAAATACTAACCGGGGGAGCCATCATGGCAGGCGTTCTGGAGGGCGTACGCGTTATCGATTTTGGCCAATACATCGCGGGGCCGATGGCAGCGATGCTGCTCGGCGATCAGGGCGCGGATGTGATTCGTGTTGATCCGCCGGGCGGGCCGCGCTGGAAAACGCCCGCCAATGCGACATGGAATCGCAATAAACGCAGCATTGTGCTCGACCTCAAGAGCGACAGGGATCGTGAAATCGCGCGGCAGCTGATCGCTGGCGCCGACGTGGTAATCGAGAACTTTCGGCCAGGTGTAATGGATCGCCTGGGGCTGGGTGCGGCAGCGATGACAGCGGGCAACCCGCGCCTCATTTACTGCTCGCTGCCGGGTTTCGGCGCGGATGATCCGCGCGCAGCAGTGCCGGCGTGGGAAGGCGTGCTGGGCGCGGCAACGGGCGCCTACAGAATGTCCGGTGGCGGGCGGCCCGGCGGCACGCGGCCAGTGTATACGGTGATCCCCTACGGCTCAGCCTACGGCGCGTTCCTGTGCGCGGTGACGGTGGCCATGGCGCTCAACGAACGGGCGCGCTCGGGGCGCGGCCAGCTCGTGGAAATTCCGCTGTTTGACGCAACCTTTACCGTGGTAGGTGCGCGCGGTTTGCTGGTCAACGGCAAGCCTGAAGAAGAACCTGCGTTCAACTGGAGCCGGCAGTTGCCGTGCAAGGATGGCCGCTGGCTGATGTATGTGGCGAACAACAAGCGCTTCGAGGCCTTTATCAAACACATCGGCATGGACAAGTGGCGCGATGCCAAGTTGCCGCCGCAGGAACTCGCGCAAAAATACGACGAGATCATGCGCACACGCACGGCGAAGGAATGGGAAGACATCGTCGCGGAAATCGGTTCCGAAGGCGTGATCTGCCATTCCAGCGCGGAGTGGCTGCAACACCCACAGGCGCTGGAATCCAAAATCATCGCCGATTTCGATGATCCGGAATTGGGCCATTTCTGCGGGCCGGGCATCAACACACGGCTGTCGGTGACACCGGGGTCCGTGCGCCGGCCACGCGCGAAAACTGACGCCGACCGTACGGAAATTCTGGCAGAGCTGGCTGCGCCAAGGCCCTCACCAAAAGCCGATGGCGACGAAATTTTGCGCACCGCACTGCAAGGCGTGAAAGTGGTTGATTTGTGCATCGTACTGGCCGGCCCCACCTGCGGGCGCACGCTGGCCGAGTTCGGAGCGGACGTGGTCAAGATCGACAGCCCGCATGTTCGCACCGTGCTGCGGCATAACGACATCAACCGCGCCAAGCGCAGCATTCTTGTCGATCTCAAAACGAAAGATGGTCTGGAGATTTTCTGGAAGCTCGTCGATCAGGCCGACGTGGTGCTGCAAAACTTCCGCAGCGGCGTAGCGGAAAAACTCGGTATCGACTACGAACGCGTGCGCGCGCGCCGGCCGGATATTGTTTACGGCTCGATGAATACCTTCGGCCACCTTGGCCCGTTTGCGGGCCGACCAGGCCACGAACAGCTCGGACAGGCGGTGTCGGGCATGCAGGTGCGCTACGGTTCGGCGAAGCCTGCCACCGCGCCCTTCGCCGCCAACGATTACGGCACGGGCCTGATGGCCTGTTACGGCGTGGCGCTGGCGCTGCTGCACCGCCGCCGCACGGGTCAGGGGCAATTTGTCGATAGCGCGCTAGCCTATACGGCAACGATGCTGCAATCGGCGTTGTTGCAGGATTACCCCGGCAAGCAATGGAATGAACCGCACGGACAAGAATCGCTCGGCAGCGGGCCGCTGAATCGCATGTATCTGGCGAGCGACGGCTGGGTGTTCCTCGCGGCGCGCGCGGGTGACGCCGCGTACGCGGGTGTGCTGGCGCGTTGCACGGAACTGGCGGACCTTGCCGGGCATGAAGGCGAAAAGCTGGAGCGCGCGCTTGAAGAACGCCTGCGCGACCGCAGTGTCGCTGCGTGGGTGGAAGCGCTCACCAAGGCCGGCATCGGCGCACATCGCGTGGTGCCAAGCCTCGTCGAGTTAATGACCGACCCGCTGGTGCAGCAACGCGGTCTTGCCGTCACGCGCGAACATGAAGGCTTCGGGCCGATCACCACCACCGCGCCGGGCGTGAAGCTCTCGCGTACGCCGATGGAAATTGGCCGCGTGGCGCCCAAGCCCGGCTCGGATGCCACCAGCGTTCTGGCCGATATCGGCATGGCGGGCCAGCTGGGACGCCTGATTCGCGAGCACGTGGTTGCGGTGGATGGTGTTAAGGCGGGTTGCTAGAACCTAAGTCACGATCGAAAAAATATCAACAAATCAAATAGTTATGATTCATTGGACCTGCTAGTGAAATGACCGTCCACCGAATCCGGCCGGGCGCTGCGCGGCCACGCATGGCAATTTAACCGCCTACACCGGCCACTTGAACACGCGCGTCGCCGTGTCGTGCATCATTTTCTGCACATCGCCGGCGGGCAGATAGGCCGCCGCGTATTTGCGCACGATGTCAGCGTTCTGCGCGTAGCTGCCGCGGTTCTTGCCCATGATCTGCGTCTGGTCCGAACCCCACATCAAGCGGTCGGCGCCAAACGCCGCGTGCACGCGCTTGATAATCGGATGCAGGTCGTCGTATTCGGGTGGGTTGCCGCTCGAAATCAGTGGCAGCGACGACACTTTGACCGTGACGTTCTTGAAGCGCGCCAGAGACTCCATGGCCTTGATCTTGGCCTCGCGTTTATCGTCGGGCGCGACCCAGCCGAAGTGGTCAATGATGTAAGCAAGGTTCGGGTATTTCTGCAGCACCGGTTCCATCAGCGCGGGACCGGCACGCGTCCAGATCGCCACCGGCATGTCCTGATCGAGGCATGCCTTCCACACCTGATCGAAGACACCGTCGGCAAACATCTTCTGATGTTCCGGCTCGTTCATCGAAAGCCGCAGGCTGCACACGCCGGGCTGATCCAGCCAGCGTGGCAGCAGTTGGTATTGCTCCGGCACCGTCGGCACAAACCACGCCATCACGCGAAAACGCTTCGGGTATTTGGCCGCGGCCGCCTGCCCGCACACCGGGCTGCGCTTGGGCGCAACATTCGCTGGCGACACGATCGCGCGGTCAATGCCAGCTTCATCCATCAGCTTCATCATGCGCTCGGCGGGCATGGGTTCGGGCAAATGTGCCGCTGCGCCCGGCTCCCACGGGTCGTCGGGCGTGTTGGGATTCCACAGATGAACTTGTGCGTCGGTGATCATTTATTGCTCCTTGGGTTTCAACAGTCAATCGCCAGTTTCTGCGATTTGAAAGAATGTTTTTTCGGCTTTGAGTATATACGTACACACTGACGCAAATGGCCAGCTCCCTGTCATCGATCACACCCATGCGTTGTTCGTGCTCGCAACACGGCGCAACGCTTCCCTACCCACAATGAAGATTGCGCTTACGGCTTCGCCGCATACTCCCCGCACGCCCGCGCATCCTTCCCGAACGATTCTTCACACTCGGCCCGCGTGATGGCGCCGCGCCCGATGAATTTACCAAGCAGATAGTCAGCAATGGCTTCGGCTTCGCGCGGTTGCAGCGTGGAGCCGGGCGGCAACTGTGGCTTGCGTGCACCAACCTCGGCTTCATTCATGCCATAGCACGGCTTGTCGCGATAGGCCCCTTCGTCAAAGTGTGGCATGGCCGTGCCCGGCCGGCCGCATTGGATGACCAGAACCAACTGTGCGCGATTGAGCCGGCTTTGCCGCAGGTTGGCAGCGCCGCCGTTGGACTGCCCGTCACCCGCGCCATCTCCCGCCCAGCCGTGGCAATACGAACACTGCGCCTTGTCGAGATAAAGGCGCCGGCCATAGGAAAAATCTTCCTGTGCCGCGACTACCGCGCTGGCCATCACCAGCGCGGCAGTGGCCAGTCTGAACGAAACTCGCATCACTCGCATCGTGATTACAGGCCAAATACAAAAATCATCGTCGCTTGTGAGGCGGTACGCATTTCGGGCGACTTCGTCAGTTTGTTTCTCGCCGAGCGTCCAAGGCCCGAGGCAATGGCGATGTACTGCTTGCCGTTAACGGAATAGGTCATCGGCGGCGCGTTAAAGCCTGTGCCGACGTTGATGCGCCACGCTTCTTCCAGGGTCTGGTCGTCGAGCGCCAATACCGTGCCATCGGTAAGGCCGGTAATCAGCAAGCCGCCGGCGGTGCTCAGCGTACCGGCTGTGTTGGGATACGGCAGTTCCTTGCGCGCCTTCTGCTGCCCGGTGGCGGGATCTACCACCACAATGCTGCTGGTCAACCGGTCCGACAGTGTGTAACTACCACCCGCGAACTTGCCCGGCACGTGAGCAGTTTGATCCGAGGTGATGTCCGAGCAACCTTCAAGACTGGGGATATAGAACAGCCGTGTCACCGGACTATAGGTCGCCGGCCACAGGTTGTTGCCGCCGGAGATTTCGGGGCACACCTGCCGCGTGCCCTTGTGCTGAAGAGCAGTGGGCGGCTCGGCGTACAGCTGCAAGTCCTTGGTGGGGTCGTAATCAACGGGCTTGCCAGTTTTGGGATCAATGCCTTTGGTCCACGTGACCTTGCCGACGTACTGCCCTACTTTAAGGAACTGGCCGGTGGCGCGGTCGAAGGTGTAATTGAACCCATTGCGGCCCGCGTGGGTGACGAGCTTGCGATCCTGTCCATCCACTTTTGCGTCGATCAGCACATGCGATCCGGTCTCGTCGTAATCGCGGTTATCGTTGGGTGTGTACTGGAAGTACCATTTCATCTTGCCGGTGGCCACGTCAAAAGCAATCGCACTCGAGGTGTACAGATTATCTCCGGGACGGCGCGTGGCGTCATAACCAGGCACCGGGTTGCCAGAGCCCCAAATGGTCAGATTGGTCGCGGGATCGTAGGAGCCAGTCACATAGAAAGCGCCGCCGCCGGTTTTCCACGCTTCGTTTTTATCTTTCCACGTTTCACTGCCGGGTTCGCCGGGCGCGGGAATGGTGTAAGTTTTCCATTTCAGATCACCGGTTTTCGGGTCAAGCGACGCGATCCAGTTGCGCGTACCCTGATCCCCGCCGGAGCCTCCAATGATAACGTCGTCTTTCAGTGCCAGCGGCGCTGCGGACAATTCCAATTCCGGATGATCAGAGAGGTTTTTGTCCCACACGATCTTGCCGGTTTCCTTGTCTGTGGCGATGATGCGGCCATCTTTGCCTGTGGGGGAAATCACCAGATTGCCCCATAGCGCCACGCCGCGGATGCGTCCATAACGCTTCATGCCCGGATCCATTTTCCACAGGATGCGTCCGTGATTACCAGAGCGCACGTCGATCTTGTAGACCACGCCCCAGCCGTCGATCACATACATGAAGCCGTCTTCCACCAGCGGCGTCACCTGCAAGCCCTCATTGGGCGAAGTGCCGCCGATCGCCACCGCAAAATGCAGTTTCAGATTCTTGGCGTTCGATTTGTTGATCTGATTGAGCGGGGAGTGGCGCTGCGCGGTGAAATCGCGATGATGGGAAAGCCAGTTTTGCGGCTCCGGATTGAGCAGTCGTTCATAGGTAACATCGGCAGCCAGCGCGTGTGGCGCGCCGGCAGTATATATCCCAGCGCCGAACATTGCCGCCAGCGCCGCCGACGTTACCCACGGGCGCGTGCGAGTCTTCAAAATTGATACAAGGGTTGTGGTGTTGCCTTTCATGTGGTCTCTCCCTGTCAGTTGTCGATGTAAATATCTATCGCCGTTTGCCGGTCTGCTTTTGTGTTCCAAATGGCTATGCGCGTGGCAAAAATAGCCCGTAAGAAATGTTGATCATACGCGCGGCGCCACCCGTTGCTGATCACTTTCAATCAGTTTGCGCGTGAGTTCCACGCTGAACACCGAACGCATCGCCGAACTCATCGCCGGGTTACGTGCGAGCAACGCGCGCAGAGCCGGCTGCTCCCATGCAACGTAGCGCGTAGGCGTGATAGTGCGCACGGTGGCGGTCGCCGGATTGCCGCCGATGAATGACATTTCGCCGACGATTTCGCCATCTTTCATGGTGTGCACGTTGCGGCCATCGATTTCCACATTGAGATGCCCGCTCTGAATCACGCTCACTTCGGACACCATCTTACCCTGTGTCGTCAGCGCGACACCAGCGGGCACCGCTTTCCACGTGCTGATGCGCATCAACTTGGCAAACTCCACCGGCGTGAATTCCGGGAACACCGTATCGCGCAGCTCGGCTTCTTCTTCCGTCAAGCGTACCTTGCGCGCCTCGGCGAGCTTGGTGACAATGCGGTAAACGTTGATGAACACGTACACCGTCAACCAGAACAGCACCAGCCATAGCGGCCCCACCGGCGGCATGGCGTTGTAAATCAACCCGGTGGCGAACGACAAAATCAGCAGCGAGCGCAGCCAGATTTCGTCGCGCACCCAATACGACACCGCGCCCAGTGCGAACGATACATGGCCCACGGCTTCCTGCGTTGTCACGGTTGCGCTCCTGTTACGCAATGGCTGCCGTTACGCCTTCGCAACGGCAAAAAAATTTAATAAAAACAGATAGTTACAGACGTTCGACCAGAGACCTTCGTCCGGTAATTTTATTCCGGCCCGACAAAACCAATATACGCGCCAAAGGTATCCGGTGGTGTCATCAGCATCGCCTGCTCGCCGTTATTGCGCACACCGCGCGCGGGCGGCGGCAATCCGTGCTCCTGCATCCAGCGCGCGGCGGCACCCATGCTCCTGGTGCGATACAGCGCCTGAAACGGGCCAGGGCCGCGCCGCTCCAGCGCATCGGCGGCTGGGCCAGCAGCGTACGGCTGCACGATGCCCAAGCCATGCGGGCCCAGCTGAAACACGTACATGTCCGACATGATGACCGTGCCCTTGACCATTTTCGGCTGCGGCAGGCCCAGCACTCTGGCGTAGAGCGCCGACGCAGCATTGGCATTATCCGACACGATGTAGGTGCGTTCCAGCGTGTAAACGCCATTCGGATGCTTGCCCGCCACCGGCACCTGCTTTCGGCGTTCGGCCATCGGCGTGACATGCTGGATAAAAAATATCGGCAGTGGATTTTTTGGGCCGAGTGTGGCGGACATCCACTGGAGTTCCTGCCCCGATGGCGTGCGGCGGCTGCCCGCAGTAACATCGCTCACATCGACGCTGCGCCCGCGCATGGCGGCGACATCCGCCGCGAGATCATCGCTTTGCAAAACCACGTAACGGATGCCGCCGCCCGCCTTGATGAAATCGGTGAGACCGGTGTTCCACGTGCCCGGTTTGCCCGACGCCGCATATTCGGCCGCATCGCGCACCGCCAGCAGTTCCATATAGTCTTCGTCGTTGATCGCGATGGCGTTGTGCGTGCCGCGGCCAGGATGCGCGCCGCCCGCGTAAATGTTGAAACCCATCTTGCCGTACTGCGCGATGCCCGCCGCGAGATCGGGCACGCAAATCATGACATGGTCGATGCGGGTGAACATGGTGGCTGCCTGCAATTGCGTTATGGTTTGACGCAGTATGGTGCAGCGCTCAAGCGAGCGTCAAGGCTTACGCGGGCGCGCCACCCGTAATTACCACGGCGTCTCCTTCCACGGTGAAGCGATGGTCAAAATCCTCCGACACCCAGTCCATAAAGCGCACTGCATCGGCAAAGCGCGCGTCGTTTGCCTTCAACACTTCGGGCCGCAACTGTTTGTCGATCAACACCGGCAGGAAAGCGGCTTGCTGCACGCCCGCTTTTCCGATGACGGCTTTGGCGATCAGGCTGCGCTTGGCGTCTTCGCCATACGCGAGATGCGGATAATCCGGATCAAGCTTCACGCCGTACTTCTTTTCAAACGCGGCGGCGCTCGCGGCATTTTTGGCGGTGGAGGACATGATGAAATTGCTCAAACTGTAAAAACACGTCCTGCCACCATGCACGCCGATGGCCTTGGGCGTGTGTGCGTGATGGCCGAGGATCATGTCCGCGCCCGCAGCAAACGCCGCTTTCGCCACGGTAATCTGGTAATCCGCGATGAGGCGCGGCACGAAATGGATGCCCCAGTGCAGCGATACAATCACCGCGTCTGCCTTCGCCTTCGCGGATGTGATGTCGCTCACCATCGCCGCGAGATCGTCCTCATACGGCACTGTCACCACTTTGGGCGGCACGCCCGCCTGATAATCGACGCACTGGTAATACGTGTGCGCGCGCAACGGTGCGATGCCGGTTTTTTCAGGTCCGGCGGCGTAACCTTCGTTGAGGATCGAACAGTAGGCGAGAAACGCCACGCGCACGCCGTTTTTCTCGATGATCGCGGGCCGGCGCGCTTCTGCCAGATTGCGCCCTGCACCGATGGTCTTGATCCCCTTGCTTTGGAGCAAATGAATCGTGTCGAGCAACGCGTCGCCACCCCAATCCATCGCATGATTGCTCGCCACCGACACCACGTCGAAACCGCAATCGGTAAACACCGAAGCCATGTGCGGCTTCACGCGGCTGTGCGCGCCACCTGAATGCAACTGCAACGCGCCGCGTTCGGAATACACGCGTTCGCATTGGCCGAAGCGGATGTCGGCGCTCGTCAATGTTGCGCGTACCAATTCACTGTAGGCCGCCATCGGTTCATGTATGGGTCCGACGTCGCCGACGCCGAGTAAAGTTACGCTGCTGTTCGTGCTCATGAGTAGGCTCCTTTGCGTCAGGTATATTACAAGCTGGTATGCGGGGCGGCGTGCCACGGCAGCTCAGGCACGAAAAACGAAGCGGGATCCCTCATCAAAAATGTCATATAAAAACAAATGCTTACAGATTGTCTTTGGATTGTGCGCTGCCGCACCTGTAACTATTCTGTGTGCGCAGTCCACGCCACCATACCCGGCAAAGCCCGTACGCTTCGTCGTCGGCCAAGCGCCCGGCGGCGGCACGGATTTGATCGCGCGCGCAGTGACCGCGAAGCTGACCGAGGCCCTAGGTCACGCAATGATTGTCGACAACCGCACGGGGGCAGCGGGTTCTGTCGGTGCGGGGCTGGTGGCGAAAAGCGCGCCGGATGGTTATACGCTGCTGGTGGTTTCGAGCAGTTACGCGATTAACCCCAGCCTCGGTGCGAATTTGCCGTTTGATCCGATGAAGGATTTGTCGCCAGTCATTCTGCTCGCGCAGGCGCCATTTTTGCTGGTGGTGCACCCGTCGCTTCCCGCATCTTCGGTGAAGGAGCTGGTGGCGTTGGCGAGAGCGAAGCCGGGCGCACTCAATTTCGCGTCCGGCGGTACCGGAAGTTCAGGACATCTGTCCGGCGAACTCTTTCAGCATGCCGCCGGCGTCAAGCTCGCGCACGTGCCGTACAAAGGTGCGGGGCCGGCGCTCACCGACACCATCGCCGGCCAGGTGCAAATGACTTTCGCCAGCATGATTTCGTCGCTGCAGCATGTTCGCTCCGCACGCTTGCGCGCGCTGGCTGTCACCAGTGCGAAACGCTCCGATGCATTGCCCGAACTGCCCACTGTGGCCGAAGCAGGCATGCGCGATTACGCCACCACCAGCTGGTATGGTGTGCTGGCCCCCGCCGGCACGCGCGCGGCCGCCATCGCGCGAATGAATGAGGCACTGGACAAGGTGATCGCGCTGCCTGACGTACGGCAAAAGCTCGCCGCCGACGGCGCTGAACCCGCCGGTGGCAGTCCGGCCCTGTTCCAGAAACACCTCGCGACAGAACTCGCCAAGTGGTCGCGCGTAGTGCGTGCGGCGGGAATCAAAATCGAATAAGAATTCGCTCGTCGCAGCTTGCACAGGTCATTTATCGAGCCACACCGTCTCCAGCCGGTTGTGTGAATAGTTGCCGTTTGCGCCTTTGATGAAACCTCTAACATGCGGCTGCCAGCACTGCGTAAGCAGCGTCTGAAACAGCGTCGGCTTGGCGCTGTCGCGCTGCAGCTGCATGTCAATCTGCTGTACCAGCTCGCGGCGCTTTTTCGGGTCAAGCGTGGCGGATTGCTCGTGGATTTTTGCTTCAACTTCTTTGTTGCAATACTTGGTGTAGTTGCGCGGCGAATTGCAAATGAAGTTCTCGTAAAGAATGATGTCCGGGTCATCCATCGCGTTGCCGGTGCCGTGAAACGCCAGCGTGTACGTGCCCTTCATCAGCATGCCGGTAAACAGGGTGTAGTCCTTGGCATCAACATCGCCGTCGACGTAAATCGTGCGCAGTTGATCGGCGACGAGCGAGGCGCCTTGAATCGCAGCGTTGGCTTGTCGCACGAGATAGCTCACCTTCAGTCTCTTGTTGGGGCCGTAACCGGCCTCTTCCATGAGCTTCTTTGCTTCGGCGCGGCGTTTTTCGATGTCCTTGCCGAACGCGGGCAGACTTGCAAGCTGTGCCGGCGTCATCCCCCACTGGCCGTGCGGCGGCGTCATCATCGCGCCACCCAACCGCCCGTGCCCCTGCTGCGACGCGATGAACACATTGCGGTCGAGCGCGATGTCAATGGCGCGGCGCACGCGCGCATCCTGCAATTCTTTCGCTTGATGATTGATCAAAATGTGCGAGCTGCCAGCCGAAGCGAAGGTCTCGCACACGGCTTTGGGCGCTTGCGTTTTTATGTCCTTCTCCACCGCCGGCGTGATATCGCTGCTGGTAATGTCGACCTGGCCGGTCACAAATGACAGCGTGCGCGTCGACAGGCTGGTGACGATGCGATATTCGATGGCGTCAAGATACGGCAAGCCCTTTTTCCAGTAATCCGGGTTTTTGGCCACGCGTATGAATTCGTTGGGCTTGTACTCCACCAGCTTGTACGGCCCGGTGCCGATGGGCTTTTGCCGCATCACGCGGCCATCAACGTGGCACGGATACACCGCCGACCAGCCGACCGCGAGCATCGACATAAACGACGGCTGCGGACGCTCGAGCATGAAGCGCACTTCGTAAGGCCCGTTGACCGTGACTTCCTTCAAATTCTGATACCACTCCTTGCGCACGTTCTTGCGCCAGTTCATGTCGCGCTTGCCGAGTATGGTGTCCCAGGTGCATTGCACGTCCGCACTGGTGAACGGCTTGCCATCGTGCCACTTAACACCTTCGCGCAGCTTGAAGGTCACCATGCGATTGTCGGCGCTCCACGACCAATCCGTCGCCAGATCAGGCTTGATCGATTCCAGCCGCGCGATTTTGTCCTGTTGATCGAACACCACCAGATTATTGAACACCCCCATTAATGGCAGGTTGGTGTAGACCGACGACTCTTCCGCGAGCGACATGCTGCCGGGGTTTTCGCGCAGTACGACGCGCAAGGTGCCACCGGGCTTTTGGGCGGCGGCTGAAATCGCGAGGCTGCAAACCGCAGCAGCGAGCACGCGGGCCTGTAGCTTATTGCGGACTTTGCTTTTCATCTGAACTCCTACTCGAAAAGGACGGCAGTTGAAACAGCAGATGCTTCACACGCGCGAATAGCATAACGGATTCCGTGACGCTTCACGCAACCGGTTGCGATCCGGTAGACTTTCCGCGACCGGCATTCAATGCCTGAACAAACCGATGGAGGCTGTTCCATGACGAACTCCGCTACCTCAGCGCCACCGCCCGCGCCAATTCCTGCACCTACGGGCCCGCTCGCCGGCATGCGTATACTCGATCTCACCACGGTGCTGCTGGGCCCTTACGCCACCAAAATTCTCGGCGACCTGGGCGCCGACATCATCAAAATCGAAACCGTGGAAGGCGAAGGCCGGCGCGATTCCGGCCCGATGGTCAACAAAAGCATGGGCCAGACCTTTATGGTGCTTAATCGCGCCAAGCGCGCCATTGCCATTAATCTGAAAGACCCGGCGGGACGTGAGGCATTTCTTCGGCTCGCCGCCACCGCCGACGCGATGGTGCACAACGCGCGCGTGCAGGCGATGAAGCGGCTGCGGCTCGACTACGAACACGTGCGCAAGGTGAAGCCGGATATCGCCTATTGCTACGCCGTCGGCTTTGGCAGCAAGGGCCGCTACGCGGGACGCCCGGCGTACGACGACATTATTCAGGGATTGAGCAGCCTGCCCTCGCTGCTGAACACCACCACTGGCAAGACCACCTTCGTGCCCATCAACTTCGCTGATCGCGTAACCGGTATTCATCTTGCCAATGCCACGTTGGCGGCGCTGCTGCATCGCGCGCGCACCGGCGAAGGGCAGGAAGTCGAAGTGCCGATGTTCGAGACCATGGCTGAGATGGTGTTGTCGGAACACCTGTGGAGCGACTACTTCGTGCCGCCGCGCAAGGTTAAGAACCGCAACCGTATGTTCGACCGCCGGCCGTACAAAACCAAGGATGGTTACATCTGCGTGATGGCCTCCGGCGAAAAAATGTTTTCTGCCTTTTGCGACATCATCGACCGGCCTGAACTGAAAACTGATCCGCGCTTCGCACACCGCTCCCAACGTACCAATCATTTGCCGGAGGTGTACGAAATTACCGAAGCCGCGCTCGCCACGCGCACCAGCGCCGAGTGGCTGCAACTGCTGGAACAAGCCGACATTCCGGCATCGCCCGTGCACAACATGGAGAGCCTGCTTGCCGATCCGCATCTGAACGACGTGGATTTTTTCCAGATCGAGGAACACCCCACCGAAGGCAAGGTGCGCGCCATGCGCACGTCGATGAAGTTTTCGGCCACCCCCGCGATGAACCGCCGCCCGACGCCGCACATCGGCGAACACAGTGTTGAATTGCTGCGTGAGGCGGGGCTGTCGGAAACGGAGATTGAAAAACTGATTGCGGATGGCGTGGTACGGGGCGCGCCGGCGGAAGATTAAAATTCAATTAAATCAACTACTTGAATCAAACAACGGCACTTTCGAAGCGCAAGTGCAGTCCGTCAGAACCGGTGAATTCAAACCCCTTCGTTCCCGCGAAGGTATGCGACCCGTTCCATAACTGAATGAGCCCTACTTGCGAAACATCACCGCAAGACTACTAGCGCATCCGCCGCCGCCACGCCCAAGCCCTTCGGCCGCACCAGCACCGGATTGATATCCATCTCCGCCACGCGCTCGCGCATGAGCCAGGCCATGTCCGACACCGCCACCAGCAAATCCGCGAGTGCATCCACGTCACGTGCGGGCTGGCCGCGCACACCATCGAAAAGTTTCGCGCCGCGAATTTCGCGAATCATCGACAGCGCTTCGATTTTGTCGAAGGGCGCGACGCGGTAAGTCACGTCGCGGATGGTTTCGGCCAGTATGCCGCCGAGACCAAACGCCACTACCGGGCCGAAGCACGCATCGTTGACTACTCCCACGATGGTTTCGAGGCCATCTGTGACCATTTTCGCGACGATCGTACCGGCGATGTTGGCCTGTGGCACGGCGCGTTTGGCGTTGGCGAGCACTTCGGCCATCGCCTTTTCCAACTGGGTTGCATCCATCACGTTCAGACGCACGCCGCCGATGTCGGATTTGTGCGCGATGTCGCGCGAAGCAATTTTGACGGCTACTGGAAACTTTATATTCGCGGGCAAGGCCGCACCCGGCGCCACCAGCACATCGTTGGTTACCGGCACACCAAAAGCACGCAAAACATTTTTGCTTTCCACTTCATCCAGCGTCACGGCCCCTTCGCGTACATCCGGCAATGGCGGTAACGCTCGCGGCTTCGGCACCGGCGGGTTGCAGATACGGTCGCGCTGTTGCAGCGTGTCGTAGTAATCCGCGAGCCTGCCCATGGCGTACGCCACACGGCGCGGCGACGGCTGCATGGGAATGCCGTGTTCGGCGATGAGATCAAAGCCCTCAGGCCCCGCTTCGTACGGAATCGAGCAAAATGACAAAATCGGCTTATCCGTGTGTTTCATCGCCTCCACCACGCCCTGCACGCCGTTCAACTGCGTGCGGCCACTGGTGGTGGCGAACAGCATGCCGACCATGTGCACATCCGGGTCGGCGAGCACGGCATCGAGCGCGCGTTGATACTTCGGCATGTTTTTGTCGCTGATAAATCCCGCTGCGTAATCCACCGGGTTTTCCAGCGAGGCGACGTTGGGCAAACACTCGCGCAGCACGGCCATGGTCTTATCTGACAGCGGCACAAGCTTGAGGCCCATTTCATCCGCCGCGTCGGAAAAGCCCACCGCCGAGCCGCCCGAGCCGCCCATCACCACCACGTTGCGCCCTTTGGCTTGACGGCCCGCCGCGAAACATTGCGCGTAGTCGCCGGCTTCGTGCGTGTCGGTGACTTCGATCACGCCGCATTGCTTGAACGCGGCGCGGAACACGTCGTAGCTGCTGGTGAGATTCGCCGTGTGCGACGCTGCGGCTTTCAAGCCTTGTGTGGTGTTGCCCGCTTTTAAAATGATCACCGGTTTACCCGCCGCCAACGCACGCCGTGCCGCCGCCATCAGCGCACGGCCATCAGCAACACCTTCGAGGTAGGCTAGGATCACCTTGGTTTCGGGGTCGTCGACAAACGCGTTGATGAGTTCCGGCGCCTGAATGTCGGATTCATTGCCGCTCGCTACCACGTAGCGAAAGCCCACGTTTTGCATCCCGGTCTGGATCACCACGCTGTTGCCGAAGCCGCCGCTTTGAATCACTGCTGACACCGGGCCGGGCTTTAGCGTTGGCGGCTTGGTAATGCTGCCAAAGCCGGTGTAAATGTTCTGATGAATGTTGACGAGGCCCAGACAATTCGGCCCGATGATGCGCACGCCGCCTTTCTTCGCCGCCGCCAGCATGCGCTTTTCGTTTTCAATGCCCTCCGGCCCGGTTTCACGAAAGCCGCCGCCGAGCACCACCGCGAAAGGGATACCCTTCGCGCCACACTGCTCGATGATGCCGGGCACCAGCTTCGCGGGAATGCAAACCACTGCCACGTCACACGGCTCGGTGATGTCGTCAAGACTGCGATAACAACGCATCCCCGCCATCGTGTCGTAATTCGGGTTCACCGGAAAAATGCCGCCGCGGTAACCGTGACTGGTGATCGCCTCCAGCGCCTGCCCGCCCGCGCGGATGGTGTCTTCGGTGGCGCCGACGATGGCGACGCCGCGTGGATTAAAAAGCCGTTCAAAGCTGCCCATAGGATGTCTTTAAATATTCAATAAAAACAGATAGTTACGATTAACAGCGCCCTGCGTCAATCCGCCTTGATTCCCGCCTCGCGGATCACCTTGCCCCACTTGCTGATCTCGCCCGCCAGATATTGGCGCAGCTCTTCGGGCGAACCGCCGAGCGGCTCCGCGCCCTGCTTGATCAGGCGCTCGCGCATGTCGGGGTCTTTCATGGTCGCGACCAAAGCACTGTTCAGCGTGTTGATCACTGGCTGCGGCGTTTTACCCGTGGAGAAAATGCCGAACCAGCCGACGGCGTGAAACCCCGGCACGCCCGTTTCGGCAATCGTCGGCAGTTCGGGAAACAGCGCCGAGCGCTTGGAACTGGTAACGCCGATGCCGCGCAGCGTGTTGTTGCGGATGTACGGCGTGAGAATCAGCACGTTGTCGAAACACACCTGCAAACGCCCGCCAAGCAGATCGGGCATCAACTGGCCGGTGCCTTTGTATGGCACATAAGTCATGTCGAACCCCGCCGTGCGTTTTAACAATTCACCCGCTAGCCGTTGCAGCGAGCCCGGTGTGGAACCGGCGAAATTGAGCTTGCCCGGATTGGCCTTGCCGTAGCTGACGAGATCAGACACGGATTTGATCGGCAGCGAAGGCTGCACCACCAGCACATACGGCGAGGTGGCGAGCAGACTCACCGGCGCAAAATCCTTCTGCAAATCGAACGGTACGCGTGAAAACATGGCGCCAATGGTGCCGAACGACGCAGACGCCATCAACAAGGTGTAACCGTCGGGCTGCGCCTTGGCCACAATCTCCGAGCCAATCATACTGCTGCCACCGGGGCGATTATCGACGACGAATTGCTGCCCCAGCCGCTCGCTCAATTTCGCCGCGAACAGCCGCCCCATCACGTCCGTGCTGCCGCCTGCGGCAACGGCCACCACCAGACGAACCGGGCGCTGCGGGTAAGACTGCGCGCTCGCGCTTGCCGCTAGCAGCGTCAACACACAAGCTACACAATATTTCAGTTTCATGAGTTTTCCCGACTTTTCCTATTGCCTATTGCACCTTAAGCCCGGTGCGTTCAGCCACCTTGGCCCAATTCGCGATCTCTTCGTTCAACAATTTCAGCAGCCGCTCTGGTGGCCCGCCTGCGGGCACAAGACCATCCGAGGCGATACGCTGTGCGAATTCGGGGTCTTTGATGACGCGATTAATTTCGCCGTTGAGTCTTTCCACGATGGCCGGCGGCAAACCGCGTGGTCCCATCAGCCCATGCCAGTTGCTGACTTCAAACTTGTAGCCGGACTCCATCACTGCCGGCACTTCCGCCAGCGCCGGCACGCGCTGAGCGGAAGTCACGGCAACGGCGCGCAAGCGGCCCGATTTCACATGTGGTATCACCGCCGCGATCGCCGCCAGCAGCATTTGCGTCTGCCCGGCCATGGTGTCGGCTATCGATTGCCCGTTACCTTTGTACGGCACGTGGGTGAACTGCGTACCGCTCAGCATGGCGAACAACTCCGTCGCCAGATGCGAAATGCTGCCCTGTCCGCTGGTAGCGTAGTTGATTTGCCCCGGCTGCTTTTTGGCGAGCGTAACCAATTGTGCCACGCTCCGCACCGGCACTGACGGGTGCAGCGACACCACAAATGGTCCATCATCAGGCTGAATGATCGGCGTCATGTCCTTGATCGGGTCGTAACGCAACTTGTAGAGAGACGGCGACGCCGTGTAGCTGCCGGAGGTCAGCAACAGCGTGTAACCATCCGGGGGCGATTTCAACGCGAATTCACTGCCGAGCGTGCTGCCGGCGCCGACACGATTTTCCACCACGAATTGCTGGCCCCACGCCGATGACAGCTTCGCGCCGATCAACCGCGCAATAAAATCGGTGCCACCACCGGGCGTGAAGGGCACAATGATGCGCACAGTTTTCGCGGGATACGTCTGCGCCTGGAGCGCCAACGGCCGCAATGCCATCAGTGTCATCAACGCCGTTAGCGCAATGGCCGTGAATCCCCAATCCCTCAACCTGGTCATGCGCATCTAATCCGCACCCTTGATGCCCGCGTCCTTGATCAGCCTGGCGTACTTCGCATGCTCGGCCTTCAAATGCGCGGCGAACTGCGCGGGCGTGCCGCCGATGATGGTGTAGGCCTCGATGCGCGCGGTCTCTTTCATCTCTGCCGTTTGCAGGCTGGCGGCGAGTTCGCGGTTCAGCCGCTCGATCACCGCTGCCGGTGTGCGCGCGGGCACGCCGACACCGTTCCACGTCAGGTTCTCATAACCAGGCACGGTTTCCGCCACCGTGGGCAAATCCGGCAGGTGTTCGAAGCGTGTTTTGCCAGTGGTGGCCAGCGCGCGCACGCGGCCAGCCTTGACAAACGGTATCGTGCTCGACGACACATTGAACGACACCTGCACATGCCCGCCCGCGAGGTCCGTCAACACGCCGACCGCGCCCTTGTGCGGCACGTGCGTCATGGTGACGCCCGTCATCACGCAAAACAGCGCGCCCGAGGTGTGCCCGAAGCCGCCTATACCCGCCGATGCATAAAACAGTTCGCCCGGTTTTTGTTTCGCCACGGCAATCAAGTCCTTCACCGAGTGCGCGGGCACGCCCGGATGCACTGCGAGGATCGCCGGCACCGAAGACACCTGAATCACCGGCGCAATGTCATTGCGCAAATCGTAAGGCAGCTTATACAGATACGCATTCACCACCCACGGCCCCACCGGCGCGATCAACAGCGTGTAGCCGTCGGCAGGTGCACGCGCGACGAGACCCACGCCAATGCTGCCATTGGCGCCGGGCCGGTTATCCACCACCACCGGCTGCGCCAGCCGCGTGCGCAAATGTTCGGCCAGCGCGCGGCCCTGAAGGTCGGGTGTGCCGCCGGTGAAGTAGGGGACTATGAGGCGCAGTGGGCGCGTGGGGTAGGTATCGGCGGCGTGGACGCTGGCTGTTGTGATTGTCAAAACGGCGCCAAGAATACGAAGCACTTCATACCGTTGCAACGTCGTCCGCGCAAAGTATTTCCATGCACGTCGAAAAATATCCCCGTCGTTCCCGCGCAGGCGGGAACCCATAACACACTCTGCATCGCAATCGTTGCATGGGCTCCCGCCTGCACGGGAGCGACGGGGTTGGTATGGCGTGTTCTTCATAACTGGTTGAGGGCTTTCAGTAACCGTAGGGTGGGTTGCGCTACGCTCCACCCGCCCTACGTGATGCCATGATCTGCTCAATAATCGCCACATTCGACTTGTCCGGCTTACCCTCGCCGCGCTCCAGCCGCTTCACCAGTTCAACTATCGCATCATTCGCCGGCGTAGGAATACCTTTTTCGCGCCCCTTGCGCGCGATATGTCCATTCAAAAAATCCGTTTCGGTTCGGCGGCCTTTCAGCAAATCCTGAAACACCACGCCGCGCGCGGTGCGCGAACCCTTTTTGCCCATGTGGCCGAGGATGGTGTAGAGCAGCTTGTCGATGATCTTTTCTTCCGGCCCCATGAACTCTTCCGGCGACAGGCCAAAGATCGCATCCAGCTTATAGCCATGCGCCGCACCCACGCGCATGGTTTCGGAGGCGAGCTGCGCGCACAGTTTCACAACTTCGGGGATTTCCACTGCCTGCCACGATTGCAGCCCCAGCGCGCCGAAAGGCGCGAGGATCATTGAGCTATTGACGAGCTTGGTCCACTTCGCGCCTTCAATGTTATCGGTGATGCCGATCTTCGCCACATGCTTGAGGATGCGCTCGATCTCGGTCAGGCGTGGCGTCACCGTGCCATCGAATTCACCGAGGCCAATCCACGTGTGCGCGTTGTCGGTATTGCGCTGCACCTTGCCCGGCGTAAACACTTCGGCGGACAGCTCCAGCACACAGCCCAGCACACGCGGTTTACCGATGATGTCGATAATGTCAGCGTTGTTCATGCCGTTTTGCGTACCGACGATTACGCCGTCTTCCCTGAGATACGGCTTGATGAATTCGCACAGCCAGCGCGTGTCGTGCGATTTCGCCGCGAGGAACACGATATCGAACTGCTTTTTCGCCGAAGACAATTCACACAAATGGTAAGCCGTGACAGGCGTCTTTAATTCGGAATCCGGCATGGTCACGTGCAGGCCATTGGCTTTCATGGCCTCCACATGCGCCGGCCATTGATCGACGAGGCACACGTTGTAACCGGCGTGCGTGAGGTCGGCGCCGATACTGCTGCCGATGGCGCCGGTGCTGAGTACTGCGATTTGTTTGTCCATGCTTTTCTCTTACGATTTTGCCAACCATTGCGGTGTGGCCACAAAGTTCTGCATCAGCTCGCGCACGCTACTGCCGCCATCCAACCCAGCCACCAGCGTTTGCACTTTTTGCGAACGATCCGGCGGCAGCGCATCACCCACGGTATCGCAAAACAGCGCCGTCAATTCCTCCCACGCCATGCGCCGGTGCGGGCTGCCGCGCGGGTGTTCGATTTTCATTTCGTGTGTGGCGCCGCTGGCAAGTTTGAGCGTGACGCGCGTGGGCACTTCCTCGGTGTTGGTGCCCGCCTCCACCCACGGGTCGAGCACGCAAAGGGTGCGATTGGATAACGCGCGCACCTCGGCATCCTTCAACGCTACATCGTAGTCGGTGCTGCGCAGCGAGGCCTGTGCACCGCGCGTGCGGCCGAGACCCAGCGCCATGGCGAGACTGAACGGAATGCTCAATTGCGCGCTCTGCAAATCGGGCGGATCGTTTTGCGTGAGCCGCCCCTGCACCACCTTGGGTATGCCGACTTCGCACTCAACCACTTGGGCGGGCGTGAGTTTGTGCTCGAAGCCCAGCGCGAGCCCCGCATCGACCGTCGCCTGCAAACGCCCCGCGCCGGCGTGGATCTTGGTGCTCACCTCCATCAGCCTGAAACCTTGCCCCAGATCCCCGGTGATTTTTTCGGGCTTTGGTGCGCCGGAAAATGCGTGAAAGAAACCAGCCTCGCCTTCCAGTATGTCGCGCGGCCCCCAAATACCAGCCTGCGAAAGCAACGCCGCCATCACGCCGGACTCCGCGCCGCGCGCGCCATTCAAACGCTTGGTCACGCCGCCCGACAAGTAAAACTGTGCGAGGCCGCCCGCGTAAGCACCGGCGGCGCCCAAGGCACCCGCCATATCTTTTTCGTTTAAATTCAAACACTTGGAAACAGCCAACGCAGCACCCATCGCACCGCACACGGGTGTGGCCATGAAGCCGCGCTGAAACAACGCAGGTTGCGTGGCAAGCCCTATGCGCAGCGACGCCTCGTAGCCGATGATGGCGGCGGTGAGCAGCGTGCGGCCATCAAGGTTGTCGCGCTCGGCCATGGCCAGCACGGCGGGCAGTATCGATGCGCCCGCGTGATGCATCGAGCCGACATGTGTGTCGTCGAGATCGCACGCGTGCGCATACGCCCCATTCACAAACGCCGCGCGCGCGGCATCGACCTTGCTGCCGCACAGCACCAGCGAGCTTTCCGCCTTGCCGCCCAGTTGCAGCGTGAGGTTACGCGCGGCGCGGCTCCACGGCAGCGGCTGGCCGACGGTAACCACGCGCAGAAAATCCAGCACCAGCGCTTTCATGCGTTGCACGACTTCAGCGGGTGCATCGTCAAGTTTGAAACTGGCGGCCCAGGCGGACAGTTGGGCGGTAACGGGTTGAATGGGTTGCGTGGCGGACATGGTTATACTCATTCGGTAATGTTGTTATCGCGAATCAGCTTGCCCCACTTGGCAAGATCGCGCGCAAGCAGGTCTGCCAGTTGCTCCGGCGACGACAACACGGGGTCAGCGCCGGTGCTGATCAGCCGCTCGCGGATATCGGGCATGGCGATGGCCTTGCGCACAGCGTCGTTCAAACGCTCCACCAGCGGGCGCGGCAGTTTCGCCGGCCCGAACATCGCATACCAATTGGGCGCTTCAACATTCTTGAAGCCCTGCTCGGCCATGGTCGCCACGTCGGGCAACAGCGGCACGCGTTTGTCACCGGCGATGCCGATGGCGCGCACCTTACCCGCTTTGATATGCGGCAACTGCGGCGTGACATCCAGCACAAACGAACTGATCTGCCCGCCGATGGCATCGACAATCAGCGGCCCCGCACCTTTATATGGCACGTGCACCAGATCAATTTTTGCGGAAGTCTTGAGCAACTCCTGTGCCAGATGCGGAATGCTGCCGATACCAGTGGACGCCATGGTGATCTGGCCCTTGCTGGCGCGAGCCAGCGCCACGAATTCTTTCACGTTTTTCGCCGGTAACGACGGGTGCACTGCCAATGTGCTGTAGGCCGTAACCACTTGCGCAATGGGCGTGAAATCACGCTGCGGATCGTACGGCAGCTTCGCGCCAATGTGCGGGCTGATCGCCATCGCGCCGCAGGTGGTGAAAAACAGTGTGTGCCCATCGGGTGGCGACTTGGCGACAAAATCGGCGCCGATAGTGGCGTTCGCCCCCGTGCGGTTTTCAACGATAACGTTACCGCCGAGCAACGCAGGCAGTTTTTCAGCCAGCAGCCGCGCGGTGTAATCCGCCGGGCCGCCGGGCGGAAAGCCGACCACCAGCCGCACGGGTTTGGAGGGAAAGTTTTGCGCGATGACGGCTGTTGCGTGAGGCAAAAGCAGCCACGTGCCCAATGCGGCAAGCCCACAGGGACGGATTTTCATTGCAAATTTCATTGACGACACTATAAAACTTTCAATAAATACAGATACTTACACAATGACACTTTAAGGCGCAGACAGCCTGCAAGCAGCGCCGCGCCCCGGCCGCGACGCGTCTTAAGAAATCGGCCCGCGCGCCGGCACCAGCAAATCGCGCGTCATTTCCTTCATTGAGTTGATGCCGAGCATCGCCATATTGCGGCTGATTTCATCGCGCAGCAGGTTGGCGGCGTGATGCACGCCGGCTTCGCCCGCGATGGATGCCGCATACAGGAACGGCCGGCCAATGAACACAAAATCCGCACCGAGCGCCAGCGCCTTCAGCACATCCGTGCCGCGGCGCACGCCGCTGTCGAGCATAATAGTCATATTGCCTGCCTCGGCTTTCACCGCCGGCAACATGCGCAGCGGCGCGACGGTGAAATCGAGTTGCCGTCCGCCATGGTTCGACACCATGATGCCGTCAACGCCGTGTTCGCGCGCCATGCGTACATCCTTAGGCGACAACACGCCCTTTAGCACCAGCTTGCCTTTCCACAACTTGCGCATGAGATCCACGTGCTCCCACGCTAGCGCGTCACGCGCCAGACGCGGCCGTTCAAGATTACCCAACACCGGCATGCGCTCGAGGCCCATGTTCTCGATATGCGGCATGCCGCGCGTCATGACGGTGCGCGCGAACGTGCCGAGCGACCAGCCCGGACGCAGCATGCAATCCCACGCGAGACGCGGCGTGGGTTTCAGCGGCGAACTGAATCCGGTGCGCAAGTTGTTCTCGCGGTTGGACGAGACTTGTACGTCCACCGTCAGCGCCAGCACTTCAAAGCCGGCATTCTGTGCGCGCTCCACCACCGGCGTAATGATCGAAGGATCGCCCGGCAGATACGCCTGGAACCACGCGGTAGGGCCATTTTCTTTTACCCGCTCCATGGTGGTCAATGCCGCGCCACTTTGAATCATCACCGTATTCAAATCCGCTGCGGCTTTGGCCAGCACCACATCGCCGTCGTAAGCCGCCAGCGCGGTGCCACCCATCGGCGGAAAGCCGAAAGGCAAATCGTAAGTCTTACCGAACAGCGTGGTTTTCTGATTGCGCGCACGCGTGTTCACCAACACACGCGGCAGAAATTCGTATTCACTGAACGCAGCGCGGTTGCCATCGCGCGACGAGTTGCTCTCCACACCGCCTTGAATAAACCCAAAAATCGGGCGTGGCAAGAAAGCGCGGGCAGGCGCTTCAAAGTCTTCCAGACACAGAATTTCCCTCAACTTGCCGGATGCGGCGATGGCGCGTTTGATACGGTCAGCGTTGCTGCTCATGTGCACTCTCCCTGTTGGCGTGCCGACGGCCGTTGCAACATCCGGACTGGGCACTGAATGCCCGTAATTCTAGTGCTTTTGGTTGGCAGCAGGTCAGCGCCTTTGCTCGGCCTTGCGGTCGCACATCATGAGCCTATACTACGGCAGCACCATTTTCGTACCGCCGAATTAACGCAATCCACATGGCGGCAAACCCAGGCAAACGTAACGCAAAGGAGAGCAACATGGCACGTGAAGGCTATTTGATCCTCGACAGCGACCTGCACATGATGGAGCCCGATGATTTGTGGGCGAATTACCTCGAAGGACCGCACAAGGCGAATCCGCCGCGCTTTTTTGGCGGACAAAAGAAAGAGCTCACCAAGAGCGCCGAAGATAAAGGCAACGCCGACACCATCCGCGGCATGGAAGTGCAGGGACTGGCGATTCCCTCGTTCGCAACACAATCGGGCGCCAATGCGCAGAGCCGCGAACTACGGCGCCGCAGCCGCGCGCGGCATCCGCATTTTGCGGTAGCCCGCGCCCGCGCGTTCGATGCGCCCTCCACGCTGACCGCCATGGACATCGAAGGCATCGACGTGGCCGTGATGTACGGCACGCGCGGCCGGCAGATTCTGTGCCACGACAATCTGTCGCCCGATTACGCCACGGCGCTGGCCCGCGCCTACAACAACTGGGCATTTGATTACTGCAAAACCGATCCACAGCGCCTGAAATTCGCCGCGCAAATCGCCATGCACGATGTTGGCAGCGCGGTAGCGGAAGCGCGCCGCTGCGTAAAGGAACTCGGCGCGGTGGCGGTGATCGGCACGCCGAATCCGGTGAATGGCCAGCACCTGCACGATGATGTTTGTGAGCCGTTGTGGAATGAACTCGAAGCACTGGATGTGCCCATTGGTTTTCACCCGACGGGCAACAGCTCGCTGAAGGACGACATGGGCCAGCGTTACGTCGGCCACGCCAATTTTCACCCGATCGCACACGCGATACGCAATCCGGTCGAGCTGATGGGCGCGCTCGCCAGCATGACCACTGGCGGCATCCTCGAACGGCACCCGAAACTTCGCTGCGCCTTTCTCGAAGGCACTGCGGGCTGGCTGCACTGGTGGCTGTGGCGTCTGGACGATCATTGGGAGAAATACGGCCCCGGCTGCGAGCGTCCACTGAAAATGCTGCCGAGCGAATATTTCCGGCGCCAGTGCTATATCGCGCTCGACGTCGACGAAGAGCCCGCGGTGGATGTCATCAACAAAATGGGGCCGGATTACTTTGTGGTGTCGACCGACTATCCGCACTCCGATGGCGCGTTCCCTGAAGCGATGCAGCAGTTCCTCGGCTTGCCGCTGGACGACGGGCAGCGGCGCAAAATACTGTGGGACAACTGCGCGCGGCTTTACGGCATCGCGAAGCCGGCGGGTTCGTTGTCGCGTGAGCCGGCGGCGCTGGCGGCTACTGGCTAACGCAGGCGATGCCAACTAGCCTTACTGACAGATAACGCCATGTCCGGTGGCAACGCCGCTGGCTTGGCGTCAGCTACAACTAACGTTGGCTGACACTGGCATCATAGAAATCTACCATCATCGCCGCCGGGACCTTCATAGGGCGGTCGCTCGAATTTTTCCTCTCGCATTGACCACAGGACGACTATAGTACCGACAAGAGGTAAAAGCCACACGAGTACCGTTTGAGCAATGCGTTGGTGTCGCTCGAGGAATTCGTCGCGCCAGATTCGAAATGTCGCAACCCCATTGAGGCATGCAACAACCACAGCGAGCAAGCCGAGTACAAGTGTAAGTTCTGAGGGCATATCAGCTAGCTACAGGTATCGCTTGAGAAACTCCGCTTGCACCACAAAGGCTTCCGGGCCGTTGGCGGAGTGTTCGCCCGGGTAGGCGTGCAAACGCTTATCCGCGGCGGCGATCATATCGAACAGCGTCAATTGGCCGGTACGGTCAAAGCGTTCGTCGTCCCACTGCATGGTAAACAAGACTGGCACGCGCACGTTCCCCGCGTGTTGCCGGAAGTGCGCATCAATGCCGCTACGCACGACGCTGGGGCCGGTCATGCCGGCTTTGCCCAGCACGGCCACGCGCACGCGGGGCTCGTTCGCGACATAAGGCAAACCAAACATGGTGCCCATGGATACGCCCCAGTAACCCACGCGGCTGGCGTCGACTTCCTGCAAACCGCACAGTGCATCCAGCGTGGCACGCCAGTCGTCGGCCATCGATTGCACAATGTTCGGCCGTTGCCACATCAGCCGGTAGTTCGATCGCTCCGCATCGTCCACCGGGCCGCGATCACCGTGCGCGGGGCCGTCAATCGCGGCAGCACACCAGCCAAAGTCGCCGGCGAACAACCGGCCCAGCATTTTCATGCGTTCATTGCGCTTGTGGCCGGTGCCGCCGTGGCCCATCAACACCAACGGCCTGCGCCCACCCGTGGCGGAGGGTTGCCAGAAGACGCCGGGGATGGTTTGCCCTTGCCGCTCAACGGCAAAGCCGCGTTCGGTCACGCCCGCGTTTGTTTCGCCACTTTCCACCCAGTTCAACTGCGCCATGCTGGCTCCTTGTCGTATGAATTAAGCGTTACTCGATTTTAAAGCCGCTGTCTTTCACCACCCTCGCCCAGCGGTCTTTTTCCGCCGCCAGCCATTTGCCCATTTCCTGTGGCGTTTGCGGGCGCGGCAGCGTGCCCTGCGTAGACAGCTTTTCCAATACATCGGGCAGCGCGAGTATGCGCCGGACTTCGCCGGCCATCTTGTTGGTGATTTCCACAGGCAATTTCGCCGGGCCGAGTATGCCCTGCCACGAGCCGGTGAAGAATCCATCAAGCCCCGGCGTTTCCGCCACCGTCGCCACATTGGGCAAACTGGGATCACGCCTGTCGCCCGACACTGCAATCGGCTTTAGCCGGCCCGCTTTTACATGCGGCAACGTTTGCAGCATGCCCATGAACAGCAAGTCACCTTCGCCGGTGGCCACCGTCAAAATGGAACTTTGACCACCCTTGGTCGGCACGTACACCCACTGCGCGCCGGTGCGCTGCTGCAACAACAAACCCGCCAGATGCGCGGCACTACCCAGCGCTGTCGGAAAATTGAGCTTGCCCGGATTTTTTTTCGCCAGTGCGATCACTTCACCCACATTCTTCACCGGCACGCTGGGATGCACGGTGACCAGATGTGTGGAGTACGACACCATGGTCACCGGCGTGAGGTCGCGCAGAATGTCAAACGGTAGTCTGGTATACATCGCGGGGCTGATCGACAGATTGCCGACATCCATCAAGCACAGCGTGTAGCCATCCGGCGGCGAGCGCACCAGCAACTCCACGCCGATGTTGCCATTGGCGCCGGGGCGGCTTTCCACCACGATCTGCTGGCCCCAGGTTTCGGTGAGCTTCTGGCCCAGCATGCGCGCGAGGATGTCCGACGTGCCGCCCGGCGGCACCGGGATGATCATACGGATGGCTTTGGCGGGCCATGGCGTCGCGGATTGTGCCTGTGCCGATAGAACGGGGGCCAAGGCCAGCATCGCAATCATGGCCATCCGAATGCAGTGAATCATGGCGCCTCCCTGGAAGCGAAATCACTTGCGCCCAGTGTAGCCGCGCTGCGCGGGAAACGAAAAGCGTTTAACGCCAAGCGAGCCCTTTGCGTGGATGGCCGGGCTGTTTGCCAAGTACGGCCAGCAAAAAGCCCGAAAGGCGCGGCAATTAAAATACATATATAAATCAGATAGTTACCGTACCCCCTCACTCCCATCCCACGCTCGTCATTCTTTCTGGCACGAGCTGACATAAAGGCTGGCTTCGTCAAAAGCAACGCATGCGTCTTTGGGCTCGATGTTATCGGGGCAGCATCGCTCCGCTTCGGCCAGGAACCTGCTTGCGTGATCCGCGCGCGCGCCAGCCTCATACGTCACGGCGGACTGTCACCTATTTGATCTGTGTCAACCGGGTATGCCGCGCTTTCCCTACAGTGTTCACAAAGCCGCAGCAAGGCTGACAGGGAGACAAGGAGAGTCGTTGTGAACATGGGCGCCAACACCAAGTGGTCGGTACTCGCCGCGAGCACGATAGCGTTTACCGTGTGCTTTGCCGTGTGGATGATGTTTGCGGTCATCGGCATTCCGATCAAGAAGCAACTCAATCTTAATGAGACCCAGTTCGGTTTGCTGGCTGCCACGCCGGTATTGACCGGATCGCTTATCCGCCTGCCGCTGGGAATGTGGACGGATCGTTACGGCGGGCGCATCGTATTTTTCATCCTGATGCTGGCTTGCGTGGCCCCGATCTGGCTCATCAGTGAAGCGACCCAATATTGGCATTTTCTCGTGCTGGGGCTGTTTGTAGGGCTCGCCGGCGGATCGTTTTCGGTGGGCATAGCCTATTGTGCGCGCTGGTTCCAGAAGCAGCAGCAGGGCATGGCGATGGGCGTGTTCGGCGCGGGCAACTCCGGTGCGGCCGTCACCAAGTTCGTGGCCCCCGCAATTCTGCTGGCGTGGGGCTGGGCGATGGTGCCCAAGGTCTACGCCATCGCCATGCTGGTGACGGCGCTGATTTTCTGGGTGCTGTCCGCGCATGATCCCAAACACTTGGTGCCGTCGACCGTGACAGTCAAGGACCAACTGGCCGCGCTCAGAGACCCGCGGGTGTGGAAGTACTGCCAGTACTACTCCATCGTATTCGGCGGATATGTCGCGCTCTCGTTGTGGATGACCAAGTACTACGTCACCGAATACGGATTTCAAATTCAAACCGCGGCAATGCTGGCGGCCTGCTTCTCCCTGCCGGGCGGCGTGTTGCGTGCGATCGGCGGCTGGATTTCCGACCGCTACGGCGCCCACCCGGTAACGTGGTGGGGGATGCTGATCTCGTGGGTGTGCCTGTTTTTCCTGTCGTATCCGCAAACGGATCTGGTTATCAAAACCGCCAAAGGCGATTACAACCTGCACATCGGCCTGAATGTCTGGACGTTCACCGCACTGATGTTTGTCATGGGCGTGGCGTGGGCGGTGGGCAAGGCGTCGGTCTTCAAATACATCTCCGACGAGTACTCCCAAAACATTGGCGTGATCTCCGGCATCGTGGGGCTCGTTGGCGCCATGGGCGGGTTCCTGCTGCCCATCATGTTTGGCGTGCTGGTCGACATCACGGGCGTAAACAGCACCATTTTCATGCTGATGTGGGGCATCACGCTGGTTTCGCTGGTGTGGATGTACTGGACGGAAATCGTGCCTGGCCGCAATGGGGTCTTGGCAGCCATGCCGCAAAGTCAGGGAGCATAAATCATGGGAGCCATAATGGAACACGGCACGGATATTCCGGAAAAGCATTCCAGCCCAAGCGGCGACATCGAACACTGGGATGTCGAGAACAACGCGTTTTGGGAATCGCAGGGCAAGCGCATCGCCTATCGCAACCTGATGATTTCGGTGCCGGCCCTTCTGTGCGCTTTTGCCGTGTGGGGCATGTGGGGCATCATCACCGTGCAGATGCATAACCTGGGCTTTCCCTTCACCCAGGCGGAGCTGTTTACCCTGACGGCGATTGCAGGCATCGCCGGCGCGACCATGCGCATCCCGGCCTCGTTCTTCATACGGCTGGCGGGCGGGCGCAACACGATATTCCTCACCACCGCCATGCTGCTCGCGCCGGCCATCGGTACGGGCATTGCGCTTCAGCACAAGGATTGGCCGCTGTGGGCGTTTCAGTTGATGGCGCTGTGGTCGGGCGTGGGCGGCGGGAATTTCGCCAGTTCCATGTCCAATATCAACACGTTTTTCCCCAAGCGGCTGCAAGGCACGGCACTGGGCATCAACGCGGGTGTCGGCAACTTCGGTGTCACGACCATGCAAATCGTCATACCGCTGGTGATGACGGTCAGCATTTTTGGAGCCTGGGGCGGCGAAGCGATGACACTGATGAAAGACAGTGGCTGGATTTTCGGCAAGATCGCCGCAGGCACGCCCACCTATATTCAAAACGCTGGCCTGGCGCGGATATTGTCACTGGTGCCGCTTGCCATCTTCTGCTGGTTTGGAATGAACAATCTGAAGACGGTAACGCCGGATCCGGGGCATCCGCTGGTTGCGTTTGCCAAAGTGACATGGCTATACACGCTGTCGTTCGTGCCGGCGATCTTCGTGCTTTACCTTTATTTGCCGCAACCTACCGGATTGGGCCTGCTGAGCATGTGGGTAGCCATACCGCTGGATGTCTTTCTCGCGTTGCTCACCATGAAGCTCGCGGCATTCGGCCCTATGAAAGCCAACGTGGCCAAGCAATTTGAGATTTTCGGCGACAAGCACACCTGGTCCATGACCGCGCTCTACATCGTCACCTTTGGATCGTTCATCGGCTTTTCGATGGCGCTGCCGCTGTCCATCACGGTGATCTTCGGCGTTTCCCACGTGCCGGATGCCGCTGGCGTGATGCAGCACACACTGAAAAATCCGAATGCACCCTCGGCCTTTACCTATGCGTGGATTGGCCCCTTCGTGGGCGCGGCGATACGCCCGGTCGGGGGCTGGATCTCCGATAAGGTGGGCGGCTCCATCGTGACGCAGATCATTTCCGCCCTGATGGTGCTGGCTTCTGTCGCAGTGGGATACGTGATGATGCTCGCCTACAAGTCACCGGCGCCGGAACAGTACTTTGTGATTTTCATGGTGCTGTTCGTGGTGCTTTTTGCGGCAAGCGGCATCGGCAACGGTTCGACGTTCCGCACCATTGGCGTAATTTTCGACCGCACCAAGGCGGGGCCGGTATTGGGCTGGACCTCGGCCATCGGCGCCTACGGCGCGTTTGTCGCCCCCGTCGTGATTGGCGCACAGATTAAGGCCGGGACGCCGGAGATCGCAATGTACGGATTTGCCGCGTTCTATGCGCTGTGTCTGGTACTCAACTGGTGGTTTTACCTGCGCAGCAATGCTTACGTAAAGAATCCATAAATATTCAATAAAAACAGATACTTACATCATTGAGGCCATCATGAGTCACTTCCTTGACCGGTTGACATTCTTTAATAAAGGCAAGGTGTCGTTTGCAGGTGAGCACGGCGAGGTGCGCACCGAAGACCGCACGTGGGAAGACGCATACCGCAAGCGCTGGCAGCACGACAAGATCGTGCGCTCGACACACGGCACCAACTGTACGGGCTCGTGCAGCTGGAAGATTTATGTGAAGGGCGGCATCGTCACCTGGGAGACGCAACAGACCGATTACCCGCGCACGCGTCCCGACATGCCCAACCATGAACCGCGCGGCTGCTCACGTGGCGCCTCCTATTCCTGGTATCTCTACAGCGGGAATCGCCTGAAGTACCCGATGGTGCGCGGCAAGTTGATGCGGCTGTGGCGCGAAGCGCGGCGTACGCAGGCGCCGGTTGAGGCGTGGAAATCCATCGTCGAGGACGCAGTGAAGTTAAATTCGTACCAAAGCGCACGGGGTATGGGCGGCTTCGTGCGCGCGTCCTGGGATGAAGTGAACGAACTGGTCGCCGCCGCCAACCTTTACACCGTCAAGCAATACGGGCCAGATCGGGTGATCGGCTTTTCCCCGATACCGGCGATGTCCATGGTGTCGTATGCCGCGGGGTCGCGGTACCTGTCGCTGATCGGCGGCGTGTGCATGAGCTTTTACGACTGGTACTGTGATTTGCCGCCTTCAAGCCCGCAGACGTGGGGCGAGCAGACCGACGTGCCGGAATCGGCTGACTGGTACAACTCCACTTACATCATCGCCTGGGGCAGCAATGTGCCGCAGACACGCACGCCGGATGCGCATTTCTTCACCGAAGTGCGCTACAAAGGCGCGAAAACCGTGGCGGTGACGCCCGACTATTCCGAAGTCGCGAAGCTTTCCGATTTGTGGCTGCACCCGAAACAGGGTACCGATGCAGCACTCGGCATGGCGATGGGCCATGTGATCCTCTCGGAATATCACAACACCGGCAAGTCGGCTTATTTCACCGACTACTGCCGGCGCTACACCGACATGCCGATGCTGGTTCGGCTGGTGAAACGCGGCGAGGCCTACGTGCCGGACCGCTTCGTGAGGGCCTCCGACTTTGCGGATGGTTTGGGTGAAGCCAACAACCCTGATTGGAAGACCGCCGCTATCGACGAAACGAGCGGCAAAGTCGTCGCCCCACGCGGCGCGATCGGCTATCGCTGGGGCGAAAAAGGCAAATGGAATCTCGAGGAGAAATCCGGCCAGACGGGTACGGATACGAAGCTGCGGCTCACGCTGATTGGCGCCCAGGACGGAGTCGTACCGGTCGCATTCCCCTATTTCGGCGGCATCGAGCATGTGCACTTCACTGCCAGCAAGCGTGAAGACGTACTCAAGCGCAACGTCGCAGTGAAGAAGCTGGTATTGAAAGACGGCGAGACCCTGGTCGCTACCGTGTTTGATCTGCTGCTCGCCAACTACAGCGTGGATCGCGGTCTGGGCGGCGGGTACGTGGCAAAAAGCCTTGACGATGACACCCCTTATACACCGGCGTGGCAGGAAAAAATCACCGGTGTCCCCCGCGCGCAGGTGATTCAGGTTGCCCGGGAATTCGCCGACAACGCCGACAAGACGCAGGGCAAGTCAATGGTGATCATCGGGGCCGCCATGAATCACTGGTACCACGCCGACATGAATTACCGCTCGGTGATCAATCTGCTGGCGATGTGCGGCTGCGTCGGGCAATCCGGCGGCGGCTGGGCGCATTACGTCGGTCAGGAAAAGCTCCGGCCGCAGACCGGCTGGACCGCACTGGCGTTTGCGCTTGACTGGGCGCGTCCGCCGCGGCACATGAACTCGACTTCGTTTTTTTACAACCACACGGATCAGTGGCGGTACGAGTCGCTGCGGGTGCCGGAAATTCTCTCGCCACTCGCTGACGCGAAACAGTACTCCGGCAGCCTGATCGACTTTAATGTGCGCTCGGAGCGCATGGGTTGGCTCCCTTCCGCCCCGCAATTGCAGACCAACCCCTTGCAGGTGTGCAAAGAAGCCGCAGCCGCGGGCATGGATCCGAAGGACTACGCGGTACGCGAGCTGAAGTCCGGCAAGCTGAAAATGTCGTGCGAAGACCCGGACAACCCCGCCAACTTCCCGCGTAACCTCTTTGTGTGGCGTTCAAATCTGCTGGGGTCATCCGGCAAGGGCCACGAGTACTTTCTTAAACGCCTGCTCGGCACCAAACATGGGGTGCAGGGCAAGGATTTGGGTGCGCTCGGTGGCGACAAGCCGGAGGAAGTCACGTGGCGCGACGTGGACAACGGCGCGGGGAACGTCGGAGCCCCGGAAGGCAAGCTCGATTTGCTGGTGACCATCGACTTCCGCATGTCAACCACGTGCCTGTACTCGGACGTGGCGCTGCCACCGGCGACCTGGTACGAAAAGAACGATCTCAATACCTCAGACATGCATCCGTTCATACACCCGCTGTCGGCGGCGATAGACCCGGTATGGCAGGCACGCAGCGATTGGGAGATCTACAAGGGCTTCGCGAAGCAGTTTTCCGAACTGGCGACGGGTTACCTGGGCGTGGAGAAGGACCTGGTGCTGGCGCCCACACTGCACGACACGCCTACCGAACTGGCGCAACCGCTGGAGGTTAAGGACTGGAAACGCGGTGAGTGCGAGCCGGTGCCTGGCAAGACCATGCCTTCGATGATTGTGGTCGAACGTGATTATCCGAATGTATACAAACGCTTTACCGCACTGGGGCCACTGATGAGCAAGGTGGGCAACGGAGGCAAGGGGATAGCTTGGAATACGCAGCACGAGGTGGAGTTTCTCGGCAAGCTCAACAATACGGTCTCCGAGGAGGGAACCACCCAAGGGCTGCCGCGGATTGAATCCGACATTGATGCCACCGAAGTCATTCTGTCGCTTGCACCGGAAACCAACGGCGAAGTCGCGGTAAAGGCCTGGAAGGCCTTGTCGGAGATTACCGGACGCGACCACACGCATCTCGCCAACGCGCGCGAGGAGGACAAGCTGCGCTTTCGCGACTTGCAGGCACAACCGCGCAAGATCATTTCGTCCCCCACGTGGAGTGGCATAGAGTCCGAGCACGTCAGCTACAACGCCGGCTACACCAATGTGCACGAACTGATCCCGTGGCGCACACTTACCGGGCGCCAACAGTTGTACCAGGATCACCCGTGGATGCGGGCCTTTGGCGAAACGCTATGCGTCTATCGGCCGCCGATCGACACACGCACGGTCAGCCCGCTATTGGGCAAGCGCGGCAACGGCAACCCGGAGATAGTGCTCAACTTCATCACGCCGCACCAGAAATGGGGCATTCATTCCACTTACACCGACAACCTGTTGATGTTGACGCTCTCCCGCGGCGGACCAATTGTGTGGCTGTCCGAAACCGATGCCAGGAAAGCCGGCATCGAGGACAACGATTGGGTCGAAGCCTATAACCTGAATGGCGCACTTGCCGCCCGAGCAGTGGTTTCGCAGCGCGTGAACGAGGGCATGATCCTCATGTATCACGCACAGGAAAAGATCGTGAACGTGCCCGGGTCCGAAATCACCGGCACGCGTGGCGGCATTCACAACTCGGTAACCCGTGCCGTGGTAAAGCCCACGCACATGATCGGGGGGTATGCACAGCAGAGTTACGGCTTTAACTACTACGGCACTATCGGCACCAACCGCGATGAATTCGTGATCGTGCGCAAAATGGCGAAGGTGGATTGGCTTGATGGGGAACAGGCTTCTGCCGTGAAGGAGGTGGTGTGATGAAAGTCCGCGCCCAGATCGGCATGGTACTCAATCTCGATAAGTGCATCGGCTGTGGATTTAACGCTCCCCCTACCCCAGCCCTCCCCGCCACGGGGAGGGAGAGTTCTAGCGATGCACTTATAACCAGACATGCTGGAGATGCATTATGAAAGTCCGCGCCCAGATCGGCATGGTACTCAATCTCGATAAGTGCATCGGCTGTCACACGTGCTCTGTCACCTGCAAAAACGTCTGGACATCACGGCCAGGAATGGAATACGCGTGGTTCAACAATGTCGAGACCAAGCCCGGAATCGGTTATCCCAAGCAATGGGAGAACCAGGAAAAGTGGAAGGGTGGCTGGATACGCAAACCCAACGGCAAGATCGTGCCAAAAATCGGCGGCAGGCTGAAAGTACTGTCGAACCTTTTCGCCAACCCGGACCTGCCGGAGATCGACGATTACTATGAACCGTTCACCTTCGATTACGAGCATTTGCACCACGCACCGGAATCGCAGGCCGCCCCGACCGCCCGGCCTCGTTCGCTGATTACCGGCGAGCGCATGGAGAAAATCGAGTGGGGGCCGAACTGGGAGGAAATCCTCGGAGGCGAATTCGAAAAGCGCAGCAAGGACGAGAATCTGGCGAACTTCGAGGCGGCGCAAAAGCAGATGGTGGGTGAATTCGAGCGCACCTTCATGATGTATCTGCCGCGCCTGTGCGAACATTGCCTGAATCCGGCGTGCGTTGCCGCCTGCCCATCGGGCTCGATCTACAAGCGCGAGGAAGACGGCGTAGTGCTGATTGATCAGGACAAATGCCGCGGTTGGCGCATGTGCGTATCCGCCTGCCCCTACAAAAAGATTTATTACAACTGGAACAGCGGCAAGGCAGAGAAGTGCATCTTCTGTTACCCGCGCATCGAGGCCGGACAGCCCACGGTTTGTTCGGAAACCTGCGTGGGACGCATTCGTTACCTCGGCGTCCTGCTCTACGATGCCGACCGCATTGAGCACGCTGCGAGCGTGGAAAACGATAAGGATCTCTATAAAGCCCAGCTCGGTGTTTTTCTGGATCCGCACGCGGTCGAGGTGCAGGAACAGGCGCGGAAAGATGGCGTGCCGGAGGCATGGCTGAAGGCTGCGCGTGAATCGCCGGTCTACAAGATGGCGATGGATTGGAAAGTGGCACTGCCGTTGCATCCTGAGTATCGCACGCTGCCGATGGTGTGGTATGTGCCCCCGCTGTCACCAGTGAGCGCCGCGGCCAGCAGCGGGTTGATGGAATCGAAGGGCGCGTTGCCCGATGTGAAATCGCTGCGCATTCCGCTCAAGTACCTCGCCAATCTGCTCACCGCCGGCGACGAGGCACCTGTCGCCCACGCGCTGGAGCGCATGCTCGCGATGCGTGCCTTCATGCGCGCACGTCACGTGGAAAAGCGTGACGACGCGGCGCTGCTGGCGCAGGCTAATCTCACGGTGACGGAAGTCGAAGATATGTACCGCATCATGGCAATAGCCAACTATGAAGACCGCTTCGTCATTCCGACCACGCACCGCGAATATGCGGAAAACGCCTATGACCTGAAGGGCGGGTGTGGCTTTTCGTTCGGGAATGGTTGCTCGGATGGCAGCAGCAAAACCAGCCTGTTTGGCGGCAAAGGTAAAAAGATGATTCCCATCAAACAGATCAAGTAAGGAGCCACATTTGAAAACCTTCAAGGCACTTGGCGCGTTGCTCGCCTATCCCGAACCGGCGTTGGTGGATGCCCTTGGCGAAATCGAAGCTGTGATTGCCACCGAGGATTTGCTGCCCAGAGCGGGACGCACAGGCATTTCGCGGCTTTCGGAGCACGTGCGCCATAGCGATCTGCTGGCAGCGCAGGAAAGTTATGTCGAACTTTTTGACCGTGTTCGCTCTCTGTCGCTGCATCTTTTTGAGCACGTGCATGGCGAATCGCGCGACCGTGGCCAGGCGATGGTCGATCTTGCCGGGATGTACGCAGAAAAAGGGCTGATCCTCGCCGGACAGGAATTGCCGGATTTTCTGCCCGCATTCCTCGAATATCTGTCGCTGCTGCCGCATAAAGAAGCCGTAAAGCAGCTTCAAGACACGGCGCACATTCTTGACGGCATTGGCGCGCGACTCGCCAAACGCGGCAGCCACTATGCGGCAGTGTTCAACGCGTTGTTATCGCTGGCAGGGCATCGCGCCGAGCACATCGTAATCGACGAAGCCGAAATTCAGCGTGAGGACGATCCGGCGGAGCTTGACAGGCTCTGGGCGGAGCAACCGGCATTTGGCGGTGCGTCTTGTCCTCCGCGCCCACAAACGGAGTCAGTCATTCACTTTCACCGAGGAGCGTCAAGATGAGCTACCTGCACAACTTCGCATTTGGCATCTATCCGTATCTCGCGCTGGCCGTATTTCTGCTGGGCAGCCTGATTCGCTTCGACCGCGAACAATACACGTGGAAAAGCGATTCCAGCCAGTTGCTGCGGCGCGGGCAACTGCGTTTGGGCAGCAATCTGTTTCACATTGGCATTCTTGCGCTATTTGCGGGGCATTTCGTGGGGCTGCTGACACCCAAAGAGCTGTATCACGCGCTGGGGCTTTCCACAGAAGCCAAGCAGATGGTCGCCATTGTCGCCGGCGGCGTGTTCGGCGGCATGTGCCTTGTTGGTCTGCTATTGCTGGTGCATCGCCGTCTGACTGAACCACGCATCCGCGTGACCTCGACGCGCATGGATATATTTATCTTGCTATGGATACTCGCGACACTGCTGTTGGGGTTGGCGAGCATCGTCGTTTCGCTGGGGCATCGCGACGGTGGCGTGATGGTACTCCTGGGCCAGTGGGCACAGCACATTGTGACGTTCCGCGCGGGCGCCGCTGATTTCATCGCGGACGTGCATTGGATCTACAAGCTGCACCTGATGCTTGGGATGACGCTGTTTGTGCTGTTTCCATTCTCACGTCTGGTGCACATCTGGAGCGGCTTTGGCGCTGTGAGCTACCTGACGCGCGCCTATCAAATCGTGCGCACCAGAGGCTGAAAATATCAATTAAAACAGATGGTTATATCGACGTGCGGCATTCAGCACGAACTTACTTACCGTCCGCAACGGTGCCAACGTAGTCCTGCGGGTTAACACGGCTATCAAATGCGCTCCTGGACTGCCGAATTGACGTGCCAAGGCGCCGCTCAGTAAGCAATACAGTGCTCGCACACCGTGCCGCGTACATCCTTGCGCAAATGCGCCTGGCGCAGCGCCACGAATGGCGCTGAATTCCAGGCTTCCATGAATGATTGCCGGTTCAGGTCACCCATGGTCCAGTTGGCCGTGGCGTCAAAGCAGCAAGCAGACAGTTTGCCTTCGGCGGTGACATGGCCTTCGGTGAACGCCGACCAGCAGGGCAGCGGTTCACGCAGGGCATCAAGCCTTCCCTGATTGCCGGCAGTGGGCCGGTAGCCGAGCTGCTCCTCGCGCTGCGTGGCAAAAGCGCCCATGGAGTACAGCGGTAACCAGTAATGCTGATCCACATAAGGACGCACATGCGCGTTCAGAAGCGCTTCCATCCTCGCGAGTTGTTCGCCGTCATATTGTATCGATGAGGCGTAAAGCCCTGTCTTGTATCCATGTTGCTGCCGCGCATTCCAGGCGCTTCGGATATTGTCGAGCGCCCGGTGAAACAGCTTGCCGGCGACCCCCATGATTTTCTCGAATTGCGTTTCGTCCGCGGCGTTGACTGACCATTTCAGCGAATCCAGCCCTGCGTTCATGCAGGCCTCCACAGCCTCCGGGAATGCCATGGAGGCGTTGGAAGTCAGAAACACATACGGCATCGCAATGTCCTGCTTGAGGTAGCGGATGCAATCGACCAGCAGGCGCGGATTCATGAACGATTCGCCAAGGTAGAACACGCCGATTTCCTCGACGCCAGCCTCGCGCATTTCGCGCGTGATGCGCTTAAAGAGGCCAAAATCCATATCCCACTTCGGTTGCACCTCACGCGTACGCAGCGCGCAAAAACCACAACGAAAATTGCACCGCGGTGATATTTCGATC
This sequence comes from Betaproteobacteria bacterium, assembly GCA_900299145.1. Taxonomy (GTDB): domain Bacteria; phylum Pseudomonadota; class Gammaproteobacteria; order Burkholderiales; family SG8-41; genus UBA5216. Next base: position 18,809 of record OMIN01000011.1, on the reverse strand, counting down.
TTGACACTGCGCGGCGCCGGCGGGTCGGCCTGCCGGTGGCTTAACGGAATGCGGGTGGTGGCGTCTATGCGATCAACGATGCTCATGATGCAGCCAGATTAGATGCTGCCGCAAGCGAAGCATTGATTGAGGTCAACGCCGGAGCGCTTGTCGGTCTTGCACTAATCTCGGTAACTGCCCGGCATGCGTCATTAGCAAGGCACATGTCAGGCAAGTTCCATATCGGGAAAAGTCGGGGCAGTCCGCTTGGTGCAGGGCAAACCTGCAGGCTTCTCGCTAGATTGTCCCGTGCGGGCAACTGCTAACGCCATGCAGTGGCCGTCAGAGTGGAAATCTTGGAGATTCCAGGGTCTGGGACAAGGGAGTCGCCTACGATTACCTGGGACTCATCCCAAACGGCAGCCTTTGCGAGACATGCAACCTCTGGAGGCCTTCGCAATAACACAGAACAAAGCCAGCAAACAAAAAAGGGCTACGCTGACGCGTAACCCCTTGATGCTAATCAAAGAAAAACTGGTAGGAGGTGCGAGATTCGAACTCGCGACCAACGGATTAAAAGATCGAAGTATCGCAGTTTAACGAGTGAAAATGACCCACCCTCAATTACTTACACTCGTCGAGCAACGCAGCGAATCGCCGAATGTGTCACGTTTTCCCCACGTTTACCAAAAGACATACAGCGGGCGAAGGCATGACGTAATGCGAAGGACGACAGTGCCTACGACATCGGCAGCGACAAACACAAAATTCGGCCCCACACTTGCGTACTTTATGACTTAAGCGACAAGACAAAAATGACCGGTGAAAGGCACTGAAATCGCTGGCGCTCTAGCTGGAAAAACGCCATTGTCACCACAGATACGGTTCTTGGTATTCAGTTTATAGCGAGGCTGCTTAATCAGTGCATTTAGATCACAGCTTTGTGCCAGCGCCTGACAATGATTAGGCGAAAAATAACTCGCAGAATGGTAATTGGCGGTTCTCGTACGCTGCGCTCAAAATTCCGTATGCAGGCGCAATGTCGTCACCGTCACCGCCCCACGATCGGCGTTGTATGCCGGATGTTTGATGTGCTGCCACCCCAGCGACAGCCATGCATACTTGCCCATGCTCAGGCTGTAATAGGTTTCGACTATGCTTTCACGCCTGTAGTTCAGTTTGCCATCTCCAATAAAGTAGCCGATTCCCCCGGCGGCAAGGTAATTGCGATGTTCAGTCGACAATCCGTTGCTGGCATAAGCCACGCCGAGACTGTCTTTGCCCCGCCCCCACCGCGTACCTCTAACCACGACGCCTCCCGAGATAGATTGATCAATTTCCGTAAACGCATATGTCTCTGTCTTTCCATCGGCCCACAAGGCGCGTGCAAACAGGCCGGCATCATTGGAGAATGCCTGTTCAATATTGATACCTATACCGCGCTTGACCTGATTCGAGAGCCGGACAATGTTGATATCCGGTGTTGTTGCGGTGGCTATTCCAACCGCCAAAGCATCATTGAATCGTGACATTTTCGCGTAGTTGCGAAAAACCAAAACGCGAATCTTTCCGGGCTGGCCGCTCAGCGTGTAGCCGCGTTCCACTTCAATCTGGTCGCCAAAGTGTTTGTCTATGCCGTAGTCCAGTTTGAGCTGATTGGGTTCCTTGGGTTGCGCGAAGCGGCCGGCACGAACGGCCCAGTCATCGTGAAAGTACTCCAGGGCGGCGCCGACAGAATAGCCACGTGCGTCTGCCGCAAAATCATAGGCGCCATGAGTCATAATTGACCAGTTCATGAATTGCGTGCGTGGGTCATGGCTAAAGGCATTATCATCGAAGATGTCAATAACGGACAGATTACCCACGGTCAAAACCAAACGTCTTTTGTCCGCCAGGCCAGCCAGCTGATTGATGTCCAATTCGATATTCTCCGTACCACCGCCAAAGCCCCAAGACTGACGCATGAAGAGCCGTGCGCGATACACAGTCAAATTCGGACCGGAAGTGCGCGCAATTTCGCCATTGGTAAAGCCGCCCAGTCCGGTTAACCGGGACAAGGGCACGCCCTGCACGCCTTCCGGATTGACATAGAATTCACTTCCCGGCCAAAGCCTGAAGCCCAGAGCCGCCGTGGCAGTAAACGAGTAACTTCTTTCCTTTTGCGGTGAAAGGCTATTCGGACCGGAGTACTGTGCTCCAATCGGCTGTTTGCCCTGCCAAATATAGGTAGATTGAAACTTGGCGTTCCACCCCTCCCTGTCTATCGATTGCGCGTTTCCAACCACGGGCATGCTGACGAGCATTAGCAAGACAAGGATAGGGAAACGTGACATCGCGCCTACTTACCTGCAAATCAAACCGAACGGCAATCCGAAGTCAGGCAAGCTTTGACGGTCATGAGCGGAATCAACCATAGGGCAATTAACAAGGTTACTTGCACGCAGCGAAAGCATCAACATAGGAAACATTAAAATGGGCATGTTCTCTGTTGCCGAATGACAGCGAGGCCTTGGTTCCCTCCTGCGGCTTCGTTTGAAGCGACCGTAGACGTAGGCACGCGGCGCCAAATATTTCGGTGGCCTCACGCAATATGCCGCTCCGGGCGTAGTAGTGTTGATTTTCAGAACCGCCTGCGTTGTGACTCAACAATTTGCCCAATCGATGCTCTATATCGTCGATACCCGCTAACGGCAATAATGCCGCGTTGGCTGGCAAATATCTTGCGGCACCGCAAAACTGCAATGTTTCTGTATAAGCTGTCAGCAGGAACTCTACTTCATTCTTCGTGTTCGAACTGGTCACCGCATCCACTATGCGCATGGCTATCCTCGCGACACCGGTTAAAAATTTAGCGGGTGCGGGTGAAATGCTGCGCATAGCGTGGCGCCAATCGCGACATCGGCAACAACAGCAACAAATCTGCAGTATTGAAGTCCGGATCCCACGCCGGCGCACCGCACACGTAAGCACCCAGCCGCATGTAACCTTTGAGCAGCGGCGGAATCACCACCGGGTCAGTGGGCCGTGCACGGCGTAGCGGCAAATCCAAACGTGGAAACACGCGGTATTCGGCCGGGCTGCCGCTGGAACATTGCAGGGCATAGTGCACGTTCGCTGCCGCGGCTCCGCCGTCAGCCATACTCACACTCGCGCAACCCATCAGGTACTGGTAGCCACTCTCCCGCATGTAACGCGCCACCCCGGACCAAAGCATGGAAATGACCGCGCCGGAGCGGTAATCGCGATGCACGCAGGTACGGCCCACTTCGAGAATCTGGTTCCGTAAATGATCAAGCCGTGTGAGATCGAACTCTTCGTCCGAATAGAATCCCCCCAGACGCCGTGCATTGGCGCCGCAGAGCATGCGGTAGGTACCCACCACGCAGCCACCTTCCGTTTCGCGCACGATCAAATGCTCGCACCACGGATCGAAAATATCGCAGTCTATGCCCGCAGCACGCCCACTCAGACGCGCCCCCATTTCTTCCGCAAACACCCTGTAGCGCAAGCGCTGCGCTTCCCGTACTTCGTTTTGATCGCGCGCAATGGATATCGTTAACGCGCGAGGATAAATTCCCGACTTGTGCCCCCGATCCGCCAAGTGCTTTTGCAGCATCCTTTACCCCTCCATTGACCAGACGAACAGAGGGTAACGACTTTCTATTACTGCTTCATTATCAGATAGTTACGAACAAATTACACTGCGTAGCGCCGGGTCTCCGAGGTCACGGCTGAATGTCCCAGCTATCGATCACGCGCGTCGGACCAAAGTTTTCGTCGAAGCCAAGCACCTTGATGCGCACTGTGTTGTCAGACAGTACCGAGACATCCGCCCATGAGTAGTAATAGTCGTAGATGTTGTCGCTATCGCCTTTTTTGATGGAAAAATTCGTGCCACCGCTGCCGACGATCACCTGCCACGCCTTGCCGCCGCTATCCTTGCGCGGCTGGGAGGCATGAAATACATGCTGGTGTCCAGTGAAAAAGATAGCTTGGTAGGATTCAATCAAATCCCAGAAAGCATCCCGCACACCCGGCCTTGCATCAAGGCCGTCGGTGCGAGTTACGTTGCGCTGTCTTAGCTTTTCCGGCACGTAGGTAAATGCCATCTTGTGACCGAACACAAAAAAGCGGTTCGCGCCACGCTGTCTGGCTGCTGCAAAATCGGCCTCCAGCCATTTTACCGGCGCGGAATCGTCAAAGCCCGCCGGATCTGTATTGATGATGGCAAAGTGAATTCTGCCCACATCAAAAGAGTAACTCAGTTGGCGCTGATCAGTGGTGATGCCATCAACACCTGCTTGCGGGGCATTATCGATACTCCACGCTGTCGCGGGCAGGTTGGTCATCGCCTGCCATTTGGCTTGATTGAAAATCAGATCGCCCATGTTGGCGCGCCACGCATTTTCGTTTTCGACCGTGGCGGTTCGAACCTCCCTGCCCAGTGCGCTCCTGGTCCTGACTTGAATTTCGTGATTGCCGGGCACCGGCACCACGTACGTTCCGCTTTCCATGAGATGCGCCACCATGCCGCGCCAGTAGGCATATTGCCTGTCCAGCACGGCACGATCGGCGGTATAGCCATAAATCATGTCTCCGTTAAAGAACAGGGCCTGCGGCTTGTCAGCCTGCATTTCCCGGATCATGCGAGCCAGAACCCTGGTGTTCTGTAGCCACAACATTTCCTGGTTTGACAGCTTGCCTGGCGTGGGTTCTTCACGACTGTCGCCCACGGTGGTGAAACGAAACATTACGGAAAGTGACGAGTCCTGCGCGCTTACCATCAGCGCGACTGCCAGCAGCCCCAGACCTGCAATATATCGGGCAAAGTTTTTCATGGTAATTGGCGTGCCATCTGTTTGAATTTACGGAAGGCTTTTGTGGGCGATTTACAGATTCGCTCAAGGGTTATCAGCGAGTATGGACAAGAAATATTTCGGAATTGCTACGGTTTTGTGACTTGATAAGGCGCAAGTGACTTGCCTCGTTGTCACAAAGTGGTAATGCCGCCGCCCTAGGCTCCGCTCTTCATCTCTGACGTACGGAGCCCCCATGAGTCACAACCATAACGATGGCAAATCACTGAACCGATCGATCAATCCCTCATTTCACGACATACTTCAGCTACGGCTTTTGCGCCGCGATGCACTCAAAGGCGCGGCGTCCCTGGCCGTCGCGGGCGCATTCCCGCTTTCGATGTCGCTAACGGGCTGTGCAACGGGTGGCCTGAAACGCACCGGTATGCTGGGCTTTAGCCGCGTACCGTTGTCAATGGCGGATAACGTGCGCGTGCCGGATGGCTATACCGCGACAGTGTTGCTGTCGTGGGGTGACCCCATCGGGCACTCTTCAGGATCTCCTGCTTTCAAGCATGATGCCAGCAACACCGCAGATGAGCAGGCATTGCAGACGGGCATGCACCACGACGGCATGCACTACTTTCCGCTTCCGCATGGTGACCACGGTTCGGTGAACGGTTTACTCACTATCAATAACGAATATACCGATGACGGTCTACTGCATACTGATGGCTTCGCCAACTGGAGCGCGGAAAAGGTGCGCAAATCGCAAAACGCACATGGCGTAACCATTGTCGAAGTACGTGACCGGAACGGCAAATGGGAAGTCGTGCGCCCGTCGCGCTATGCACGTCGTATCTCCGCGCGTACGCCGGTTGCAATTTCCGGCCCGGCAGCCGGTGCACCGCAAATGCAGACCACCGCCGATCCTTCCGGTCGCGAGGTGCTCGGCACACTCAACAATTGCGCCAACGGCTACACGCCGTGGAGCACTTATCTAACCTGCGAGGAAAACTGGGACAGTTACTTCATGAATTCCGGCACATTAACACCCGATCAGGTGCGCAATGGCATTCCGCCGCGAGGACGTGGTTATCGCTGGGAAGAATTCGACGAACGTTTCGACGCCGGCAAGCATCCCAACGAACCCAACCGCTTTGGCTGGGTAGTGGAGATCGATCCGTACGACCCGAACTCCAAGCCCGTCAAGCGAACGGCGCTGGGACGATTCAGCCACGAAGGCGCTTGCCACACCTTGGGGCCGGATGGCCGTGTCACGGTATACATGGGTGACGACCGCGCCTTTGAATACATTTACAAATTCGTCACGCGCGACGCGTGGAATCCGCGAGACCGGGATGCGAATCGTCATTTGCTGGATTACGGTACCTTGTATGTCGCACAGTTCAGAGACGACGGCACAGGTGCTTGGGTCGCGCTCACGCACGGGTTGAATGGCCTGACAACAGCCCGCGGCTTTCGTGATCAGGCGGACGTGCTGATCCGCACGCGCGCCGCCGCTGATACCGTGGGCGCAACCCCGATGGATCGACCCGAGTGGATTGCCGTGCATCCGGCCACGCAAGAGGTTTACTGTACGCTCACCAACAACGTGCGCCGTGGCGCAGCCAGCGAACGCGCTACGGACAAGGCCAATCCACGCGTAAACAACGGCTTCGGCCACATCATCCGCTGGCGCGAGGACGGCAACGATCCCGCAACCGCCACCTTCAAGTGGGACATCTTCGTACTGGCAGGCGATCCGCAACACAAAGACCCTGCGAAGCGCGGCAGCATCAACGGCGATGCCTTCGGGAGCCCCGATGGACTGTGGTTCGACGATGGCGGCATCCTCTGGATACAGACGGATGTCTCTACCAGCGCCATGCACAAGGGGGATTACGAATTCATGGGCAACAATCAGATGCTGGCGGCGGATATTCGGTCAGGCGAAATACGGCGTTTTCTCACCGGGCCCAACGGTTGCGAGATTACCGGCATCACCGCCACGCCGGATCGACGCACGATGTTTGTCAATATCCAGCACCCCGGTGAAACCTCAACCGAACGCAACGATCCGAAGTACCCGAAGGCAGTCAGCAGTTGGCCCGATGGCGCATTGGGCGGACGACCGCGTTCGGCAACGATAGTAATCTGCAAAAATGATGGCGGAATCGTAGGCAGTTGACGCCGCCCGTGCCGTAACGGTTAACTGCTCGCCGCCAGCAGTTTGAGCAGCGTCTGATGTGCGTTGGGCCGCTCGTCGTCGGTGCGGCGCTGATAGTTTCCGTCCGGATCCATGATCCACGCGTGCGGATCGTCGAGGTAAGGTTGCAGGCCTTCGTCGATGACACGCCGCTTGAGTCGCGGGTCGCGCACCGGAAAACAAATTTCGATCCGCCCAAAAAAGTTGCGCCCCATCCAGTCAGCGCTGGAAAGATAGACGTCTTCTTCGCCGCCATTGAAAAAATAAAATACCCGGGAATGTTCCAGAAAGCGTCCCACGATGGAACGCACACGAATGTTATCCGACACGCCGGGCAAGCCCGGCCGCAGAGCGCACATGCCGCGCACAATCAGGTCAATCTGTACGCCAGCGCGCGACGCTTCGTAAAGCGCAGCAATAACTTTTGGCTCCAGCAAAGCATTCATTTTTGCGATAATGGCAGCCTTGCGGCCAGCCGCTGCATTGGCAGTCTCCGCGCGTATCGCCTGCATGACGCGCTCGTGCAACGAAAAGGGCGCTTGCCACAGCAAGCGAGACTCGCTCACACGCCCCAAGCCCGTAAGTTGCATGAAGAGATTGTTGACGTCCGTGGTGATCGCGTCGTCGCAGGTGAACAGCCCGAAATCGGTATAGAGCCGTGCGGTTCGGGAATGGTAATTGCCCGTCGACAGATGCACGTAACGCTTTAACCTGGCAAATTGAGAAGATGCGCCCGCGGCAGGAGTTTCAGCACGTACTACCATCAGCATTTTTGCATGGGTTTTTGCGCCAACCACGCCGTATACGACATGGGCGCCAGCCTCTTCAAGCCTTTGCGCCCAGTTGATGTTGGCTTCCTCATCGAATCGCGCCAGAAGCTCCAGCACCACGGTCACTTCCTTGCCATTGCGCGCCGCCGCTATTAGGAGTGGGATAAGCTCCGAGCCGGTGCCGGTGCGATAGATGGTCTGTTTGATCGCGACGACCGAGGGGTCAGTTGATGCTTCCTGCAAAAATGCCACGATGGGCTGAAACGACTGAAACGGGTGGTAGAACAACAAGTCGCCTTCACGAATGGCATCGAATACATTCGCAGATTGTTCAAGTCGCTTGACAGTTCCCGGGACGAAGGCGTGAAACTTCAAGTCTGGCCGGTCAACGTCGTCGGGCACGTTAATCAGGCGGACGAGATTCACCGGGCCGTCCACGCGATAAACATCTTCCGTATCAAGGTGAAAATGGCGGGTCAAGAAAGTTGCGAGCTGCGCGGGGCAATTGGCGGCAATTTCCAGGCGCACTTCATCGCCAAACTGGCGGTTGGGCAGTTCACCACTTAAGGCGGCGCGCAGATCTTTGACTTCCTCTTCATCGACAAACAAATCACTATTGCGCGTCAAACGGAACTGGTAACAACCTTTTACGGTCATGCCGGGAAACAGTGCATCAACATGCGCCTGCATGATGGTGGATAACAGTACGAACTCGTATTCGACTTCGGAAAATTCGCGCGGCAGCCGGATCACGCGCGGCAGCACGAGTGGTGCCTGAACGATAGCCGTGCCGGAGTCGCGACCGAATGCATCTCTGCCTTCGAGTTCTACCGCGAAATTCAGGCTCTTGTTTAAAACCCTTGGAAACGGATGCGCCGGATCCAAGCCGATGGGGGTAAGCACCGGCATTACCGCATCGTGGAAATAGTCCCGAACCCATTGCGCCTGCCGCTCGTTGAAATCGGCGTGCTGCAGGAACCGGATGCCTTTGTCCGCGAGAGCGGGAACTATAGCTTCGTTGAACAGCCGGTACTGCTCAACGACCAAAGCATGAACTGCATGCGCTACCTGTCGATACGATTCAGCCGCCGGCGTTTTGTCTGGCGCCGATGATGCAATACCGGCCTCGATCTCCGCGTGCAAGCCCGCCACGCGGATTTCGAAGAATTCGTCAAGATTGCTGCTGACGATGCACAAAAACCGCAATCGCTCCAGCAACGGCGTGCGGACTTCCTCCGCTTGCGCCAACACCCGGTGGTTGAACGCGAGCTGCGCCAATTCGCGGTTGAGAAACAATTCGGAAGGGAGAGAATCAGACATAAGCATAGTAATCCATCGTGCGTGCGAACATAGCAAGGCCGGATGACAGCAATGTGACAGGGGTTCCCGAACATCAAAGCGATGGATTTGTTGGCATATCAGGCGGATAATGGGGCCGTAGCCAGTTTGCACGTAGAAAAACAACACCATGGCTGAATTCGAGACCATTGCAGCTGTAGATCTGGGATCCAATTCCTTTCATTGCCAAATCGCGCGCGTCGATGGCGACCATACCTACCCGTTGGACAGCTTGCGTGAACCCGTGCGGCTCGCGGCCGGGCTTGACGGCGACAAATTGCTGGACGAGCCCTCCCAGACACGCGCGATCGCCTGTTTGCAACGTTTCGGCGAAAGGCTGCGCAGTTTTCATGCGGGCGATGTGCGCGCGCTTGGTACCAATGCTTTGCGCGTAGCCAAGAATTCCGATGATTTTCTGAAAAAGGCACAAAATGCGCTTGGCTTCCCGATTGAAATCATCGCGGGGCGGGAAGAGGCACGCCTGATATATCTGGGTGTCTCGAACGGTTTGCCGCAAAGCAATGATCGCAGGCTGGTGGTGGACATTGGCGGCGGCTCGACCGAATTCATCGTCGGCGAAGGCTACAAGCCGCTCAAGCTGGACAGTCTGTATATGGGCTGTGTTTCCTACAGCATGCGTTTTTTTGCCGATGGCAAGCTCACAAAACGCGCCTTCAGGGAAGCCGAACTCGCCGCTCGTACGGAGTTGCAGCATATCGCCGAGGATTTCTCCAGCGCCCATTGGCGGCAGGCCGTCGGTTCCTCGGGAACGGCGCGGGCGCTTCTGTATGCCGCGAAAACTCTGGATCCTGCAGGCTCGGCCATCACGGCTGGCGGCCTTGATGACTTGCGCGCCCAACTGCTGCGTTGGGGCAACACGTCCAAAATCAGTTTTCAAGGCGTGCGCGATGAACGTTCCAGCATACTGCCCGGCGGGCTCGCGATCATGGCCGCGGTGTTCGATGAATTAAATATCAAAAGCATGACCGTCGCGGATGGCGCTCTGCGGGAAGGCATTTTGCTCGACATGTTGGGACGCAGCCACCACCGCGATCCGCGCGAGGCCACCATAGAACAGTTCAAGCAGCGCTATCGCGTCGACGAATCCCAGGCGCGGCGCGTGACAACCTTGGCACTCGGTTTATACAAGCAGCTTACGGGCAATGAATTGGCTGAGGCGCGTGATCTCACGTGGGCCGCACAGTTGCATGAAATTGGTATTTCCGTGGCCTATGCGGGCTATCACAAACACTCGGCCTATATCGTCGCGAATGCGGATATGCCGGGATTTACCCGCGAGGAGCAGCAGCACATCGCCGAGCTGCTGCTGGTGCACCGCCGTTCGCTCAAACGTCTGCCGGACGAGAGTGATACATCACCAGATTGGCGCAAGGTTTTCGCATTGCGGCTGGCGGTGCTGTTTTGCCAGCGCCGCCGCAATGCCAATCCGCCGATAGTCAACGCAAGGGCCGGCAATAAGAAATTGAGTTTGTCGATAGAACCCGATTGGCTCGCCAATAACCCGCTGACCAACGCCGTGTTGCATGAGGAGATCGCGGAGTGGGCGAAAATCGGCTACGACATCAATATTCACGGGCTCGCCGATGAAGATGACGGCTCGGTGACATCGCAGCGTGAGTAATTTGCACTAAGTTGCTAGTTCCCGCAGCTGGAGTGCTTGGCGTTTACTCGTATACGTGTTTGACGTACTGGCGGCCGTTCGTTACGCGACACGCTTTCCGCCGCGCCACACCGCAATGACGCTGGGTACACCTTTGACTAGCCGCACCCGCGAAAAATCCGCTCGTTTGCCTTCGGCGATTTCGCCGCGATCTGCGAGGCCTACGCAGCGTGCCGGGTTCGCGCTGATAGTGGCCACAGCCTGCGCCACAGTGAAACCGCATTTGTCCACTAGAATAAATGCCGCGCTCAAGAGACTCGAGGGCACGTAATCTGACGACAACACATCCAGCAACCCCTGGCGGGCGAGATCGGCCGCCGCGATATTGCCCGAATGCGAGCCTCCGCGCACCACGTTCGGCGCGCCCATCACGATGCCCAGCGCATTGGCGCGGGCGGCACGCGCGGCTTCAAAAGTGGTGGGAAATTCCGATACGGCAATGCCGGCCTCGCGCGCTTCGCTGACATGTTCTGGTGTCGTATCGTCGTGGCTCGCCAGCGGTATGCTGCGGCTGCGAGCGTGTTCTACAAAAAACTCACGGTGCGGTTTGGCATACTGCTGTTGCAGGGTTTTGGACTCGTTGACCACGTGATCGAATTTCTCGTCGCTCCAACCCTTCTTGCCGGTGTAGTAAACACGCGCCTGTTCGACATTCGTCCATTGACGCTGGCCCGGGGTGTGATCCATCAGCGACAGCAGTTGCACGCGCGTATTGTTCAGAAACGGCTCAAATAGGCGCACGGCATTGGGCGCGGGGAGCTCACAGCGTACATGCAGTCGGTGTTCCACGCGTAGCAGACCAGCCTTTTCCGCATCATCAATGCAGCGCGTCAGTTCGGACATGTCCTTGCCGCGCAGCGCAGCCTCGTCCACGTCACCCACGCCCAGTGCGTCGTAAACGGTGGTGATACCGGCGGCGGCAACCTCGGCGTCGTGCGCCAACAGCGCGGGAAATTCCGGCCAACTCACCTTGGGCCGCGGCATTAGATGTTTTTCGAGATTGTCGGTATGCAATTCGATAAAGCCGGGCAGCAGGTAATCGCCATTCCAGTCCTCCGCGCCGGCCAGCCGCAGCACCCCTTCATCGAAGCCAGCAATGTTGCCGCAACGCACGTGCAGGTTGCCCAAGAAGTCACGCTCGCGGGTGACGATGCGCGTATTGGTAATGTTCATCTGTGTCATGCGCTTGCTCCGGAAGGCCGCAAAGGAAAAAGGCGCGTAGCAACCGCCGTGCGCACCGAATGATCGTGAAAAATGCCCACCAGCAGGGCGCCACGCCGCCGCGCATCGCGGATTAAATCCACCACAGCGCTGCGGTTGACCTCATCCAGCGCAGCGGTGGGTTCGTCGAGTAACATCACCGGCGGCTGGGGGGCAAAGGCGCGGGCGATGTTTACGCGCTGCTGCTCGCCCCCGGAAAACGTCGCCGGCGGCAGCGGCCACAGGCGAGACGGAATGTTCAGCCGTTCCAGCAGCGTTTGCGCCCTCGCACGTGCCATGGTCGGTTCTGTACCAGCCGCGAGCAGCGGTGCCATGACGATATTCAGTGCCGGTACGCGCGGAATCACCCGCAGAAACTGGCTGACATAACCCATGGTGTAGCGGCGTACGTCGAGAACCTCGCGCGGCTGCGCGCGCGCCATGTCCACCCAGCCACCGCGATGCCGCACGCACACGCTGCCGGCTTGCGCGCGATAGTTGGCATAAATGCATTTCAGCAACGTGCTTTTACCCGCGCCAGAACTTCCGGCGATTGCTACACACTCACCAGCAGATGCGGCCAGCGTCACCGCATCGAGCACCGACAGATTCACGCCGCCTTGCATATGCAATATGAATGATTTGCATAAGTTATTGATTTGTATGATATTTTCCATAAGCATTTAAATTCACTAGGCTGGCAAGGCCGACGACACCAGCAGTTGGGTGTACGCGTGTTGCGGATCGTCGAGCACCTGGTCGGTGAGGCCCGCTTCGACCATGCGCCCCGCCTGCATGACCAGCGTGCGGTGCGCGAGCAAACGCGCCACGGCCAGATCGTGCGTGACGATCACGGCGGACAAGCCCAGATCGCTCGTCAGCCCGCGCAGCAAGTCGAGCAGCCGCGCCTGCACCGACACATCCAGCCCGGCCGTGGGCTCATCCATGAACGCCAGCCGCGGCTGCGATACCAGATTGCGCGAGATTTGCAGACGCTGCTGCATGCCGCCGGAAAACGCCTGCGGCGAGTCATCGATACGCGCGGCGTCTAGTTCAACCTTGTACATCCACGCGGTGGCTTCCTGGCGGATGTTGCCGTAGCGGCGTGCACCAATGGCCATCAGACGCTCGCCGATGTTGGCGCCCGCGCTAACGTCAGTGCGCAAACCATCGCGCGGGTTCTGATGCACAAAGCCCCAATCGGTGCGCGTGAGCAGTCGGCGCGACGCCTCGGAAACCGCCCACACATCGGCGATTTCACCAGCGCGGGTCTGAAACAGCACACGGCCCTCGTCAGGCCGCAACTGCCCCGAGATACAACGCAGCAACGTAGTCTTGCCGGAACCGGATTCACCCACCACGGCCAGCACTTCACCGGGATACAAGTCAAACGTTATTCCGGCGCAGGCGGCGCGCGTACCGTAGCTGTAGCCGAGTTCCTGCACTTCCAGCAGCGGGGATTCGTCCATGGCGCCGCTCATGCCACCGCCGGTTGTTGCTTCTCGCGCCGCGACAAACAGTATTCACTGTCCGAACACACGAACATGCGCGTGCCGCGATCATCCATGATGACTTCATCGAGAAAGCTGTCCGCCGCGCCGCACAGTTCGCAGGCGTGATCCCAGTGCTGGGTTTCAAACGGATGGTCCTCGAAATCAAGGCTGCGCACGGCGGTATACGGCGGCACCGCGTAAATGCGTTTTTCGCGTCCCGCGCCGAAGAGCTGCAGCGCCGGATTCATGTGCATTTTCGGATTGTCGAACTTGGGAATCGGCGACGGGCGCATCAGATAGCGTTCGTTGACGATCACCGGGTAGTCGTAAGTCGCGGCAATGTAGCCGTGGCGCGCGATATCTTCGTAGAGCTTCACGTGCATCGCGCCGTACTCGGACAACGCATGCATCTTGCGTGTCTCGGCTTCACGCGGCTCCAGCCAGCGCAGCATTTCGGGTATAGGTACCTGATAGACGAGGATTTGCCCGTCACGCAGAGGTGTTTCGGGTATGCGGTGGCGCGTTTGGATAATCGTCGCTTCCAAGGTGCGCTCGGTGGTTTTCACGCCAGTGGTACGCGCGAAAAAGCGCCGGATATTGACCGCGTTGGTGGTGTCGTCAGAGCCTTGATCTATCACTTTCAGCACGTCGTCCGGCCCGATGACCGCAGCGGTGACCTGTATGCCGCCGGTGCCCCAACCATACGGCAGCGGCATCTCACGGCTGCCGAACGGAACCTGATAGCCTGGGATCGCAATAGCTTTCAATATCGCGCGGCGGATCATGCGTTTGGTGTGCTCATCCAGGTACGCGAAGTTGTAGCCTTCGACGGTTTCCGTGGCGGCCATCACGCAGCCTCCGCGCCGGCCGATGGGGATAATGAGACTGTCGCGTGTGCCGCGTGCCGCGCGCGCAGCTTGCGCACCAACTCCAGTTCCGACTGAAAATCGACGTAGTGCGGCAATTTCAGATGCTGCACAAATCCGGAGGCTTCGACATTGTCGCTGTGATACAGCACGAACTCCTGCATCTGCGCCGGAGCGGTCACCGTTTCGCCGAGTTCTTCGGCGCGCAGGCTGCGATCCACCAGCGCCATGGCCATTGCCTTGCGTTCGCAGGCACCGAAGGTCAAGCCATAGCCGCGCGTGAACTGCGGCAGCATACTGGCGCTTCCGGCGAACTGATTCACCATCTGGCATTCGGTGATTTCGATTTCACCGATCTCAACCGGGAAACCCAGTTCCTCGGGTTCAACTTCGACAATCACCATGCCTTGGCGTATCTCGCCCGCGAAGGGATGCGTATTGCCATAGCCTCGTTGCGAGGAGTAGCCCAGCGCCAATAAGAATCCTTCATCGCCCCGCGCAAGGTTTTGCAGCCGCAGGGCGCGATCCGCGGGAAACTCCATCGGCTCGCGCGTCAGGTCGCGCGGCACCGGATCACCCGGCGTTGGCGTTTCAGGAGCAAGCAGCCCTTCGCCGCCCATGATGTCGGTCACGCGTGGCGCAGGCGGCATAGATTGCACCGATTCCTGTGCCGCCGTAGGCGGGCCGGCATTTGCCACGGCAAGCTGAAAATCCAGCAAACGCTGGGTGTAATCGTAAGTTGCCCCCAGCACCTGACCGCCGGGCACATCCTTGTAAATCGCCGAAATCCGGCGCTCCAGACGCATGGTGCCAGTATCAATAGGCAACGACACACCCAGACGCGGCAGCGTCGTGCGGTAAGCACGCAGCAAAAACACGGCCTCGATCAGATCGCCCTGTGCCTGCTTAATCGCCAGCGCGGCTAGTTCCGGATCGTAGAGCGAGCCTTCGACCATGACGCGGTCAACCGCCAGCCCCAGCTGTTCGCGAATTTGCGCCAGAGACAATTCAGCATGCCGCGCATCGCCGCGCCGCTTTTCGGCCAGCAGCCGCCACGAATTGAGTATCGCCTGTTCGCCCCCCTTGACCGCGATATACATGTCACATCACCACCTGGGTTGTACGGGGCAACGCGGCAATGCGTTCGCCCCAGATGAAAACGATATCGATACCGCAGGGAAAGGCGGCGCGGCTCGCTTGGAGCTCACGCCAATACGCCGCGGGAATGCCCGCCACGTCCAGATAGATCGATTCACGTATGCCCGGCCCGAAAAGCCGCACGCCGCTGGCGTTGGACAGGCTCTTCACCTGTATCAGCAATGTCGTGGAACGGTCGGGATATTCGGGATCGCCCGCGATAAACGCGCTCAACGGCGGCATATTCATCGTACTGTCGATCCACGCAAAAGCGGCTTGCGACGGCGTCTGCGTAACAGGGCAGCCGCAATGAAAGCGCAGATACTCGCTAACGGCGGAATGCGGGTTTTGCGTCCACAACACCGTTTCAAAATCGAGCAACGTGAGACACAACGCGGCGGCGGCAGGCATGAGTTGCGCGGGCGCCGGAGGACGCGCATCGATCCGCTTAATTTCGCCGGGATGTGCCATGGCATCGGCCACCACGCGAAACACCTTAATGCTGTCAAACACGGGCTGATCAAAACCCGGTGCCAGGGCGGGAGGAACATCCGAAATAGTATTCATCATGCGTTTTCGCTATTACCTAATTACGTCAGGATTTCACCCGGCCAGCGACTCGCGCGCCAGGGTATAGAACTCGACTTTGGTCGCAGCTGCCTTGCGCGCAGCCGTCTCGCGACGCGCGCTTCGTCCGGCGGCGAGCGGTGTAATCACCTGCCCGTATACGTGTTCGGAATGGACGGGTATTTGCAATAAGGCGTCAATGCGTGCCGCCAGTTCGGCGTGATGCACATCGCGCCCCTGCACCCAGGCCGCGCCCGTGCTACTGTTTTTTTCGATCTGTAATCGCAACGCGCAACGTGTCACTGGCACTTCACCCAGATTGAATTTCGCACCACTGCCGCCGATACGTCCGCGCACCATCACCAGCCCTGTTTCGGGCGCGCGCAACCATTGACAGCGCACGCGGATGAGGTCTCCCAGCGGACGGCAGACAACCTCGAGAGCATCGCGATCGGCGGACGCGAGTATCGACATCCATTGCTGGCGCCGGGATACGGCGGAAAGATCAACAGTGCTCACAGTCAGGCGTCCTTCAGACAAGATTCCGTAAATTTACGCGCGTCGCGTTAAGGTTTTATGACCGTTATGGCGTGGCACTCGAGCACAAACTCAGTTCAAAGGGCGCCGCCGCCGTCATGCCACAGTAACAAAGGCCGCGTATGCTGACGCAAATAATTCCCGTGAAATCAAATGGTTGCTCACCTGCATCCGCTGCAATCCCGTGAAGTTCCGGTGCACCGCGAAGATTTCGCGGAGCCCACGCGTTACGCGATCTATTTTGCGCCGCCGCCTGATAGTGCGTGGTGGTGTTTCGGCTGCGCGTGGTTGGGTCGTGATCCTTTGACCAACACCAGCGTGGCGCGCCCGTCCTTGCCCGATTTACCCGATCTCGAAGGCATGAGCATCGACGCCAGCACGCTGACGCGTATAACCGCCGCGCCCCGGCGCTATGGCTTTCACGCCACGCTGAAAGCGCCGTTCCGCCTTAGGACAGGTTACACGCCAGACGACGTCTACGCTCAGGCGCAGGATTTGGCGCAATCGCTTATGGTGGTGGAATTACCGCAAGTGCAGTTGTGCGAGATCGACGGTTTCGTCGCGTTAAGTTTCCCTCGTGAAAGCACCGTGGGCAGTCTCGCTACAGACACGAATCTGCCCGCGGTGAACGCGTTGGCCGCGCAATGCGTATCGGCTTTCGATCATTTGCGCGAAGCGCCCGATGCGCGCGAACTGGCGCGCCGCCACGCCAATCGCCTGACGCCGCGTCAGGCCAACCTTTTGGCCGAATGGGGTTACCCCTACGTGTTTCAGGAATTCCGCTTTCACATGACGCTTACCGGCCCGCTGCCCGCTGCGGAGCGCCAGAAAATCATCAATGCACTGGCGCCCGTGGTCGCCCGGCTAAACGAACAGCCGCTGCGGCTGGATGCGCTGACGATCTATCTGCAACCCGCGCCCAACGCGCCGTTCGTGATAACGCGCCGTTACGGCTTTGACGGCAGCGTGGAAAATTATCGTGACAAGTACTGAGGCTTTGAGCTACGGGCGATTGATTTACGTCGTCGGGCCATCTGGCGCCGGCAAAGACAGCGTCATAGCAGCCGCGAGTAAAATAGCCAATAAAAACAATAGGTTATACTTTTCCCGGCGCTACGTGACGCGAATTGCGGTCAGTGACAACGGCGATCTACCGGTCAGTGACAACGGCGATCTACCGGTCAGTGCCTTCGCCTTCGCGCATTACCGGCAGAACGGTTTTTTTGCACTCGATTGGGACGCTCATGGTTTCAGTTACGGAATAGCCGCCACCATCAACACGCCGCTGCGCGCGGGACTGACCGTGGTAGTGAACGGTTCGCGCGCCTATCTTCCGGTCGCGCTAGCAAAATATCCAGCGATGACCGTGGTGCACGTCAGCGTGCCGCCGCAGGTGGCTCACGCACGTCTTATCGCGCGCGGGCGTGAAAATGCCGCTTCCATTGCTGGGCGCATGGGCCGCACGCCGCCGTTGCCTGTGCCTGCGACCCAGCTAGTAAACATCGATAACAGCGGCGCACTGGAAACCGCCGCGCAAGCACTGGTGGGTGTATTACTCGGCCACGGTAAGGCGTCCGCGCATGATGGCGCCGCTGTCTGAAGCAGCGCTTCCAATGGCAGCAACCTCGGGAATGACGAAGCTCACACCGTGCCGCTGAAACCCCAGCGATTCATAAAAGCGGTGAGCGTCCGCGCGTTTCAGGTTGGACGACAGCGCGAGCTTGTAGCAACCCGCCGCCGCCGATAGCCGCATGGCCTCTTGAATCATCGCGCGGCCCAGCCCGTACCCGCGCCTATCGGCAGTGACCACCACGCCGTCGAGCATGGCTTCGCGCGCGCCACCATGCACCAGCGCATCGAAAATCAGCAGCGAGAAGGTTGCCACCGGAGTATCACCGTCGAATCCAAGGTAACAACGGTAATCGGGATACCGCGACATTTCCCGAAAAATGCGCTCCGCGCGCGAGAGTGGCATCGGCGTTTCCCCCGAATCCATCTCGGCCAACAGGCTGACCACTACTGGCAAATCGCCGCGCGTGGCCTCACGCACCAGCAGCTTCATGTGGCACGGCGCCGCATGATGGCGGCGTAATGTATGAGCGGCGGCGTTGCCGCACCCGGCGTCTTGGCATGATCGTCCCAAACGCGCAGGCGCGCCGCCTCGCGTGCATGCGGCTGCGCAATAAAGCGCCGCGCCGCTTCAGCACTGAACGGGCCGCCCTGCAAAGCGAGGCTG
>OMIN01000010.1 GCA_900299145.1 Betaproteobacteria bacterium | reverse complement strand
TACTCGCTGTGGTCGGCCGTGGGCTTGCCGGTGGCGCTGTACGCCGGCATGGAGGCCTTCCGCTCGCTGCTGGCCGGTGCGTGCGTGATGGACAAACATTTTCGCCACTCACCGCTCGAACGAAACATGCCGGTGGTGCTGGGGCTGCTCGACGTGTGGTACACCAATTTTTTCAAGGCGCAATCGCGTGCCGTGTTGCCGTACGCACAAGCCGCCTCGCGCTTGCCCGCCTACCTGCAGCAACTGGAAATGGAGAGTCTCGGCAAAGCAGTTACACGCGACGGCGGCGCGGCCGATTACGCCACCGGCAACATCGTATGGGGCGAACCGGGCACCGACAGCCAGCATTCGTTTTTCCAGCTGCTGCATCAAGGCACGCTGTCGATTCCTGCCGATCTGATTGCAGCCTGCCGCAGCCCTTCCGAATTCAACTTGCAGCATCCGTTGTTGCTGGCAAATTTTTTCGCTCAGGGCGAAGCGCTGATGAACGGCAAGCCTGACACCAACGCTCCGCACGCGGCAGTACCCGGCAACCGCCCCAGCACGTCAATCCTGCTGGAAGAACTCGACGCAAAGCACTTGGGCATGCTGCTCGCGCTGTATGAACACAAGGTGTTCGTGCAAAGTGTGATCTGGAATTTGAACGCGTTCGATCAGTGGGGTGTTGCCCTCGGCAAGCAGGTGGCCGACCGCATTTTGCCCACACTGACGGCCAGCGCGCCGGCGACGGCATTTGACGCGTCGACCAATGGATTGATCAACTACTACCGGGCGAACCGCTAAATTTAGCGCTCACGCGGGTCGGCGGCGGCGCCAGCCGGCACACGCAGCGTCAATTGGTCACCCCGCTGCACCATTTCCAGCCGCTTGAGGAAATTCATGCCGAGCAACACGGTTTCATCAGACATCTTTTCAGTGACCATGGCGCCGAGGTTTTCGATTTCCACCGTACCCAGCCGCACGCGTGCAAGGCGCGTCGGATAAGCGGTTGCTGGCCCAGCTGCGGTTTGCACGCTGCCCGCCGGCCCCAGCGACAAACCCAGTTGATTCGCCTGCCGCCGCGAAAGCGCAATTTGCGTCGCGCCTGTATCCAGCAAGAATTTCACCGGCTTGCCGTTGATCTCGCCGTCGGCGTAATAGTGGCCGTCGCGCGCGCGGGTGAGTACAAGTTCACCCGAGACACCCGACGTACCGGCCGCACCACCGACGATGTTTACGTTGCGATTGGGATTGGTGTCACGTTCGAGCCAATCGCTGGCAAACCACACCATCACGCCAAGCAGCAGCACCCAGCCCAACGCTATCATGTGGGTATTGCCACGAGCCTCACTTCGCGTGGGAATGCTGCGCGCCACACTTCGCGCGGCGCGTGGCGACCGCGGGCTATCCTGCATCAGATTTTCAGGATGTGCTCGCGGTAGTAGCGTAATTCCGCGATCGATTCGTGGATATCCGCCAGCGCTTCATGCTTGCCATGCTTCTTGATGCCGGCCATGACTTCGGGTTTCCAGCGGCGCGCCAGTTCCTTCAGTGTGCTGACATCGAGATTGCGATACAGCAGGTAATCCTCGAACTTCGGCATGTAGCGCACGAGAAAGCGCCGGTCCTGATGCACCGAGTTGCCGCACAGCGGAGACTGCCTAGCCGGCACGTGCTGTGTAACAAAATCGAGCATCTGCGCCTCGGCTTCGGCCTCGGTCACGGTGGAAGCCTTGACCCGGTCAATCAACCCGCTTTTGCCATGAGTACCCTTGTTCCAGTCATCCATCGCATCAAGCACCGCGCCCGGCTGGTGCACCACCCACACCGGTGCCTCAGCCACCACTTCCAGTTGCGGCGTGGTAATGACGATAGCCACCTCAAGAATGCGCTCGCGCTCGGGATCGAGACCGCTCATTTCCATGTCGATCCAGATGAGGTTGTTGGGGTCTTGTGCCATAATCAAAAATGAAAAAGCCGACTGCCTGCTGAACTTTTACCATCGTATTCTGGCATAGATACTTAATGAACGCATTTGGATTGCTGTTTCTCGCCGCCGTCGCCTGTACCGCTGCTCTGCGCTTTTGGCTGGGCGCGCGGCACCTGGCGCATGTCGGCGCCCATCGCAGCGCGGTGCCCGCCGAGTTCAGCGGGCAGATCAGTCTGGACGCGCATCAGCGCGCCGCCGACTACACCTGCGCCAAAACGCGGCTTGGGCTGCTGTCGGCAGGTATCGATATCGTTGTTTTGCTGTTGCTGACCCTGGGCGGCGGGCTGCAATGGCTGCGCGATGTCGCCGCCTCGCTACTGCCGGCGGGTATTCCGCGCGGGCTGGGGCTGATTGTGCTGGTAGGGTTGGTGATGACGCTGGTGGAACTGCCTTTTAGCCTGTACAGCACGTTTCGCATCGAGGCCCGATTTGGTTTTAACAAAATGACGCCGGCGCTGTTCTGGAAAGATTTCGCCAAGGGCTTGGCGCTTGCGGCGGCGCTGGGTCTGCCGCTGGTGGCGGTGGTACTGTGGTTGATGGAAAAATCCGGCAGCCTGTGGTGGCTCTACGCGTGGCTGACGTGGATGGGCTTTAACATTCTGCTGCTGGCCATTTACCCGGTGTGGATCGCACCGCTGTTCAACAAATTCAAGCCCATGGACAACGCGGCGATGAAGGAACGCATTGATCAATTGCTCGCGCGCTGCGACTTCAAGGTGAAAGGCCTGATGGTGATGGACGGCTCTATCCGCAGCAGCCACGGCAACGCCTATTTCACCGGCTTTGGGCAAAGCAAGCGCATCGTGTTTTTCGACACGCTGCTTGAACGCCTGAGCCCGCCCGAAGTCGAAGCCGTGCTCGCACATGAGCTCGGCCACTTCAAGCGCAAGCACGTGGTGAAACGCATTGTGTGGACGTTTGCCGCAAGTTTTTTCTTCCTGTGGCTGCTGGGTTTTCTGCTCGATCAGCCGTGGTTCTATCAGGGGCTGGGGGTCGCCACCGCGTCGCCCGCGATGGCACTAATTCTGTTTTTCATGGTGATTCCGAATTTCACGTTTCTGCTGCAACCCCTGTCGGCCATGATGTCGCGCAAGCATGAATTCGAGGCCGATCAATACGCTGCACAAAATGCCTCGGCTGGCGATCTGGTCTCGGCGCTGGTCAAGCTCTACAAGGACAACGCTTCAACGCTCACACCCGATCCGCTGCATTCGATGTTCTACGATTCGCATCCGCCCGCGCTTACGCGCATCGGGCGATTGCAGGCGCAGGCTTGAACAAAATAAACTTAAGTATCTGTTTTTATTGAATATTTTTATATGGCCACAGCGGATTTAGCCAAGCGTAAATGCCAGTCTTGCGAAGGCAAGGTTTCGCCGCTCAAAGCCGATGAAATCGACAAGCTGTTAAAGCAACTGGACGGCTGGGCGTTGCAAGGCGACACCATTGCCAAGACTTACGCGTTTAAAAATTATTATCAGACGCTGGCATTCGTAAACGCAGCCGCGTGGGTGTCGCACCGCGAAGATCATCATCCCGATATCGTGGTGGGCTACAACCAGTGCCTCGTGACGTATGTCACGCACGCCATCAATGGGCTGTCTGAGAATGACTTTATTTGCGCGGCCAAGCTTGATGCCTTGTTCGATTTGTGAGCGGCGGTAAGACACCCGTAGTAGAAGGCAAAGTCATCGCCGCATTCGGCCGCAGCTACCGTGTCGAACTGGCGGATGGCACGCTGATTGAATGTTCAACCCGCGGCAAACGCAGCGACGCCGCCTGCGGTGATCGCGTCAATATTCAGTGCAGCGGCGGCAATAGCGGCGTGATCGAGGCCATCCTGCCGCGTGCGACACTGCTCTACCGCTCTGATGCCTACAAGCAGAAGCTCATCGCCGCCAACGTCACGCAGGTGGTGATCGTCGTTGCGCCGGTACCGAGTTTTTACGAAGACCTCGTCAATCGCTGTATCGCCGCCTGCGAGCACGGCGGCATCGCGCCGCTCATTGTTCTGAACAAGACCGATCTGCCGCAAAGTGAAACTGCATGGGCGGCGCTGGCTACGCATCGCGCACTCGGCTACCGTGTGCTGCGCCTGTCGGCCAAACACGATATCGCCCCGCTGCCGCCGCTGCTGGAAGACCACGTGAGCGTACTGGTCGGTCAGTCGGGCATGGGTAAATCCACACTGGTGAACCGGCTTGCGCCGGGCGCAACTGCGCGCGTGGCCAAAACCTCAGTCGCGCTCGATTCCGGCAAACACACCACCACTGGCGCTTTGCTGCATCACATCAATGCCCGCAGTGCACTGATCGACTCGCCGGGGCTGCAAGTGTTCGGGTTGCATCACATCGGCAAAGCCGACATCGCACACGCATTCATCGAATTTCGCCCATGGCTGGGGCAATGCCGTTTTCGCGACTGCACGCATCGCGTGGAGCCGGGCTGCGCCATTGATGAGGCCTGCAAGGCAGGCCAAATCGCCGCATCTCGGCTCGCGTCGTATCGGACGTTGATCGAGGAAACAATCCGGGCGGAAGCACGGCGCTTCGGTTAAGCGCGGCCTAGCCTAACGAATGCGCAATCGTCACCACGCCCGCCAGCAACATCCACATCACCAGCGCGCGCCAGATGAGGCCCACCGCGCTCGACAGATGATCGGCGTCGGCTTCATCGCCCGTACCCAGTTCCGGGCGTGCCGTGTCGAAGGATTCCGTTCCGCCGCCGCTATCCGCCCCATTCGTCAACGCACCGCCGAGCTTCACCCCCAATGCGCCCGCGCCGCTCGAAAGAATGATGCCCTGTGCAGCGTCGGGCCAACTGGCGGCCTGCGCACGCCAGCAATCCACCGCATCCTGAAAATTGCCGACCGCGGCAAAGCTTGCGGCGGTGAGCCGCGCGGGCAGCCAGTCAATTACGGCAAACGCGCGTGCTGCAAACTGTGCGAATTCGACCGACAGGCCAACCTCCGGTAAATTGGGCGCATTCGGTATCGCGCGCGCGCGCCACACTTCGTGCAACGCCGCCGCCAGGAAATAGAACAGCGCGCCCGCCGGGCCACATACCAGAAACCACGCCACCGGGCCAAACACATGACGGTGCGAAGCCATCAAGCCCTGCTCAATCGCCACGCGCGCCAGCGCATTGGCATCAAGCACGCCGGCGTCGGCATTGCGCCACTGGCGCAATTGATCGCGCGCGCCGGGCATATCACCGGCCTTCATTAACTTGTTGATTTCATTGAAATAATTACTAAACTTTCGGAAGCCGACCGTGACATAGAGCACCGCCACGGAAAACAGCCACGCCGCCGCGCTATTGAAGTGCCCGAACATCCACGCCAGCAGCAGCGTGAGCACCGTGAGCGGCGCAACGGCGATCACCCAAGCCCACAGGCCCAGCCGCGGCTCACCCGCATCAAGCAAGTGGCGCAGGTAGCGCGCAAGGCGTTCATACGCCGCGTGCAGCGCGTTATCAGCGCGCAGCGGGCGGACTTGCTCGAACGCGAGCGCGGCAAGCAGGGCGAGAAATTTCATGATGTGCGTTGTGACGCCACGGTGGCGCGAAAGTTCTGTGCGCTTTGCCTCGCCGCTCGCCTCACGTACGCAACCGCCATCAGGCGTACTCCACGCGCAGAATCTCGATCTCTGCCGTGCCGGCAGGACGCCGCCACGTCACTGCGTCGCCCACGCGCGCACCGATCAACGCACGCGCCAGCGGTGATGCCCAACTGATGTAGCCCGCAGGTGCATCGGCCTCGTCGTCGCCCACGATGCGCACCGTATGCTCCACGCCGCCTTCATCCAAAAATGCCACGCTGGCGCCGAAGCGGATGCGAATGCCGTCGCGGCTTTCGTTGCTGCCGTCGCTGCCATCGCTGTCGTGATGCTGGCTGGCGGGCGTCACCAGTTCGGCACGCTCCAGTTGCGCGCTGTAGTACCGCATATCCCGCTCGGCGGCACGCAGTTGCTGTCTCGCATCGGTATCGTCCACCGCGCCGCGCCGCAACGTCTCGCATGTGCCCGCCAGTTCGCGCACTCGCACCTGCAATTGCGCCAGCCCGCGCGTGGTGACGTAATTCGCGTGCGCCGGCAACGGGCGTTCAGGCAGCGCATCGGCATCGTCGGCACTATCCTCCTTGACGAATGCACGGCTCATCGGCGGCTCACCCGTGGCTCATGATTGTTTACGCCACACCAGCGTACGATTGTTGGCAGGCATCGCCACGTCGCGCAACAGCGTGAATCCCGCGCCGGCCGCCAAGGCGTCCACCGCCTCGAAATCGCGCAACGCACTGCCCGTGCCGCGCGCGCGCAGGCTCGCGTCAAAGCGCGCGTTGCTGTCCGAGGTGAACGCGCCGTTGTAGTTGAACGGCCCGTAAACCACCAGCGTGCCGCGAGCAGCCAAAAGGTTTCCCGCGCCACGAAAGGCCGCCTGAACAGCGGGCCAATCCATGATGTGCAGCGTGTTGGCCGTGTAGAGGGAATCGATGGAATTAATGGCGCTGATGGCATCAATGGCGTCAATGGCTTCAATGGCGTCAATTTCGTCGATGGCCGTCACCGGCCAGTTCGCTGCACGCACGTCCAAGTCAAGCGGACGCCGCAGGTTCGCGCAACCTGCATCATCAATCCACGCATTGATCCCCACGTGGTTCTCCGGCAAATCACTCGTCTGCCACGTCAGATGCGGCAGATGCCGCGCGAAATACGCCGCGTGCTGGCCGGTTCCCGAACCGATTTCCAGCACGTGCGTGGCGCCGGCAAACGCCTCGCGCAGCACGGCGAGTATCGGCTCGCGATTACGTTCGCAGGCTTCAGAATAGGGCTTTTCGTGGTTACGCGGATTCACCGGTCTCTCCCAGTCCCATGAACGCCAGCAGATCGTCCTTGCGCGCCATGGTGTCGGCGTATCCGAGCTTGATCAGCTCGCGGCAGTACGATTTTTCAAACAGCAGGTACGACAACAGGTTGGAGCCGCTTTTGCGCGTGCCGCCCACCGTGGATAGCAACAGCCGTATGGTACGTGGCAATTCGCGTGAATGGAGCGCGGCGATTTTCTCCAGTTCTTCGCTCGGCGAGACCACGCGAAACTCCACCGGGTGCAACGGATAGTTGGTCTCTTTGCGCACGGCTTCGGGGATCAACTCAATGGTACGGTTAATGCGCTGCAGGCGTTCGAGATCGACTTCGAGACTATCCAGAAAAATGCTGTTGAGTGCATGGCCGGCAATCTGTGCCAGTGTCGGAAACGCGTCGCTCTTGATGCGCTCGGCGTCCGGCTGCAATTGGCGGCCCACGCCGATCACCAGCACGCGGTCGGCACCCAGATGCAGCGCCGGGCTCACCGGCGCGATCTGGCGCATCGAGCCGTCGCCAAAGTACTCGCGGTTAATACGCATCGGCGGAAAAATAAACGGCAGGGCGCTGGATGCCAGCAGATGCTCCATGATGATCGGCATCGCCACGCCGATGCGGCGTGCGCGCTGCCAGTTCTGCAGCTCGGGCCGGCCTTGATAAAACGAGACCGATTGCCCGGTGGTGTAGCCGGAACAGGTGATGCTCAGCGCCGTCAGATGGCCCGCATCAATATTGCGCTGTATTGCGGAAAGATCAACGTGCCGGCGCAGCAGCGCCGCGAGCGGTGAATTGTCAAGCAGCGACACCGGTTGATTACCGCCGCTCACCTTGCGCAGCCGGCCCCCCGACAGTGCCGCGAGCATCCAGCGCAGGCTGTTGCGCAACGCGCCGAAAATATCCGCGCGGTAGACATGATGTACGTGAAAATTTTTCCAAACCGTCACCAGACGACGTACCGCATGGCGGAAATTCGCTGCGTCCACGGCGAGGATGGTGGCGTTGATTGAGCCGGCCGAGGTACCGCAAATAATCGGGAACGGCGTCTGCGCATCCTTCGGCAACAACTCCGACAGTGCACGCAGCACACCAACCTGATACGCCGCGCGCGCACCACCGCCGGTGAGTATCAGACCGATTCTGGGCCGAGGCATTGTGTTGTCGTCCTGCATGATAATTCGCCGTAACCCCCTGCTACCGTGCCCGCCTTCAAGCGGCATACCCGGACCTATTGCGCTATCGCCACGTCCACCGGTTTCGCCGCCAGCAATTCTGTCAACACACCCGGTGCGATTTTCACCAGAAAACCGCGGCTGCCGCCATTGATGAAAATGGCTGGCATGTCGAGTATCGAACGCTCCACATATACCGGCATCTTTTTGCGCGTGCCGAAAGGCGATGTGCCACCGACACGGTAACCGCTGTGGCGCTGCGCGGTGTCCGGCGTACAGGGCTCGACGGATTTCACGCCGATGATGCGCGCCAGCGCTTTGGTGGACACTTTCCTGTCGCCGTGCATCAGTACGATCAGCGGCGCGGCCTTGTCGTCGGCCATCACCAGCGTTTTCACCACGGCATGTTCATCCACCTTCAGTTCGCGCGATGAAACCGCAGTACCGCCTTTTTCTTCGTACTCGTAAAAATGCGGCGTAAATTCGACTTTCGCCGCACGCAAGGCCAGCACGGCGGGCGTCGACGGCATGCGTTCGCCACTCATGTTAGTGATGCGCCTGCTGCGCCGCAGCCTGAGTGGTCGCACCCCCGGCGGTCAGCATCCGCGCGAAACTCAGCAGCATGCCCGCGGTAGCGCCCCAGATGTAGCGGCCCTCGTACGGAATCGCCACGTAATGCCGGTGACGGCCGTTGAAATGGTATTCGTGCCGCTGGTAACGCGCAGGGTCGATGAAATGCACCAGCGGAATTTCGAAAATGTCCGCCACCTCATAGGGATCGGCGCGCGTCTCGAACGGCGCTTCAATCCAGCCCACCACCGGCGTGATGTCGAAGCCAGTGGGCAGCCGGTATTCGGGCAAATGGCCCAGCAAGCTGACGCGCGCGCGCGGCAGGCCGATTTCTTCCTCGGTTTCACGCAGCGCCGTCTCCGCGCGGCTCGCGTCGGCGGCCTCGACGCGGCCGCCTGGAAAACTGATTTGTCCGGGATGCGCCGCGAGGTGTTCCGTGCGCTGGGTCAGCAGCAGATTGACCTGCCCGCCGCGCTCGACGAGCGGTACCAGCACGGCGGCGGCGCGCATCACGGTACCTTCGGGAATCTCGCTTACATGCTGATCCAGCGGATCGGGAGGCAGCGGCGGCAAGCGCAGCAGCGCGGCTATGTCCGCGGCGGCCAGTGGACGAGCCGCATGTGCAGTCCGTGTATCAGTTGCCGCATGGCGGGCGGTCAAGGCCGGTGAAATGGTGTTGCTCCCCGTGGGTTGAGAGTTTGAACGGCTATCGTGCGCCAAAGATTTTACCCCGCGCCCGCGCTTGAGCGGGGCGGGAAGCTGATTTACACTGCCATGGCTGCAGGCGCCGTGGCATGACTGCATCACGGCATTCGGGCAAACAAACTTGAGGAGCGGTAACCATGCAACTGAAACAGGCTTTTATTGCGGTGGTATTTACAGCAGCCAGCAGTGCGGCCATGGCGCTTCACTGTCCGGCCGACATGAAAAAAATCGATGACGCGCTGGCAAAGAACCCCAAGCTCTCGGCCACACAGATGACGGAAGTCAAAAAGCTGCGTGCCGATGGTGAGTCACTGCACAAAGCCGGCAAGCATCAGGAATCGGTGGACACGCTGGCCAAAGCGATGAAGATGCTCGGCATCTGATATCACACTCAGCAGCGATACGCGATCCCCCGCCCGGCGCGGGGGATTTTTTTGCGCAAGGCCGCGCGAGACGCCCGCTCAGGAATTAACATAAGTATTTGTTTTTATTGAGTTTATACTATGCTAGAACTGACGCAGACCGAAGCCGACATCGCCACCACATTGCCGCGCGTGTTCCAGTGCGAACTGCCGCTGCGCTTTGCCGACATGGACGCTGAC
>OMIN01000009.1 GCA_900299145.1 Betaproteobacteria bacterium | reverse complement strand
CGGTGGTTTCCTTGACCAGCAACAACGCCACGGGTGGCGCGATCGGGTTTACGGGTAAGGCAATTATTGCCAATACGCAGGACCTGACGATCAACGCCACGCAAAATACTTCGTCACCGACGACTGTGGGTGCGACCTTCAATGTGAATACTGGTGCAACCGCGCTTAAATCCTTGACGGTAAGCGCCAGCCCGCAAGCCGTGGGCGTGAGTGGCCCAGCGACGATAACCACCGAAGGTGGGGTTGGTGTCTACAACTTCATCAGCGATGGTACCAACTTTGCGTTCAATGCAGGCACGGTGTCCGCCAATCAATTCGTCAATGGCGCATTGAACTTCACCGCCAATAGCGGCAACGTTACGCTAGGTGCCGCAAACCTCGGTGCCACCGGTGGGCTTTCGGTAACCGCGCGCAACGGCTCTATTCTGGGCGGTGCGGCGCTCGATGGCGGAGGCGCGATCAATTTGTTGGCAGGGCAGTCCGTCGCAGGCGGGGCGGTGGCCGTCACTGTAGGCGGCATTGGTTTGGTGAACCGGCCTTCCAGTCTGACGATAGCCGCTGGCAACAACGGCACCTTTACCAGCCGCGTAGGTACGGTAACCGCCGGGAATATTGAAGCTGGCTCAGTGTCTGTTAGCAGCGCCAATGGGAATATCACCTTGGGCAATGTGGGTGCGGCCGCGCGGGCAGGTGCAGTGAGCGTGACCGAGAACCCTATCGGTGGGGTTTACGGCGCGGTGTAAACCGGCAACATCACCTCGGCGAGCGTGTCCATCAATGACGTTGGCGCGAACATTACCACTGGCAATCTGGACACCACGGGCGCGATTGCGATCACAGCGCAGAAAACCGTCACGCTGGGCAACGTAAGTGCCTCCTCTCTGAGCGTTACCACGCCGCCATGCGCCTTTTGCGATCAACCGCTGATCACGACCGGTGCCATATCCGGCGTAGATACGCTGACCCTCTTTGGCGAGGCTGTGACCATCAATGGTTCCGTCGCCGGCAACCCAGCGGGCACTGGCACGCTGGACATCCGCGCGGGCGATGCTTTTTTTGGCGGCACAGGCATTCTGAATATTACGGGCGGCTCAGTTACTGCTGGCGATGGCAGCACCATCAATCTGACAGCGTTGGCTGGCACGCCTTTTAAATTTACAACCCTGAACGCAGGCGCTACCGGCACTGTCAACGTCAACGCCAATGGCGGCATCCAACAAACTGCAGCAGGCGGCATTACGGCGAAAACCGTAGGCCTCACGGCCAACAATGCCGGCGCACCCATCAATCAGGTGGGCGGTGACGGCCTGCTGGATTTGACCGGCACTCAGACTTTGACCGTCAATGCGGGTGCACCGGTTGCACTGGATGCCAACGGCAGTACGTTGAGTGCGCTGTCTATTACCAAGAGCACAACGCCGGGCACTGCTGCGTTTAATTTGGCCAATCTGGGTGGCGGACAGGTTGTCTCCTTAACTGGCGCTGCGGATTTGGCGCTCAACGTGAACAGCGCCACCAATCCCTTGAACTTCACATTGAGTTACAGCGCCGGGAAGACGGTACTGACAGGTGCCGGCATTGCAACTGGCGGCGGCAACGTCAATCTCTCGTTAAGCGGCTTGCTGGATGCCACGGCCGCGGGCATCAATTCCGGTGGCGGCAATGTGAGCCTTAGCGCCAATCAGTTCACCGGCGGTAACATTGTGACGGGCGGCGCCACCGGCGGCGGTTCGGTAAATATCTTTGCGACCAATGCGTTGAGTACCGGCGTTATCAACACGGCGCCCACGGGCACGGGCACCGGCGGCGCGATTACGCTCACCTCCAACGGTGGCGGCCTTACGGTTAATGGCAACCTGACCACCGGCACGGGTGGCGGCGCGATTGCCCTTAACTCGACTGGCGCAGCAATCACCACCACGGGGGGCGTAACCATCACCTCAGATGCGTCGGTATCCGCCTCGGCCACCAACGGCGATATTGGCAGCGGTGTCGCACCTTTGCTGGTTACTTCGCCGCAAACCACGCTGACCGCGACGGGTGTGGCGGGTGGCGGGAATGTATTCGCCACACTCACCAATACCAAGAATCTGACGCTGTCGGGCGATACCGGCTTTAACGTTTCATCAAACACCGCGTTCGATACGCTATCCGTGGCCACCCGTGGCACGGGCGCGGGTGCGATGACGCTTACCGCGCCGGGCCAAACCTATACTTTTGCCCGGCCTGCCACCGATGCGTTTGGCGGCGCGGTAACCAATACGTTCCAGGTTATCGCAGCAGCAGCACCTACGGCCAGCACGACGTTTACTGCACTCGACGGCGACCTGTTGGTCGGTGGCGCGGGAACCAACATCGCGGCAACCACACTCACGTTGGGCGCCAGCAGCACGGGCGACGTCAAACTGCAGGGCACCGCCGCGAATCCGTTGGTGCTGAATAACACCACGCAAAATATCGGCACCACGTCCACGCGGGATGTGTTGATACGCGGCAATGTGGCCCTGACGGGAACCGCCACGCAAAATCTCACGGCGAATCGAAATATCACCGTGCAAGCGGAACAGGGAACCATTGCCATTACCGGTACTGATCAGACGATACAAACCAATGGGATTTCCGGTGGCACCATGCTGTTCAAAGGCGGGGTGGCGGCGAACGAGACCGTCACGGTGTCTGCGTCCAACAAGCAGTTGATTCAATCGCTGGACAGCACGCTCGCATCTGGCGTACGCATCGAGGGCGGTGATGGTGCAGGCTCATCCGCCGTCGTGCTTTACACCGGGACGGGACAGCAAACTATTCAGGCCGGTGGCAACGTGTCCGTTCGCGGCGGCGCGGGCGCCAATTCGATCGGCGAAATCAGAACAGCCACTGGAAGTCAATTTATAGTATCCACCACCGATATGGATGTGACGGCCGGTACCGGATCAGGTGCGGCCGCGCGTATTGTCGATACTGGCGCGCTTAATCAACAGGTGGGCGAAGCGCGGCGTAGTGGCAATTTCGTGTTCCCCTATCAAACCGACAACATTACCGTGACGGCAGGCGCGGATGCCGTTGCGGAAATTACCGCAGGTGGTGCGCAACAGGTTTACGTTTCTGGTGGCAAGCTGCAAGTGCAGGGTGGCAGTGGCGCCAACGCACTTGCCCGTATCGAAAACGGCGCTGCCACCCAGCAAATTGGCTGCATCGCCTCATTCAGCAGCTGCCTGAACGCGATTGGCACACTCAACCTGCTCGCTGGAACTGGCTCAGGGGCTACCGCCCGGATAACCAGCGCAGGACAACAAAACGTAGCGGTCAATTCCGCCATCAACCTGACGGGCAGCGCGGCCGCCGGTGGGGCGGCATCACTGACTGGCACAGGGCAAACTTTCAACAGCTTTGCGAATTTGACGTTGACAGCGGGCGCGGGCAATGGTGCCAACGTGCTGGTGCAATCCAGCGCCGCGCAGAGCGGGCAATTCAGCAGCATTACGCTGACAGGTGGTGGTGGCGCGGGCGCCACCGCCACTGCGCAAATCAATGCCGCGACTACGCAGTCCATTAGCGGCAGCACAACCAAACTGTCGGGAGGCGCTGGCGACAATTCCATCGCCCAGATGAATGCAGCTAGCGCGCAATCGTTAAGTTTTGGCAGCACAACACTGGGCGGCGGCGCGGGCGCCAATTCGTACGCTCAGATTGCCTCTACTGGGGCAAACCAGTCGATCAATTACAGCAACTTGGCCATGACGGGTGGGCTTGGCGCGGGATCATTTACGCAAATCGTAGCGGCCACCACGCAAAACATCAGCGGCGGCAATATGACGTTAACTGGCGGAGGCACGGCGCTGGCCCCAGTGGCAAACACGTCCGCCACGATACAAGGGAATTCGCAAGTCATATCAGCCGGAAATCTCACGCTGGCTGGCGGAAACGGTGCGGCAGGCGGCGGTTCGGATGCGGTGCTGCGTAACCTATCCGGCAATCAATCGGTAAATGCAAGCAGCGTAACACTCAATGGCGGCGCGCAGTTTTCCACTACCGGCATCTTGAACGTAAGCGGGGGCACACAATCCGTGTCGGGCAGCAATGGTATTTTGCTGACCACGATAGCCGGCGCCAATAACAACACCTCGGTGCTGATACAGAATTTAGCCGCGTCGAAACAAACGCTGACAGCAGCCAGTGGCGGCATCGGCATCATCAACCAGGGTGCCGGTGGGGTATCCGTTACATCTGCAGGCACTCAGCAACTGACCTCGCGCTTTGTTGAGGTCAGCACCACAGCGGGTTCCACGGGCGACGCGATATTGTCGGCGGCAGGCAATCAGTGGATACGCACCACCGATGGCTCGGTGGCACGTTCTGCACCATTCAATACCACCAAGCAAAGTATGCTGGTCACGGCACTTGGCAGCGGCAAGGCCAATATCGAATCCGGCGCGTCACAACTGATTCAGCTCGATTACCCGGATCAATTCCAGGCCGTGCGCGATGGGGCGCTGACCATCGGTGGCACGGCGGCAGCGGGCACATCGCGCATCGGTGCTGTTGACCAAACGCTTTTCGTGAAATCGTTGACCGTGCAAACCGGCGTGAGCGGCCGCTCGGAGCTAAAATCCTCATATAAACAAATAGTTAGCGTTTTGAGTGGGAATTTGAATGTGCTCGGTGGCAGCGGCGCCAACACGGTGGCCCAGATTGATCCGGTGGATCAAACCCTGCTGGCCAATGGCAACGTCACGGTGCAAGGCGGCTCGGGCGCCAATGCCGTGGCACAAGTCGTTTCCACTGGCACGCAAACGATCAGAACCACCAATGGCGGCATTAACGTAATTGGCGGTGGCGGCAGTGCTTTGATCAACGCATCGGGCAATCAACAGTTAGACGCCACGGGCGCCTCCAGCGTTGCTGGCGCTGCGGCAGCGGCACGAATTGCAACAGCAGCAAATCAAGTCTTCAGTTTCGGTAGCCTGGGGGTGACGGGTGGCACTGGTGCAGGATCGATAGCCGAGATAACCGCAAGCGGCACCCAGACCCTGACTGGCGGGAATTTGATTCTGACTGGCGGCGGAACGCCAGCAGCTCCTGTTACCAATGCGTCAGCGATAATCGCGGGAAATTCGCAAACTATTTCGGGCACCAACATGGTGTTCACCGGTGGCAACGGCACCTCTGCTGGCAACTCCGAAGTGCTCTTGCGCAATCTGTCCGGCGCCCAAAACATTGGCGCAAACGGTATTACGCTGGACAGCGGAGCGCAGTTTTCCACCACCGGCATATTCAATCAGGGCGCTGGCGCGCAGACCATTGTGGGAGCAGGCGGGATTTTTCTGAATACCGTCCTCGGCGCCAACAACAATACCTCCGTGCAAATTCAAAACTCGGCAGCCACCCTGCAAACGCTGTCAACGAACGGTGGCGGGCTGGGTTTGGTAAATCGCGGCGCCGGCGTGGTATCGATCAGCTCGGGGGGAGACCAATCGGTAAACACGCCTTTCGTAGATATCGTTACGCGCGCCGGCACCACTGGCGATGCGATTCTTTCCGCTGCGGGCAATCAGACGATACATACCACCAACGGCACGGCATCCACTTCCGGCAGCCTTCGCGTTACCGCCTTCGGCGTGGGCAAAGCCAACATAGAATCCGGTGCAAACCAGACGCTAAACATCGATTACCCGGAGCAGACGGTTTCATCTGTGGTCGATGGCCGTCTGACCGTTGGCGACGTCGCCGCGTCTGGTCTGTCTCGCATCGGCGCAGTGAATCAGACAATATTCTCAAAGACGTTCCTGGTGCAGACAGGCAACACCAGCTCGCGCTCGGAGGTGAAGTCATCCGGCACACAATCAATTCGCGTGCTTAACGGCAACCTGGATGTGCGCGGCGGCGCGGGCAGCAATACGCTGGCGCAAATCGACCCCATCGACCAGAACATCGTGGTTAACGGCAATATCAATATCGTTGGCGGCAGCGGCGTCAACGCAATTGCGCAGGTGGTGTCCGCCGGCGTGCAAAACATCACCGCGAACACCATCAATGTCACAGGCGGCTCCGGAAGCGGCTCGCTCGCGGCAATTACCGCCGTGGGTTTGCAAACGCTTAACGGCAACCTCTTATTGACGCCGAATGTTGGGGGCGCGATGGTTACTGGAGGGGCGTTGGCTTCACTTAGCGCGGCGAGTAGCGCAAATAGCCTGAATACTGGATCAGTTCTGTCTGTTCAGGATAACCAGCTTGGCATCATCGGCGCGGCTGAACCCGACGAGCAGAGCGAAGACAACCCCATCCGTAGAGCGCCGATATGCTTCTAGATCTCATGAGGGCCTGCCGCACAGTGCTGGCCATGATGTTATTGTCGGTGGTGACGCCGTTGTTCGCCGCGCCTGCCGGGCAGGTCGAATTCGCGCAAGGACTGGCTAGCGCGCAGCAACGCGGGCAAACGCCGCGCTTTCTCAACAAGGGCGACGCCCTGCAGGAAGGCGATGTGTTGAATACCGGCGCGAAAGGTTTCGCCATCATCGCCTTCCCCGACGGCGGCAAGATTACGCTGCGTCCGAACACCACCTTCGCCATTGACCAGTTCAACGCAGCCGCCGGGCAGGAGGCAATGGCGGTGCGCCTGATTAAAGGCGGCTTGCGCGCGATTACCGGTGCCATCGGCAAGGCCAAACCTGACGCGGTACGCATCAACACCGCCACGGCGACGGTCGGCATACGCGGTACCTCGTTCGATGCGCGCATTTGCGATGCCGACTGCGCGCGCGAAGAACGCAGTGGTGCAAAGCCCAAGCCGCCCGCCGCAGCGGATACTGTCGTAGCGCGGGTCGCAGTGGTCGCGGGATCTGTAAGCGCCGTTGTCGGGAACCAGTCGCGAGTACTGGTCAAGGGCTCGGCATTGTATTCCGGCGAATCCATTCGTACCGAGAGAAGTTCGCATGTGATGATCGTGTTTCGCGATGAAACCCGCGTCACCATCGCCAGTGAATCCGAGTTCCGGCTGGAAAACGTACGCCTGACCGGCGAAAAGGCAGACAGTGGCAACTTCGTGGTCCGCCTCCTGAAAGGCACTGCGCGCACGTTCACCGGCCTGTTTGCCAAGCGCGACGCGCGGGCCTTCCAGTTTAACGCCACCAGTTCCACCATTGGCATACGCGGCACCGGTTTTGACGTGCGCGTGGCGCAGGAATGTGTTGCCGCCAAGTGCGCGGATTTCGTGTACGCGCAGTTGTGGGACGGTTCCATCTCGCTGGATGCCGCAAATCAGTCCTTGTTGATCCCCCTGAATCGCGCGGCCGTGTTCAACGCGCTGCAGAATACCGTGGCATTGCTCGATCAAACACCCGCGTTTTTCACCAACGAAACTGCGCCTCGTCCCGATCAAGTCAAGCTCGAGGAAGACTATTTCGCCGCGCGAGATTTGACCGGAACGCCCGCCGGCCTTTACGTCAACGTACGCGACGGCCATGTAGTGCTGATCGGCCGCAATAATCGCGCCGTCGATCTGGGCCGTGCCGAAGCGGGCTTTCTTGCGGATGGCAGCGACACGCCGGCGCGCCTGACGCGGGTACCGCTCTTCCTGAGTAACGACCCGATCCCCGCGCCGGAGAATTTCGATGAACGACTTTCGCGCTTGCTGGAAACGCTGGGCGACAGTTCCGGCGGCCTGATCTGTGAAATGTAAACGAGCCAGAACAGGTGAAACGCGGGTGAATAATATGCTTAAAAAACAAATACTTACAAGCACCCTGCTGGCGGCGCTGTCCGGCGCCGGATGGTGTCAGGCGCCCGCCGCGATGGAAGCACCGCTGCTGGACATCAAGCGCTTTATCATTGAGGGCGACAACCCGCTCAGTGAGTCTGAAACGCAGGCGCTGCTGGCACGGCACCTCGGCCCGCACAACGATCTCGCTTCCATCGAAGCGGCAGCCAACAGCCTGGAAAAGGCCATTCGCGATCGTGGCCAGGTATTTCACCGTGTCATCGTGCCGGCGCAGCGGCCTGAGTCCGGTGAGCTGAAACTGCGCGTGCTGAAGTTCGCCCTGGCCAACGCCTCGGTGTCGGGCAACAAGCATTTTTCCAATGAAAATATTTTGCGCAGTCTGCCCGCGTTTGCGCCCGGTGGGTCGCCCGACATTCAGGATCTCGGCCGCCAGATCACGCTCGCCAACGAGCATCCCGCGAAGCGGCTGTCGGTGCAGTTCAAAGAAAGCACCAAGCCCGACCACATCGACGCCGACATCGTGGTGCGCGATGTGCCCGCCGCGCAAACTTTTATCGGCCTCACCGGCAACACGCGCGATCACGACAACGCATTGAATCGCAACACCGGCTATACGCGGCTCACCGTCGGTCATCAGCGCAGCAATCTTTTCGACCGCGATCACGCGCTGACGCTGGCCTACACCACCTCGCCTGATCACCTGAATCGCGTCAGCCAATATGGTGTTTTTTACTGGGCGCCCATTTACCGTTTCAATACCGCGATCAGCGCGTACTACACCAAGTCTGATGTCGATACCGGCACGGTCGGCGTGGGCGGCGTGAATTTCAACATCAGCGGCAAGGGCGAGTTTTTCGGCATCCGCGCGAACTACGCGCTGCCCAAGTTCCGCACCATCGCGCAAAGCGTGTCGCTGGCCATTGACTCGCGTTTTTTTGAAAGCTCGGTCGGTGTCGCGGGCGTGGCGGGTGCACCAGCCGCGGCTGCAGCGCTGCCCACCAACACCGTCGGCAGCATGCCGGTATCGCTGCGTTACACGGCACGCATGGATCAGCAATGGGGTGGCGTCGGCGGCAATGTCGAATACGTCGCCAATATGGGCGGGGGGCGCGCCAATGACTTGCTTTCGTACAACACGGCGCGCGGGCAGTCCGGCACGCACTGGAGTCTTTTCCGCTTCGGCGCTGATGCGCAATACAACTTCATCAATCGCTGGTCGGTTACCGCGAAGTTGCTGGGCCAATACACCAATCACTTGCTGATCCCCGGCGAGCAGTTCGGCGTCGGCGGCGTCGCCAGCGTGCGCGGTCTGAAAGAGCGCGAAGCTACCGGCGATCGCGGTTACACCGCCAATGTTGAATTGGTGGCGCCGGCGGTTTACGCGGGCATTGTGCCGTTTGCATTTGCCGACTTCGGCCGCCGCATGCACATTTCGCCAGTGGCCGGCATTACCCAAAACGACAATGCGGCCAGCGCGGGTTTGGGCATGCGCTGGAACTGGGAAAAGGCCTCGACGTATCGCTCAACTACGCCAACGTGATCAACGGTCTGCAGGGCGGCACACCGCGCGGGCACGACAAAGTGAATTTCTCGCTGTTCTACCGCTTCTGACGCGTACGCGCACCACTGGGGCCCAATAACCGTTGCGCTATTGCGGCTTGATTCCCGCCGCCTTGATCACGCGGCCCCATTTTTCGGTTTCGGATTTCATGTAGGCGCCAAACTGTGCCGGCGTGCTGCCGACGATTTCTGCGCCTTCGCCGGCCATGATTTTCACGAGATCCGGCGCACGCAATGCGCGCAGCGACTCCTGCGACAAACGCTCCAGCACTGGCGCAGGTGTCGCCGCCGGCGCCAGAAAGCCGAACCACTGCGTGGCTTCGTAGCCGGGCACAGTTTCGCCGATGGCGGGCACGTCCTGGATATAGGGCGAGCGCTTCACGGTGGTGACGCCCAAGGCGCGCAAACGATTCGCCTTGATGTAACTCATGGCGGTAGGCAGCGAAGGAAACTGCGCGGTGATTTCGCCAGCCAGATTGGCGATGGTGGCGTTGCCTGATCCCTTGTAAGCAATATGCGCCATGTCCACTTTCGCCAGGTGCTTGAACAACTCCAGCGACAGATGCGGGCTGGTGCCGATGCCCGCCGAGCCGACATTGATTGCGCCGGGCTGCTGCTTCGCCAGCGTGATGAAATCCCTGATCGTGCGTGCAGGCAGCGACGGATGTACTACCAGCGCATTGGGTACCGATGCCACCTGGGTTATCGGCGCCAAGTCACGCAACGCGTCGTACGGCAGCTTGGCATACATCCAGGTGTTCAGCGCCAGCGTGGAGGGACTGACAAGCAGCGTGTGTCCATCCGGCGCGCTTTTCGCCACCATGTCGATGCCAATGGTCGTGCCCGCGCCCGCGCGGTTGTCCACCACCACTTGCTGGCCGAGATACTCGGTAAGCTTGGCCGCCAGCGCGCGCCCGATAATGTCGGTGCCGCCTCCAGGTGCTGAGGGCACCACCAGCCGGATGCTGCGTGCCGGATAACTCTGCGCTTGCGCGTGCGCCGCCAGCAACACGCCAAACATCAGAAGCCATGCATTATAACTATTTAATTTTAAAGGCATTTAAGAATCCTCGCTAACCGCCTTCAGCGGCTCTCGCCGTGCGATGCGCGCGCATTGTAGATTTTGCTGCGAGTCCGCACAACCGGAACCCGCGGACGCAGCTTGCCTGCGAAACCGCGCTCACCTACTCCGCCCGCATGCCCCGTTCGCGCACCACACCACCCCAGCGTTCGGATTCCTTCTTCACATGTGCGGCAAATTCCTCTGGTGTGCTGGTAACGATATCGAGCCCACGTTCGGAAAATAGTTTGGCAACTTCCGGTGTAGTAAGAGTCTTGCGCAGGTTGTCGTTGAGCAGGGTGATCACGCGCGGTGGTGTTTTCGCGGGCGCGAGCGGGCCGAACCAGGTGACGAATTCATAGCCAGGCAGACCGCTTTCGGCCACGGTGGCAAGTTCCGGAAACGCCGGTGAACGCCTAGGGCTGGTGACGGCGATCGCGCGCAATTTCCTTGCACGCACGAAGCCCGAAGTCTCGGCGATGTTGGTAAAGGTGGCGCTGACTTCACCGCTCATCGCGGCGATCAGGCCCGGCCCGCCCCCTTTGAAGTGCACGGCGACGAGTTTGGCTTTGCCCAGGTGATTGAATAACTCGCCGGCGATGTGCGGATTGGTGCCGATGCCGGCGGAGGCATAGTTGATCTGCCCGGGCCGCGCACGCGCGAGCGCAAGCAAATCGTTGATGTTGTGTACCGGCACAGATGGATGTACCGTCACCAGCGACGGCGACACACAGATCATGCCGATCGCGGCAAAATCGTTCGCCGGGTGATACGGCGCGCGCGCCACCAGATGCGGGTTGACTACAAACGGCAACGTGACATTAAGCAATGTGTAACCGTCGGGCGTGGCGCGCGCCACCAGTTCACTGCCGATGTTACCCGACGCGCCGGGGCGATTGTCGATGATGACTTGCTGGCCGAGATATTCGCTGAACTTTGGCGAAATCATGCGCGAAATCAGATCGAGGCTGCCGCCCGGCGCGAAGGCGACGACGATGCGGATGGGTTTGGCGGGGAAAGAAATATTGCCGTCGCTTTGCGCATGGATCGCAGGGGAAGCCGCGGCGAGAAGCACAAAACCGATGATATGTTGTAAGTGTTTGTTTTTATGCATAAAACTCTCCTCGAATTTGGGCTGCAACTTTCTTTGCGGGTTTGCAGCTGGTACACGGTAACAGCGAAAGTGCACGGTGTTCAAGCCGCGCAGCCGCTGCGCATCAAGACGCCGCAGTGGCGTCATGCGATTCGCCGCCCTGGGACGGCCCATCGCAAACACGCAATGCCGCCATGGGCACACGCTATACTTGGCGGCCACAGTGTCTATAGTGGCTACAGCGTGTTTATATCGACCAAAGCTACCATAGCCACCCTACTCACCCTAGCCGTCATCGCCGTCATTAACCCACACCGTCTCCCGCCATGGAAATCAAACCGATAGCCCAGCCGCGCCTCGCGGCCACCGTGATGTTGTTGCGCGATGGTAGCGAAGGCATGGAAGTTTTCATGATCGTGCGCCATCAGGGCAATGATTTTGCCAGTGGCGCACTGGTGTTCCCCGGCGGACGCGTCGATCCGGAAGATCACGAGCTGGCCGCCGACGCCGGAATGTTCGCGCCGCAGCCTGGTGTGAGCGCTGAAGCGGCAGCTTTGCGCGTGGCGGCAATTCGCGAAACGTTTGAAGAATGTGGTGTGCTGCTGGCACGTGCGCGCGGTGATTCGGCCATGGTCGGCGCCGAACGGCTGCGCGACATCGAAGCGGCACACCGGCCGGCGATGACGCGCGGCGAGCGCACGTTCGGCGCGATGCTGGCGGCGGAGAATCTCACGCTGGCGCCGGAGGCGATGACGCACTTCGCACACTGGATCACCCCGGTACACGCGCCCAAGCGCTTTGACACGCATTTTTTTCTGGCGGCTGCCCCCTCGGATCAGGTCGCGCTGCACGACGGACACGAAGCCGTGGATTCGATCTGGATCACACCGGAGCGTGCAATGGCCGGCACGCGCGCGGGCACGTACAAGCTGGTGTTCCCGACGGAAATGAATCTGAAAAAGCTCGGTCGCAACACGGCCTGCGCAACGGCGCTGGCGGCCGCGCGGGCGAGCCGCGTGGTGACTGTGGTGCCGGTGCAGGAACGCGCGGGCGAAGGCATGCGCGTGATGCGGTTGCCGCTGGAGGCCGATTACGGCGGCGAGGTGTTTGAGGTGACCAATCCGCCGTCGTTTGCCGGCCGCTAGGGCGGCTATGCGCTCGTTGTAGAGGCCAAGAGGGGATATCCGCCACGATTGATGAAGTGGTGCAAAAGACCGGACTCAAGGTAAACAGGCGGCTACCCTCACCCAGTCCGTGGCGTCCCAAATGACGCCACCATCCAAACCAAGCCTGCTTCGTCACCGCACCCAGTACGGTGACGAAGCAGTCGCAGGAGCCAGCGCTAGACGTTCATCTCCAGAATGTACATGCCGCCGGTAAAGCGGTCGACGGTGTAGACCAGCCGGTTTTCGTCGACATAGACGTCGTTGATCTGCACCGAGCCTTTCGGTGACAACGCCGGCGCGCCGGGCACAAAGTAGGCGACTTCCTGCGGCTGGAACGGGTTGGCCATGTCGTACACGCGCAGCCCGCCGTTGAAGAAGGTGGCAAGTATCAGGTCATCCGAACGCCATGCCACATCCAGCGGATAGTTTTCGTAGAGATTGTGCGAGCCGAAGCGCCCGCCACGTTTGGTAAACACTTCCGCCGGCGGCAGCGGGAAGGTGGAAATAGGC
The DNA here is from genome assembly GCA_900299145.1 of Betaproteobacteria bacterium. Taxonomy (GTDB): domain Bacteria; phylum Pseudomonadota; class Gammaproteobacteria; order Burkholderiales; family SG8-41; genus UBA5216. Next base: position 18,067 of record OMIN01000009.1, on the reverse strand, counting down.
ACCAGGTTGGTTTCATCGGCCATGTTCACCACCCACGTCAGCTTGGGCCAATCCTGACCATCGTCGTAGGTGCATTCGTCAGTGACGATCATGACGTTTTTCGAGAACAGCGGCATCGCCGTGTGCGTAAAGCCGTTCATCGGCGGCGAGTAGTTGTAGTTCGACACCAGCTTGGGTTTCGATTTATCGCTGATGTCGAGAATGACAATGCCGCCGTCAAGGTAGCCGAGATACGCGCGGTCCGGGCGCTCGGGATACCACTGCGTGTTGTGCGGACGGAAGCCGGAGTCAAACTTCGGATGCCGCTTCATCGGCGGCTCTTTGTCGGTGACGCTCTGCCCGGGGAACCACCAGCGGCCTTCTTCCACCGGCTTCGACGGATTTTTCACGTTGATGATGCGGTAGAACTGGTAATCCTTGTCCGGCACGCGCGGCGTGAAATCGGCTGCGCCCGACGAGATGTGCATATACTCGTTGTCGACGCACCATACGCAGTGCACGCCCAGCGAATGTGGACCGGAGGCGTCAAAGTGCGAAACCTTCTTGGGGTTTTCCGGCGTGCTGATGTCCCAGATATCCACACCCGCGGGCGTGCCGCCGGCAGCAATGCCGCGAATCTGGTGCGCAACGTAGAGCATGTCGCCGCATACTTCCAACGAGTTGGAACGCATCTTGTGATGCGGCAACTCGGTTTGCAAGATCACCTTGGGCTTCTTCGGGTCGGTAACATCCACCGCCGTAAAATTTTTGGGCGGCCCTTCATGGCCGAGCCACATGATGCGGCGGCCATCCTTGGTTTTTTGCAAGCCCATGCCCTCGCCCACGCCGCCGAAACCATCCAGCGTGTGATGCGAAATCAGCTTGAAGTTGAGGGATAGGGTTTGCGACGGATTGGTACCCGCGCCGAGTGCTTGTGCCATGCTTGCTCCCGAAAGTTAGAAAAACAGATTAACCGTAACTATTTGTTTTTATTAAATAATTTAATACTTCAACCTAGCGTCACGCGAGCAAACTTACGCTTGCCTACTTGAACCACATATTCGCCGGATTTGAGCTTCAGCGCCTTGTCGCTGACTTTCTCGCCGCCGATTTTCACCCCGCCCTGTTCTATCATGCGAACAGCCTCTGAGGTACTGGGCGTGAGGTTTGCCTGTTTTAGTACCTGCGCAATCCCCAAGCCATCCGGCGCGTTGAGTTTTACCTCCGGTATGTCGTCGGGCACGCTGCCCTGCTTGAAGCGAGCTTCAAAGTCAGCCAATGCCGCATCCGCCGCTGCTGTGCTGTGAAAGCGCGCGACAATTTCCTGCGCGAATTTAACCTTCACGTTACGCGGATTGGCGCCCGCCGTAACAGATTGTTTTGATTGATTAACTTCCGCAATTGACTGAAATGACAGCAACTCGATGTACCGCCACATCAGGTCATCCGAGATGCTCATCAGCTTGCCGAAAATTTCATTCGGCGGTTCGTTGATGCCGACGTAGTTGCCAAGTGATTTCGACATCTTGTTGACGCCATCCAGCCCTTCGAGCAGCGGCATGGTGAGGATGCATTGCGACGGCTGGCCGTAGTGTTTTTGCAGCTCGCGGCCCATCAGCAAGTTAAATTTCTGATCCGTGCCGCCGAGTTCCATGTCGGCTTTCATGGCCACGGAATCGTAGCCCTGCACCAGCGGATAGAGAAATTCGTGGATCGCAATCGGCTGGTTACCCTTGTAGCGCTTGGAAAAATCGTCGCGTTCCAGCATGCGCGCAACGGTATGGGTGGCGGCGAGCTTGATCATGTCCGCCGAATTCATTTTGTCCATCCACGTCGAGTTAAAGCACACCTCGGTTTTATCGCGATCCAGTATCTTGAACACCTGGTCGGTGTACGACACGGCGTTTCTTGCGACATCTTCGCGCGTGAGCGGCGGGCGCGTGGCGTTCTTGCCGGTGGGGTCGCCGATCATGCCGGTGAAATCGCCAATCAGGAACAAAATGTGATGACCGAGGTCTTGTAACTGGCGCAACTTGTTAATCAGCACCGTGTGGCCCAGATGCAAATCCGGCGCCGTCGGGTCAAGCCCGCCTTGATGCGCAACGGCACGCCTTTTTTGAGTTTTTCGACCAGTTCGGCTTCGATCAGCAGCTCATCGCAGCCGCGGCGAATGATGTCGAGTTGGGATGCGATGTCGAGCATGAAGCGGGTTTAATGTGCGAATTAGCGTTCGATTTACAAAATTACACCGAACGCCAAGGTTGACCGGAGGGAAAGTAATGCTATGCTTCGCGCTGCAACAAATGGCCGTTCATGCCGTTGAGTTTCCGTTCACGGCGCCGCTCACAATATTCTGATCCGGCATTCCAAAACGGCAAAAAACCCTATAAATCATGCCTCAAGCGCGTTTTCGAATTGTAGCGCAAGTTGCGCGTAACCTGTTGCCACTGTTGCACCACGCGGGCATTCGGCACACCGCTGTGTTGGCGCTGCCGCTGGTGCTGACATTTTTCGGCGCAGTTACCGCTTTCGGTATCGCCCCCAACACTGTAACCGATCCGCTGGAACGGTCGGCTGTCACTGAGGAGTTGCCGTTGCCGCTGGATGTCCTGGCGGCCGTCCAGACACAGCAAAGCCCAACCCAAACTTACTGGCGCGAGGAACGCATTCAGCGCGGTGATACGCTGGCACGGGTGATTGCGCGGCTGCGCGTGTCGGATGCGCAGGCAATTAACTTCCTGTCCAGTTCACCCGAAGCGCGCGGCTTGTTGCATCTTGCGCCCGGCCGCACGCTGCGTGCCGAGACGCGGGCCGATGGCGCGTTGTTGACACTGCATTATCAAAACGGCGAGCAGGCACTAACCGTCAAAAGGGACGGCGACAGCTTCACGGTCGACGACAAGGCCGCCACGCCGGAAACCCGCGTGGTGTCGGTGGGCGGGGAAATCCGCAGCTCACTGTTCGCGGCAACCGATGCGCTGAATATCCCCGACGCGGTGGCCATGCAGTTGGTGGAGCTTTTTTCCACCGTCATCGACTTTCACAAGCATCGCCGCGGTGACCGCTTCGCGGTGGTGTACGAAGCGCTGCACGTGATGGGCGAACCGGTGGGCACGGGCCGTTTGCTGTCGGCGGAATTTGTCAATCAGGGCCGTGCACACAACGTGGTGTGGTTTGAAAGCCAGCCGGGTAGAGGTTCTTACTACACGCTCGAAGGTCGTGATATCCGGAAGGCGTTTTTGCGTTCGCCGCTGGAATTTTCACGGGTGAGTTCGGGCTTCACGGAAGCGCGCTTTCATCCGATATTGCGCTCCTGGTCGGCGCACAAGGGCGTCGATTTTGTCGCCCCCATCGGCACCAAAATCAAAGTCACCGCTGACGGCGTGGTCGAATTTGCCGGCGTGCAAAGCGGTTATGGCAACGTGGTCATTGTGCGCCATCCCAACAAATACTCGACGCTGTATGCACACATGGCCGGCTTCGCGCCAGGCATTCAGCCGGGCGCGAAAGTGCAGCAGGGCGACATACTCGGCGCCGTCGGCATGACTGGCCTGACCACCGGGCCGCATGTCCACTACGAATTCCGCATTGACGGCGTGCATCATGATCCGATGTCGGCTGCCATGCCTCAGACGCTACCGATTGCGCCGGAACTGAAGCAGCAATTCCACACAGCTTCGGCGCCGTTTGCGCGCACCATGAGCCTGATTCGCGGCGCGAGCTCGGCTTCCACTTCGTTCGAGTAACCTCGCCATGCCCGGCTTGTTTATCGGGCTGATGTCGGGCACCAGTCTGGACGGCATAGATGCCGTTGTTGCCGACGCCACCGCAGTTGATGGTACGCCACGGCTGCTGCACAGTCACTTTCAATCGTTCGCACCGGCACTGCGTGATGAATTGCTGGCGTTGCAGGCGCCGTGCGACAACGAGCTGCATCGGGCTGCGCTGGCTGCGAATCAGCTCTCGCAGGCGTACGCCGAGGCTATCCACGTGCTGCTGGCAAAAGCGGCACTCGCAGCCAAAGACATCACCGCCATTGGCTGCCATGGGCAGACCATTCGCCATCAACCACAATCAGGTTACACCACGCAGCTCGGCAATGGTGCGTTGCTGGCGGAGTTGACAGGCATCACGGTGGTCAACGACTTTCGCAGCCGAGACATCGCCGCCGGTGGACAAGGTGCGCCGCTGCTGCCGGCGCTGCATCAACGCCTGTTTCAAGCCGCTAACGAGCATCGCGTGATCGTCAACATCGGCGGCATCGCCAACCTCACCAACCTGCCGCCGGCGAGTGCTCGCGCACCCGTGATCGGCTTTGATTGCGGGCCGGGCAACGCGCTGATGGACGAATGGATCAGCCAGCATCGCGGTGAACCGTTCGACCGCGACGGTGCGTGGGCGGCCGCCGGGCGCGTTTTGCCGGATATTTATAAGTATCTGATTTTAAATAATTATTTTTTGATACCACCCCCCAAAAGCACAGGCCGGGATTTGTTTAATCTGTCGTGGCTGCGGCGCGCGCTGAAGGGCGATGAAGCGCCGGAAGACGTCCAGGCCACACTGCTCGACCTCACCGCGCAAGGCATTGCGCAGGCTATCTGTAATTATTGTACTGGCGCTCAGGCCGCTTACGTGTGCGGTGGCGGTGCTCACAATCGCTCGCTGATGGCTCGGCTTGAAGCGTTGCTGCCGGGCGTACGTATTGCCGATACCGGCGCGCTGGGGCTTGATGCCGATTGGGTGGAAGCGCTCGCCTTCGCCTGGTTCGCGCAGCAAGCTTTACAGCGTGAACCAGCGAATTTGCCGGAGGTTACCGGCGCGAAAGGACTGCGGGTGTTAGGGGCGGTTTACGCGAAGTGAGCACCAGGCGTGATACGAGACGAACCTGCATGAAACGCATAGCCATATTCGGCAACGCGGGTGGCGGCAAATCGACACTCGCACGCGAGTTAGCGGCGGTCACCGGATTGCCACTATATGTCATCGACAAAATGAAATTCCGTCCGGGTGGCGCGATAGTCCCGGATGAGGAATATTTGCCTTTGCACGCGGCGGTGATTGCCCGTGACGAATGGATCATCGACGGTTTTGAATCCGTCAAACTGGCTTGGGAACGGTTTGAAGCCGCGGATACTTTGGTGCACGTTGATTTACCCTTGGCCGTGCACGCGCTGTGGGTTACGAAAAGGCTTGTTCAGGGGTTGTTTGTGACGCCGCAGGGCTGGCCCGAAGGCAGTCCGATCATCAGCAGTTCTATTCAAAGTTACCGTGTACTGTGGCCCTGCCATAAGCGCCTGACACCAAAGTACCGGGCGTACGTATCGCAAGTGGCGCCACGCAAACGCGTGTTTCATTTGCGTTCGAAGCAGGAACTTAGGCACTTTCTGGAAAATATCCGTAAAGAACTCGAGCAAAAGCGCCGAACCTAAACATCGAGTTCAGTCAGTAAAAAAGCGGCTTACGCCGCTTTTTTACCGGAGGGAAAAGGGGCGTTATGCCGAAAACGATGACCCGCAGCCGCAGGTGGAAGTCGCATTCGGATTCTTGATCACAAACTGCGCGCCTTCCGCGTCTTCCTTATAGTCGATTTCCGCGCCCATCAGGTATTGCAAACTCATCGGGTCAACCAGCAGCGTGACGCCACCCTTGTTGAGCGAAGTATCGTCGTCGCTGACGCTTTCTTCAAACGTGAATCCATACTGAAAGCCCGAGCAACCGCCGCCAGTGACGAACACGCGCAGCTTCAAATCAGGATTGCCTTCTTCGTCGATCAGGCTTTTGACTTTGTGCGCGGCGTTGTCGGTAAACACCAGCGGGTCGGGGATTTTGCCGGCAAACGAATCGGCTTCGCGAATTTCAGTAACGGCATTCATGGTTGACTCCGGTGACAGCAGGTTGATGCGTTAGGTTGGGATAATCTTACCAAAAATCAAGAACTTGCGTCCGCCGACTGGGGCTTCAACTGCACCACTTTGTCGGATTGCGCCGCCGCGTCGCACACCATCATACCCTGTATCACCGCGCCGCCCTGAATTTCGAGACGGCGGTAATGCACATCGCCGGTGACGTGCGCTTTGGACTGCAGATCGAGCGATTCGCTGGCGTGTACCGGCCCTTCAATACGGCCATTCACCACCACATGATTGACACGAATTTCGCCAGCGACATCGGCGTGTTCCGAGATCACCAGCATGCCCGGCTGATCACCCGTGGAAGCAATGTTGCCGCGTACCGTCCCATCGATGCGCAAGCCGCCGCTGAAGCTGATGTTACCTTCGATGACGGTACCCGCACCGATCAGGGAATCGATGCTTTGCGGCTTGGCGCCCGGTTTGTTGTTTCCAAACATGATGACCTCCGGAATAGCGGGGAAGGTTTACGAGATATTGACCGTTTGCGTTAGTTTAGGCGTACTCGCGCCGTTTTGATACACCCGCACCTGCACGCTTTTGACCACCGCCCCCGGCGCAATTTTGAAAGCACCCTCAACCCGTTGAAATGACTTGAAATTCAGCTGATGCTCGGCACTTTTGCCGTCCGCCACCGGCGGCAGCGCAGCAACGACTTTTTCCGTGCCGTTCATCGCGCTGACGACGATCTGCACATGGCCGTGAAAGTCGCCGGGCCGCTGTCCGCCTTGCACCACCATCAGGCGGTATTTGAATTCGCCGGGCACGCCGTCAGGTTCCACCTTCACCCGCCCCAGCGCGAGATTGTCGTCACGCTGGCCGGCGGGCAGCAGCGATTGAAAAAACGCGAGATCGTCCTTGAGCGAGGCGTTTTCAGCGGCAAGGCTTTTCACCTGCTTGGTCAAATCGCCGTAAGTCACGGCTTCGATCTTGCGCTGGCTGTCGGAAGCCGCGAGTTTTTGCCGCAGCTCGGTGATTTCCGCCGCCTGCTTATCCGCAATGCCGGAAAGGCGCTTCATTTCCGCGTCGATTTCACTCTTGCGAAAGCCGGCAAATTCGCCGCCGAAATGGTACGTCGCCCAGCTGGCGCCGACGATAGCGAGCGTAATGCCAGCCGCGACCAGCCCGCGTATATGCCACGGCATATGCGGGCGCACCTTGACTGTCGGTGCGGCAATGCCGCCGCGATTTTGTAGCGCTTTGATCCAGGTCTTAAACACGGCTTCCCGCAAGCCTTGCCGTTACGGCAGCAGCGCCACCTGCTTCAACCCGGTGTCCTCGGGCAAACCAAACATGATGTTCATGTTCTGCACTGCTTGCCCGGCCGCGCCCTTGACCAGATTGTCGATCACCGACAACACCACCACGGTGTCGCCGCCCGAATTACCTTGCGGGCGATGCACAGCAATGCGGCACAGATTTGCGCCGCGTACCGAGCGCGTATCAGGGTGAGAACCGGCGGGCAGGACGTCGACGAACGGCTCGCTGGCGTAACGCTTTTCAAACAGCGATTGCAGGTCGAAGTCCTGCGCAACACCCTTGTTCAGCCGCGCATACAGCGTGGCATGGATGCCGCGTATCATCGGCGTCAGATGCGGCGTGAACACCAAATTGACGGGCCTGTTGGTTTGCTGGGCGTGCTTTGCGGCGATGTTCGTAAGCCCTTGTTTTATTTCAGGATAATGCCTGTGCCCCGGCACGCCATAGGCCTTGAAATTATCCGATGCCTCGGCGAGCAACGTATGCACCTCGGCCTTGCGCCCCGCGCCGGACACGCCCGATTTGGCGTCGGCGATCAAGTGTTCGTTATCCACGATGCCCGCTTCGACCAGCGGCAGAAAGCCGAGTTGCACCGCCGTTGGATAGCAACCGGGATTTGCCACCACGCGCGCCTTGGCTATTTGCGCACGGTTCACTTCGGGCAGGCCGTACACCGCCTCGGCCACAATGTCCGGGCAAGCGTGCGTCATCTTGTACCAACGCTCCCACTCGGCGATGTCCTTGATGCGAAAATCGGCCGCAATGTCGATCACGCGCACGCCGGCCTTCACCAGCGCCGGCGTGTCTTTCATGGCGATGCCGTTGGGCGTGGCGAAAAACACCAGTTCGCATTGATCGAGCTTCGCCGCGGCGGGCTCAACAAATTTCAGATCGATCCAGCCGCGCAGGTTGGGGAACATATCCGCCACCGGCATGCCGGCTTCCGAACGCGAGGTGATGGCGGTAAGTTGCGCGTTCGGATGCTGCGCCAGCAGGCGCAACAGTTCGACACCGGTGTAACCGGTGCCGCCGACGATGCCGATTTTAATGCGTTTTTGCGTCTCTTGTGTCATGGGAATCTCCACAACTGGCCGTGTCTGCCGTGTCAGCACGGGGCACGGGGATCATAAACGAGAAAGCCGCCCGTACAGGCGGCTTTCGCGGCAGAACGGAGCGGGATGCGACAGCTACCGCTTGGAGAACTGCTTGCGGCGGCGCGCCTTGCGCAGACCGACCTTTTTACGCTCGACTTCGCGCGCATCGCGCGTCACCAGCCCGGCTTTCTTGAGCGGCGGTTTCAGCGCGGCGTCGTAATCAATCAGCGCGCGGGTAATGCCGTGGCGCACCGCGCCGGCCTGACCGGATTCGCCACCGCCGATAACGTTGACGCTGATATCAAAGCGTTCGAGATTTTCCGTCAGCGCCAGCGGCTGGCGCACGATCATGCGGCCGGTTTCACGCGAGAAAAACTCGTCCACCGGCTTGCCATTGACGACAATTGCGCCTTTGCCCGGCTTGATGTACACCCTCGCCACCGCGCTCTTGCGGCGGCCTGTCCCGTAGTTGGAGTTTGCTTGCACTGCCATGTGAATTTGCCTTGAAGGTTTTACTTCGACTGTTGCTCGAACGCGCGCTACGCAATTACGCTATCAAGCGATTTGCAGCGGCTTGGGTTGCTGCGCGGTATGCGGGTGTGCTTCGCCCGAGTAAGATTTCATTTTTTTCAACATGGCGTAGCCGAGCGGCCCTTTGGGCAGCATGCCCTTGACGGCTTTTTCAAGCACGCGGCCCGGATGATCGGCCTGCAGCGTCTCAAACGGCGCCGAGCGAATACCGCCGGGGTAGCCGGTGTGCCGGTGATACATCTTGGCCTTGGCCTTGTTGCCGGTGACGCGCAGTTTGTCCGCGTTGACCACGACGATATAATCGCCGGTATCGACATGCGGGGTGAATTCGGGTTTGTGCTTGCCGCGCAGCCGGCGCGCAATTTCAACCGCCAGCCGTCCGAGCACCTTGCCGGCCGCATCGACGACATACCAGTCGTTTTGGGCGGTTTCTGCCTTGGCATTCCATGTTTTCATCGTAAATCCTGGAAATTCTGATTCTGATAACCCCGACTATGGCCTGCCTCACTGTGCGATTTGCCGTCAAACGCTGCCCAAGACTTCAAACCAACGCAATGACCAACCCGCCAATAAAAGCCGACCAAAGGGAACCGCCAATTATAAGTGAAACCCCGGCCCCGTGTCAAATTCCGTTGGCGAGCGCAGCCCCGCCTGCACAGTCGGACCGAAAAATAAAACCCAATAAAAACATATAGTTATGAATTCATGGGTGGTAACCAATACGATTGCTGCCTGGCTCATCCCGCCCGGCTCGCTGGTGCTACTGGCGGGTTGGGGGTTGATTCGGCTGCGCCGGCATCCGCGTTCGGGCAAGGCGCTCATCGTGCTTTCGCTGGCGGCGTTGTGGGCGCTGTCTACGCCCTGGTTGTCGCGCACGCTGCTGCAAACACTGGAGCCGGAACCCGCCGACCCGCTGCGGGCGGCGCCGGCGCAGGCCATCGTGGTGCTGGGCGGCGGCAAGTATTACAACGCGCCAGAATACACGTCGGCAGATACGGTGAGCGAGCCGACGCTGGTACGCTTGCGCTACGCGGCGTGGCTGCACCGGCAAACCGGCAAGCCGATTTTGGTGAGTGGCGGGTCACCGGAAGGCAGTTCAGTGTCAGAGGGCCAAGCAATGAAGGCCGTGCTGGAAAACGAATTCAAGGTGCCGGTGGCATGGACCGAAGACAAATCCTTTAACACGTTTGAAAACGCCCACGCCAGCCGCGCCACGCTTAAACCACTGGGCATCGACCGCGTTTACGTTGTAACGCACGCCTGGCACATGCCGCGCTCGCAGGCTATTTTCAGCAAGGCTGGTTTTGACGTGGTACCCGCGCCCACGCAATACGCGACTAATTTTCGATTGACCCTGCTGGATTTCCGTCCCTACGCGCCGGCATTGGATGACGGCAGTCACTTCTTCCATGAAATCATAGGCTTGGCGTGGTATCGGCTAAAATCCGCGCTGCACTGACAAAGGAACCCCATGAAAGCACGCATCAAATGGCTTGAAAACGTGGCGTTTGTCGCCGAGTCCGAAAGCGGCCACGCGCTGGTGATGGACGGCGCGCCGGAAGGCGGCGGGCGCAATCTGGGACCGCGCCCGATGGAAACCCTGCTAATGGGCGCAGGCGGCTGCACGGCCTATGACGTGGTGCACATTCTCAAGAAATCCCGTGCGGCGGTTACCGATTGCGTGGTGGAAATCGACGCTGAACGCGCGGCGGAAGACCCGAAAGTTTTCACCAAAATTCATTTTCACTTCGTGGTAACGGGCAAGGCGCTGAAAGCCAATCAGGTGGAGCGCGCCGTTCATCTATCGGCGGAGAAATATTGCTCGGCGTCGATCATGCTGGCGAAGACGGCTGCCGTGACGCATGATTTTGAGGTGCGTGAAGCGTAGTCTCACCGCACACTACAACCAGTACGCCGTCCCCGTCATCACCTTCGACGACGCCTTCATTGCCGATTTGACCGGCCCAGGCAGCTCTGCTCCGCCGTGGTTGATGGCGCTGGTGGCATGGCGCGCTTCGTCGTCGCGCATTTGTTCGACTATGGCGCGGCTTTTGGCGTCGTCCGCAGGCAAGCGCTCAAGGTGCCCTTCAAGGTGCTGCACAACTTGCCGTTCCGTTTCAGCGAGAAAGCCCAGATTCCATTTGTCACCGAGCAGGCCCGACACCGCGCCCAGCGCAAACGAGCCGGCGTAAAACAGCGGATTCAATACGCTCTTCGTGCCGCCCAATTCCGCGATGCGACGCTCGGTCCACGCGAGGTGTTCGGTTTCTTCGCGCGCGGCGTGTTCCAGCGCGTCTTTCGCCGACGGATCGCGCGCGGTAAGCGCCTGCCCCTGATACAAGGCCTGCGCACAGATTTCGCCAGTATGATTCACGCGCATCAGCGCGGCCGATGTGCGGCGTTGCGTGTCGTCGAGCGGCGCATCCATCAATGCATCGCCCGGCACGTTGCGCGCGGTTTGCGCGGGCGCGAACAGCGTGCGCAGGCCTTTGTCAAAGCCGACAATGAATTTATCGAGGTCAATCATGCTGCTTTGTCATGCCATTTTGGCGGCCGCACCGGTATCGAACAGACGCGCGAGTTCCACGCCCGGATCGGGCGCGCGCATAAAGGCTTCGCCCACCAGAAAGGCATTGACCTTGCGCGCACGCATCAACTCAACATCATCGCGCTTCAGGATGCCGCTTTCCGTAATCACCAGGCGGTTGTCCGGCACGCGATCAAGCAGCCCGAGCGTGGTGCCAAGTTTGGTTTCAAACGTGCGCAGATTGCGGTTATTGATGCCGATAAGCGGCGTGTTCAATTGCAGCGCGATATCGAGTTCGTCACCGTCGTGTACCTCGACCAGTACTGCAAGGCCCAGCCGCTTCGCCACCGATTCCAGCTCGCGCATTTGCGGCAAATTCAGTGCCGCGACAATCAGCAAAATGCAATCCGCGCCAGCCGCGCGCGCCTCATAAACCTGATAGGGATCGATCATGAAATCCTTGCGCAGCACCGGCAGTCCACAGGCCGCGCGCGCCGCCTTCAGGTGCGCAATATCTCCCTGAAAAAACTGCTGATCGGTGAGCACCGACAGGCAAGCCGCGCCGTGCTGCTCGTAAGTTTTCGCAATTGCCGCCGGATCGAAATGTTCGCGCAGCACACCTTTGCTGGGGCTGGCTTTTTTGATTTCTGAAATGACCGCGGATCTTCCCGCAGCGATTTTCGCGCGCAGCGCGCCCACGAAATCACGCGGCGGCGTGGCGCTCAGCGCCTGCTTCTCGATGTCGGCTTGCGGCACAGCAAGCTGCGCAGCCGCCACCTCCTGCGTTTTGACCGCCACAATTTTACGCAGAATATCTGACATAAAAATCAATAAAACAGATACTTATAAAATATCTCGAACGGTATCGAGTAATCTCGAGACCTATTTTCCAACCGCGCTGGTATGTGCCACGAACTGATCGAGCTTCTTGCGTGCCGCGCCGCTGGCGAGCGTGGCCAGTGCCTTGCTCACACCACCGGCGAGCGTGTCAGCCAGGCCCGCGACATAGATACTCGCACCTGCGTTAAACGCCACGATGTCGCGCGCGGGGCCGTCCTTGTTGTCAAGCGCGCCGAGCAGCATGGCCTTCGACGCATCGATGCCGTCCACCCGCAGTGCCGCCGCATCGCACGCCTTCAAGCCGACACCGGCAGGCTGAATATCGTACTCGCGCACTTCATCGTTTTTCAGTTCACCGATCATCGTCGGCCCGGTGAGCGAAATTTCATCCAGCCCTTCTCGCCCATGGACGATCATCACGCGGCGGCTGCCGAGCCGCTGCAACACGCGCGCCTGTATGCCCACGAGGTCCGGATGAAACACGCCCATCACCTGCTGCCGAGCGCCCGCCGGATTGGTGAGCGGGCCGAGGATGTTGAAAATGGTTTTGACACCCAGTTCACGGCGCACGGGGGCGGCGTATTTCATCGCGCTGTGATGGTTGGGTGCGAACATGAAGCCCACGCCAACGTCGTTGATGGATTTTGCCACCTGGTCCGGCGTGAGATTGATATTGGCGCCGAGCGCTTCCAGCACGTCGGCGCTGCCGGATTTGCTGGACACCGAACGCCCGCCATGCTTGGCAACTTTCGCGCCCGCCGCAGCAGCGACAAACATCGCCGCAGTGGAAATGTTGAAGGTATGCGCCGCATCGCCGCCAGTGCCGCAAGTGTCGATGAGATTTGGCGCATCCTCCACCGGAACCTTGGTGGCGAATTCGCGCATCACCTGCGCGGCGGCGGAGATTTCGCCGATGGTTTCCTTTTTAACGCGCAGTGCGGCAATGATGGCGCCAATCAGCGTCGCAGACACCTCGCCGCTCATGATCTGCCGCATAAGGGACAGCATTTCCTCGTGGAAAATTTCGCGGTGGTCGATAATCCGCGCAAGCGCTTCCTGCGGTGTCATGCTTGGCCTCCGGGCATCGTTTGCTTTCCAGTCATCGTTTATTTGCCTTCGAGAAAGTTTTTCAGCATGGCGTGGCCGTGCTCGGTCAGTATCGATTCGGGGTGAAACTGGACGCCCTCAACATCCAGCGTCTTGTGGCGCACACCCATAATTTCGCCGTCATCCGTCCACGCGGTCACTTCGAGGCAATCCGGCAGCGATTCGCGCTCAATCACCAAAGAGTGATAACGCGTCGCCTGAAAGCCCGCCGGCAGACCGCTGAACACACCGCTGCCGTGATGGCGAATCTCGGACGTCTTGCCGTGCATCACCTGTTTGGCGTGAATGATTTTGCCGCCGAACGCCTGCCCGATGCTTTGATGGCCCAGGCACACGCCGAGCAACGGCACCTTGCCGGAGAAATGTTTGATCGCGGGCACCGATATGCCCGCCTCGTTCGGCGTGCACGGGCCGGGCGATACCACGATGCGCGCCGGATTCAGCCGCTCGATGCCTTCCAGCGTGATGTCGTCGTTGCGGAACACCTGCACATCCTCGCCCAGCTCACCAAAATACTGCACGAGGTTGTAGGTGAAAGAATCGTAGTTGTCGATGACCAGTAACATGAGGGCACTCTTTAACTATTTGTTTTAATTGAATATTTTATCTGGCGCAAGCCGCGCCGGAAATACTCAAGCGCCTCAGCCTATGCCTTCGTAAACGATTTTCCAGCCGCCGGGTTCTTTCATCCAGTACTGCCGTTTGCGCGACTGGCCGGCGAGATTGCTGCTGTTGTAATCCTGATCGAACGTCACCACCGCCAGATCGGCCGCGCCGGGATAGAAAAACATACTGACGTTTTCCATCTTGACCTTGAGCCAGGTTTTGCCGGCGTTGACGCGGTGTTTGTGTTCGGACCATGCCTGATAATTTTGGCTGCCGCTGGAAAATTTCGCAGGGGAATAATGTTTCAGATAGTTCGGTGTGTTAAGGCTTTCCCAATCGCGTCGCCAGTTCTCGACCGCCTGCGCAAGCTCCTGCCGCAAGGCGCGCGCGTCGTCGGCACTGACCCAATCCACGCCATTCGCAATAATCACCGGCGTGACGCCCACTTGCGCGTTGGCCGCCACCGCCATGAAATCCTCGTTGGTAAGTGCGACACAGCCGTTGCTCGCGCGTGGCGGGCGGCTGTAGGTATCGAACGGCACGCCATGCAGCCAGATGCCGCTGCCGTTGCGCCCGCCGCGTTTGTCCCACTCGTTCGGATAGCTGATCGGCAACGCGCCCACGCCATATTGCCCGGCGAGCTTGCCGTAGCGCTGATTCAACTGCTCGCGTGAAATATTGCCGGTGACGTGGTAAACACCGAGTGGCGTTTTGTTGTCGCCCTCGCGGAATTTATCCATGCCATTTTTGCCAATGGTGGCGTAGTAATCGGCGACGTAACGCGCTTCGCCGTCCTTGTTTTCGTAGACATAGAGCGTGGATTTCGCGGTATCCACCACCAGCGCATAGCGCTGCTCCGGCGGCATTTGCACCAGATAGCGCGGCACCTGATCCTTCGGCTTTTCGCTGGTGAGCCGCGCCATGCGCGCGCGCGCCTCGTCGCGCAGATCATCGAGCAGTTCCTGCGGCGCGTCGCTGACGTTGCCCACCGTGTTGATTGGGTGCGCACGCGCCAGCAGAATGTCGCCCTTGATGAGATGCGCGAGCCGGAAGTTGGGATACGCGCCGATCACGCGGTCAATTTCAGTGAGCGCGTTGTCCATTCGCTGCTGCTTGATTTGCGCCAAAGTTTTTTGCAGCACTGATTCCGGGTCGAGCCCGCCGGTAGCGGCGCGGTTTGCGCTGGACGTGATGGGTGCGCCGCCGGCGTTGCCGGCAGCCGTGCCGCCGGAGGCGAAATTCACCGGCAGAAATGCCGCCGACAGCCGCGACGATCCGTTCAGGAAAAACGCGCCGCCGCCCGCCACTACCAGCAACAGAATGGCAAGCAGCGAGGCGCGTCCGCCCAGCCGGGGTTTGGTGTTGAAAGGCGCCAGCGCGGTCAGCCGCCGCTGCGCTCTTGCTGGATGAGCCATCTGTCGCCGGCCTTGGTCATCACCAGGGTTTTATTATTGGTCGATTTCAACGCATCGGAGCGATACTGCTGGCGAAACGTCACGGTGGCACGGCCATTGTCGTCAAACTCGACGCGCGGCGCTTCAATGGCCACTTGTATTTGCCGAGGTTTGGCGATGCGTTGCTTGCGCTCTGCTTCCCACGCCGCGCGCGATGCGCCACCGGCAGGACGGAAGTCCGCGGCATAAGCACCGAGGTATCCGGGAATGTCGTTGTTCGACCACGCTTGCGCCCAAGCGTTAACCGACGCCAGCACTTCCTCCGCGCTGGGCGCACCCGCCTTGGCCGGCGCTGGTTTTGCCGCCGGCGCAGCAGCAGGGGCGGCTGACGGCGTGGGTGCGGCTTTGGTCGGATCGTAGGCAGCTTGTGGCGAGGCCTGCGGCGCAGCGGCCACCACTTTCGCCGCGGGTTCGGGCTTGCTCGCTGCAGCAGTTGCCTTGGCCGCACGCGGATCAGCGGGGAACAGATCGCGGATCATGTTGAGCTTGGACTGCGCCGTGGTGTTGCTTTTGTCGAGCTGCAGCGCCTTGTCGTAGGCCTGACTCGCCATCTTCGCGTAAATGTCGCCGAGATTTTCGTGTGCGGTGGCGTAGCTGGGGTGAGTGCGTATCGCCAGCTCCAGCGCATCGCGCGCCTTGTCATACTGGCCCTGCGAGGCATACAGCACGGCGAGATTGTTATAAGGCCCCGGCAGATCGGGGAAATCCTTGGTCAGCGCGGCAAAAATCTGGATGGCGTCGGCGGGTTTGTTTTGCTCCGCCAAAATCAGGCCCTTAAGAAAGCGGCCACGTGCGTCTTTGGGACGGCTCGTCAAATAACTGTTGACGCGCGCCAGTGCCTGGTCAAGCTGGCCAAGCTTGAGCATCTGGTTGACGTCCTGCAGTTCGTCGGTTTGTGCGGCGGCGGGCATGGCGAACATCAAGGCCAGCGTCAAACCGAAAGCGCGCAACGCGACGCCTATCAAGCGGAACGCACGGTATGAACGAAACGAACCAGGAAAAAAGGAAATCATTGCGCTACGCTCTCACTAATATTCGCGGGGGTCGCGGGGGTCGTTATGGCAGAACGATTCAACAACACTACGCTACGACAGAGACAACCAGCCGTCTGAACCGCTCGAAGGCCGGTTGGCGCAGTATAGCGGCGTAAGGATCGTCGCGCGGATCATACGCCGCGCTGCACCGAATTCATGGACAATCAAAGTGTTTAACACGGCATTGGTAACTTGGCGATTTTATCAAGAAAGCCTTGTATTTCAAACCCTTGTGCGCGATAGTGCAAGGCGCTCCGGACACCATCGCGGCCTGTGATTTATGATTGCGCCCGCGCCACCGGGCGCCCGCTTTTTGCGCGCGCCCTCCATCTTCACCCACTCTCCTGCTTATTTCCAACCCGTATGAATGCTCCTGCCTCACCCATGGCCAAAACCCGTGATTTTTCTGGCGTCGGTTACGATGAAGCTCTCGACCGCGCGCGCGCGTTGATCCCGCTGTTGCGCAAACACGGCCCGGATAACGACAGGGCGACCAAGCTCGTGCCCGAAGTCGTCAACGCGCTGCATGAAACCGGGCTGTGGCGTTACATCCAGCCCAAGGCGTGGGGTGGCATGGAACTCGATTTTGTCGCGTATTTCGATATCCCGGAAATGCTGGGGCGCGGCGACGCATCAACCGGCTGGGTGGTGGCGAATCTGGCCTCACACCACCGCGGTCTCGCGCTGTGGCCGCGGCAGGCGCAAGAGGAAATCTGGGGCGCCGACCCTGACACGCTGATCGCCTCCGGCATCGCGTTTGTTCAGGGCAACGCGCGCAAGGTCGATGGCGGCATCGAACTCACCGGCAAGTGGGGCTTTTCCTCCGGCGTCGATCATTCGGAATGGGAGCAGCTTGCGTGTATCGTCAAAGACACCGAGGGAAAGCCCATCGACTGGGCGATGTGCCAGGTGCGGCGCCCTGATTTCAAAATCATCGACGACTGGCAAACGCTCGGCATGCGCGGCACCGGCAGCCGCACCGTGACCTGCGACAAAGTGTTCGTGCCGTCGCACCGCGTGGCGAGTATGCACGTCGCAAACCCCGCGCACGAATTTCCGGGGCTGCGCGAGCACACCAATTCAATGTACAAGGTGCCGACACCCGCGCTCGGCGGGCATTGCATCGCGGGCGTGATGACCGGCAACGCGCAAGCCGCTCTCGACATCGCCACCGAAACCGTGAAACAGCGCAGTACCAACTACACCGGCGCGAAAATGCGCGACTTTCAGAACGTGCAACTGCGCATTGGCACCGCCGGCGCAAAAATCGACGCCGTGCGCGCGTGGATGCGCAACGACTGCATCGAAGCACACAACGTCTATCGCAATGGCGGCAAACTGAACCTCGAAGCCAAGCTGCGCTACAAACGCAATTGCGCGATGGCGATGCGGCTGCTCACCGAAGCGGTCGACACGCTTTACGAAATGATGGGGGCGGGCGGCATCTACGATCACAACGCCATGCAGCGCATTTACCGTGACCAGCACGCCGCACTGGGGCACTTCAGCTTCAGTTGCGACGCGCAGCTTGCGCCTTGGGCGCAAGTGTCGTTGGGCGGGGAATACAAAAGCCCAACGCTATAAGCGTTGTATAAAATAAGTATCTGTTTTGGGTCTTAGGAAGCAAACACATGCAAGGCATGTGCTAACTTCCTGAAATGATTGGTAAAAACAGGTATTTCCGCCGTTCCAAAATCAGTGAGGCTAAATTCCGGTATCTGCTGCG
>OMIN01000008.1 GCA_900299145.1 Betaproteobacteria bacterium | reverse complement strand
TGCACCTGCCGTGCCGGAAAGCGCTCATCGTCGATGTTCATCTGCTTCATCAGCCGCTTGATGAGCGCCAGTTGATCCTGACTGTCGAGAATCTGAAACGCCTGCGGCAGCCCTGCCTCACGGTAATGCGCTCGCAACATGCGGTTGCACAGGCCATGAAACGTACCCACCCACATGCCACGCGTGTTGATGGGCAGCATCGCGGAAATGCGCGTGAGCATTTCCTTCGCCGCCTTGTTGGTAAAAGTCACCGCCAGCAGGCCGTGCGGACTGACTTGCCCGGTTTGAATCAGCCACGCGATGCGCGTGGTGAGCACGCGCGTTTTGCCGCTGCCCGCGCCGGCGAGTATCAGCGCTGACTGCGCGGACACCCCCCCAGCGACCGGAGCGGCGGGCAGAGTTACCGCTTCAAGCTGCTTTTCGTTAAGGCCGTCGAGAAAGGCTGGGGTCATCGGTCACAACAATTATTTGCGCCCGATTATACGGCAGGTGTTGTTGGTTCCCGTGCCCGCAGGGCTTGCGGGACTTGCGGACTATGGAGTGCTGCCACTCAGCAGTGTTTTCAGCCGCGCCAGCAAAGCATCCCTATCCTTCGCGCTGGCAATGCCCAGCACGCACACCGCATGCTGGCCGCCTGTTACCGGGTCGATCACCGCGGGATAGCCCGCGTCCTTCAGCCGTGTTTCGAGTGCACGCGCAGCATTCAGATCGAGGGTACGCATAAGTTCAATGCGCTGCGTGCCACCCGCGCGCGTCGCGCCCTGCCCTTCGCCAAATTCCGTTTCCTGCGCCCATTCATCACTTTGTTTTTGCGAAACTTTTCCCAGCGGCTTGGGTTTGTCGTTGCGCGGCACGATAAAAGTCTGCAACGGCTCGTTCATCACCATTTCCTGCTTTTCATGGCGCACGGTAATGCGGCCTTCCAGCAGACACACCAGATCATCGCTCGTCACGGAGCGGCCCCAGAGATCGGTACCGCGCACTCCGGCGGTCACCGTGCCCAGCTTCACCGTGAGATCGCGCTCGGCGCGCGGGTTGCCAAATACGCCAGTGGTAAAGCGAAACACCCCTTTGGCGACTTCGAGCGACGCGCTCACCAAGGGCGAGTTGTCAGCCCTGGCTTTTTCCGCAAGGGCGGCCACATGCAGAGCGGCGTTTTCACCCAGCTTGATTGCACTGCCTTCGCTCATGCGCAGCATGACGCGGGCGCGCTCGCCAGTTATCACGCGGTCGCTGCCGGCGAGCGCCATACCGGCTTTCAGCGGCTCGCGTTTACCGGCGCGCTCCACCCACGCCGGGCTGATGACGCCTTCCACTGTTAACGTTCGCGCGCCCGCCACCGCCGGCACTGCACACAGCAACACCGCCGCCAACAACGAAACCACCCTCAGCCATTCCGCCATACATCGCTCCTTAGGTGAATATTCCGGGGCATCCCCACGCGCACATGCCCTTGGCGTAGCCCTGAAAAGCCTGCCTTGGTCGCGCCTGTCGCACAGGGGCTTACAGGTATAATCGTGAACCAGTTCACACTCACTTCAAGATAACCCGTTTTATGCAGCAAAAATACAATCCGCCGGTGATCGAGCGCGGCGCGCAAGCCCATTGGGAAGCCACGCAGGCGTTCCGCGCCACCGAAATCTCGGGCAAGCCCAAATATTACTGCCTGTCGATGTTCCCGTACCCTTCGGGCAAGTTGCTCATGGGCCACGTGCGCAATTACACCATAGGCGACGTGCTCACGCGCTATCACCGCATGAAGGGTTATAACGTCATGCAGCCCATGGGCTGGGATGCCTTTGGGCTGCCCGCGGAAAACGCCGCCATGGCCAACGGCGTGCCACCGGCGAAATGGACGTACGACAACATCGCCTACATGAAAAAGCAGCTGCAGTCGCTGGGCTTTGCCATCGACTGGAGCCGCGAGCTCGCCACCTGCAAGCCGGCCTATTACCGCTGGAACCAGTGGCTGTTTCTGCGCATGTTAGAGAAAGGCATCGCCTACAAGAAGACACAGGTGGTGAACTGGGATCCTGTCGATCAGACCGTGCTTGCCAATGAACAGGTGATCGACGGGCGCGGCTGGCGCACGGGCGCGGTGGTGGAAAAGCGCGAAATTCCCGGCTATTACCTCGCCATCACGAAATACGCCGATGAGTTGCTGAGTGCGCTCGACGCCCTGCCGGATTGGCCCGAGCGCGTGCGCACCATGCAGGCGAACTGGATTGGCAAATCTTATGGTGTGCGCTTCGCGTTCCCCTACACGCTCGACGGCCAGGCGGAAAAGTTGTGGGTGTTCACCACACGCGCAGACACCATCATGGGCGTCACTTTTGTAGCCGTGGCCGCCGAACACCCGCTCGCCTCGCACGCCGCAAAGGGTAACGCCAAGCTCGCTGCCTTTATCGACGAATGCAAGCGCGGCAGCGTGATGGAAGCCGACATGGCGACCATGGAAAAGAAGGGCATGCCGACGGGCATTTTTGTCGAGCACCCGTTGACCGGCGAAAAGGTCGAAGTCTGGGTCGGCAACTACGTGCTGATGAGTTACGGCGAGGGCGCAGTGATGGCGGTGCCCGCGCACGACGAGCGCGATTTCCATTTCGCCAAGCAATATGGCTTGCCGATCAAGCAGGTCATCGATGTCGAAGGCCAAACCTTTAGCATCGACGCTTGGCAGGAGTGGTACGCTGACAAGGAAAAAGGCGTCTGCAAAAATTCCAATAAATACAATAACTTGCGTTACACCGAAGCGGTGGATGCCATCGCCGCCGACCTGGCCGCCAAAGGCCTCGGCGAAAAGCAGACCCTTTACCGCCTGCGCGACTGGGGCATCTCGCGCCAGCGCTACTGGGGCACACCGATACCACTGATCCACTGTGACGCCTGTGGCGCAGTGCCCGTGCCCGACAAGGATTTGCCCGTGGTGCTGCCGGAGGATTGCGTGCCCGACGGCTCCGGCAATCCGCTAAACAAGCGTGCCGATTTTCTCAACGTGCCTTGTCCGAAATGCGGCAAGCCCGCCAAGCGTGAAACCGACACGATGGACACCTTCGTCGATTCGTCGTGGTACTACACGCACTTTGCGTGCACCGACCGCGCCGGCGGCATGGCGGACAAGCATGTGAATTACTGGCTGCCGGTGGATCAATACATCGGCGGCATCGAACACGCGATTCTCCACTTGCTGTATTCGCGCTTCTGGACCAAGGTGATGCGCGATCTCAACCTGGTTAAAATGGATGAGCCGTTTTCGCGCCTGCTTACGCAGGGCATGGTGCTGAACGAAATCTTTTTCAGAAAGCCGAATTTGCCCCCGGCTAGCTCAGAAAGCGGAGCCGGCGGAGGCAGAATCACCTACTACAACCCCGCTGAAGTCGAACTGACAACCGACGACAAGGGCAACCGCACCGGCGCGGTGTTGCGCGCGGACGGGCGGCCGGTGGAATCCGGCGGCATCGGCACCATGTCGAAGTCGAAGAACAACGGTGTCGATCCGCAGGCGCTGATGGAAGAATACGGCGCAGATATCGCGCGCTTTTTCATGATGTTCACCGCGCCGCCGGAGCAAACGCTGGAATGGTCGGACAGTGGCGTGGAAGGTTCGGCGCGGTTTTTGCGGCGGCTGTGGGCGTTCGGGTATGACTTCGCGCAGGGCAGCACGCCGCTGACCATCAAGCTTGAGGGCGCAAGCATTCCCGCTGCGCTCGCCGACAGCCGCCGTGAAATTCACGCGGTGCTGAAACAGGCCAACTATGACATCGCGCGCCATCAGTTCAACACGGTCGCTTCCGCCGGCATGAAAATGCTGAACGCGCTGGAAGCCGCGCAAAAGAGCAATTCCGAAGCTGCGTTGAAGCAAGCCGTAGTGCGCGAGGGGCTGTCGCTGCTGCTGCGTTTGCTGTCGCCGATGACGCCGCATATCTGCCACCAACTGTGGCGTGATCTCGGCTACGGGGAAGACATTCTCGATGCCACGTGGCCGGAGCCGGACGCCGCCGCATTGACGCAAGCCGAAATCGAGCTGGTAGTGCAGGTGAACGGGAAAA
This sequence comes from Betaproteobacteria bacterium, assembly GCA_900299145.1. GTDB lineage: Bacteria > Pseudomonadota > Gammaproteobacteria > Burkholderiales > SG8-41 > UBA5216. The sequence goes on along the minus strand of OMIN01000008.1, from coordinate 868 downwards.
AGCGCGGCAGCGTGCGCGTGCCGCGCGAGGCCGATGCAAAAGCGGTGGAAGCCCTCACGCTGGCCGACGCGCAAATCCAGCAAGCCATCGGCGGCAAGCCGGTGAAAAAAGTGGTGGTGGTGCCTGGCCGGCTGGTGAATGTGGTTGCATAAAAATGCAATTAAAACAAATACTTGCGAACAACCACTGTTTGCCGCCACATGCCATTGCCGCGTCGCCTAGAATAGCCGCCATGACCCGCACGCTTATTTTGTTGCCGCTTGCCGCGCTGACGTTGCTGATCAGCGCCTGCGGCTTTCAATTGCGTGGCTCCGCCAATCTGCCGTACGAAACCCTGCACGTGGCGGCCGCGCCCACTTCCGCCGTCGCCAATGAAATCCGCCGCTCCATCGCCTCCGGCAGCAACACGCGCGTGATCGCCGACCCGAAGCAGGCACAGGCCACGCTGCATCTGCTCGGCGAGGCGCGCGAGAAAGCGATTCTGTCGCTCTCCGGCGGCGGCCGCGTGCGCGAGTTCCAGCTGCGTTACCGCATGACCTACCGCGTTACCGACAAGGACAACAAGGAGCTGCGGCCCACCACGCAGATTCTGTTGCACCGCGACCTGTCGTACAACGATGCCGATACGCTGTCAAAGGAATCCGAGGAAGCGCTGCTGTTCCGCGACATGCAGAGTGATGCGGTAAGCCAGTTGCTGCGGCAGTTGCAGGCAGCACCGCAGACGGCGGCGGCGCGGTAACCGCTAGGTCAGTATTCGCCACGCCATGCGCCTTTCCTCCGAGCAACTGGCGCAGCATCTTACCCGCGGCTTGAAGCCGCTCTACACCGTGTTTGGCGACGAGCCGCTGCTGTCACTGGAAGCCGCCGA
>OMIN01000007.1 GCA_900299145.1 Betaproteobacteria bacterium | reverse complement strand
GCGCGCTTCTTCGGGTGATTCCTTGCCTTGAGGCGTGGTGGCAATCTGCGCGTAGAGCTCTGAAGCGCCCTGATAAATTTTCGGCGTCATGCCTACGTCGCCGAAAGTCTTGGCGATTTCGTTCATTTCGGGCACCCAGCGATAGGCTTTGAACGGCATGCCCGGTGCGCCCTTGAGCAGGCCTTCGTATTTGTCGGCCTGGCTGCCCGAAAATTCGGCTTCAAGCACTTGATCAACGCCCAGTTTGCGCGCGGCGATCAGCAGTTCCGTGCCCAGCGCGGTGGTGCCCTTGGTCAGCGCGGCGTAACACATTTTCACCGCCGAAGCGTCACCGATTTTTTCACCAGCCACGCGCACCTGAATCTGCTCGCAGTTAATCCGCTGCATCAATGCCGCATTCGGGCCGGAAACATAAAAACGCTGCTTGGCGCCGTTGCGCGGCGGCGGTCCGATAATGCCGGCGTCCACCACGGTGCAGCCCACGGCTTGCATGATGCCGGCGATTTCGTGCATGGTGTTGGGGGCGATGGCGTTGCACTCGACAAACACGATTTTGCGGTTGGTGGCCTTGCAAGCGGCGGCAATGGCCCTGGCGTTGGTGATCGCGGAACCCGGATCTAGCACCGACAGCACCATGTCGCATTCCTTCACCAGATTTTCCAGTGAGTGCAGATCGGTGAGACCGGCCTTTTCGCCCAGCGCGCGCGTGCGGGCGCTGCGGCGGTCGGAGGCCATGCACACATTGAAGCCCAACGCCTTGATGCACATGGCAACACCCTGGCCCATATCGCCGGGGCTGGTGATGCCGATGCTGTTGTTAAGTTCCATGACGCCTCCTGTCGGAAAGTTTGAGCGCGAGAGTTTACGCTAAAATGCCAGTGCCTTTGTGACCGTTGCCGTCGCCATACCAACTGGCTGAAAGGGATGACATGCCTGAAGTGGTTGCGCTCTACCGTTATCCCGTCAAAGGGTTTACACCGCAATCTTGCGGGCACATTACCGTGCTGCCGGGCGGGCGCGTGGCCGGCGACCGCGTGCTCAATTTTCGCTTTGCCGATGCGCCGGCTGGTGATGATGAGTGGTGCCGCAAGCAAAACGGGGTGGTGCTGGTAAACTCACCGGGCTTGGCGCGCTTGCAGGTCACGTTTGACGATCAAACGCAGCGCCTAAAAATTTCCCATTTAAATCAAATACTTGCGGAATCCGATCTGAGCGAGGCCGGGCGCCAGCGGCTGGTGGATGCGATCACCGGCTACGTGTTGTCGCAGACGGAGAATCCGCTCAAGGGCCAACCCGCGCGCTTGCCGCTCAAGCTGGTGGGCGATGGGGTGTCGCCGCGCTATCAGGACAACGCGAAAGGCATGGTCACGCTGCACAGCCGCGAAAGTCTCGCGTCGGCTGCGGCGGCGTTTAATGATCCCAGCCTGGATGAAGCGCGTTTCCGGCACAACATCGTGATCGAAGGCGTGCCAGCTTGGGAGGAGCAAGCATGGATCGGGCGCAAGCTGCGCATCGGCGGCGTCGAGTTCACGGTGGAAAAAGGCGAAGTGCGCTGTCTGGCCACGCACGCCAACCCGCGCACTGGCGAGCGTGATTTGCAGGTCATGCAAATGCTGCTGCGCGCGTTCAAGCAAAAGGAGCCGACCTTCGGTATAGGCATGCTGTCGTCAGCCGGGGGCGAGATTCGCGTGGGTGATGCTGTCACGCTGCTCTAAGCCGACGTCTCGCGCAACGGCCGGAAGTCTATTGTGCCGAAGGTTAAAATGCTAATAAAAACAGATGGTTATATAATATCCGCCGTGGCGTTGCTAAGCACAGCGCTTGCCCATGCGGCCGATTTCCCCGAACGCCCGGTGCGCATGATCGTGCCTTACGCCCCGGGCGCCGGGCAGGACATCACTGGGCGCTTGCTGGCGCAAAGGCTCACCGACGCGTGGAGCCAGCAGGTGGTGGTGGATAACAGGCCGGGTGCGGGCTCCAACATCGGCTCGGAAATGGGTGCGCGCGCGCCCGCCGACGGCTACACGCTGCTGCTCGCCAATGAAGCGATGGCAATTAACGCCACACTCACACGCAAGCTGCCGTTTGATCCGCAGCGCGATCTGGCGGCGATCAGTTTGATTGTGATCAATCCGCGCATTTTTGTGGTGCATCCCGGCGTGCCTGCCAAGGACATCAAGGAGCTGGTGGCTTTTGCCCGCACCAAAGCGGGTGGCGTGAGCTATGGCTCGTCAGGCGTGGGCACCGGGCCGCATCTCGCGGCGGCGCTACTGGCGAGCATGGCGAAAGTGGAAATGACGCACGTGCCGTACAAAGGTGTTGCGCCCGCAATGACCGATCTGCTGGGCGGCCAGTTGCACCTCATTGTGTCGACCATTTTGTCGGCGATGCCGCACATACAAAGCAACAAATTGCGGGGGCTTGCCGTGACCACCACCAAGCGCTCGGCGGCATTGCCCAGCGTGCCCACCGTTGCGGAAAGCGGTGTGCCAGGCTACGAGGCCACCGCCTGGTCGATGCTGATGGCGCCCGCGCCTACGCCGCGCGCGCTGATTACGCGCATCCACGCCAGCACCGCCAGAGCCATCGACAACGCCGACGTGCGCAAGCGCTATGCAGCGGAAGGCGGGGAAGCCGTCGGCTCCGCGCCGGAGGCCGCCAGTAAATTCCTCGTCACTGAGATTCAGCGCTGGGCGAAGGTCATCAAGGAAGCGGGTCTCAGACCAGAATAGCGCCGGCCGCCGCCAGCCTATTTCTTGACTTCCGCCGGCTTGTCGTCTTTCTTCTCGGCCCCTTCGGCCGCAGCAGGCTTGGGCTCATCTTCCTGCATGGAAAAGCCCAGTGTGCTGGTCGACACCGGCTCGCCGCGCTTGCTTTTCAGCTTGATATTCAGCCGCAATTCGTTGGCGGAATCGGAATTGCGGATGGCTTCTTCGTAGGCAATAAAGTTTTCGTCGTAAAGATCGAAAAGCGCCGCGTCAAACGTGCGCATGCCCAGTTCGCGTGAGCGGGCCATGATGCCCTTGATGTCACCAAATTCGCCTTTAAAAATCTTTTCAGCGATGGTCGGTGTATTGAGCATGATTTCGATGGCGGCCTTGCGGCCCTTGCCGTCTTCGGTGCGCACGAGACGTTGCGCGACAATTGCGCGCAGATTGGCCGACAAGTCCATCAGCAGCTGATTGCGCCGTTCTTCAGGGAAAAAGTTGATCACACGCTCAATGGTCTGATTGGCGCTGTTTGCATGCAGGGTTCCCAGACACAGGTGGCCCGTTTCGGCAAAGGCGATGGCGTGTTCCATGGTCTCGGCGTCGCGGATTTCGCCGATGAGAATCACATCCGGCGCTTGCCGCAAAGTGTTTTTCAGCGCGTGATGCCAGGTGTGCGTGTCAACGCCGACTTCGCGGTGTGTGATCAGAGACTGCTTGGGCGTATGCACGAATTCCACCGGGTCTTCCACGGTGATGATGTGGCCGGGTGACGTGCTGTTGCGGTGATCGATCATCGCCGCCAGCGACGTGGATTTTCCCGAACCCGTGCCGCCCACCACCAGCACGAGGCCACGCTTGTTCATGATCACGTCTTTGAGAATCGGCGGCAGGCCCATTTTCTCGAAATTGGGAATCTCGGCGGGAATGGTGCGGATCACCATGCCGGTTTGACGTTGCTGCACGAACACGTTGACGCGAAACCGCGCAATGCCGGGAATCGACATGGCGAAGTTGCATTCCATTTCCTTGGCAAATTCCTCGCGCTGCACGTCGTTCATCAGTGAATGCGCCAGCGTTTTGGTGATTTCGCCGGTGAGCTTTTGCGTCGCCATCGGCGTCATCGAGCCGTGCGCCTTCATGCTCGGTGGAAAATCCGCCGAAATAAACAGATCCGAACCTTTCTGCGCCACCATAGTGGACAGCAGTTTGTGCATGTAGGCTTTGGCTTGTTCTTCGTTAAGTGCCATCAGATTCCCTCGATATTATTTTTATCAATTAAAACAGATAGTTATGTTGTCATTGCTATTGCTTCACCACGCGCCAGCCGATGTAGCACGATGTGAGACGCAAGATGCTGAATTATCGCTTAAATTACCTGTGACGGAACGTGGACGTGTGGGTTATCCCGTCGCGGCGCGGTGTAATATTCAAGGTATGTATAAACGCGTGTATGCGCTTTCCGGCAAATGCATGACACGCGCGGATGCGAGTTTCTGGCGCAAGGAGGAGACGATACATGGCGGTTCTGGGGCTGGGACACTTCGGCTACTACGTCAGGGATCTGGAAGTCATGAAAGACTTCTGGGGCAACTTCATGGGCATGACGCTCACCAAATGCAGTGACGGCGCGGCGTTTTACAGCGCCGATCCGCATGGCGTCGATCACGAAATCGCCATCATGCAAGGCCGTGGCGATCTGGACGGCGCGCCGCTGATTCAGCAATTGTCGTTGCGTGTCGATTCCCTCGATACCGTGCGCGATTTCAAACGCCGCGCCATCGAGAAGGGCTACAAGATCGACCGGCTGGTGACACATGCCAGCGCCATCGGGCTGTACTTTCGCGATCCGGAAGGTAATTGCGTGGAAACGTTCTGGTTGACGGGACTGCCCTCGTGGGCGATTGTCAGCGTGCCCATTGACATCGACCGGCCCGACGCCGAAGTCATGGCCGACGTGCAACGCGTGTGGGAAATCAGCAAACAGGTCGAAATGGGCGTAATGCCGCCAGACGCATTGAAGGTTGCGATACGGGGATTGCGTGAAGCGCCTTGCGAAAATCGCGAAAAAGCCGCGGAAGCTGCCTGACATGACTACGATCAAGCAATCGGTTCAGCAGCAACGGCGCGCCGAAACCCTTGAGTTAAGCGCTGATGTGCTGGTTATCGGCGGCGGGCCGGCGGCATGCTGGGCAGCCCTGGCTGCAACAGCCGGCGGCGCCAGTGTTGTGGTGGTCGACAAGGGGTATCTGGGCACCAGCGGAGCGACCGCACCCTCCAATACGGGAACGTGGTTCGCGCCGCCGGGGGCAGGGCGGGAAGCGGCCATCGCACGACGCCAGCCGTCGACCGGCAATCTTGCCGATCCGCGTTGGGTGGATCGCATGCTGCACAATTCCTGGCAAAGCCTGCATGCGCTGGCTGAGTGGGGCTACAAGTTTCCCATCGATGATGCGGGCAAACCCTATCTGACCAATCTGCGCGGCCCTGATTACATGGCTTTCATGCGGCGGCGTGTGTTGCGTGCGGGCGTTGCCGTGCTGGATCATCATCCGGCGCTGGAATTGCTGAGCGAATCCGGCGTGATTGTAGGCGCCACTGGCGTGGATCGTCAGCGCAACCGGCCGTGGCGCGTGCGCGCGGGCGCAGTGGTGCTGGCCAGCGGCGGTTGCGCCTTCGGTGAGCATATGCTTGGCGCAACAGGGTTGACCGGCGACGGCTATCTGATGGCGGCGGAAGCCGGTGCAACGATGTCCGGCATGGAATTTTCCGCGCAGTACGCCTGCGCGCCGAAAGACACGTCGCTGAGCAAGGGTGTTCCTTTTGCCTGGGCCAGTTATTACCGCGAGGATGGTTCGCGCATCGAAACCGCCAATCAGGAACGTTTCGCACCGGTGGCAAAGGCGCTGTTGGACGGGCCGGTATGGTGCCGGTTCGACAAGGGCATACCAGCGTTGACCCAATGGCTGCGGCAAGGCCAGCCGAACTGCTTTTTGCCGCACGATCGCGCGCGGCTTGATCCGTTTACGCAAAAGTTTGAAGTGGGGTTGCGCTGCGAAGGCACAGTGCGCGGCGTTGGCGGTATCAAGCTGGTGGATGATGACTGTTCGACGGGTGTACCGGGGTTATACGCAGCCGGTGATGCAGCCAGCCGGGAACGTATCACCGGCGCTGTGACTGGCGGTGGCGGACCCAATTCGTCGTGGGCGATAGCCTCGGGTAACTGGTCGGGCGCTGCAGCGGCGCGATTTGCAGCGCGTGAAGGCGTGAACCACAATTCGAATGGCGCCAAGGGCATTGGGCGTGCCGGACTGCGCGCGGCCAAAGCCACGCGGTCGTCGATGCGTGCCGCCGATGCGGTGCAAACGGTGCGTGACGAGATTCTGCCGATTCATCGGAATTTTTTCCGCGACGAAGCCGGCTTGCGGCAATCGCTCGCGCGGCTCGACAGCGCGTGGTGCGACGTGCGCGACCACCTCGAAGCCAGCGGCATTGATGCGGTCAGAACACGTGAAGCTGCTGCCATGGTGGTCACCAGCCGCTGGGCCTACACCAGTGCCATCGCGCGCGCGGAAAGCCGCGGCATGCAGCGCCGGCTTGATCAGCCGGCGGCGGATCCGCGGTTTGTGTGCGCTTTCGAGACCACGGGCATTGATCATATTGCGGTCACGCAAACTGCCATCGCTAACACGGCTCTGGCTTGATAAACTTCGCCCATGATTGAAATAATTTCCGCCAAGCGCTGCATCGAGTGCGACATTTGCGTCAGGGTGTGTCCCGCTAATGTGTTTGACGCGGTACGCAAAAAGCCACCGGTGATTGCGCGCCAGGAAGATTGTCAGACGTGTTTCCTGTGCGAAATTTATTGCCCGACAGATGCGCTATACGTCGCGCCGCATTCCGAAGGCCCTACCGGCATCAGCGAAGCCGAAGTCGAAGCGGGCGGATTTTTCGGCAGCTATTCGCGCGCGTTGGGCTGGAAACGCGGCAAGCCGGGCGGCAGCGAAAACGACCCGACGCAACACATTCGTACTGCGCCGCGATAGCCGGGCATAGTCATAAAAAAGTCAATTAAAACAAATACTTATAGAATCGAATTTTCTTATTCCAAACGGAGGTTTTTCCAAATGATGTGGCTTAAAACCGTCAGTGACGCCGAGGCGCAGGGCTACGCCAAGGACGTTTTTGATCAATACCGCAGCCGCAACGGCTCGGTACCGAACTTGCATCGCGTGCTAGCAACGCGTCCGGAAATTCTCAAGGGCCGTGAAACGCTGCGCAATGCCACCACCGGTGGTGCAACGACGCTGGGCAGGCACCGGGAAGAGCTGTTGAACTTCTTCGGTGCGACGGCGGGCGGTTGTACCGGATGAGTGATGAATCACGGAGCGTTGCTCCGTCAGGTTTCCGGTCTGGAAAAGCAGGATGTCGTTCAGATCGGCAAGGATTACACCGCGTCTAACTTAAGCGAGCAGGACAAAGTGATGCTCGCATTCGCCACGAAAATCAACGATGCGCCGCATCTGTTATGCCGCACAGACATCGAACAGTTGCGGCAGGTGGGCTTCACTGACGAGAACATTCTCGACATTATCGCCTCGGTGGCGTACCGCAATTTCAGCAACCGGCTGAATATCGCTGTCGGACTGGATGATCCGGAAAATCTGTCAAAACTTGACCCGGATTTCAAAGCCATGCTGGACGCGAAGGCCTTGGGATAGTTACAAATACCGACAAGGGAAACGGCGTCAATCGACCGGAATTTTAGCTTCGGTGATGACCCGTTTCCAGGTATCCGCTTCCTTGCGGATGAACTGGGTCAGGCCCTCGGGTGTGCTGAACGTCACCTGAAAACTGGCGTCAGCCAGGCGCTGCACCACGTCGGGGGCGGCTAGCGCCCGGCCGATGTCAGCATTCACCTTGGTGATGATGGTTCTGGGCGTCTGTTTCGGCATCATCACGCCATACCAGTTCAGCGCTTCGTAACCCGGCACGGTGTCCGCGATCAGCGGCAAATCCGGCAACTCGGCGATGCGTTTGCTGCTGGACACCGCGATCGCGCGCAGCCGGTTGGCCTTCAGGTGCGGCGCGACGACGGGCGTCAGTGCCATCATCATTTGCACGCGCCCCGCGACCAGATCAATCACCGCCGGCGGCGTGCCTTTGTATGAGACATGCAGCATGTCCGTTTTGGTCAGGAGCTTGAATAGCTCCGTGGCCAGATGCGGCCCGGTCAGCGTGCCGCCCGTGCCGTAGTTGATCTGGCCTGGCCGGGATTTCGCCGTGGAGATGAGGTCCTTGACGGATTTAACCGGAAGGCTGGGATGCACCGACAGCACATTCGGCACGGCAGCCAACTGCGCCACCGACTCCAGATCGCCAAACGGGTCATACGGCGTTTTCTTGCCCGTTGCGATCAGATTGGCAAACGTGATCGACATCAACAGCATGGTGTAGCCGTCGGGCGGTGCTTTTGCCACGGCGGCATTGGCGATCACGCCGCTTGCCCCAGGCCGGTTGTCGATGATGACGGATTGCCCCCACAGCTCGCCAAGCTTCATGCCGATCGTTCGCGTCAAAATGTCGCTGGATCCGCCGGCGGGGAAGCCCAAAATCCAGCGCACGGGCTGAGACGGATAGGATTGTGCAGCCACCTGCGTGGCAAGCACCGTCAATGATCCGCACAGCACGGTGTGAATCAGGGTTTCGCCGAAACGATTTTTGATTGGACTCATCAGACTATCCGCTCACCTTGATATTCGCCATTTTTACAACCCGCTGCCAACGCGCAATATCCGCGATCAGCATTTCACGAAAGCGCTGCGGCGGCCCGCCAGCGAGATCCATGCCGTCTGCCGCCATGCGTTCTTTCACGTCCTGCAGTTGCAAAATCCGATTGACCTCGTTGTTCCAGCGCGTGATGATGGCCAGCGGCACGCCGCGCGGGCCCGCCACCCCGTACCACACGACAGTTTCATAGCCAGGTACGGTTTCATTCACCGGTGGAAATTCGGGCGCCGCTCCCATGCGTTTGGCAGAAGTGACCGCCACGCCGCGCAGTCGCCCCGCGCGAATCTGCGGCAGGGTGTTCGATACACTGCCGAACAGTACCTGCAACTGCCCGCCGATCAGATCATTCAACGCCAGCACATTTCCCTTATACGGCACATGAGTCATGTTTGTGTTAGCCATCAGATTGAAGAGCTCAGTGGCCAAATGGGGCGTTCCACCCACACCGCTGGAACCGTAGTTAAGCTTACCGGGATGCGACTTGGCATGAGCGATAAGATCGTTTACCGAATTCACCGGCTGCGCAGGATGCACGGTGACAATAAGGCCGCTATCGCCAATCAGCACGACGGGCGTCACATCGTTCACTGGATCAAAAGAGCGCTTGTAGAGAGCGGAATTGGCCGCGTAACTGGATGAAGCAACGATGAAGGTATAACCGTCTGGATTGGACTTTACCAGCGCATCAGCCGCAATGGTACCGCCCCCGCCGGTGCGATTGTCAACCACCACCGTCTGCCGGAATGTCTCGCTGGCTTTGGTGGCGACGGCGCGTGCGATCACGTCACCCTGGCCGCCGGGTGCAAACTGCACGATGATGCGTATCGGCTTATTGGGATAATTTTGATCGGCCGTGCCCTTCGAAGCGGGTTGCGCCTGCGCTGCACAAGCCGACAAACTTCCCAGCGCAGCAATCCGTGACCAGTACGCATAGCGCATCCGCATGGCATTCCCCTTGAGATGGTGTTCGCAATGTGCTGTGTGCTGTGTGCTATCTGCTGCCTATACCATCCCCGGACGCAGGCAATAAAAATCCCCTCGGCCATTTTGGCATGAGGGGATTTTTGCTTACCTGCCCGCAGGAGCGGGCGCCAAGTGAATCAGGGGCGTCCCGCCAGATTCGGCGTCGGCTCCAGAGGCAGCCCGGGTTTGCCAGTCAGCCGCAGTCCTTCATCTGACAATTCGCGCGCTTTATTTTTGATTTCGGGCAGCATGGACATGAATTTTTCCATGTCGAGTTCTGCGGCGATCCCGGGATAGCCGGCGCGCTCAATCATCTGCCCCAGCTTGCGGTCTTCAAACTGACCAAGTACCCATTCCAGCGGGTTGTCGACCAGCGTGCGATCCCAGTAAATGCGATGGTTTTTGTTGCGCGGGCCGTAGTGGTAGTGCGGGCCGTCCCAAAACAGATCAAAGGCGAGCAGCTCGGTTTCTTCCGTGTGCCGGCCTTTGGGGCCACCACCAATATCAGCCAGCACGTGTATGGCCAAGCCACCGTCGCCCACCGGCAGGCGGCGCATTTCGAGGCCGACTTTCACCTGGCCGCATTCGTACACATGCGTGCCGCGGTTGTGTTTGACGGTGTTGCGCTTGGTGGCGTGAATTTCGCGCGCGTAAGCTTCAACTTCCGGCAGCACGTTGTTCACTTTTTCATAGCTCATCTGTTCGGCAATTTGCGGGTAGCCGGCACGGACCAGCATTTTGTCGAGCTTGGTCGACAATGTGCGCACGGTCCAGCCGATCGGGTTGCCGTCGGCGATGGGATCCATGCGATACAACTGGCCCATGCGATCGCTCTTGGCAGGGCCGCCGAGCATCATCGGGCCTTCCTTTTTCAGATCGGGATTTTCCGGGCCGTAAATGTAGCTGCGTTCAAAGTCGAAGCAGTTGAAATGCAGCAGTGTGGTCGGCTTGTTGTTGACCTCGGCCTTGACGGCAATGCACACGCCCTGATCGGGGTGATCCTGAATATTGCCGTCCCACAGTTCCTGCCACACGCTGAAAGTCAACGGTGCTGCTTCAAAATGCGGTGTATTCGCTACAGTTTCCATGTTGGAAGTCCCTTCCTGAATAAAAGATAAATATCCCGCGAAAAAATAATCTTCCCATGAGATGGCAGGGCCTTGCAAGGGTCTGTGTTGCCCTGGATCAGCGCGGCCGGGAATAACTTCCGTCATGCGGACGTGGTGACCGCCGTGTGCGCTTTCCAGACCCTGGCCCCGAAAAAACGCTACGCCGTCGGCGCCACCTCAAACTCGACCCAGCTGGTCAAGTAAATACCATGCAGCGTGATGGAGGAATCCGGACCGTGGTCTTTGATGTGGCGGTTAAGCTCATTTTCAGTGGCTTGTGCCAGACTACCCTTGATGGGTAGCAGGCACTTTACGGGAATGGTCAGAGCCTCGCTGATACGCCACCGCTCGGGCGCTTCGATCACACCACCGCGATACGGCTGCAACAGGATGCAGGTGATGCCCTGCTGTTGCAACAATGCCTTCAAATATTCTTCCGCCGAGGTCTTGGCAGGGTCCGGCAGGGCGGGGCTGGCTTGTACCATGATAGACACCTCATTCGATGATTCTTGGGATTTCACGAGCGTCAACAGCAATTATCGCTTGGAGCGCTACGGCGTGGGTTTCCTGGTGTCCAGGTTTGAATCAGGATTCGGCTTGCATGCATTGCCACCCACCCATCGAGCGCCTATAATCCCACGCTCAAAGCCGTTCAGGCGATAAATATAACTATCTGTTTTATAAGGATTTTTCATGAAGCTGGATGTGAGCCGTCCTGATCTTGTCGTCGGCGTAATCGGTACCGGCGCAATGGGGCGCGGCATTGCGCAAGTGGCTGCAGCGGGTGGCATAAATGTGCTGATGACGGATGCGCGCCCGGGTGCCGCGGCCGAGGCCCGCGATTTCATCGGAAAGATGCTCGAACGCGCGGCCGAAAAAGGGCAAATGACGAAGGAAGACGCAGCCGCGTCTACTGGCCGTATCACCATCGTTGATTCGCACAAGAACATGCAGCCGTGCCATGTGGTGATCGAGGCGATTGTGGAAAACCTCGATGCCAAGCGCGCACTGTTTGCGGAGCTTGAGGATATCGTCACACCCGATTGCATCATGGTGTCCAACACCTCGTCGATGTCGGTGACAACCATCGGCGCCAAACTTAAAACCCCGCAGCGCTTTGCCGGCTTCCATTTTTTCAATCCGGTCCCGCTGATGAAGCTGGTGGAGGTGATTTCCGGCCTCCTGACCGAGGAATGGGTATGCGACGCGTTGATGGCGTTGGGCAAGCGCATGACTCGCGAACCGGTGCGGCTGACAGATGCGCCGGGCTTTTTGGTGAATCAGGTGGGGCGCGGATTTTCGCTGGAAGCCTGCCATATGGTACAAGAAGGCGTATCCAATTTCGCCGATGTGGATCGCGTGATGCGCGATGTCGGCGGGTTTCGCATGGGGCCTTTCGAGTTGATGGAACTGACCGGGTTGGATGTCACGCAGCCCGCTAGTGTTCTGATTTATAACCAGTTTTTTCAGGAACAGCGTTACCGGCCCAGCCTCATCATGCAGTCACGCTACGAGGCTGGCGTGCTGGGACGCAAGACCAAAAAAGGGTTTTACAACTACGATACCAGTGGCAAAGACCTCAAAGCCATAGTGCCGCCGGAAAAGCCCGCGCCCGCCGCCCGGCCAGAGTCTGTTTGGGTCAGCAAGGCCGAGCCGGAAGGCTCTAACAAGCTGGTGGAATTGCTTGGCAAACTGGGGGTAACGGTGGAGCAGGGCGCCCAGCCGTCGTCCAAGGCGTTGATTTTGGTGACGCCCATCGGTGAAGACGCCACCACGGCGGCGACCTCGCAGGGGCTGGATCCGAAGCGGGTGGTGGCGGTGGACACCTTATTCCCCATGGTCAAACGCCGCACGATCATGACCACCCCGCTGACCGACCCGGCAATGCGTGATGCCGCGCACGGCTTGCTGGCATCGGATGGTGTGCCGGTGACAGTGTGCCGCGACAGCCCAGGATTTATTGCGCAGCGCATCATTGCGATGATCGTCAACATTGGCTGCTCGATTGCGCAAAACCGTACGGCTTCGCCGGCGGATATCGACAAGGCCGTTACTTTGGGACTGAATTATCCGAACGGACCATTCAAATTTGCCGACGTGCTGGGGGTAAAAAACATCCACCGCATCCTCGACACCATGAACAAAACCTACGCCGACCCGCGCTACCGGCCGAATATTTGGCTGACGCGTCGCGCCAAACTGGGCGTCTCGGTACTCACCGAAGAAACTTAATTTATAACTTTAAATAGTTTTCATAAGTATATATTTTTAAAGGATATTTAAAATGTTAGATGCTTATCTGTATGAAGGAAAACGCACTCCGTTTGGACGTCATGCGGGCGTGCTGGCCAAGGTTCGCCCTGATGATTTGTTGGGTGGCGTAATTAAGGCGGTCGTCGCCAAATCGGCCTTCAAGCCGGAGCAGATCGAGGACGTGATCGTCGGCTGCGCCAACCAGGGTGGCGAGGATAGCCGCTGCGTGGCGCGCCACGCGCTGCTGATGGCAGACTTGCCCATCGAAACCCCGGGCACCGTGATTCAACGTAATTGCGCCAGCGGTCTGGGCGCGCTGGTGCATGCGTCGCACGCGATCACGGCAGGGGAGGGCGATGTTTTTGTGGTGGGGGGCGTGGAAAGCATGAGCCGCTCGCCCATTGTCATGAGCCGTGCGGAGAGCGCGTTCGACCGTGGCATCAAGTTCTACGATAGCACCATCGGCCCGCGCTTTTCCAACCCGGCTCTGGTGAAGCGCTTCGGCGACGATCAAATGCCGCAAACAGCGGACAACCTTGCGCGCGAATACGGCATCACCCGTGAGCAGGCGGATATTTTTGCTGCCGCATCGCAATCCAAATATGCCGCCGCCAAGGGCGAAGGGTTTTTTGCGGGTGAAATCGAGGCCGTCGAACTGCCGCCGACCCGCAAAGGTCCGGTGCCGGCCGTGACCGACGACGAGCATCCGCGTCCTGGCACTGATGTGGCCACGCTGGCCAAGATGAAGGTGCTTTACAAAGACGGCGTAACCACGGCGGGTAACGCTTCGGGCGTAAACGACGGCGCGGTGGCATTGATGGTTGGCTCGAAAAAGGCTGGCGAAAAGGCCGGCGCCAAGCCGCTGGTGCGCATCATTTCCAGTGCTTCGGCCGGTGCGCGGCCGGACATCATGGGTATCGGCCCGGTGGCCGCGTCCAAGAAAGCCCTCGCCCGAATTGGACTGTCCATCAAGGATATGGACATTATCGAAATCAATGAGGCATTTGCGGCACAAGTGTTGTCCTGTCTAAAAGGGCTGGACGTGGCATTTGACGACAAACGCGTCAACCCCAACGGAGGCGCCATTGCACTTGGACACCCGCTGGGTGCCTCGGGTGCTCGCCTGGCGTTGACGGCGGCACGGCAATTGCACCGCATTGGCGGCCGTTACGCACTGGTGAGCCTGTGCATCGGCGGCGGGCAGGGCACGGCAGTGATTTTGGAGCGAGTGCAATAAGTATCTGTTTTTATTAAGTAAATTCAAGGCCGGGTGACTACTCCCCGGCCTTTTTGTTTGTCTAGCTATTGTTCAAACCGAGCTAATTTTAGAGGCACATCATGACCGATTTCACCAAAGTAACCCTCATAGGTGGACAGTTCAAATGGGACGATCCGTTCCTGATTGAAGACCTGCTGACTGCCGATGAGCGCATGATCCGGGATAGCGCGCGCGTCTATGCTCAAGAAAAGCTGCTGCCGCGCATCCGCGACTGGAACCGCACCGAATCCTTCGACAAAATTGTCATGCGCGAAATGGGAGAACTCGGCTTTCTCGGCGCACCACTGGAAGGCTACGGCTGTGCGGGCATCGGTTATGTCGCTTACGGCCTGGTCATGCGCGAACTGGAGCGTATAGACACCGCATTCCGCTCGGCTTGCTCTGTCCAAACCGGGCTGGCAATGACGCCCATTTACGCCTACGGCAGCGAGGATCACCGCAAGAAATACCTGCCCAAAATGGCTACCGGCGAGTTGTTGGGCTGCTTTGGCCTGACCGAACCGGACCATGGCTCCGACGCCGGCGGCATGAAATCACGTGCCAAAAAAGTTCCTGGCGGCTGGTCGCTGACTGGCAGCAAGCTTTGGATAACGCATGCGCCCATTGCCGATGTCCTGGTAATTTGGGCCAAAGACGAGTAGGGCACTGTCAGGGGCTTTATTCTCGAGCGCGGTATGAAGGGGCTGTCTACCCGCAAGATCGAAGGGAAATTTTCGGTGCGAGCCTCGCAGACGGGGGAGGTTGTCATGGACCAGGTGTTTGTCCCTGAGGAGAACATGCTGCCCGGCGTCACCGGCCTGAAAGGCCCGTTTGGGTGTCTGAATAACGCGCGCTTCAGTATTTGCTGGGGGGCCATGGGGGCGGCCGAGGCATGCTGGCACACAGCCCGGCAATACGTCATGGATCGCAAGCAATTTGGCAAGCCACTGGCCGCTAACCAATTGATTCAAAAGAAATTAGCGGACATGCAGACCGAGATCACCATTGGATTATTGTCGGTGCTGCATTTGTCGCGGCTGCGGGAGCAGGGCAAAGCCACCCCGGAAATGGTCTCTCTGGTGAAGCGCAACGCCACTGGGAAGGCACTGGATATCGCGCGCCTCGCGCGGGACATGCTGGGCGGCATCGGCATCTCGGACGAGTTTTGCATCATCCGGCATATGATGAATATGGAGACCATCAACACCCTCGAAGGCACACATGACATTCATGCGCTGGTACTGGGGCGGGCACAAACAGGGATTTCGGCGTTTTAGACAGTAAATGCCGAGGTAATTTGGACACATTAGACACATTGACAATTTAGACACCATAAGTTGTTAGTGTCCAACTGATGCGGAAATAATTCACACTACCCGTTTTCCCCCTATTGACTTTAGTCTCCCTGTCTAGTTATTCTGCTTATACAGTATAACTATGAAAATAACGAAGGCAGGGATGAGCGATAACTGGTTAACGAGCAAAGACATTCTCGAAAGAACGGGACTGTCTCGTGCTACGTTGAACAATTACATTGCACGCGGTTTCCTTCCCAAGCCTCTCGTTACCCGGCCCGAAATCACAGGGAGCGGCCCGCGTCAGATAGGCCATTTCCCGCCGGATGTTCTCACGCGTATTGAACAGATCCAGGAATGGAAGAGAGGCGGTATCAGCATGGAAGAAATCGGTCTGCGTTTGGCGGCAAGCAACGCCAATTCCGCTAACACCCCACGCGAAAGCCCCACGCAATCACAACCGCAATCGGCGCCGCCCGGCGCCCGGGGCGCCACCCCCATCGGCTCTCGCTCGGTGAATCTGGACAGTTCCAATTCATTGACCCTCACTATCGAGCACATGCCACACATGGCCTACATGGTGAATTACCGTTTCGAGGTGCTGTGGCTGAACGACATGGCGCGCGACGGTATTCCGGGTCTGCGTGGATCGCTGCCGCCCAATACGGATGACCGCAGTATCTTCAAGCTGCTGATGGATCATACAGGCGAATTCAGCACCAATCATACAGCGATGCTGCGTTTGAATCTGGCGCTGGCCAAAGAGCGCATGAAGCTCGAAGGCATCGTGCAGCCACTGCGCGCTATGCCGACCAACCGCCTGCAAATTCTCGAGGAACTGTATCAGGAGGTTGCGCCGGCCAGAGCAGGGGTGGTGAGCGAGATTCCCCTGCGCTTTACGGAAGCCAACGGTGAAGTGAAGGATTACGCGGCCTATGCGACCTATTTCCGCGAAGGCATTTTGATCGTAGTTGCCCAGCAGGATGGCAACGCGAATGAACTGCTGAAATTATTGGGGCGGCGCGACATGGTCATCCGCACCCTGCTTAGCAAGCGCTTGCCGGTGCTGACCGATATGGCCGTGCTGGTGGCGGATTTGCAGGAGTCGGTCAAGATATGTTCGGAGTTGCCGCCCGATGAGTATTTCGAGCTGGTGAATAAAATCTGGGCGACCGCCGGGGATATTTTCCGGAAATACTATGGCACCTACGGCAAGCATGTTGGCGATGGCATGGTGTATTACTTCTTCCCGCAACCGGACTCCAATTACGTGATGAACGCGGTGGTCTGCGCTCAGGAAATCAAATCGGCCATGGCACGGCTTTCCAAGGAATGGCAGCTGCGCAAGAACTGGGTCAACGAGCTGTACTTGAATACGGGGCTTAACGAAGGGCAGGAGTGGCTGGGCACCTTCCAGACTGCCACCAGTGTGGAATTCGTGGTGCTGGGCGAAACCATCAATCAGACCGCCCGTCTCTCCGAAATGGCGCGTTTCGGGCAGGTTTGGGCGACCAAAAATTTCATGAGTAAACTGCCCCCGGAGCACCGCGACAGGGTCGATTTTGGCATTGAGCGCGTCGGTGCCAACGGCCAGCGCATGCTCGTGCAATCGAGCTATTCGCGCGTCAGCAACGTGGTGGACGTGGAATCAGGCCGCTATGCTAAATTACAGGATATCGCCGGGCTGGCGGTGACCGAGATCCGCAACATCAAGGGGTAAATCCTTTCCCCCTGCCCGGTGCTCGCCGTCCCCCGCAACCCCGGCCCAGCCGGGGTTGTTTTTTTGGGAGCCTACCTTGAGTGCATCGCCAGCATCCATATCGGCGGGATCGATCCGGCTGGAGCCTTCTCGAATCCTGACGATTTGGATAACGATAACCGCAGCCGCAGCTTGTGCGTTGGCGACCTGGTTCCTTCCTGTTTGGGTGGCGGCGTGTGTTGGTCTAGGCGTAGCCTGGAATGCGGTTCAGGCCTGGCGTCTGCATGCCCTGCGCAGTCACCCAGCCTCGGTCCGGGAACTGTGCTGGGACGCAAAGGGGTTGAGGTGCCGTCGAAATAACTCCGATTGGGTGAATTGCCAACTATCTGGCGGAGTCTTTCTGCATCCCTGGTTGTCTCTGCTGTGCCTGCAGGCGGAAGGAAGTGGCAAGTGCTGGTTGGTACTGACGCCCGATTGCCTCGAAGCCTCAGAGTTTCGCCAGTTGCGGGTTGCATTGGCGTGGGGACAGATGGCGTATGAGCCAGTGCGGCCAGAAAGAGGGTCTTAAACGTAACTATCTGTTTTATTTTTAGAATGCCAGATCTGGGCATCGGTGCGAAAGGCACCATTGTTCCGTATCT
>OMIN01000006.1 GCA_900299145.1 Betaproteobacteria bacterium | reverse complement strand
TCTTGATGCGTTCGAGCAGTGGCTTGGATGCGCTTTCTTCCTTTTCCTGGGCCTTTTTCTCAGCTTCGTCCTCGAGCTTGCCCAGCTCCAGCCGGCCCTTGGCCACCGATTGCAGCGGCTTCTTCTCGAATTCCGTGAGATGCTGCGTCACCCACTCGTCAACGCGGTCGTACATCAGCAGCACTTCCACGCCCTTTTTGCGGAAGACTTCGAGGTGCGGGCTGTTTTTCGCCGCCGCAAACGACTCAGCAGTAACAAAATAAATTTTCTCCTGCTCCGGCTTCATGCGCGCGATGTAATCGGCGAGCGAAACGTCCTGCGCTTCGGTGTCGTTGTGCGTGGAGGCAAAACGCAACGTCTTGGCAATGCGCTCGCGGTTGGCGTAATCCTCAACCACACCTTCCTTGATAACGCGACCAAATTCCTTCCAGAACGTCGTGAACTTTTCCTTGTTGTTCTCGGCCAGATCTTCGATCATCGACAGCACGCGCTTCACGTTCGCACCGCGCATGGCCTCGATGTCTTTGGATTCCTGCAGAATCTCGCGCGACACATTGAGCGGCAGGTCGGCCGAATCGATCACGCCACGCACGAAGCGCAGATACACCGGCAGCAATTGCTCGGCGTCATCCATAATGAACACGCGCCGCACATAGAGCTTGATGCCGCGGCGGTGCTCGCGATCCCACAAATCGAACGGTGCGCGCGCGGGGATGTACAGGAGTTGCGTGAATTCCTTGCGGCCCTCGACCTTGTTGTGCGAATAGGTCAGCGGCGCTTCGAAATCATGCGACACGTGTTTGTAAAACTCGTGGTACTGCTCCTCGGTGATGTCGTTCTTCGCACGCGCCCACAAGGCGCTGGCCTGATTGACGGTTTCATCCTTGCCGGTGGTTTTGTAGACGTTATTGTCCTTGTCCCACTCTTCCACCTGCATCACGATCGGCAATGTGATGTGATCGGAGTACTTGCGAATAATGCTGCGCAGGCGCATGCCATTGGTGAAATCGTTGAGGTCTTCCTCGCCTTCGCGCAGGTGCAGCGTGACCTCGGTGCCGCGTGATTCCTTGCTCACGGCTTCCAGCGTGAATTCGCCACCGCCGTCCGATTCCCAGCGCACGCCGTTGGCAACGGGCTGGCCGGCGCGGCGCGTTACCACGGTCACCTTATCAGCCACCACGAAAGACGAATAAAAGCCCACGCCGAACTGACCGATGAGATTGGCGTCTTTCGCCTGATCGCCGGTGAGCTTGCTCAGAAATTCGCGCGTGCCCGACTTGGCGATGGTGCCGATGTTGGCGATAACCTCTTCACGTGACATGCCGATGCCGTTATCAGCCACGGTAATCGTGCGCGCCTTGGGGTCAAACGACACACGGATTTTCAGCTCCGCGTCGTTTTCGAAAAGGGCCTTGTCGGTCAGCGCTTCGAAACGCAACTTGTCAGCGGCGTCCGACGCATTCGAAATCAGCTCGCGCAGAAATATCTCCTTGTTGGAATACAAGGAGTGGATCATCAAATTCAGCAGTTGTTTGACTTCAGCTTGAAAGCCGAGGGTTTCCGTGGCGGGGGCGGCAGTATCAGTCATGGCAAAACCTCAATAAAAACAGATAGTTACGATAATGGTTAATCAGTTGGGGGCGGCGGCTGGAATTTTCAAGGTGCGCCAATGCGCGACCAACCGCACCTCGCGCGTGGGATCGCGGGCGTCTCGCCCGCGACCTTCTCCCGGCAGCCACCAAGGCTTTTTTTGCGGACGGGAAGTCCGCGCTCCCGGTGTTACTTCGTGTTTTTCCCGCGCGCAATCAGCAGAATCACGCCGCCTATGGCCAGCACGCCCAATCCCACCAGCGCGTGCATCTGGTGAAATTCCAGGCTCTTGTATACGAGGAAACCGCATCCCGCCACGAATATCGCCGGCAACACCGGATAAAGCGGCACGCGAAACGGGCGCGCCACATTCGGTTCGCGCGCACGCAAAACAAACAGCGCGATGCCGATCAGCATGAAGAAACTCCAGAATACCGGCTGCGAATAATCAATCAAATCCTTGAACCCGGTTTTCTGTATCGCGCCGAACAGGACCAACGCCAACGCAATCGCGCCCTGCACCAGCATCGCGTTGCGCGGTGATCCGCTCGACGCATCCCACTGTCCGAGATAACCAAACACGGGCCAATCCTTGCCCAGCGCATAGTTCGAGCGCGCGCCGACGATGATGGAGCCATTGACTGAAGTTAACGCCGCGATGGCGACCATGAGAGAAATCGTCATTTCACCCGCCGGCCCAAGGGCCACTTTCAGCAAATCCGCCGCTGGCGCGTCGGAACGCACCAGGGCATGCATGCCCAAGCCTTTGGTATATGCCACGGCAATCAGCACGTACAACACCGCTACCAGACTGATGGCCACGAGCAACGCCTTGACCATGTTGCGCTCTCCCTTGACCTCGGCCGAAATGTAGGCCGCGTCATTCCAGCCGCCATAGGTAAACAGCACGAACAGCAGCGCCGTGCCCACGCCCTTGCCCAGGTGCCAAGGGTCACCGCCGGCCGCCGCCGGTGGCGCCGCCGGTGTAGGCGCCAGCAAAAGCCCCGCAACGATAATCAACACCAGACCGCCCACTTCAAGCACGGTAAAAATATTCTGCGTAACCTTGCCTTCCTGTATGCCGCGATAGTTCACTGCCGTCAGCACAATCACCACCAGCGCCGCCCAGATCGCCGCCGAATGCGCGCCCAGATTGATGACGCGCGACAGGTAATCGCCAAAGAGATAGGCAAATACGGCAATGGAGCCGGCAACGATTACCGTCATGCGTGCCCACCCATAGAGGAAAGCGAGCGAGCGGCCGTACGCTCGCTGGATGAAATGATATTCACCGCCGGCCGAAGGGAATGCCGTCGCGAGTTCGCCATAACACAGCGCACCAATGATCGCGAACAGGCCACCCGCTACCCACACGGCGATGGTCAGCATTTCGTCGTTCATCGCGCCGGCCACGATCGACGGCGTGCCGAACACACCCGCGCCCACGATCAGGCCCACGATCATGGTGCAGGCGTCGAAGACCGATAGTGACGCCTTCGGTTGTGCACCCTGTGTTGAAGGGGCTAACGTGCTGCCGCTGGGTTCGCTCATGCTATTTCGCCTCCGGCTCGTCTTGCGCGCGCACCAGATCGCCGCGCTTGATACGCTTGGCGTTCCACGCCACCTGCTTCGCGCCCGCGCCTTCGCCGATGCGCGCGAGGCCGGTGATGGTTTCGCCCGCGAGCCTGCCCTCGAATTCGTGCCGCACGATTTTCTGCGCGGCCTTGCCGGTAATCGTGAAGCGGATGTTCTCGCCGTTCATCTTGCCGCGCATTTCCCCGGTAACACCACCCGCGCGCGCGGGACCGTCGATGTTTTGAAAGAACTGCTCCATGGTGAATTCGTACGGCACGTCCTTGCCGTCGATGTTGAGCGTGGATTGCCACACGCCTGCCGCCAGCGCAGGCACTACCCAGTGAAAAATGTAGCTGATACCAGGATTGCCCACTTTCTTTTCCGGAACGATCAGGGTTTTTTGTTCATCGGGATACCAGTCGCCCATGCTGTAGTCGTGCGCCACCACGCGCGTGCCGGGCTTTAACTTCATGATCTTTGAGCGCAGCCGCAGGTTCATCTCTGGCAACAAATAGGTGGATACCACCGTCGCCGCCGAAATATCCGTTTCAAACAGATTCTGCTCGCGGAACGTCACGCGATCGGTAACGCCTTCCTTGCGCGCGTTTTCGTTGGCCATTTTCAGCAGAAACGTATCGAGATCGACGCCCAGCGCCTTCGCGCCGTGTTTCTTGGCGGCCGTGATGACAAAGCGCCCGTCGCCCGACCCCAGATCAATCAGGTAGTCGTTCTTGTTGACCTTGCCCATCAGCAACATTTCATCGACCACCAGTTGCGGCGTGGGCACATAAACCACGTCGCCCACGCCGGTTTGCGCGTGTGCGGTGGCAGCGACTACTGCCATGCACAACGCCAATAAACTCTGTTTCATTGCTTTCATTGCCGCTCCTTGATGAAATGGTTCCGCCGCCGATGACGATGGTGTTAGTTAGCCACCGGCGATTCTATGGTCATTTTGCCGCGCGCCGTGCGCGTTGCCCGCCAGGGGGTTTGCACGCCTTCTACTGTCACGCGTCCTTCAATCACGTCGCCCTGCAGGCGCCCGCTGAATTCGTGCCGCACGGCGCGTCCGTCGCGCTCAATCAGCGCGGCGAAGCTAACGGTGTCGCCGCGCACCCGCGCATTTTGCACCGGCGCTGAACGCGCCGCCGTACCCGCGCTGCCGGACAGCATCTGAAACATCTGCTCGTACACGACGCTGTGTTCCACGGCCGTGGCGCTGGAAGCCGCCTGCCATTGCCAGCGGCCCGAAGCGTCCGCCGGGATCACCCACAAAAATACATCGCTTCTTGGTGCGCCATAGGGTTTGTTGGGCACGGGCACGGTAAGCTTTTCGTCGGGCTGCCATTGCGCCATGTCAAAATCGTGCGACAACACGCGCGTGCCGGGCTTTAACTTGAACAGCGATGGCCGCAACCGCAGATTGACACCTTCGCCCATGTAGACCGTGATCACCGTCGCTTTGCTGAGATCGACAAAGAACAGATCATCAGCCAGAAACGTCACGCGATCCTTCAAGCCCTGCCGCTCGGCCTCACGCCGCGCGGTATTGACCAGATTGGGATCGAGTTCGACACCAAACCCGCGTGCGCCGTGCTTAGCCGCCGCTGCAATAACAATGCGACCATCGCCGGAGCCCAGATCAATCAGAAAATCATTCGGCCCCACGCTGCCCATTTTGAACATGGCCTCCACCACGTTCCATGGGGTCTGCACGTACGGGGCGTCGGCGGCAGACGCCGAACGCACGCCAAGCAGCAGAAAAAACGCTATAAAAACAAATACATACCTGAATGGTGCTACCATCACGGCCGCGCTCTTTCAGCCCGCCATGCGTGCCGCGTCTGCTGCGCGCCGACGCCGCGGCGAAATTCGCCTTCCATCACGCCCCCCTTCACCGTGCCCTCGAAATACAGATTCGCTTCATTTTCGCGGTCGGTGTTGTCCACCAGGGTGAAGCTCACTTTGTCGCCACGCAACGACGGCTGCCAGATGCCGCCCGGCGGACGTTCCCCCGCGCGCACCACGCCATCGATTTCCTGATGCTTCTGGCGGATATCGAGCTCCCACGTCTGCGCGCCAGCGGGCGATGGCAATTGCAGCCGCCAGCGGCCATCGATTTTTGCCGGCACGATCCACAGCATCACGTTCTTGCGCACGGTGAGTTTGATATCCGGTGTCCAGTCGCCCAAATCAAAATCATGCGCGACAATGCGTGTACCGGGCTTCAACCCCAGCAGCACAGGACGCAGCCGCATGTTTACGCCTGGCAGCAGATACATCGTAATCACGGAGGCGCGCGACAGATCGGTTTTGAATAAATCTTGCCGGATAAACTGCACGCGATCCGCCACACCGGCGTCTTTCGCATTAGCTTCGCTTTGGAAAATCAGGTTTTCATCAAGATCAACGCCCACGCCACGCGCGCCAAACTTGGCGGCGGCAGTAATCAGGATGCGCCCATCGCCAGAACCCAGATCGAACACGAAATCGTCTTTTTTGACATCGGCCAAACGCAGCATTTCGTCCACCACCACTTGCGGCGACGGCACGAAGGGAACTTCGTAGGGCCATTGGGCATGGGCGGGCGTCAGGGTGAACGCCAAAAGCGCCATCGCGAAGAAATTGTTTTTTATCAATAAAAACATATAGTTACATTGTCCCGACTGTGTGCCCCGACGCTATCCGCCGCGCACTCCAACGTTGCTCGTTCTGCTTCGGCCCAACGCCGTAACGTACCACACCCGACATCGCATCGCCGTCCACGGCGCCTTCAAAACGGTAACTCACGTCGTCTTCCACCAACACAAAACTGACTTTGCCGCCCTCCAGTCGCGCCTCAAACGCGGGCAGGAATCCGCCCTGCACCCGCACGCCCCCGCGCACGTGCTGATACTGCTGCTGCCATTCCAGCAGAAACTCGCGTCCGCGCGTCATCGCTGCCTCAATGCGCCAGCCGCCCGCCACCTTTGCCGGCACCACATACAGCATGTAATTCTTGGAAATCTGCAACTTGCGATCGGGCTGCCATTGTTCGAAGCCATAATCGTGCGCGACGATGCGCGTGCCGGGCTTTAGTTCCGCCAGCAATTTGGGCTCGAGTTTCGCCACCAGTCCCGACAACAGATACATCGTTACCACCGTCGCTTCGCGCAAATCCACCGCGAAAATATCACTGGCGCGAAACGCTGTACGCTCGGCCACGCCCGCCTTGCGGGCGTTTTCCGTGCTTTGCCGCACCAGCGCCGGGTCAATGTCGATACCCACGCCACGCGCGCCATAGTCGCGCGCCGCCGCGATCACGATACGTCCGTCGCCCGAACCAAGGTCATACACCACGTCGTTCGGCGTAACCCGTGCCAACCTCAACATTTCGTCGGCATTGCCGTGCGTGGACGGGATATACGGCGTCGGCACATCCAGCGTGGCGGCTGTTGCCGCATGCAGCCCCGCCAGCATCAGCAGGGCACACAAACGGACAAGCAACCCCAAACGCACGGATTTACCTCGCCATGATGCCGGGGTTCAGATCGGTCATGCGCGCCTCACGCAATTCGGTGCGCGTGGCGTTCCACGCTTCAGCTGCACCGCCACGGCGCACTTCACCGCTGATGGCGTTGTTGACGATCTTGCCGCTGAATTCGTGGCGCACCGGCTTACCACCCATCTCCAGCGTGGCCGTAAAACGGAGGTTATCCCCGGTCAATACCGCATCTTCAATTTTTGCACTGCGGCCACCAAACGACATCGTGCCGCTGATCTTTTGAAACACCTGATCGATCTGTAGTTCGTAAAAGCGCTCGACACTATTGCCGTCCTGCCACACCCATTTGCCGGCGATACGCGACGGCACCACCCAATACATCACCTTGCTTTTCTGATCACGCCCAACTGGCTTGCCCGGGGCATCCATGATCAATTCCACATCCGGCGGCCACTCGCCGAAGCCATAATCGTGCGACACCAGCCGAGTACCGGGCTTCAGATCAAGAATACGCGGCCGCACCATCAGGTTCACTTCAGGCAGCAGATAAATCGTCAGCACGTCGGCCTGTGTAATGTCGGTCTCGTGCAAATCACGCTCGTAAAATACGGCACGGCCCGCCACTCCCATTTTGGCGGCGTTGCGGTTGGCCAGTGTCACCAGATTCTTGTTCAGATCAACGCCAAAGCCGCGCGCGCCGTATCGCTTGGCAGCCGTGATAATCATGCGGCCGTCGCCCGAACCCAGATCGATCAAATAGTCGTTCTTGGTGACTTTCGCCAGCTCCAGCATTTTGTCGACCACCACCTGCGGCGTTTGAACATACGGCGTGTCGCCGTAATCCTGCGCCAGCGACGGCAACATCGGCACGGCAAACAACCCGCATATCAAAACCAGACGCAACAACCCATGATGCATGATTCGACCCTTGCTATTGACCCGCCGTGCGTTGCGCATACCAATCGTAACGCCCCTGTGAACGGCTGCCGGAAAGACTGCCGCTGCCGCTGATTTTGCCG
>OMIN01000005.1 GCA_900299145.1 Betaproteobacteria bacterium | reverse complement strand
TTTTTTTTTTTCAAGCAGAAGACGGCATACGAGATTCCTCTACGTCTCGTGGGCTCGGAGATGTGTATAAGAGACAGGATACGCTGATTAGCAGCTGAACTATCTGGTGGAGCTGGCCTCGCGCCGCCCCACCCGCAGCACGCAAACCATCCCCGCCGCGGACGGGATCGCCATCAACGCGAATGCGCTGGCGTAACTGCCTGTCAATTGATACGCCGCAGTAAACAGAATCGGCCCCAGAAAGCGCCCCACGTTCACGAAGAATAGTGAGCCTCCGGTAGCCGCGCTCACCGCGTTGGCGGGCACCTGGCGCGCCACTTCTGCAAGAAACGCACCATTCCACCCGCTTGCCGTGGTGCCGAGCACAAAAAATAGCGCGCAACTCGCCGGCAGCGGCCACGCCGGCGTGATCGCAAGACACAGCAACGTTGTTACGGACATCACAGCGCCGAGCAAGGCCAGCGCCCGGAAGCAATCGCCCAATGCATCGGCCACCCAACCCCAGAAGAGCCTTCCCGCCACACCGCCCATTTGAGAGGCCATCAGTATGACCCCTGCCTGCACCAAACCCAGCTTCATTTCATCGACGAAAAAAATCACCGTGAACGCCAACAACGCGAGTTGCATCACCACGTACGCTGCGCCCGAAAACGCCAGCAGGCACAGCGCGCGGCTGCGCCACACCAACCTCAGCCCGCCGTAGGGGTCGGCCACCAGCCCCGCAGCAGGATCGCGGTCGCTATCCCAGTGCGGGCGGCCACGTTGCATGGCAATCAGCAGCAGCGCCAAAGCCAGCGCGTTCAACGCCAGCGCCCATTGCCAGCCTGCCCAAACCGCGATGGCGGGCGCAAGGCCGCCCGCAGCCATGCCGCCCATTGGCACGCCAGTTTGCTTGAATGAAAAAATAAAATTGCGCCGTTCTGGCGGCGTAAAGCGCATCAACACCGGCGAAGCCGCCGGGGATACCAGCCCGTAACCCAGCCCCATCGCCACCGCCGATAGCAACAGGAATGCCGAATGCGGCAACATGGCGATGAGACAACCCGCGATGCACAGCATCAGCCCTACCTGACTGGTGCGGCAGCCGCCCCAACGCACCGAGAGATTGCCGCCATAAACCAGCGACACCAGCATAGACAGCGAAATCAGGCTCACCTGATAGCCGATCCACACGGACGAAACGCCGTAGCTCGCAACCACCTTGGGCGCCATCGCGGGTACCAGGGAGGTCGCCATTGTGCCCAGCGCCTGCGCCAGCAGCAGAACGATGATCAAGTAAGCAAAGGAGGGGGCTCTGGGATTCGCCGCCGGCGCTGCCGGGCCACTCATGAGGGCATTAAAAATAATTCAATAAAAACAGATAGTTAACAAATATCGGGTGCTCACGAAACGTCGTCAAGCCCGGCACGGCTGCGCCAGTCGCGCGCGGTCGATTTGAACAGCAACGGCTTCAGGCTCACCAGCAGCATTACCAGCCCCAGCACCAGCATTACCACGGCAATCGGCCGCTCCAGAAATATGCCGTAGCTGCCACCGCTCATCGCCAGCGATTGCCGCAGCGACAGTTCCAGCATGGGCGCGAGCACGAGGCCCAACGCCACCGGTGCAAGGTCAAAATCGAACTTGCGCAGCACGTAGCCCACACCGCCCATCGCCAGCATGATGTAAACATCCACCACGGAATTGCTCACCGAGTAACAGCCGAGGATGCAAAACGCGAGGATGCACGGATAGAGATACGAGTACGGAATGCGCAGCAGGCTTACGAAAAGGCCTACCAACGGCAGGTTGAGAATCAGCAGCACCACATTGCCGACATACATGCTGGCGACAAAGCCCCAGAAGAGTTCCGGCTGCTGCGTAATCAGCATGGGGCCCGGCGCGATGCCGTGCACCATCACGGCGGCGATCATTACCGCTGTCACCGGGCTGGTGGGAATGCCCAGCGCCATCATCGGAATAAAAGCACCAGTGGCGGCGGCGTTGTTGGCCGATTCCGGCCCGGCCACGCCTTCAATCGCGCCATGACCGAAGCGCTCCGGCGTTTGCGACACTCGGCGCTCAATGCCATAGGCAATGAACGACGAAATGATATGCGCCGAGCCGGGGATGATGCCGATCAAAAAACCGATGGCGCTGCCGCGCGCGATGGGGCCGGCGGATTGTTTAAGTTCCGCACGCGAGGGCATGAGCTCGCGCAGCGACGGATTCTTCGGCAGATTTGGCGTCTGCTGCGAGGCGGTGAGCAGAATTTCGGAAATGCCGAATAACCCCACCGCCACCGGCACGATGCCAATGCCGTCGGCGAGTTCCACCACGTCAAAACTGAAACGCGTATATCCGCTCATGGCGTCAATACCGATCATGCCGAGCAGCAGGCCCAAGGCGGCCATAGCCAGCGTTTTCGGGATCGAGCCGCCGGTCATGTAAGCCAGCACCAGCAGCCCCATCAGCAGCAGCGCCGTGTATTCGGGGGGGCCAAATCGCAGCGCAAAAGTCGCCAGCGTAGGCGCGAGCAGCATCAGCCCGACCACGCCTAACGTACCCGCGACAAACGAGCCGATGGCGGCAATCGCCAGCGCCGGCCCGGCGCGGCCCTGCCGTGTCATTTCGTAACCGTCAATGCAGGTCATCACCGAGGCCGCCTCGCCCGGCAGTCGTATGAGGATCGAGGTGGTGGAGCCGCCGTACATCGCACCGTAGTACACGCCGGCAAGCAGCACGATCGCCACAATAGGATTCAACCCGAAAGTCGCCGGCAGCAACATGCTGATACCTGCCAGCGGCCCCACGCCCGGCAGCATACCCACCAGCGTGCCGATAAAGCAGCCGATGAACGCGTACATCAGTATCTGCGGCTGCAACGCAACGCTGAAACCGAGGAGCAGGTTGTTGAGGGTTTCGATCATTGATAAGGCGTTACGAGTGAAGCGCGAAGTGCGGGGAATTCCGGGTCACCGCTGTCTTACACACCCCACGGACTCACCGGCAGCGGCACTCGCAGCAGCGTCGCGAACACGTAATAGCTGGCGAACGAGAAACCGGCGCTGGCGAGCGCGACTTGCCACGCTTTGCGCCGCTCCATGACACCGAGAAAAAACAACAGCAGCGCCGCCATGGTGATGCGATACCCCAGCCGCTCGAGCGCGTAGGCCGCCAAGCCGCACGCGACCAGCAACGCGATGGCCCGCCGCGCTTCCGCCCATTCCATCGCCGCTAGTGGCGTGGACTTTCGGCCCCACACGGCTACCAACAGCCCCATCGAGCCGAGGAAAATCGCCAGCAACAGCGGCACGTAACCCGGCCCTGGTTCGGACAAACTGCCGATGGGATAAACGCGGTTCATCCACCCCACGTAAATAGCCAGCGCCAGCAACAGCAGGCCGGAAACTTGGTCGCTGCGCATCGCCATTAGCGATGAACCTTCATGCTAGGAGACCCACCTACCATCTGAATATCGGCGCCACGATAACCAACCGGAGTTGCTTCTGCCTCAAGCACCAAATGTGCGCAACGTAACCAATCAGGGAAGACGGCTGCGTCCATCGGCTCTTTTCCGCCACTTTCAGTATCCCAAAGCGACAACTCACTAAGGAGATCGCCAATGTCATCTGGTTTACCGACAGATTCCCAATGCTGTTCTATATACGCGAACATGATGAGAAATGCTTGCCGGAGCGTTACAGAAGTATCCATGGAAACTGCCGAATTCATATTCGACTCCTACCGAAAATTAGACATTGACGCATCTGGCCGTTCTGCTCAAATCAAAAATAAAAACTATTTTTTTTCTTCGACTTTGCCGACGACTTTAACCACGGCCGTGAGCCGCTTGGCGTCGGCATCCCAATATTTCGCAAACTCCGGCGCATCCCTGTACTGAATCGGCGAGTTCACGCGCGCCATCGCGGTTTTGAAATCGGCATCCTCGACCGCTTTGCGCACAGTGTCACGCAGCACTTTCAACACCGGCTCCGGTGTGGCGCGCGGCGCCATCAGGCCCGACCAGATGTAATACTCGATGTCCGCGCCCTGCTCTTTGAAAGTCGGCACGTCAGGATAGTTTTCGTGACGCCTGGCGCCCCAGCTCACATGCGGCCGCAGTTTGCCCGACTTGACGTGACTGGTAATCGCTGCCGGGCCGCCGGCGGTGAGTTCAACATGGCCACCGAGTAGCGTGGTCAGGGCGGGGCCGCCGCCTGTAGTCGGCACGTGACGCATTTTCAGCTTGTAGTGATGCAAAAACATTTCCATCGGCATGTGCAGCGCACCGTAAATACCCGAGGACGAAAATGACATCTGCCCCTGCTTCGTGCGTGCGAGTGCCACGAGTTCTTTCAGGTTTTTCACCGGTAATGACGGATGCGACACGAGTATCGTCGGGTCGGCCGAAATCAGCGCGATCGGTGCAAACTGGTCGATGGCATAGGCAGGTTTTCGATTGAACAACTCGTCCGCCGCGGGAATAACGGAAATGCTGGAAAGTGCCATCAACAGGGTGTAACCGTCTGGCTTGCTATTGGCGACCGCGGCATTGCCGACCGCACCGCCGGCGCCGGGACGATTCACCAGCGCGATCGGCTGCTTCAGGATTTTTTCCATGGCCATCGCAGTGGGCCGACCGGTGATTTCCGCAACGCCTCCGGGCGGAAACGGAATAATCAGTGTAATCGCGCGCGACGGAAACGCGTCCTGTGCGTGCACACCAGAAGCACAGGCAAACGCCGTTGCGGCGATGGGTAGCCTCATTGAGTGCATTTTCATAAGTATCTGCTTTTATTAATTTATTTATTGATCCGCTCGCGCACCGGAGACTTTCACGACTCTCGCCCACTTCGCTATATCCGCGTGCAAGTATTTTTCAAACTCCGCGAGATTCATGACCATGGGTTCTGCGCCCTGCTCGTTCCAGGTTTTCCTGATATCCGGGCGCGAGGTTACCTTGGTGATTTCGCCGTTCAGCCGTTCTAGTACCAAGCGAGGCACATTGACTGGCGACATCACACCAAGCCAAATAGTTGCCTCATAGCCCGGCACGCCTGCCTCGCTGACCGTGGGCACGTCCGGCATCACACCGGAACGTTTTATGCCAGTGGTCGCCAGCGCACGCACGCGGCCTGCTTTAGCCATAGGGGCCATAGTGGTGATCGCGTCGGGCATTATTTCCACCTGCCCGCTCATTACGCTGGTACGTGCCTCGGCGCTGCCCTTGTGCGGCACATGCACGATATCCACGCCTGCCATCGCTTTGAATAATTCGCCGGCCATGTGGTACGGCGTGCCGGTGCCCGACGACGCATAGTTGAGACTGCGCGGCCTGGATTTCGCCAGCGCCACAAGCTCCTTTACTGACTTGGCAGGTAGCGACGGGTGTACTACCAGCAAAAGATCGGAGTAATTGACAGGCGCCACCGGCGCAAAATCTTTCATCAACGCAAACGGCTTCTTGGGCACCAACGATTCGTTTACGGTGTGGGTGTTTGACATGAGCAGGAGGGTGTAACCGTCGGCAGGGGATTTCGCCACCAGATCCGTGCCGATGATCGAGCCGGCGCCTGGACGGTTTTCGATGACAAAAGATTGCGCCAACGGCTCCTGCAGGCGTTGACCGAGGACGCGTGCGTAAATATCCGCGGGGCCGCCCGCTGCAAAGGGCACGACTATGCGCACGGGCTTCGTCGGATAGGGTTGGGCGAGAACATTGGAAATCGCCGCGGCACCGAAGAGCACGCCCGTCGCGCTGGCCGCGTGACGCAGTGTAAACATTCCCATCATGTTAAACATCTCCTTCAGTCCACCGTCAATAGACGCGCATAGACTTGCACTGAACACAATTTTTGACGGATTAGCCGAGACGAGTATGGTATGCACTGCCGCTGCCGTCAACTTGTGGTCTATTCGACCGTGCGACGCAGAAACCATAAAAAGGGCGTGGAAAGTATGTAAAAACGCAAGGCAAAAAAAAGCCCGGTTACGAGAACCGGGCTTTTTACTTTTCTACCCAAAGTACTGAAGTACTAGAAGGCACTACTGAAGGGTGCCTGACGATGTCCTACTTTCGCACGGGTAATCCGCACTATCATCGGCGCTGAGTCGTTTCACGGTCCTGTTCGGAATGGGAAGGCGTGGTTCCAACTCGCTATGGTCGTCAGACGTAGCTTGCAGGTTTCACGGACACAGCGCTAACGCACCGACGCCGGAAACCAAAATCGGAAGAAGTATCGGTCGACTAACGCTCTGATCAATCGACGAGCGCCAGCTAATTTCTTGGTAAATCGTATCTGGCAAACCTGAATTCTCTGTAACTCATTTCGACTCGACCAGCATTGCTGCTGTCGTTTGTCTACTCAAAATTATAGGATCAAGCCGCACGGGCAATTAGTATCGGTTAGCTTAGACGATTACTCGTCGTACACACCCGACCTATCAACGTGGTGGTCTTCCACGACCCTTTAGAGGGATCAAGTCCCTGGGAAGTCTCATCTTGAGGCAAGTTTCCCGCTTAGATGCTTTCAGCGGTTATCTCTTCCGAACTTAGCTACCCGGCGATGCCACTGGCGTGACAACCGGTACACCAGAGGTTCGTCCACTC
>OMIN01000004.1 GCA_900299145.1 Betaproteobacteria bacterium | reverse complement strand
TGGTGGAGACGAGGAGGATCGAACTCCCGACCTTCGCATTGCGAACGCGACGCTCTCCCAGCTGAGCTACGTCCCCGAATTTGGAACTGGTTGGAACTGCGGCTTACTGCAAGGGCGCGCAGTATAGCAAAGTACTGGGGGCGGCGCTACAGCAGGATCGCACAAAATATTCCATATATTCAGGGCCTTGCGGTAGTCGACCGGATGGGAACGGGTGTACGCGCGGCGGCTCATGCCTCGCCGCGCGAAGGCGAAAGCTACACCTGCGGATTCACTCGCTCGGTTTTTGATCCCAGTTTGTTCAGCGCGTTGATGTAAGCCTTGGCCGAGGCCACCACGATGTCGGTGTCCGCACCCTGGCCGTTGACGATTCGGCCATCTTTCGACAGGCGCACGGTGACTTCACCCTGCGAATCGGTGCCGCTGGTGATGTTGTTCACCGAATACAGCAGCAGCGATGCGCCGCTGTTGGCCACCGACTCCACCGCCTTGAACGCGGCGTCGACCGGGCCGCTGCCCTGCGCTTCGCACTTTTTTTCCTTGCCGGCTTCGGAAATCACGATCTTGGCGTAGGGCTGCTCGCCCGTTTCGGAATGCGCAGTGAGCGACACCAGATGCCAGTGTTCGTTTTCGACGTGCTCGATTTCTTCCTCGGAAATCAGCGCCTGCAAATCTTCGTCAAAAATTTCGCGCTTTTTGTCGGCGAGTTCCTTGAAGCGCTTGAATGCAGCGTTGAGCGCTTCTTCCGATTCGAGCTGAATGCCCAACTCCTGCAAGCGCGACTTGAACGCGTTGCGGCCGGAGAGTTTGCCCAGTGTCAGCCGGTTTGTCGTCCAGCCCACCGACTCGGCGCTCATGATTTCGTAGGTCTCGCGATGCTTTAACACGCCGTCCTGATGAATGCCGGATTCGTGCGCAAACGCGTTTGCACCGACCACGGCCTTGTTCGGCTGCACCGGATAACCGGTGATGCCGGACACCAGCTTGGAGGCAGGCACGATTTGCGTGGCGTCGATGCTGGTGTCGCAGTTGAAAATATCCTGCCGGGTGCGCACCGCCATGACAATTTCTTCGAGCGAGGCATTGCCCGCGCGTTCGCCGAGACCATTGATCGTGCATTCGACCTGACGCGCGCCTGCCATGACCGCCGAGAGTGAATTCGCCACGGCGAGACCGAGGTCATTGTGGCAATGCACCGACCACACCGCTTTATCAGAATTGGGAATACGCTCGCGCAAGGTGCGAATCAAGCCCCCGAATTGTTCGGGCAGCGTGTAGCCGACGGTATCCGGCACGTTGATGGTGGTCGCGCCTGCCTTGATCACGGCTTCGATGATGCGGCACAAAAAATCGACGTCCGAACGGCCCGCGTCTTCCGGCGAGAACTCGATGTCGTTGGTGTAATCGCGCGCCCACGTCACCGCGCGCACGGCCTGATCGACCACTTGCGACGGCTCCATGCGCAACTTCTTCTCCATGTGGATGTTGGAGGTGGCAATGAAAGTATGCAGGCGCGGCCGCGCCGCCACGCGCACCGCTTCACCGCAGCGGCGCACGTCCGCTTCATTCGCGCGCGCAAGACCGCAAATCGTGCTGTCCTTGATGATGCGCGCGACGGCCTGCACCGCCTCGAAATCGCCGGGGCTGCTGTTGGGAAAGCCCGCCTCGATGACGTCCACGCGCATGCGTTCCAGTTGGCGCGCGATGCGGATTTTTTCTTCCTTGGACATGGCGGCTCCGGGGCTTTGCTCGCCGTCGCGCATGGTGGTGTCGAATATGATGAGTTTTTCTGCTGCCATGATGTTCTCCGAATGGTCTGCATTGCTGCTTGCGCGAGATGCCACGAATGAATCCGCGCGAAATGGGGGATTCTGGCACAGTGTGCCAGCTCGAAAAAACGGGGTACTACGAATGTGGGGTAAGTTTATTTTGCGCTTGCGCGCAGCAGCAGGCCGGCCAGCAGCAGAAGGCTGGTCGTGGGGAGCAGTTTCGAGACTGCGATGGCCTGATTGCAGGAATTCATGTTGTTAAATATAAAGACTTTTTGTTGGTTGCGCAAGCCGCCGCTCGGCCCCCGGGCTATCGGCGATAATACGGGCTGTGTCGCCGGGCATTCCCGTGCG
This sequence comes from Betaproteobacteria bacterium, assembly GCA_900299145.1. Classification (GTDB taxonomy): domain Bacteria; phylum Pseudomonadota; class Gammaproteobacteria; order Burkholderiales; family SG8-41; genus UBA5216. The sequence goes on along the minus strand of OMIN01000004.1, from coordinate 10,369 downwards.
AAGGAAGCGAACCTTGAAGAAATCAGCAAAAAAGCCCTCCGCCGGGCTCACCTACCGCGACGCCGGTGTCGACATTGACGCCGGCGATAATCTGGTCGAAAACATCAAGCCATTTGCCAAACGCACCCTGCGCCCCGGCGTGCTGGCGGGCATTGGCGGGTTTGGCGCGCTATTTAAAGTGCCGCGCGGCTATAAAGAGCCGGTGCTGGTGTCGGGCACGGACGGTGTGGGCACCAAACTCAAACTCGCGTTTGAACTGAAGCGTCACGACACGGTGGGCATTGATCTCGTGGCGATGAGTGTCAACGATATCCTGACGCTGGGCGCGGAGCCGCTGTTTTTTCTGGACTACTACGCCTGCGGCAAGCTGGACGTGAAATCCGCCACGCAAGTGGTAAAGGGCATCGCCTCCGGCTGCGAGCAGGCGGGCTGCGCGCTGATCGGCGGCGAAACCGCCGAGATGCCCGGCATGTATCCGGCAGGCGAGTACGATCTCGCGGGTTTCGCGGTGGGTGTGGTGGAGCAATCGAAAATCATCGATGGCAAGCGCATCAAACCGGGCGATGTGGTGCTCGGGTTGGCTAGCAACGGCGCGCACTCGAATGGTTACTCGCTGATCCGCAAAATCATTGCGACGCGCAGGGTGAATCTCAATGCCAAGCTCGCGGGGACGAACAAGGCGCTGAAAGATTTGATCCTCGCACCCACGCGCATCTACGTGAAGCCTGTGCTGGCGCTAGCGAAGAAAGTGCCGTTGAAGGGGCTGGCGCACATTACCGGCGGCGGGCTGGTGGAAAACATTCCGCGCATGCTGGCGGCGGGCTTGAGCGCACGGATCGACAAAACGGCATGGCCGATGCCGCCGCTCTTCACGTGGCTGCAGCAGCAGGGCAACGTGGCCCACGCCGAGATGCATCGCGTGTTCAATTGCGGCATCGGTATGGTGATCGTGGTTGATGTCAAACATGCCGCGAAGGCGCAGGCGCTGCTCACGCGCGCGGGTGAGCGGGTGTGGCGGATAGGGGAAGTGGTGCGGCGCGGGCGGGGTGAGGCGCAGACGGTTGTGGTTTAAGTGAGGGTTTAAGTGAGGCTCTTGCGGATTTTGCGTGGCTCTATCTATGCCAATCCTGTCGTTCCCGCGTAGGCGGGAACCCATAAGCCCGTTCCAGATGGCATTGTGTTATGGATTCCCGCTTTCGCGGGAATGACAGAGGTAGTTTCGTAATCTAATGGATTGCTGTGGCAGGCCTTGCGTTGCCACCCACTGCGATACCTGATGAATCCAAGATGAAAAAAATCGTCATCCTCATCTCTGGCCGCGGTTCCAACATGGAAGCCATTCTCAACGCGCGCTTGCCGGTGGAAATCGCCGCTGTCATCAGCAACGAGCCAGACGCAAAGGGCCTTGCCATCGCGCAGGCTCGCAAAATCCCCCCCTCCGTGGTGCCGCATCGCGCGTTTACCAATCGCGAGGATTTCGACGGCGTGCTGGCGATGGAGATCAACCGCTACCAGACAGATTTCGTCGTGCTGGCCGGGTTCATGCGCGTGTTAACCGAAGCATTCGTTGAGCGTTATTCGGGCCGCATGATCAACATTCACCCATCGCTGTTGCCTTCGTTTCCGGGCTTGCACACGCACCGGCGTGCGCTGGAGGCCGGCGTGCGCGTGCACGGCTGCACTGTGCACTTTGTCACGCCCGGCGTCGACAGCGGGCCGATCATCGCGCAGGCAACGGTGCCGGTGCTTGCCGGGGACGATGAAGACACGCTGGCGGCGCGCGTGCTTGAGCAGGAGCACCGCATATATCCGCAGGCGGTGCGCTGGCTATGCGAAGGACGTGTGCAACTTGTCGACGGCGCAGTCGTCTATAGCAATGTTGCGGCCGCGCGTGGCACGGTGATTTCTCCAGCACTGGATGACTAGCATAACTATATGTTTTTAAATGGTTTTTTATTTGGCCGATTCGTGTTTGCGCTGCTATTGCTGGCGGCGGGCGCCGTGCACGCCGCCGCGCCGGTGTCATCCACCGTCACCTACAACCTGCTGCGCAATGGCATTCAACTCGCTGTAATCACCGAGCAGTTCGAGGTGAAGGACGGCGCGTATCGCGCCAGCAGCGTAGCGCACGCCACCGGTCTCTTCGCGCTGGTGCAGCGCGACCCGGCGCGTTACATCAGCACGGGCGCCTTGACCGCCGAAGGGCTGCGGCCGCGCCGCTTCGAGGGCCATCATCGCGGCAAATCGATGTTTGCGGATTTTGATTGGCCGGCCGCCAGGCTCAATCTCGCGCACGATGGATTGAACCACGCGCTGGATCTGCCGCGCGGCGCGCAAGACCGGCTGTCGATCATGTATCAACTGATGTACGCGGTGAAGAGCGCCGAACAGGCCCGCGCGCCGCACATGGATTTCGTCATGACCAATGGCCGCAAGCTCGAGAAGTACCGATATACCGCAACTCCGGGCGTCACCATCGACACGCCATTCAAGCGCCTCGATACGATTCACCTCGTCAAGCAACGCGCGGCGGACGACACCGGCACCGAAATCTGGCTCGCGCCCGAGTACGGCAACGTGCCGGTGAAGGTGCTGATCATCGAGGAAGACGGCGTGCGCTTTGAGCAGGTCGCCACGCATGTCGAGGTGAAGCGGTGAGGCGGTGACATTGCTTAATTCGCATGCGCGTACACGTGCAACACCGCTGCTGGTAGCGCTGGTGCTATCCCTGGTAGCGCATGCGGTGACGCTCACCGGGGGCTGGTTGCACTTGCCTTCGACGCAACCGGCAAATGATCCGCCGCCGCTCCTGGCGAAGTTGCAACCGGCGCCGCCAGCTGTAGCGCAGCCGTCTGTCGCGTCCGCGGTGAAGCCGGTGGTGCGCCGCGCCACAGCGGCCCATGTGTCCAAAGTTGCCGTTGCCGCGCCGCTGATTTCCGATGTGCCCGCTGCGTGGGCGTTGCCGGTGGATCAAAGCGAACCGCCGCCAGCGCCAGAGGCGCCCACCATCGCCGTTCAGCCGGAAACTTCTGCGCCCAAACCTGAACCGGTGGTGGTGGCAACAGCGGCGCCGGGCGCGGTGGTGGCGCCGCCCGCGCCGCTCAGAACGCTACCGCGCCGTGGGCGAATCGAATATAAGTTTCTGATTTATTTCAATAATTTATTGACCGACGTAGCGCGCACGGTGCAGACGTGGGAAGCCACGGGCGACACCTACACCATCGATAGCAAATCCAACCCCGTGGGGCTGGCGCGGCTGGCGCCGATAGGCCCGCACGAATATCACAGCATCGGGCAAGTCACTGAGCGCGGTCTCGTGCCGCAGCGGTTTACGTCGAAAGAAGTGCGGCGCGGCGCGAGCAACGAAGCAGCCGCACAGTTCGATTGGGACAAAAATCAATTGCAGTTTGGCCGCGCCAATGAGGCGAAGAGCGCGGCGCTGCCTGCCGGCAGTCAGGATTTCGTGAGCTTCATGTTCCAATTGTCGCTCGCGCCGCCACCGCGCGGACGCATCCAGATGCCGATTACCAATGGCCGCAATTTTGAGACTTATGATCTCGAAGTACTCGACGAAGAAGTGCTGGAAACGCCGATGGGTGAGCTGCGCGTGTTGCCGGTCAAACGCGCCGCCGGGCCGGGCGCGGACGGCATCACGGTGTATCTGGCGACTGAATTCCGCCATCTGCCGGTGCGCATCCTGCACTTTAATCGCGACGGCTCGCCCGGCGGCGAAATTATCGCCACCGGCATACGTATCGAATGATACGTTCCAAAAACTTGCATCGAATAACACCCGCCTGCCTTGAAAATTTCTCCCGCGCAGTTTGAACACGCCATCGCCGCGCTGGTTGTGGTGCTGCGCTTTGAATTCCCCGCCGACGCGATCCTCAGCCGTTACTTTCGCGAACACCGCGACATGGGTCCGGCGGACCGCGCTGTTGTCGCCGAGGCGGTGTACGGCGTGCTGCGCAAAAAGCGCCTGCTTGATCACGTTACAGCGAATGGCAAGGCACGCGCGTTGCTGCTGGCGTGGCTGGCGCGCGGGCTGGGGCTGAACAGCCGTGAAATTGCGCGCGACCTGGAACCGGTGCTGCGCCGTGGCGACACGGAAATCGTGGCGGCAATCAAAGCCGCGGCCACAGATGAATTGCCACTGGCGGTGCGCGCCGAGTTGCCCGACTGGGTGGTGGAAAAGCTGATGGCTATCAGCGGCGAAGCAGAAATTCTCGCGCTGGGCAAAGGCCTTGCCGAACCCGCGCCGCTGGATTTGCGTGTCAACACGTTGCGCGCGAAACGCGATGAGGTTATCGAAAAGCTTGCCGCCGAAGGATTGGCCGCCATACCCACGCCGTATGCGCCCAACGGCGTGCGGCTTACCGGCCGGCCGTCGATCAACCGCCTGCCGCTGTTCCTCGACGGCACGCTTGAAGTGCAGGACGAGGGCAGCCAGTTGCTTTGCCAACTGCTCGCACCCACGCGCCACGATCTCACCATTGATTTTTGCGCAGGCGCGGGTGGCAAAACGCTGGCGCTCGGCGCGATGATGGGCAATCGCGGGCGGCTGTATGCGTTCGACGTGTCGGCGGCGCGGCTCAAAAAACTGCAACCCCGACTTGCACGCAGCGGCCTCTCCAACGTACACCCGCAAACCCTCTCCAGCGAAAACGATATCCGCGTCAAACGCCTCGCCGGCAAAGCCGATCGCGTGCTGATCGATGCCCCGTGCAGCGGCCTTGGCACCCTGCGCCGTAACCCGGATCTGAAATGGCGCCAGTCGCCGGAAAGCGTCGCCGAACTCACGCAAAAGCAGGCGTCCATACTCCGCTCGGCAGCCGCCATGGTGAAACCCGGCGGCCGCCTGGTTTACGCCACTTGCAGCCTGCTGCCTGAGGAAAACGAAGCCATCGTCGAAGCGTTTCTGGCGGCGAACCCGGCATACACCTTGCTGGATTGCGATGTTGTGTTGGAACAGCAGAAAATAGCTTTGCGCACGGGCAAGTATTTGCGGCTTGCACCGCACAGGCATGGGACGGATGGGTTTTTTGCGGCGGGGATGGTGCGGTAGACTGATACAGGTCTTGGCAATTGTGCTGCATAAAATGAGTTGTCGCGATCTGGAGACAGGTGTAGCGTTTATGGGGCACGAGACTCAGTTTTGATTGAGCAATGGCATGCCTGAGCTAGGCTCGTATGGAGCGTAGTGCGGCAGGCTACGAAACCAGGGCGTTCAGACGATTATCGCCACCAACAATGCTTAACACTCCGCCAATCCCCAACCTCCTAACCACCCTCTGGTCCGATCTGCACAATGTCGCCGTGTTGTGGCAGGTGGCGGTGGCGGCGGGCAGTCTGGCGCTGGCTTGGCTGGCGGGTAGGGTGTTGCAGCCGCGCATTGCGTCCATGGAAAGCTCACCTGCCGTCGGGCGTGACATGTTGTCGGCGATCCGTTTTCCGCTGGTGGGTGTGTTGCTCGTGCTGGTGGCGCGCGCGGCGATGGGCGGCGTGGGGTTGACGCTGCTCGATTTGATGGTGGCGCTGCTCACGGCGGCCATCATCATCCGGCTGGTGGTGGTGATGCTGCGTCAGGTGTTTGCGCCCAGCGGCTGGCGCGATACGGCGATACGCGTGATCGCCACGCTGGTGTGGATCGGCTTCGCGCTGCACATCACGGGGCTGCTGCCGGATCTGCTGAAGTTTCTCGATGGCCTTGGCTTTGCCGTCGGTAAGGGCCGCATTTCAATATTGCTGATTTTGCAGGGCCTGCTGTCGGTCATGGCAACGGTGCTGGTGGCGTTGTGGCTAGGCAGGCTGATCGAGGCGCGCGCGATGGCGGCGACCGACCTGGATATCAACCTGCGGGTGATGATTTCCAAGCTCGCGCAGGCGCTGCTCGTACTGGCGGCGATTTTGCTGGCGCTGCCGGCGGTGGGCATCGATCTCACGGTGCTGTCGGTGTTTGGCGGCGCGCTCGGCGTGGGGCTGGGTTTCGGGTTGCAAAAAATCGCCAGCAATTACATCAGCGGCTTCATTATCCTGATGGACCGCTCGGTGTCGCTCGGCAATCTGGTGACTGTCGACAGCCACACCGGCACATTGACCAAAATGACCGCGCGCTACGTGGTGGTGCGCAGCCTGTCCGGCACGGAATCGATTATCCCGAACGACACGCTGATTACCTCTACGGTGGTCAACCAGTCCTACACCGACAAGCAGGTGCGCCAATCGGTGGCCGTGCAGGCCGGCTACGACAGCGATCTGGAACTGGCGATGCGCCTGCTGGAAGAAGCTGCCGCGCGCCAGTCGCGCATACTCAAGGACCCGGCACCCAAGGCGCTGCTCATGCGGTTTGCCGACAGTGGCGTCGACCTGGAATTGGGCTTCTGGGTGGACGATCCGCAGGCGGGTACGGCGCGGCTGAAATCCGACCTGCAACTAGATATCTGGAAGGCATTCCGGCAGCACGGCATCGATATTCCCTACCCGCAGCGCGTGGTGCGCATGGCACAGACCTCGCCGCCGCTCTTGCCAGGCGCCGACAACGGTAAAAATAATTAACGAAATCAAATACTTAACTTGTTCCTTTTGCGACACAAAGTTATCACCAAAAAGCGCTATTCACCCCCGGCGTACTTCGGTAGACTGCGCGCGTACAACATGCTGTAAAAACGAGGAAAACCATGTTTACCGGATTGCTGGATCTGCCGTGGTGGGGCTACGTGCTTGCGACGCTGGGTCTGACTCACATCACCATCGCGGCGGTGACGATTTACCTGCATCGCCATTCGGCGCATCGCGCGCTCGATTTGCACCCGATTGTCAGCCATTTTTTCCGCTTCTGGCTGTGGTGCACCACGGGCATGACCACCAAGGCCTGGACGGCGATCCATCGCAAGCATCACGCCAAGTGCGAGACGGCGGAAGACCCGCACAGCCCGATGATCTTCGGCATCCGCAAGGTGCTGTTTCAGGGCGCGGAGCTGTATCGCATCGAGGGCAAGAAGCAGGAAACGCTGGATCAGTACGGCCACGGCACGCCTGATGACTGGCTGGAGCGGCACGTCTACGGCGTGCACGACCGTGTCGGCATCGGCTCGATGCTGATCGTGGACGTGATTCTGTTCGGCCCCATCGGCATTACCATGTGGGCGGTGCAAATGCTGTGGATACCGTTCCTCGCCGCGGGCGTGATCAACGGCATCGGCCACTACTGGGGCTACCGTAATTTTCAGTCGGAAGATACCAGCCGCAATGTGTTTCCGTGGGGCATTTTGATTGGCGGCGAAGAGTTGCACAACAATCACCACGCCTATGGCACCTCGGCCAAGCTCTCCAACCGCTGGTACGAATTCGACATCGCCTGGATGTATATCCGCATCCTTGAAACCTTTGGGCTTGCCACCGTACGCAAGGTCGCGCCCAAGCTGAAGCTGAACACCGGCAAGACTGTGTGCGACGCCGATACACTGCAGGCGGTGATTACGCATCGTTACGATGTCATCACCCGTTACGCGCGTTCGCTGCGTGAAACCTGCGCTACCGAGATTACTGCGCTCAAGGCAAAAGCTGTCGCGGTCAACCACATTGACGGCGCACGTCTGAAACGCTGGCTTAACATCGACGCAACGGCGCTACCGGAAAGCGAACGCGCCGAGCGCGCCCAGGTGAGCAGTCACAGTAAAGTGCTCGACACCATTTACACCATGCGCGATGAGCTCGCTGGCGTGTGGCAGCGCTCCACTGCCAGCAAGGAACAGCTGGTGCCTAAACTCGAAGACTGGTGCCACCGCGCCGAAACCAGCGGCATCGCGCCGTTGCAGGAGTTTTCGCGGCGGCTGCGGTGCTATGCGTAAGTGTTGGCCAAACAACAATAAAAAAGCCCGCAATATTGCGGGCTTTTTTACGACTGTGTGCAGCTCACTTACTTGATCTTTGCTTCCTTGTAGATCACGTGCTTGCGCGCCACGGGATCAAACTTGCTGATCTCCATTTTCTCCGGCATGGTGCGCTTGTTCTTCGACGTGGTGTAGTAGTGCCCCGTGCCGGCGGTGGATTCGAGCTTGATTTTGTCGCGTTTGCTTGCCATGGTGATCTCCTGGTTTAGACAGCGACGCCGCGGCCGCGCAGCTCGGCCAGCACGACGTCGATGCCATTTTTATCGATGGTGCGCAGGCCCGCCTGCGAAACGCGCAGACGCACCCAGCGGTTTTCGCTTTCGACCCAGAAACGGCGGCTATGCAGATTCGGCAAAAAGCGCCGCTTGGTCTTATTGTTGGCGTGGGAAACATTGTTGCCCACCATCGGCTTCTTGCCGGTAACCTGACATACGCGTGACATGTGAACCTCGAACCTGAAAATAGTAAAAGCGTTGTTGGAGCGGGGCCGGGCTGCGATCCCGTGAAATGACCTGCAGCGGGCAGCCCGGCAACAGTACGAAAATGCGTAAAGGGGGCGGATTCTACACGAAATCAGGCACTTCGCTCAAGGCTTGGGCAGGCAAAATTACCGCTTTTCCCGCCATCAGAATCTTTCGATCAAAGGTTTCTGAAAATTAAATATCATTTAAAAACAAATACTTAAGACAATCCTAGAGTAGTCCGCGCTCCACAAACGACAAGGTACTGTCAGTCCCCACCACAAAATGATCGAGCACGCTGATTTCCACCAGCGCCAGCGCGCGCTTAAGATTCGCCGTCAGCAACTCGTCCGCACGGCTGGGTTCGGCCACGCCCGACGGGTGATTGTGGGCAAGTATATTTACCATTGTCCTAGGGCGTCTATCTAAGCCCAACAACGTCCATTGATTGCAATGTAACTTATTGATATTTAAAATATTTTTGTCCGCGGCTATCCAAGCCAGTATTTGCTCATCCGGCCAATCCTGCCCCCATATCTGCCCCCACCGAACTTAGTGGGGGCAAAAAGGAGAGTCAAGCATGGCAAAACTTTCTGATACTAAACTGCGTGGCTTGCTCCAGCGCGATAAGGCTTATCAAGTCGCGGACGGTGGAGGGCTTTTCATAGAAGTGCTGCCTTCAGGTGCTAAATCATTCCGCTACGGATACCGCCTATTCGGGAAAAAGGAAAAGGTGGTTCTCGGTACATATCCAGCCCTCTCACTGGCGGCGGCGCGGCAATTGCACCGAAAATTTCAAACCATGGTCGAGCATGATCAATCCCCCGCCCGCCACATACAAGAACAGCGGCGTGATAAAAAAGCTGCATACCTCGGCACCAACACATTGGAAGCTCACGCGCGAGAGTGGTTGGCTACGTGGCGTATAAAAGTGTCACCTTCTGCGGCAAAACAAGCTGACGCATGGTTAAAAGCCGATGTATACCCCACGATTGGCAAGCAACCAATCAGCCAAATAGAGGAAATTCAACTTGTAGAGTTTCTGGATCAAATAAAAATGCGCGGTGCGCCGCAAACTGCCCGGCGAATTCTTGGCTATCTAAAGGGAATTTTTCATCACGCCAGACGGCGTGGCATTCTCAAATATAACCCAGCGCAGAGCATAACCGCCGATGAAATTGCACCAAAAAGTGAGCGTGACCGAGCACTTGAGCCGGATGAAATTGCAAAATTTCTTCGAGAACTTGAAACCGCGACTTCAACAGAGGGGAACCGGCTTGCACTTAAACTCATTCTTCAGACTCTTTGTCGGAAAGATGAGCTACGCCAAGCTCAATGGAGCCATATCAACTTTGATGCGGCGGAATGGCTGATGCCGAGAACTAAGATGGGTAAGCCTCATGTGGTTTATCTTTCCACTCAATCCCTAACGATCTTCCATAGGCTAAAAGAACTTGCGGGCGAGTCCGAGTTTGTTCTACCCCATCGTGACAGACCAACAAAACCCTTTGGACACATGACACTTAATAAGATCATCTACAACTTGTTAAGAGGCCCGCTGGATGGCACGGCGCACTTTTCTGTCCATGACCTGCGTCGCACCGCCTCTACGAGGCTTCACGAAGCTGGATTCGCACCAGACGTGGTGGAGAAGTCTCTAGGCCACCGTATGCGAGGCGTTCGGGGCATTTACAACCGGGCCGAGTATGCCGAACAACGCCGTGCAATGCTGCAGTTCTGGGCGAACTACTTGGATGGATTGGCAACTGGAAGCAATGTTGTGCAAGGAAACTTTGCGAAAGCGGCATAAGGGGCGGATTATCTGGACAAGTTGAAGGCTGGAGCGGATGTGGTGCTGCTTCGCGGCAACGCTGCCTAACGGCAGCGCGATAGAACAGCGGCTGGGAGAGCCCGTTGGTTGTTTGGACACTCCTGACGATCCAACTGCTAATATCTTGGCGTCGTTGGTGGCTGATAAGATGCTGCTACAAATTGCAGCGATCAGCACAAAGACAG
>OMIN01000003.1 GCA_900299145.1 Betaproteobacteria bacterium | reverse complement strand
CCCACCCGTGCCTGCCCACCCGCCCCGCGTAGCCGCCACCGATGATGGCTACGCGGGGCGGGTGGGCAGGCACGGGGGGGTGAAAAAAATATTCAATTGAATCAGATACTTATGATGTGACGTTTTCACAGCTTTCCGGCCCATACGTGGCTCGGCACATGCACCAAGCCTTCAAAAATCCGCCGCGCGGTACGAACCAACGCGGCGCGGCGCAACACCTGCTTGCCGGCAGTGAAATCCGCGTCCAGATCAATCGCGATTTTGCCCGATGGGTGTTCGACTTCGACAATGCCCTGCGGTATTTTTTGCGGCCCGGCGATTTCGTGCGCAAGCGTACCGGGAATTGCGCACGCAGAAGTGAGGCACACCGTGCCGGTCACCGGGTGCGCCTTGTGGCACGCGTAGGGCACGAAAAAGCGTGACGATATCAAGCCGCCGTGGCGCGGCTTGGCGAGCAGAATCATTTTGGGCACCACTGATTTGGAGACGTCGCCCAGGCCCATCAACACGCCAGCCTTCAGACGAATCGCTTCCATGCGCTTGAAGAGGTCCTTGTCGGCATCGATCTCGCTCGCAGTTTCGTAACCGGTTTTGCCGAAGGCTTCGGCGCGAGCCATCATCACCGGCATCGCGACATCGACGCAGCTCACTTCAATGCCCTCAATCACATCCAGCGGTTTGCCGGTTGGCAGCAGCTTTTTGGTCACCGAACCAATCGTGCCGGCGAAGTTGATACCCACCGGCGCGGCTGAGCCTCGCACGCCGTCGATGCTTGCTTTGCCTTCATAAGTGACCACGCCGCCGGGCGTCTGCACAATGGCTTCAATGTGCGATTGCGTGTTGACGTTGAATATACGAACGGCAGTTTCGCCGTCACGTGCGGGTACCAGCCCCAGGTCGATGGCGAATGGCCCCACGGCCACCAGCATATTGCCGCAATTGGGTTTGGTATCGACGCGACTATCGTTGATCTCGACCTGCGCGAACAGATAATCCACATCCACGCCGGGCCGTTCTGACTTACTGATCATCGCCACCTTGCTGGTGACTGAATTCGCCCCGCCGATGCCATCCACCTGAATCTCGTGCGGAGAACCCATCACCGCCAGCAAAACTGCGTCGCGTGTGGCGGTGTCGGCGGGCAGATCGGCCAGATTAAAAAACGGACCGCGCGACGTGCCGCCGCGCATGATGACGCAGGGGATTTTGGTTTGCATGGCAGTGATTTCAGAAGGTATTGTCGTTTTTTGGCGTTTGCCGAAGCTACGCTTGCTTCCTAATGAGCCAATTCGCCTCAAATTGTTGCCACATCACTTCAAAGGTTGATGAAGGCACCTCAGGACCAAGTCCTTCCGGTGCCGAACCGAGGTCAGTGAAAATGCCAATATTTTTTCCAAGTGGCGCAGCTGCAACAGCGGTGCCTGAACTATCAAACGCTATCTCCCTCTGAACGAGATTATCTTCGTCAATTTCAAACCACCACGTAGTTACTTTCTCATACACATCATCGAAAGCAGGGGTTGCGCGCGGCATGACTCGCAATAGCATTCTTGTTGCGAGTCGTTGCTTAGGCCAAGGACCGCACTTAAACGTCGCGTAGCGCATGAGTAAAGTGGCCTAACAAGCTAATGGATTCTAAAACGCGTACTTCCTAAACCCCTCATCCACCGGCATTACCGTCCCCGTGATATGCCTTGCCAACGGCGAAGCCAAAAACACCGCCAGTAGCGCCAGTGTCTCCGGCTCGCTATAACGCCCGACCGGGATTTCCGAGCGTGATTGTTCGGAGCGGAATTCGGGCGAGTATTTGCAGCGGTTTTGTCTGTTCATGATGCGTTTGGGTTGGATTTTCTTCTGAAATTGAGGTGGCGGCCTAATTGCAAGGCATCATGCCGGGCGGGTCTGATGGCGTCAATGCGTGAAGGTCTTGCACTTCGCATCCTGAATACTTCCTGCAAACTTGCTGAGCCATTCTGGCACTGTCAGATATCCCCTCCTTCTGCGAAGCGGCGGGAAGGCGGTGGGGCAACGTGGATCGCGAAGCCGCGTGCGTTGTGGGTTCCCGCCTTCGCGAGAACGACAGGTTGGGTATTGCCCGATTTCGCCGGCCTGAACTTAATCCCCTGCCAGCCGCCTAACCAAAAGCTGTTTCAAATCAACTATTTATCAATATATAGCGTTCGTAATTCCCAAAAAACACTATAGGTAGTAGGTTTTGCGCTAATTTGGGGTAAAATGCTACGCGTGCCTTTTTCGAGGCGGGTCGAGGTGGGTATTTATAAAAATGTTAAATAAAAACAAATACTTAGAATGTAGGTTCGCAGGTTGCCGTGCTGCCCTCTGGAGTGCCGCATGAGCGCTGTTATGGACCCCCCCGCGCCGCAGCCGATGATGCCGCTCTCGGCGGCCGACGCACCTGTTGAGCGCGTACCAAAGGTCTATGGTCAGCCGCTGGCGGAGTTGCCGCAGGATTTGTATATCCCGCCCGACGCGCTGGAGGTGTTCCTCGAGCAATTCGAGGGGCCGCTGGATTTGCTGTTGTATCTGATTCGCAAGGAAAACATCAGCGTTCTGGATATTCCAATGGCGCGGCTCACTGGCCAGTATCTTGAATACGTGGAGTTGATGCGCGCTAACAAGCTGGAGCTGGCAGCGGAATATCTGTTGATGGCGGCGATGCTGATCGAGATCAAGTCGCGCATGTTGTTGCCGCGCCCGCCGGGTGCGAATGCGCTAGAAGAAGACCCGCGCGCGGAGCTGGTGCGGCGCCTGCTCGAATACGAGCAGATGAAAAAAGCGGCGCAAGGCCTGGCAGAGATTCCAGTGGCGGGGCGCGATTACCAGTTGGCGCAGGTGCTGTTCGAGCGCGACGACGCGATTCCGCCGGAGGTCTCGCCGATCGATCTGAAAATGGCATGGCTGACGATACTGAATCGCGCCAAGGTCAATCAGCATCACAAAATCACGCGTGAGCAATTGTCGGTGCGTGCACACATGACGCGCATTTTGCGCCGTTTGCAGGATGCGGAGTTTGTCGAATTCACTGATCTGTTTT
>OMIN01000002.1 GCA_900299145.1 Betaproteobacteria bacterium | reverse complement strand
GGTGTGAGAGGTATACGGCAGCGTATCCAAAGCGAGATCGGCCACTTTGTAGCGTGCCAGATGTTCCGCATAGGGTTTGCGCCTTGCAAACACGATGCGCCGTGGGTCGACCCCCTGCGCCTCGGCTTCCCGCTGCAAATTTTGCGTGGCCAGCGCTGGGCCCTCAACTAGCCACAGCACGCTACCAGGAACGTCGCGCAACAGCCGCATCCACACGGCAAAAATATCTGGCGTGATTTTGTAGGTTTGGTTAAAGCAGCAAAACACAAAACCGTCGGGTGGCAACCCATATGCAGCGCGGTCCAATGGCTTGGCAATCGCACGCTTACGGTCGTTCGGTTGGTAGCAATAAGGCAGGCTCAACACATGCTCGATGCAGGTGGATTCCTCCCCCGAAGGAATGATATTCGGATCGGCGATCAAATAGTCGACGAAGGGTGCCCCGGTGGTGCCGGGGTAACCCAGCCACGTAACCTGAATGTCACACGGTCGCCGCGCCATGATGGTGATGCGATCTCCCACGGTGTAGCCCTTGAGTTCTACCAGAATGTCGATGCGGTCGGCACGTATGCGGGCCGCGGCGGCGTCATCCGTGTCGCGGCTGATATCCACAAAGTGATCGAAGGCTTTCAGCAGGCGTTGGCGCATGGCGCTGTCGTTCTGCGGGCCGTAGGAATACGCGAATATTTCGAAACCACCGCAATCATGGTGCTCTATTACGTCTGCAATCAAATACGCGGCGGCGTGTTCCTGAAAATCCGAAGACAGGTAACCGATGCGCAGACGCCGGCCATCGCCCGGCATAGACACTGTGCCGCGAGGTGGGGTAACGATGCCGCCATAACGCGCTTTCGCCCAGGCCGAGGTATAGCGCAACTGCTGTTGTGCGGTGATCGGTTCGCATAACAGCCAGAACGGGCTGCCGAGCGCATCGTGGGTGTCCACCAGTGGTGCGAGCTTTTCCCATGCTGTGCGCCACTTCGGCCAATCGCAAATTTGCCGGTACTGAAATGTCAGCAACCCGAGCAACTCCCCGTTGCCGGTACGCGCGTAGCTGTCTTCCAGATGACTCAGAGCTTCTTCAAAATTTCCTTTAATAAACAAAATGTTACATAACACAAGGCAGGCGTTGGCTGCGGCGGGGTCCAGTGACAACACCTTGGCCGCGAACGATGCGGCTTCGTCTAACTGTCCGGTGTCAAACAGTGCTGACGCCAGTGTGTACAGTGCATTCTTGTTTTCCGGCTCGGCCTCAGCGATGAACCGCAAATGCGGAATCGCTTCCGCCAGCCGCCCCAGTGATACGCAGCTTTGCGCGACGCCCTCGCGCGCATTCAGATCGCTGGGCGCGCCCTGCAACACCACTCGAAACTGGTCCAGAGCGCCTGCCGCATTGCCAGCGGCATACAAAGCGCGCCCCAAATTCAGTCGGAACGGCAGATTCTGCGGTTCCAGATTTACTGCGCGCGTAAGTTCTCGCACTGCGCCGGCGCCATCGTTCAGATTCAGCAGTGCCATGCCCAGCCGCATGAACACCACCGCCGGCGCGCGTGGAATGGCAGCCGCGCGTTGCAGCACACCCGCCGCATCAGCGAAGCGGCCGAGCGATAAAAACGCCAGCCCCAGGCTGTCGAGCGCCATGCCGTTGCGTGGATCGGATTGTAACGCACGCTCGAGCGGCGCGACCGCGTTGCCGGCGTCGTCAGCGGCAACTCGTGCCATGCCCAGCATGCACAGCGCCTGCGGATTCGCTGGTGCGCGCTGTAGTATTGTGTCGATTAGTGCCATGGCGCCAATGGTGTTGCCGCCTTGCAACTGTGCCCACGCTTTTTGCAGCTGATCGTTGATGGAGGGCATGGTGTCTGTCGATGGCGCGAGACGTGGTGTAAAGTTCTGAGCTATTGGTTACTGCCGCGCATGAGTCATTATAGTCTGCCGGAATGACGGCGCAAGCGGCGGTATGCTAAAGTGCCCGCGTGAAAACAGCAAAAAATTCGCGGGCGGACTGATGCGTATTGCCATTGCAACTGCGGCAAACGACATTTATTTCGACAGCCTTCGGCATCTTATTCGTTCGCTCGCCGGGTTTGGCCGTCTAGGCGATTTTGTCATACACATTTACGACGTGGGCCTGTCCGCGGAGCGGCGTGATGACCTAGCGCGCGACGGCCACGTGCTGATAAACCCCGGCTGGGATGTGGATGTATCCCAATGGAAAGGCGTACCGGAATGGTTCAAGGCCATGACGGCGCGGCCCTTTTTGCCGAAATACGTCGCCAATGCTGATGTGATCGTGTGGATAGACGCCGACATCTGGGTACAGGATCACGGTATGCTCTACGATTTCGTGAAGGTCGCGCGCCGTGGCGAGTTCGCGGTGTGTCTGGAGCTTTCACGCTGTTACGACAATCTGTTCATGCGCAATTCCAGCCGCGAGGTGTACTACAACAATCTGTCCCGCTACTACGGCGAGGAAACCGCCAACCGGCTGGTACATTTTCCTATGATGAATTGCGGCGCTTTCGCCATGCAGCCCGGCCACGCGCTGTGGGCGCTGTGGCAGACCACGATGAGCGGCGCGATCAAGAAGTACTGCTCGAATTTTCTGGAGCAGACGGCGCTTAATATGTCGGTTTACAGCAACGACCTGCGGCCGCATTTTCTGCCAGCCACGCATAACTGGATGACCTGCCACGCGATGCCGCTGCTGGACGAGGACGCCGGTTGTTTTGTCGAGCCAAATGCGCCCCATGCTAGGTTGGGGCTCGTTCATCTGGCGTGCGGATTGTGGAAACGCGATGACGTGGAATACCGCACCACGGCGGGAAAAGTGATAAAGGGCCCGTTGCGCCTGCCCGCTGCAGTTTCTGTTGGTAAATAATTGATTTATATCAATAATCAGGTGTCTTGGCGAGGTGCATCCTAGTGCCGCATGCGAGAATCCGACTGACCATCCATTGCCCATCATGATCCCTGTTTACATAGGCTACGATCCCCGCGAAGCCGTTGCCTTCAGTGTGCTGGCGCACAGCATCCACGCGCGTGCGAGCCAGCCGGTGTCGATCGCGCCGCTGATGTTGTCGCAGCTTGCCGGGGTACTCACGCGCGAGCGGCATGCCCTGC
>OMIN01000001.1 GCA_900299145.1 Betaproteobacteria bacterium | reverse complement strand
TGTGTATAAGAGACAGGCAATACGCGTCTTACAAAAATCTATGGCAGCACTGATACTGGCCAAGTGGCCCCGCGCCATACGACCCGGACGCCCGTGTGGGATTTGTTTCCCGGCACCCGGTTTTCCGGAAGCGGGGACTGCAAAGATGGCGCGCGTGCCAGTGGTGGATCGAGACGCCGGTGGTGATGAGCGACCTGATTGAACCGGTGGGTGACATACAGTTCTTGTTGCACGGCCGTCTTGCCGATATGATCAACATTGCGGGTAAGCGCCATTCCCTGGCGAGCCTCAATCACTTGTTGAACGGCATACCTGGCGTGACCGACGGAGTGTTTTACATGCCGGATTCTCCCCCCAACGGTCATGTGCCCCGGCTCGCAGCCTGTGTGGTCGCGCCGGATCTTGATGCTTCCCGCTTGCTGGCGGCCCGGCGTGAGCATCTCGACCGCGTGTTTTTGCCGCGCCCGCTGCTGTTTGTCGATGCGTTACCGCGCAATAACACCGGCAAGTTGCCCCGCCAGGCTCTGCAAGCCTCGTTTAAGAGTCTCTAACAGAATGAAACACAGTACACATTGGCAGGCCCCCGTCGATCATCCCGCTTATCTCGGGCACTTTCCCGGCACGCCTATCGTGCCCGGCGTGATGTTGCTGGACGCAGCCCTGCACATCATCACTGGGGGGTTGAGTGCCGGAAGGAGCGAGGTGCGTTCGCTGAAATTTCTGAGCCCCGTGACACCCGGGGAGTCCCTGTTGGTCGAGCACGAGTCCACACCCGACGGCGCGGTGCGTTTTGAGATCAGTTGCGGCGCGCGCAAGGTGGCCAGTGGCGTGGTCGTGCTGGGCATCACCTCATGACCCATGCGCCGGGACGCTAGCCGCGCGGCCATTCAGGCCGCCGCGGCATGGACGCAAACGCCCGAGCTCGGCAGATTTTTTTGATGCTGGTGATGTCAGGGCTGTCGCTGGCGATGGGCTGTGTGGCCTCGCGCCCTTTGTAGCGTCTGGTAGTGACCTATTACGTGCTATTCCCTTGCCGGGCGCGCAGCGTCGCGGGACCACCTGAATCGCCCGTTGGGCCGGCGCGCTGGCTGGATATCTAGACTGAAGTTACTTATTCAAAAAGCATATTTTGTGGAGAGCCTGTAGAGGTAAAACAAGGGGAATGGGTCGGCCGGGGGTGCGCAAAATGTAGCCATGTACGGGCTTGTACTTCCGCAAGAGTTACGGTACGATGCCCGCCCATGCATATCGACGTCGTCCCCAATCGCGCCTCGCGCCCCACGTATTTGTTGCGTGAATCCTATCGCGATGGCGTCCGGGTCAAGAAGCGCACCTTGGCCAATCTCTCCGCGCTAAGCGACGAGCAGATCGACTCCATGCGCGCGCTGTTGCGTGGCGAATCGCTACGTCCCACGGGCGAACTGTTTGAAGTCATCCACTCCCTGCCGCATGGCCATGTTCAGGCCGTATCCGCTGCCATGAACCGGTTGGGCTTTGCCCCACTGCTGAACACCCGGCCTTGCGCTGAGCGTGACCTGGTGTGCGCCATGGTTGCCGCGCGCATACTGGCCCCGCATACCAAGCTTGCCACCACGCGCTGGTGGCACACCAACACCGTAGCCGCGCACTTCGGGGTGGCCGAGGCCGATGAAGACGCACTTTACAGCGCCATGGACTGGTTGCTCGCGCGCCAAGACACGATCGAGAAGAAGCTGGCCAAGCGCCATCTGGGCAAGGGCGATATAGCGCTCTATGACCTGTCCTCCAGCTACTTCGAGGGCCATTGCTGCCCCTTGGCCAAGTTCGGCTACAGCCGCGACGGCAAGCGCGGCAAGTTGCAAGTCAACTACGGGCTACTCACCAACCGGCGGGGCTGCCCGGTAGCGGTGTCGGTGTATGAAGGCAACGTCTCCGACCCACAGACACTGCTGCCGCAAGTGCTGCGTCTGAAACATGACTTTGGTATCGACGAGGTGGTGCTGGTGGGAGATCGCGGCATGATCAGCCAGACGGCGGTGGAGCAGCTACGCACCCATGAGGGGCTGTCATGGGTCACGGCGCTCAAAAGCGCGCAGATACGCCAATTGGTCGAGGCCAGATCAATACAGATGGGGCTGTTCGATGAGCGCAACCTCATTGAGATCACCCACCCGGATTACCCGAACGAACGCCTGGTGGTGTGCCGCAACGAGGCGCGGGGGCGTCTGCGCGCGCATAAGCGCGAAGCGCTGCTCTCGGCTAGCCGGGAACAACTCGAACGTGTGCAGGCTATGGTCAAGAAAGGAACGTTGCGCACGGCGGGCAAGATCGGGGTGCGGGTGGGCAAGGTGCTCGACAAGTTCAAGATGGCCAAGCACTTTGAGCTGGATATCGGCGAACAGCACTTTGACTTCAAGGTGAACACCGCTTCGGTTCAAGCCGAAGCCGCACTGGATGGGCTTTACGTGATTCGCAGCCCGCTACCCAAAAACGAGATGGATGGCGCCGAACTGGTGCGCACCTACAAGGCGCTGACGGCGGTGGAGCGGGCGTTTCGCACACTCAAGACGGTGAATCTGAAGATACGCCCGATTCACCACCGCACGGCGGACCGGGTGCGAGCGCATATCTTTCTGTGTGTGCTGGCCTATTATGTGGAGTGGCACATGCGCCAGGCGTGGCGTGAGTTGTTGTTCGCCGATGAGGATCAGGCCGCGAAGGCCACGCGCGATCCGGTGGCGCCTGCGCGCCGCTCCGAAGGCGCGCTGCGCAAGGCCTCGATTCATCAGCTTGCCGATGGCACGCGGGCGCATAGCTTTCGCACTTTGCTCGATGAGTTATCCACGATCGTGCGCAACACCTGCCGCTCGCGCGGCAGCAGCGACGATGCACGAACCTTTGAGCTCGTGACCACGCCCAATGAAAAACAGGCGCGTGCCATGCAGTTGCTTCAAGCCATCGCTTTGTAGACAGCAGGGCCGCACGCAAAGCACATTCAAGTTCCTGAAACTAAAGGATAAACTCGCTTTTTGGGTGCCGGAACTTCAGTCTAGAGCCTGTTATGAACTTTTAGGTTGTACTTTTTGCCGGGATATGGCACATAGTGGGCATATAGACACAAGTCTCCAATCCCAAGCCTTACCCACGCGATGTGAGTGATGATGA